>NZ_JBBDSR010000081.1:0-91499 GCF_040904845.1 Marinobacter sp. | reverse complement strand
ATGGGGTGCAAGGGGTCGTAGGTTCAAATCCTACCGTCCCGACCAATTCCCTGAATAAAGCCCGGCACCGAAAGGTCCGGGCTTTATTGTTTCACACACCTCCGTAATCGCACCGCTCATCTTGTAATTCATTCCATTTCCAGCAACACTCAACCCCTCCACAACAACACTCAGGCGTTCGACTCGCTGGCGTAACCATGTCCATCCTAGATTATCTGGCACCCTACGATTTTTCCGCACTGACCATACTGAGCTACATGCTGGTACTGGCGTTCTACGGCTATGGCATTCTGAGGATGCCAGAAAGTGATCGTCCGGGGAGCGGTCGAATACTGACGTTCGTATTGGGTGTGATGCTCTGCTACGGCGTTATGCAGACCCGTTTCGATTACTACTCCCAGTACATGTTTTTTGTGCATCGGGGCCAGCACCTGATCCTCCACCACCTCGGCCCTTTCCTGATTGCCCTGTCCAATCCTTTACCGGTGATGCGCTTCTGGTACGAACGGACTGGCCCCAGGTTAAAAATCGCTCTGAAGCCCCTGGGCCTGGCCTATCGGTGCCTCCAACAACCATTGATCGCTTCAGTGCTGTTTGTCGGGCTGATCTTTTTCTGGCTGTGGCCGCCCATTCATTTCGACGCCATGCTGAGCCGCAACCTCTACTGGATTATGAATTGGAGCATGCTGCTTGATGGCCTGCTGTTCTGGTGGCTGATCTTTGATCCCAGATCACCGGCCATCAGCTCGGCACTGGGCTATGGCAAGCGCATGCTGATACTCGCGCTGGTGGCGCTACCTCAGATGGTTCTGGGTGCCACCATCGTGTTTTCACGGGGCATGGTGTACGACGTCTACGAAGTGTGTGGGCGAGCCTGGCCCATGGAGCCGGCCACCGACCAACTCGTTGGCGGGCTGCTGACCTGGATTCCGCCGGCCATGATGAGCATTCTTGGTATTCTGATTATCCTGCGCCGGGCCATGCATGAGGATGGCAAGCACCCGAGCCGAGCCACACAACTGAAGGCGACAACGTCATGAGCACTCACCTCCCCTCAAAAACCCGCCCCAAGCACTCCCTGGCGCTGCTTTTGATCACAACCCTCGCGCTTGGAGGCTGCATGGGCGAGGATGATGCGTGGCACGGTAAAGATATCGAAGGCCTGATGCCAGAGCTGGCGTTTGAACTCACGGGGACTTCAGGCGAACCGGTCGTGGCAGATGGGATGGATGAAAAAGTGCGTGTGCTGTTTTTCGGCTTTACCTCGTGTCCGGATGTATGCCCCACCACACTTCAGAAGCTCAGCCAGGCGGTCAAGGCCATGCCTCCCGAACTTCAGGACCAGACGCAGACTGTATTTGTCAGTGTCGACCCTCAGCGAGACACACCAGAGCGCCTCGCCAATTACGTCAGCTTTTTTGGGGAGAGAATCATAGGATTGACCGGCAGCGAACCCCAGTTACGATCACTTGCCAAGCGCTACCGAACCACGTTTGGTTACGACGAACCCGACGCGGACGGCAATTATGCGGTGTCTCACAGCAATGCCATGTACGTGTTTGATCGGAAAGGTCGCGCGCGCCTGCTATTCAGGTCAAACCTGAGCGCAGAGGAGATTCAACAGGACCTGACGGCGCTGGCCAGGGAACAGTCCTGACGCGCCATCATTATTAACGCACCGGCGCGTTCAGCACGTCCAGCACGTCTTCCAGTTCGGTGATCATCTGTCGGATAATCTGTTTGTACTGGGAGGTGTCGTCTTTCACCTCATGACTGCTCAGCTTCTGCTTGGCACCACCAATGGTGTAACCCTGATCATAAAGCAGACTGCGGATCTGGCGGATGGTAATCACATCCGCGCGCTGGTAATAGCGGCGATTGCCCCGGCGCTTGACCGGCGACAGCTGTGGGAACTCCTGCTCCCAGTAACGCAACACGTGCGCTTTTACAGCACACAGTTCAGCAACCTCACCAATAGTGAAGTAGCGTTTGCCCGGGATGGTGGGCAGCTCGTTGTTATGACTCGGTTCCAGCATACGTCTCTACTTTCTGTTTTAATTTTTGACCTGGTCGGAACGTCACCACGCGTCGCGCGCTGATCGGAATTTCTTCACCAGTTTTCGGGTTCCGTCCCGGTCGCTGCTTTTTGTCGCGCAGGTCAAAATTACCGAAACCGGACAGCTTCACTTGTTCGTTGTGGCTGAGTGCGCCTCTGATTTCATCGAAAAAAGCTTCCACCATTTCCTTGGCTTCGCGCTTGTTCAAACCCAATTCGTCGTATAAGCGCTCGGCCATTTCCGCTTTCGTCAAAGCCGCCATCGGTTAACTCCTCAATATTGCGCTCAGCTCCGTCTTTAGTGCATCGATAACACCGTTGAAGAGCGAGTGCACTTCTTCTTCATTAAGCGTGCGTTCAGGGTGCTGCCAGAACAGGCTCAAGGCCAGGCTGCGGTTACCCTCGCCCAAGGCTTCGCCTTCATAGACGTCAAACGCGCGCAACGCCGTCAGGCGCTCACCAGCGTGTTTTTTCGCCACACGCTCAACATCGGCAAACGCCACATCGCTTCCGATAATAATAGCCAAATCTCGCCGAACTTCAGGATATTTTGAAATTTCTTTGAAATTAGGTACATAACCAGAAACGATAGAATTCAAGAATAGCTCAAACATCAGGATCGTGCCATTAAGTTCCAGATTTTTCTGGACTTGTGGGTGCAACGTGCCCAGCCACCCCACTGACTCACCATCCCGGACCAGCTCCGCAGTCTGGCCCGGGTGCAGCGCCGAATGCTGACTGGCGACGAACTGCACTTCGATACCCAGCAGGCGGAACAGGCTTTCCAGCTCCCCTTTTACATCATAGAAATCCGAGGCTCTACGACCGTTTACCCAGTTTTCCGGCACCTGATTGCCAACCACAACGCCTGCGAGCATCGGCTGCTGGTCAATGCCACCGCCGTCTTTCACAAACCTCAGGCCGGTTTCAAACAGGCGGATACGGGGCTGTTGGCGGTTCTGGTTGTGAGCCACGGTCTTGAGCAGGCCACTCCACAGACTTGTTCTCATCACCGCCAGGTCGGATGAGATCGGATTCGCCAGCGCGATGCCTTCGTGGTCCGGATCAACCAACTGCTGGACCTTCGGGTCTACGAAACTGTAGGTGATGGCTTCCTGGTAGCCACAGGCCACAAAATAATTCTGAATGGCCGACACCGGGCGAACCGCTTCTTGCTGAGTGCGAAGCCCGAGGGAGCCAATCGGCTCCGTCACTGGCAGATTGTTGTATCCGTAAATTCTGCCCACTTCCTCGATCAGATCTTCTTCGATCGAAATATCAGGGCGGAAGGACGGCACGCTGATACGCCAGCCGTCCTTGAGTAATTTGTCGATGTGCAGGCCCAGGCGGCTCAGAATCTCCTCGACGGTGGTGCGATCAATCGCGAGACCGAGAACGTCCGCCAGGCGGCGCTCACGAAGATCAATTACTTTTTGTCGGGGCAGGTGATCATCACTGGCCACTTCGACGATATCGCCGGGCTCACCGCCTACAATGCTCACCAGCAAGGCTGTGCAACGCTCCATGGCGTCCCGCGCGAGTTGATAATCCACACCCCGCTCAAAACGGTGGGAAGCATCGGTGTGCAAGCCATAGTGGCGAGCCTTGCCGGCCAGCGTAATCGGGTCAAAGTAAGCGGATTCGAGCACCAGGTCCCGGGTATCGGCGTTCACGCCGGAGTCTTCACCGCCCATCACGCCGGCGATGGCCACGGGCTTGCCGTGATCAGCAATGACCAGGGTTTCCGCCGTCATCTCGACTTCCTGGCCGTCCAGCAGCACCAACTTTTCACCTTGCTGCGCCATTCGAACGACAATGCCACCCTTCAGGCGATCACGGTCGAACGCGTGCATGGGCTGGCCGAGCTCGAGCATCACGTAGTTGGTCACATCTACCGCTGCGTCAATGGAGCGGATACCAGAGCGCCGCAGCTTCTCCTGCATCCACAACGGTGATTCCGCCCGCAGATTCACATTGCGCAGAATACGGCCAAGGTAACGCGGGCAGCCTGACGGTGCCTGTACGGAAATCTCCGGCACCTCCGAGTGCACCGCCTCAACCACTTCAATCTCTGGCGCTTCAGCCACCACGCTGTTCAGCACGCCGACTTCCCGGGCAATCCCCTTGATGGACAGACAGTCCGCCCGGTTCGGCGTAAGGTCGACATCGATGGTGAGGTCGTTAAGCTTCAGGAAATCGCTCAGAGACTCGCCCACCAGTGCATCGGCAGGCAACTCCATCAGCCCTTCGTGATCGTCGGACAACCCGAGTTCTGAGGCTGAACACAGCATACCCTCCGAGGGCTGCCCACGAAGCTTCGCCTTTTTGATGGTGAAATCGCCGGGTAAGACCGCCCCTACCACCGCGAACGGCACCTTCAATCCGGGCCGAACATTGGGCGCACCACACACCACCTGAACGGTGTCTTTGCCATCGCTGACCTGACACACACGCAGTTTGTCAGCGTCCGGATGGGGCTCAACTGCCACCACTTCACCCACCACAACGCCGCTGAAATGACCGGCCACCGGCTCAAATCCGTCCACTTCCAGACCCGCCATGGTGATCTGGTCCATCAATTCCTGGCTATTGAGATTCGGATTAACCCACTCGCGCAGCCACTGTTCACTGAATTTCATGGTAATTGCCTTGTCCTGATGCGGTTTTGCCTGATGGTTCGATTGCCGTAAGGTGCGCCCGAATTAACGGAACTGGCGCAAAAAGCGCAGATCATTCTCGAAAAACATGCGCAAATCATTAACGCCGTAACGCAGCATGGCAAGGCGCTCAACGCCGAGTCCAAAAGCAAAGCCACGGTATTCCTCGGCATCAATACCGCAATGTTCAAACACCTTCGGATGCACCATGCCGCAGCCCATCACTTCCAGCCACTTGATGCTGCCATCGGCTTCACGCCCCCACTCGATATCCACCTCCGCAGACGGTTCGGTGAACGGAAAATAGGACGGCCGGAAACGGACTTTCAGGTCTCGCTCGAAAAAGACACGCAGGAACTCTTCCACGGTGCTTTTGAGATCGGCAAAGCTGACGTCTTTTTCTACCAATAACCCTTCCACCTGGTGAAACATAGGGGTGTGGGTCATATCCGAATCACAGCGGTAGACGCGCCCCGGGCAGATCATCCTGAAAGGTGGTTTGCCCGCCCCCATCGTACGGACCTGTACCGGCGAGGTATGGGTGCGAAGCAAGGTGCCGGGATCAAAATAGAAGGTGTCGTGCATGGCACGGGCCGGGTGATGGCCGGGAATATTGAGGGCTTCGAAGTTGTGGTAGTCGTCTTCGATTTCAGGGCCCTGTTCCACGGTGTACCCCGCCCGGGAAAAGAAACTCTCGATACGCTGCAGGGTTCGCGTGACGGGGTGGAGGCCGCCCAGATCCTGGCCCCGACCGGGCAGGGTCACATCAATGGATTCACTGGCCAGTTTTTGCTCAATGGCGGCGCGTTCCAGGTCCGAACGGCGAGCATTAATGGCCTGCTCCACCTGCCCTTTCGCTTCGTTGATTTTCTGGCCAGCGGCAGGGCGCTCGTCGGCGGACAACGTGCCCAGCGTTTTTGCCTGCTGGGTAATCACACCCTTTTTACCAAGGTATTCAACACGAATGTGATCAAGTGCCTGCAAGCTGTCGGCGCTTTCTACCGCAGCCAAACCGTCCTGAACCAGTTGCTTCAGGTTTTCCATTGACCCTGCTCCAAACCAGAAATGGGAGTACCAAAACAAGTCTCTACAAACAAAACGAGTACTTAATAAACAAAAATAGGGGAAGAGCGCGCCCTTCCCCTATCAGAAGACGCCACCATGAGTCATGGGGCGTCCAGATCGATCAATAATCGATGAAAGAGCTTAAGCGATCACAGGGACGCTTTTGCCTTCTCAACGACGGCAGCGAAAGCCTGCTGCTCGTTCATGGCCAGGTCGGCCAGAACCTTACGATCAATCTCAACGTTAGCCTTCTTCAGACCAGCGATCAGACGGCTGTAGGACAGGCCGTTAGCGCGGGCACCCGCGTTGATACGGGCAATCCACAGGGCACGGAAAGCGCGCTTACGGTTACGACGGTCACGGTATGCGTACTGACCGGCCTTGATAACCGCCTGTTTGGCTACACGATAAACGCGGCTACGCGCTCCGTAATAACCTTTGGCCTGACTGAGAATCTTCTTGTGACGACGACGTGCTACCACGCCACGTTTTACACGAGCCATACTTGAATCCTTCTACCTTTAAACCTTTGCAGGAATGATTAGCGGCTGAATCAGCACGCGATCATACGCTTGATGGAAGCCACGTCAGACTTGGCAATCAGCTTGGTACCACGGAGCTGACGCTTACGCTTGGGGCTCTTCTTGGTCAAGATATGACTGGTGAAGGACTGCTTGTGCTTGAAGCCAGTCGCGGTTTTCTTGAACCGCTTGGTGGCTCCGCTCTTGGTTTTCATCTTAGACATTTTTAAAACTCCGCATTCTATTTTTGATAAACAACAATGTGATCCTGAACGACAAATCCCCCGCATTCGCGGGGGATCGTTACCCGATCAGGTTCACTTCTTTTTGCGGGGAGCCACGATCATGGTCATCTGCCGGCCTTCCATTTTCGGCCGCATCTCAACCGTTGCAATTTCTTCGATGTCCGTTTCAATTCGACCCATGAGCTTCATACCGATTTCCTGGTGTGCCATCTCACGGCCGCGGAAACGAATCGTGATCTTGCCGCGATCCCCGTTTTCAAGGAAACGTACCAGGTTGCGTAGTTTGACCTGATAATCCCCTTCTTCAGTCCCTGGACGGAACTTAAGCTCTTTAACCTGCGTCTGCTTCTGCTTTTTCTTGGCAGCCGCCTTGGCCTTCTTGTCTTCGAAGACTTTCTTGCCGAAGTCCATTATTTTACAGACGATCGGATCGGAATCCGTAACCTGCACCAGATCAAGAGTGGCTTCTTCCGCCAACTTCAACGCCTCTTCGATCGGAACAACCCCGACCTGATTGCCTTCGGCATCGATCAGGCGGACTTCAGTTGCGTCAATATTCTCATTGATTGGCGCCTTTGGTGTACGCCCACCCCGATTCGCTCGCTGTTTAATAATCAGATCTCCGTTTTGGTTCTGCCTTTGCGTTCAATATCGTCAGCCAACAGCTGCTCGAACGCTTCAAGCGATAGGGTCCCCAAATCTTCACCTTTGCGGGTTCTCACCGCTACGGCGTTGTTCTCGACTTCTTTGTCTCCGACAACAACCAGAAAGGGAACTTTATTAATTGTGTGCTCGCGGATTTTAAAGCCGATCTTCTCGTTTCTCAAGTCAGCATTAACCCTATAACCCAAAGAATCCCACTTTTTCGCCAGATTCTGACAATAATCACGCTGATTATCGGTGATATTGAGGACTGCCACCTGTGTGGGTGCCAGCCAGGTCGGGAATGAACCTTCGTATTCTTCAATGAGAATACCGATAAACCGTTCGAACGACCCAAGTACCGCGCGGTGCAGCATAACCGGCGTTTTACGCTCGGAATTGTCTGCAACATACTGGGCCCCAAGACGGCCCGGCATGGAAAAATCAACCTGAATGGTACCGCATTGCCATACCCGGCCGATACAGTCTTTCAGGGAGAACTCAATTTTCGGCCCATAAAATGCGCCTTCGCCCGGTAACAACTCCCAATCCACGCCCTCGCGGTTCAGGGCTTCTTCCAGCGCCGCCTCGGATTTGTCCCAGACTTCGTCGGAACCCACGCGCTTTTCAGGACGGGTGGACAGCTTGTACAGAATCTGGTCAAACCCGAAATCTTTATAAACCTCGTGTAGCAGGTCGATAAATTTCGAGACTTCTTCCTGGATGGCGTCTTCTTCGCAGAAGATGTGGGCGTCATCCTGGGTGAACCCGCGCACCCGCATCAGGCCATGCAGCGCACCAGAGGCTTCGTTCCGGTGACAGGAGCCGAACTCCGCCAGGCGTAGCGGCAGGTCTTTGTAGCTTTTCAGGCCTTGGTTGAACACCTGAATATGGCACGGGCAGTTCATCGGCTTGATGGCAAAATCGTGCTTTTCAGACTCAGTGGTAAACATGTCATCGTGGAACTTGTCCCAGTGACCGGACTTCTCCCACAGTGCACGGGAAACCACCTGTGGCGTCTTGATTTCCTTGTAACCGTGACGATGCAGGATGCTGCGCATGTACTGCTCGATTTCCTGGTACAGCGACCAGCCATCCGGGTGCCAGAACACCATGCCCGGGGCTTCTTCCTGCATATGGAAAAGCTGCAGTTTTTTGCCGATTTTCCGATGATCGCGCTTTTCCGCCTCTTCCAGACGATTCAGATAGGCCTTCAGATCTTTCTTGTTGCCCCAGGCCGTGCCGTAGACACGCTGAAGCTGCTCATTCGAGGTGTCGCCCCGCCAATAGGCACCGGCCACCTTGGTCAGTTTGAAGGCTTTCAGCTTGCCCGTATTGGGTACGTGGGGACCACGACACAGATCAATAAAGTCACCCTGGCGGTAGAACGACAGATCCTCTTCACCGGGAATATCCTCGATGATACGCACCTTGTATTCTTCGCCCATCTCGTCAAACAGCTTCACGGCCTCGTCCCGGGACATCACCGAGCGGGACACAGGGATGTCCTGCTTTGCGAGCTCCTCCATGCGCTTTTCGATGCGCTGAAGGTCTTCGTTGGTAAACGGACGGTCAAACTTGAAATCGTAGTAGAAGCCATTATCGATAACAGGGCCAATGGTCACCTGTGCCTCGGGAAACAGTTCTTTGACAGCCATGGCCAGCAAATGGGCGGTGGAGTGACGAACTACGTCGACGCCGTCTTCATCACGTTCGGTCACGATGGCCAGTTCAGCGTCTTCTTCAATCGGATAACTGGTATCAACCAGCTTGCCATTGACGCGGCCGGCGAGCGCGGCCTTTGCCAGACCCGCACCAATATCGGCGGCGACATCGTGCACAGTAACGGATTCAGCAAAACTGCGATGACTGCCGTCCGGCAGGGTAATTACGGGCATGACTTTCTCCTGTGGGTCTCAGCGGTGATCCGTACCAAAGATCACATGTTGGCGATGCTCCGTGATACAAACCACGGGTCGCTATCGGTGCGGAGTTTACCAGAAAAAAACCCGGCGGGTTAACGCCGGGTTTTGCGTAATCGACAATGGATCAGGCCGTCGCCGCTTTTGCATCCTCCCGGCCCTTACGCCGTAACTGGCCAAAGGCCAGCAGCCCCAGAAGAATGATCGCTGGAATAAACACCAGTTCCTTGGGCGGGCGTTCAAGCTCGACCTGCACCGCTTCAATGGTCCAGCCAAACTCGATGCCGACATTCTCTGCCTGACTGCCGAATTCAACGAACTCCACGGCCATGGAGTCGCCGTCAGGACGCAACTCGAGACCGGCCCCGAGTAACCGCTCTTCAGGTGTATCACCTGCGGGCACCTCCAGCCTCAGGTAAGTGGTGACATCATCACCATCAATGGACATACCAGATGCTTTAAGAACAATGGCTTTGTCGGCGGGAATATCCTCCACATACTCCATGACGTCCACACCCGGGCGCTCTTCCGTCGGTGGGTAAAGCCTGTCCCACCAGAAGCCGGGACGGAACATCGTAAAGGTAATCAACACCAGCAACAGGGTTTCCCACCATCGCGTTTTTGTAAACCAGTAGCCCTGAGTTGCCGCCGAAAAGACCAATATGGCTGTGACAGCGCTGGCGATCGTCAGCAACAGATCGAACCATCCGGTCAGGCCGATCAGCAACAGCTGGGTGTTGAAAATGAACATGAACGGCAGAATGGCGGTACGGATATCGTAGGTGAAGCCCTGAATACCGGTTCGTATGGGGTCCGCCCCCGAGATCGCGGCGGCGGCGTAAGCCGCAAGGCCAACCGGCGGCGTGTCGTCTGCCAGTATGCCGAAATAGAACACGAACAGGTGAACCGCTATCAACGGCACCAGAAGGCCATTCTCTGCACCCAACGTTACAATGACCGGAGCCATCAGTGTGGATACCACAATGTAGTTTGCCGTGGTCGGCAGCCCCATGCCGAGAATCAGGCTGATGACGGCGGTAAAGATCAGCATCAACAGCAGATTGCCGCCGGAGAGAAATTCAACAAATTCGGTCATCACCAGACCGATACCGGTCAGCGTGACTGTGCCGACTACGATACCGGCCGTGGCCGTGGCGACACCGATACCGACCATGTTCCGGCCACCGGTCGACAGTGAGTGGATCAGGTCGCTGACACCGTCCCGGAACCGACCGTAAAACTCTCCATGTTTAAGGAAAAAAGCCTTCAGCGGGCGCTGGGTCAGGACAATAAACACCATGAAAACCGTTGCCCAGAACGCCGAAAGCTGCGGAGAAAATCGCTCCACCGTCAAACACCAGATCAGCACCACCACCGGCAACAGGAAATAGAGGCCGGTTTTTACGGTCGGGCCCACCTCGGGCAATTCGCCCATGGCTTTTTCGGGGTCATCAATCTCAAGCTCCGGAAAGCGGGTGCCGTAGGCAACAAGCCCGATGTAAGCCAGCAACACCAATGGCCCGAGTACCCAGGCAGCGGCGTCACCGAGCCACGCCTTGGTCCACCCGACGCCGTAATACACCCCAAGAGTCAGCGCACAGAGGCCGATTAACAAAATCACCCAGGTCAGCATTCGCTGCGCAAGTGACGGCCGGTTCGGGCGCACGATACCTTCCATGTTGAGTTTGCAGGCTTCCAGATGAACAATATAAATGAGAGCGATGTAGGAGATCATCGCAGGCAGAATGGCGTGCTTGATGACCTCCAGGTAGGAAATCCCGACGTATTCAACCATCAGAAAAGCTGCCGCACCCATAACCGGGGGCGTCAACTGGCCATTGGTGGACGCGGCTACTTCAACGGCACCCGCCTTGGTGGCGGGAAATCCGACACGCTTCATCAGAGGGATGGTAAACGTACCGGTGGTGACCACGTTGGCGATGGATGAGCCAGAGATCACCCCACTCAAGCCACTGGACACAACCGCTGCCTTGGCAGGACCGCCACGCATGTGGCCAAGTAAGGCATAGGCCACCTTGATAAAATAGTTACCGGCACCCGCCCGTTCCAGCAAAGCGCCAAACAGCACAAACAGGAATACGAAACTCGTTGATACCCCCAGTGCCACACCGAACACCCCTTCAGTGCCCAGCCATTGGTGAGACGCCAGCTTGCCAAGGCTGACGCCCTTGTGGGCGATAACATCCGGCATGTACCGCCCGAACAGGGAATAGAAGATGAAGACCCCGGCAACGACGGTGAGGGGCAGCCCCAGTGCCCGGCGGGTAGCCTCCAGCAACAGTATAAGGCCGATCATCGCCACCCATAGATCCATGGTGGTCGGCAAGCCTGGCCGACCAGCCAGTTCCCGATAAAACACATAAAGATAGGATGCACAGAACGCTGCAATCAGTGCCAGCACCCAGTCATAAAAGGGAATGGTTTGCGCATGACGACCCTTGATCATCGGGTAGGCCGTAAACGCCAGAAAAACAGCGAATGCCAGGTGAATCGATCGAGATTCCGTTGAGTTAAAAATCCCGACGTTAAAAATATAGGGTAATGGCGAGGCGATCCACAACTGGAACAACGACCACACCAACGGTACGAGAAAAAGTATGGTAGCGGCTTTACCGCTGACTGCCCTGCCCCCGGTTTCTGTTTGCAGTATTTCCTTGACCTTATCGCCGCCTACACCAGCACCGTTAGCCGGGTCACTCGTTGCCATAAGTAATTCCTGTCAGATTTCAGCTTTTTGGGGGCCTAAAACAAAGGCACAGCGGGCTTTTTCAAACCCGCTGTGCCTGAGTAACAGCCGATCAATCGATCAGGCCAGCTTCCCTGTAGTACTTTTCCGCACCTTTGTGCAGTGGTGCACTCAGTGCATCAGAGACCATTTCGCTCTTGTCGAGATTCTCAAACGCCGGGTGCAGACGCTTGAAGCTGTCGAAATTCTCGAACACCGCTTTAACGACCTGGTAAACCACTTCCTCGGACACGTCTGATGAGGATACGAAGGTTGCCGCAACACCGAAGGTGGTCACGTCTTCATCGCTACCACGGTACATTCCGCCGGGAATAACCGCCTTTCTGTAGTATGGATTCTCATCAATCAGCTTCTTGGTCGCATCGTTATCGACGTTTACCAGCACGCTGTCACAGGAAGTGGTCGCCTCTTTGATGGCACCGGACGGATGCCCTACGGTATAGAAGAATGCATCGATGTTGCCATCACAAAGCGCCTGGGACTGCTCTGCGGCTTTAATTTCAGCGGCGAGGGAGAATTTATTTTTGTCCCAGCCCATTTCATCCATCAGCACTTCAGCGGTTGCGCGCTGGCCTGAGCCAGGATTACCAATGGATACCCGCTTACCTTCCAGATCTTCGAAGGTTTCGATGCCCGACCCTTTACTAGCCACAACAGTAAACGGCTCCGGGTGAAGTGAGAACACGGCGCGCAGCTTCTCATCCTTGCCTTTGTCTTCAAAATCGCTGCTACCGTTATGGGCGTGGAACTGCCAGTCTGATTGGGCAACGGCCAGATCCAACTCACCCCCACGAATGGCGTTCAGATTGTAGATAGAACCCCCGGTACTTTCTACGGAACAACGAATACCGTGGTCCTTACGATCCATATTAACCAGACGGCAGATGGCACCGCCGGCCGGGTAATAGACACCGGTGACACCACCGGTACCGATGGTGACAAACTGCTGTTCCTGAGCTGAGACCGTTGAAGAAGCGGCTCCGAGGCTGACGGCGGCCGCCAGTGCGAGAACAGAACTTTTGATTCTTAGTGTCATGGGATCTTCCTTATTTCTCATCGTTATCATGTAGTGCCCGTGCCAAGACACGAACAAACTTCCAGTTCACCTTTAAAAATAAACCACTTCCGACAATAAATAAAGGATGCATTAGCTGGCTAACTATCTGATCAGGAAACAAAAAAGCCCGCAGAGCGGGCTTTTTTGTCAGTGCTGGAAGCGCTTATTTCGATGCGCGCGCTTTGGCAACCATGCGATCCGGCCGCAGCAGAAAGCGTGCGAGCGCCGGCAGCAGCCAGATTGCCCCAATCATGTTCCACAGGAACATGAAGAACAACAGGAAGCCCATATCCGCCTGGAACTTAATGGGTGAGAAAATCCAGGTCACCACACCAAGACCCAGGGTAACGCCGGTAAAGATAACCGCCTTACCCGTGGAGCGAAGCGTTTCGTAATAAGCTTCCTGCAGCGTTTTGCCCTCCAGCAGGAACTTCTCCAGCTTGGTGTAAATATAGATGCCGTAATCGACACCGATACCCACACCCAGAGCGATAACCGGCAGGGTGGCTACCTTGATACCAATGCCGGAGACCGCCATGATCGCCTCACACAGAATCGAGGTAAGCCCCAGAGGTATGACGACACACAGCACGGCCCGGATGGAGCGGAACGTCAGGAGGCACAGCAAACTCACCACGCTGTAAACGAAGATCAGCATCATGTTCTTAGCGCCGGAAATGACTTCGTTTGTTGCCGCCTCAACACCCGCGTTACCCGCCGCCAGCATGAAGGTGTGTTCTTCGTTGCTGTTGTTTTCAGCAAATTCCTCAACACGGTCTACCACGGTCTGCAGCGTTTCAGCCTTGTGATCCTCAAGGAAGACCAGGACGGGCGTCAGATCGCAGTTGGTGTTGATCAGGCCAGCCGGAGCCTCGCGGATCGACGCGTTGATAATGGTTTGGTTGCGGGAAATCTCATACCATTTCCAGCTACCCTCATTAAGGGCCTTGGTCACCAACTTGGACACATCCGCCAGCGATACCGACGACTGAACCCCAGGGGTGTTCTGCAACTCCCATTGCAGGCTGTCCATAGCTCGCAGAACGCTGTACTGGGTACACTGTTCTTCCGGAGTTTTAACCATCACCACCATGACATCGGCACTGGTGGAGTAGTTCTCAATCAGGTACGCGTTGTCCTTGTTGTAACGGGAATCCGCACGCAGTTCAGGCGCGCCCTGGTCCAGGTCCCCTACCTTGAGGTCCTGCTTGTAGTAGAGGCCGAGACCGAGACCGATCACCGCAATCAGCAGAGAGATCGGAGCCACGCCCGGGTGGGCAAAATAGGACATGACCCGCCACTTCCGGTCCTGCTTTTCACCGTGGTTCTGAACGTTACGGATACCGCCCTTGGTGATCCCGATATAGGACATGATGAGCGGGTGCAGGACCAGGTTGGTGACAATAACGATCGCGACACCCAGGCCGGCAGCAACCGCCAGATCCTTGATTACGTCAATTTCTATGTACAGCAGTGTCAGGAACCCGAAGGCATCGGAAATAAGCGCCAGCATGCCCGGGATGTAGAGCGCACGGAATGCCAGACGCGCCGCTGTGATCGGGTCGAACCCTTTCGCTGCTTCTGACGCCATGGCATTCACGACTTGAACGCCATGACTGATACCAATCGCAAAGACCAGGAACGGTACCAGAACGGAGTACGGGTCCAGCCCATAACCCAGCAGTTTCAGAATCCCGAGTTGCCAGAACACGGCAATGATGGACGAGAACACTGGCACCAGCGTTCCGGCGATGCAGCGGGAGTACAAGAACAGCAACAAGGTGGTCAGCAGAATGGTGATGCCCGCGAAGTACGCGATAGAACCAATCCCCTCAATGAGATCACCGACCTTCTTGGCAAAGCCAACAATGTGAATCTCAATATTCGGATTATTGGCTCCGTACTTGTCGCGGATTTTCTCTTCAAGCGCTCGCGAGAACTGACCGTAATCCAGCGGCTCTCCGGTTTCCGGATTGTTTTCGTACAGCGGTGCGTAAACAATGGTGGAACGGAAGTTGTCGGAAATCAGGCGGCCCACTTCGTTGGAACGCAATACGTTCTGGCGGAGGGATTCAAGGCTGTCCCGCGAACCATCGTAGCCATCGGGAATGACGGTGCCGCCCTGGAAGCCCTGCTCTGTCACTTCCACCCAGCGTACGTTGGAGGTCCAAAGGGATTTCAGCCCTGAGCGATCCACACCGCCGAGGTAGAACACCTCGTCGGTAATCTCCTTCAGAGTCTCCATGTACTCCCGGGTAAAGATATCGCCGTCTTTTACCTCCACCGCGATACGCACAAAGTTACCCAGGTTCTCCAGGTCATCCCGGTGGTCGATCATATTGACGATGTAGGGATGTTCGAGCGGGATCATTCGCTCGAAACTGGCGTCTGGCTGAATCTTGATGGCGTTGTAGCCCAGAAACAGGGTCAGTATAAAGAATGCAATCAGGATGATGGCCCGATTGTTAAAAATCAGGCGTTCCAGGAATGGCTCCGCCTTCGGTGTCGTCAGGTAATGCTCGCCCTTATCGTGCTTCGGGTTGGACATTCAAAAGCCCCTCTTTTATCCGTTCTGTAGTTGCCGCATCAGGGCGTTATTGAAGGTTCTTGCCGCGCGCGTCGGTAAACTTGACGCCACCTTCGCCGACCAGGAGAAGGTTCGTGCCGGATACCGGTACGGCCCCCATCACGCCTTCCCGATCATTCCGGAAATAGGGACGGAACGACTCACCACCGTTGGTGCTCATTAACACGACGCCGCTGTTGCCAACCAGGGTAATACGGCCGTCGTCCGCGACCATGCCATTCATCACCGTGGCACCGGCTTCGTTGGTCACCGTTTTCCAGGATTGGCCGAGGTCAGTAGACATCATCATGTTGCCGCGCAGCCCGAACGCCAGAATTCCATTGACCTGACCGGTACCAATCACTCCGAACAGAGAACCTGAATAGGGGCTTTCACGACGCTCCCAGGTGTCCCCGCCGTCGGTGGACACATGGATCTGACCGCCTTCACCGACGACCACCAAGGCACCGCCGGTAATGTCCGTTATACCGTTGAGGTGGAAGTTCTGTGCGTTATCGATTTGCGCAGACGCGTCTTCCCAACTTTCACCGCCGTCGGTGGTACGCAGGATCATGCCGTAAGCGCCCACCACAAAGCCGTGGTTCTCGTCTTCGAACCAAACGTCCATCAGCGGGTTAACAGGCCCCACCTCAAGATCGGCTTCCATGTTTTCAATGGCGAAGAAAATATCATCCAGCGCCCATTCCAGGTCGCCCTTTTCTTCCTCCGGAGCTTCTTCGATCCGCTCCTCCATCTCGGCTATCTGTTCCTGCTTGCCTTCTATGGCAATCTTGGAGGCCTCAGTACCAGTTAGCTGCAGCTCCCAGGATTTACCGGCATCGGCCGAATGCAAGACAACGCCACTGTGCCCGACAGCCCAACCGTGCTCCGCCGTGCCGAAATCGATACTTGTCAAGGTAACCGAGACGGGAACCTGTCCCTGCACCCAGGTTTCCCCCTGGTCATCCGAGAAGATGATGTGACCGCGTTCGCCGGCGGCGACAATTCGATCACCGGCGCGGGTCACATCGTTCAGCAGTGACTCCGGCGCAAGTAACGTTGGTCGGGACGGGGTTTCGATGATATCTGCAAGCGCAAACACCGGGGAAGCGGACAGTGCCATGGATACTCCAAGACAAGCCGCTCCCAGAGTCTTGCACATCAACCTTGTAGCCATTCAGATTGCCTATATGTTGGTTTGAACTGTGTCTTTGTGGTGCCGGTTCGCCACTTTATGCGGTGGCAAGGCATCCGGGACGCTTTGATTGGTTTAGCGGACACTCCGGCGGCGCAGTGACGCCGGGGAGAAATAACGCTTATTGGGCACGTCGTCCGTAAACTCACGGGTACTCTGTTCTTCGGTGTCGAGACCCAAAACGTGGTAACGGCGCGCCTGCAGGTCGTGGTACACGTCAAGTACTGTCCACACGCCCGGGAGCTCGTAATAGTTCTTTGGCAGACCCATGGTCACACGCCAGAGCTCGCCACGGCCGTCATACTGATCCAGCAGTACGGTGTTCCAGCTGTCAGCATCCACGTAAAAGCGGCGCTTGCCGTATATGTGACGTTCACCGTCTTTAAGAGTGGCCTCGACAACATGCACCCGATGGAGTTCCCAGCGAGTCATGTCGGGATTGATGTGTGACATTCCGAGGATCTCAGAATAAGGCGTGTCTTTCTCGCCAATCCGGTAGTTGTTGTACGGGATGTAGATCTCCCGCATGCCTTCGTAGTTCCAGTTATAACGATCCAGAGCGCCGTTGAAGATGTCGGTATCGTCCGCGGTCCGAAGGTTGTCGGAAGCCGCTATGGGCGAATCATACCCGAGATTCGGCGCGCGGCGTACGCGGCGCTGACCGGCATTATAGCCCCAACCGTTACGAGGGTTGACAATCTGGTTCAGGGTTTCGTGGATCAGGATTGCACCGCCGGCAAGGCGGGGCGGTGACTGGGTAAACGAGAGGTAGTAGAAAATCACGTTATCCAGATCTTCTTCACTGCCTTCGGGGCTGTAAAAGTTAAAGAAGACTTCCTGCTGGGAAGTCACCAGAGAATAATCGCCGTCGGTCTGGACCGCGACCTCACTGGTGCGCCGTGTAACGCTGATGCCGCGCCACCGGGTCAGGTGATTCCAGATCACCTGCCATGCCTTTTCCTCGTCATTACCATGCAATATGGGGAACGGGTAGCCGCCAAATGCGCCATCAAGTCCCTCACCCTCGCCGACGATCTCCGCGTTCACCGCATTTTTTCTGGTGTTTTCGGCAACCCAGTCCGGCACGGCGTGAGTACGCCGGCTCTTGTAGACGGGAATTTCAAACGTGGAGGGATACATCTCCAGCATGGCTATCAAACCATCGGTAAGATATTCGCTGTACTGCTCCATGTTGGACGCGCTGATGGTAAACAGCACTTCGTCGTCCGGAAACGGGTTGATGTGGTGCTGGCCACTCTCAGTGTATCCATCCGGCGGCGTTGTCAGCCCACCATCCCAGGCCGGTATGGTGCCTGCTTCGTTACCCGCTTTGACAGAGCCGAACGGGGTGAGATCCTGCCCCAACCGAGCGGCCTGGCTTGATGACACCGCAGCCGCAACAGGCGCAGATGCCACAGAAAATGCGAGCAAACTGCCCAGAATGACGTTTTTGTTGTATCTCATTATGAAACCTTTATTCCGTCTGGAAGCCCTTTCGAGAGCCTTTTTTTATCGTTTCATGGTTTACCGACTACTGCAAAGATTAGACGATTGGCCACTATTGTCTATCGACCGAAAGTGCGATTTTTTTCTCCGGTCCTTTCCAGGCCCTCCCCATCCATCAGCCCGCCAGGCTTTTGTGAACCACCTCGTAAACGTCCCGTGAAAGCCCCTTCTTGTCACGGATGCGCTCAAGCGCGGACAGCATCTGTTCGCTGTGAACCGCCGCGAATTTCCGCCACCGCGTCAACGGTGTCACCAGCCGGGCTGCGATCTGGGGGTTGCTGTCATCGAGACGCGACACCTGCTCCGCCAGGAAGCGATAGCCAGAACCATCTGCGGCATGAAAGGCTGCCAGGTTCTGACCGGCGAAGGCACCAATCACCGAACGCACCTTGTTGGGGTTTTTCCAGTCAAACGCTTCGTGAGTCATGAGCTGCTGAATCTGCTCCAGGCTGCCGGTTTCCGGGCTGGAAGCCTGCACTGAAAACCACTGCTCCACCACTTGCGGATCGGCTGAGAACTGCTGATAGAAGCTCTCCAGCGCTTTCTCGCGCTCCTGCACGAACCCGGAATTCACCAGGGCACGCAGGGCACCAAGGCGATCCGTCATGTTGTCCGCTTCGCGGAATTGTTGTACCGCCCGGTCACGCCCTTCCTCATCGCCGATGTGTAGCAACCACGCCAACGCGGTGTTGCGAAGACTGCGTCCGGCCACTTCTTCGGGCGTCAGTCCGTAGATGCCATTATCAGCATGGCGCTCAATACAGGACAGCAAATCCTCTCGCAACGCCCCGGCAAGTTGCGCCAGCACCCGCTCGCGGGCCTGGTGAATAGCCGGCACGTCAGGGCTGTCAGCCAGTTCGATCAGGTAGGCTTCCGACGGCAGCTGCATCATTTTTGCCACCAGCGCCTGGTCCAGGGATGCATCAGACAGCAGATGACGGTACGCGGACACCAGCCGCGGCTCAATCTCTCCCGCGTCGGGCGCACTGACCAGCCCCTGGATCACGTCGACAGCCAGTCGTTGACCGGCGTCCCAACGGTTGAAACCGTCAGTATCGTGTTTCATCAAAAACAGCATTTGCTCCCGCGTCCACGGATACGCCACCCGTACCGGTGCCGAAAACTGTCGCAGCAATGACGGCACCGGCCGCTGGGTCACACCGGTGAATTCGAACGTATGGCTCGCCTCTGTCAACTCCAGCACTCGCTCGGTGAGTGAGTCATCCGAGCCACCAGCAAGCACCAGAGGCATGTCTTTCCCGTTGCTGTCGAGCAGGCCAAGCGCAAATGGAATGTGCTGAGGTTTCTTGTCCTGCTGTCCCGGAGTATCAGGAATACTCTGTTCGATGGTCAGGCGGTACGTTGCGGCCTGCTCGTCGTAGTGATCGCTCACCGTCAGCACGGGGGTGCCTGCCTGCTCATACCAGAGGCGGAACTGGGAAAGATCACGCCCACTGGCGTCTTCCATCGCTCTGACAAAATCATCGGTGGTCACGGCCTGGCCGTCGTGCCTCTCGAAGTAGAGGTCGCTGCCTTTGCGGAACAGATCCGGCCCCAGCAGCGTGTGAATCATGCGCACCACTTCCGCGCCTTTCTCGTAGATCGTCAGGGTGTAGAAGTTGGAAATTTCCATGTACGACGCCGGGCGCACCGGGTGGGCCATGGGGCCGCCGTCTTCCGCGAACTGGGCGGTTCTCAGCAGCGTGACATTCTCAATACGCTTGACCGTCGGCGAGCCCATATCGGAGGAGAACTGGGAATCCCGGAACACCGTAAAACCTTCTTTCAGGCTCAGCTGGAACCAGTCGCGACAGGTAACTCGGTTGCCCGACCAGTTATGGAAGTATTCGTGGGCGACAATCGCTTCAATGCGCTGAAACGCCAAATCAGTGGCGGTCTCCTGGCTGGCGAGTACGCAGGAAGAATTGAAGATGTTCAGCCCCTTGTTTTCCATCGCCCCCATGTTGAAATCATCCACAGCGACGATCATGAAGATATCGAGGTCGTATTCGCGGCCATAGACGTCTTCGTCCCAGCGCATGGAGCGCTTGAGGGAGTCCATGGCGTAATCACATTTCTCTGAGTTACGCGGCTCCACGTACATGCGCAGGTCGATCTCGCGGCCTGATAGCGTGGTGAAGGTATCCCGCTTTTCCACCAGATCCCCGGCGACCAGCGCAAACAGGTAACAGGGTTTCGGGAACGGATCTTCCCAGGTCACAAAGTGCCGGCCGTCCGCAAGGTCGCCACGTTCCACATCGTTACCGTTGGATAACAGGATTGGATAGGCCGTCCGGTCCGCTTCGATTCGGGTCCTGAAGCGCGCCATCACATCCGGCCGGTCCGGGAAGTAGGTGATGCACCGGAAGCCCTCCGCCTCGCACTGGGTGCAGAACATACCGGATGACTTGTACAGCCCTTCAAGGCGGGTGTTGTTCTGGGGCTCGATCCAGGTCACCACGGTCAGCTCAAAATCATCAGGCACATCCGGAACCAACAGCGTCTCGCCGAGCTCCTGATACTGCCCGGTTGACAGGTTGGTGCCATTCAGAGCGACGGTTTCCAGCTTCAGGCTGTCGCCATCCAGCTCAAGCGCGCCATGATTGTCGGCCAACTGCGGGTTGCGGCGGATGGACAGGGAACTGTGTACGCGCGTGCCGTCTTCATAAAGTTCAAACCTGAGATCGACATGGTCCACCAGGAAGGCGGGCACGCTGTAGTCTTTGAGGTAAATGGTCTGTGGCTGACTGGTACGCATTGCTGTCTCCGGAATGTCTGGTTCGGGCGGCACGGGTGAACGGTGCCGGCACGGTAATGGTGAAGGGGCTCAGGGCTTGGGGAATACCCGCAAGCGAACATCGTAGCCGGTGTACTTACGAATGTTGATCACACCGGTATCAAGCATCAGGTATTGGCCCTTGATTCCCTCAAGTACGCCTTCCGCTGAAGGCACTTTATCCAGATTATGGGTTTTGATTTTTTGCGGCCATACGTCGACGGGGTAACTCAGGCCCAGCGCCTGTTCATCCACCGCTCGCAGGGCATCTGCACCATGGGCCGCTTTCAGTCGGTCAAGGTCATCGGCAATCAAGGCCAGCAACCGGTCACGTTCGGCAGCCAGGTCCAGCTCGGGCACATCCCCTTTGAGCATGGTCCGCCAGTTGGTGCGGTCAGCCACATGCTGCTTGCAGGCCACTTCAACAAAACCCGCCAGTTGCCGGGTCGCCACCCGCATCATCGGAATGGCATCCACCGCGCCCTGATCGATCCAACGGGTCGGCACCTGAGAACCCCGGGTTATCCCCACTTTCAGTCCGGAGGAATTTGCCAGATACACCACATGCTCAACCATGCAATGGGTTTCACCCCACTCAGGCTCGCGGCAGGTACCTTCGTGATAATGGCATTTCTCCGGGCTCATAATGCAGGTGTCGCACGCCGCCAGCTTGCGGAAGCACGGGTAACAATAGCCCTGGCTAAAGCTTTTTTTGGTGGTACGGTCGCAGTGAATGCACCGGATAACGCCATCGAAGTCGATCTGTAGCGAGTGGCCAATCATCTCGTTCAGCGGCACCCGGGTGTCCCCGAGCCGGATCACGTACTCGACTGGCTTGCCCGCTTCAACCGGCATTTTTCGCAACCGGCCACTGACATCCACCAATGGGCTCAAGACTTGACCTCAACAAACTGTGACGAATCCACCTCCGCCTGACCGGACGGCTGCCTGACCGATGGATCGCAGGCGGTGCCGGCCTTGCTGCCACGATCCAGAAATCCGACCCGCTCTGTTTCAGGGATATTATGGCGGTTCTCGTAGTAGATCACAGCTTCAAGGCAGATTTCCCGCTGCTCCGGTGAGAGTTTGCGACCATCAGGCCATTTGCCAAGCTCAATGGAGCGACGCAGGCTGGTGTACACGGTCGGGTCCAGTCGCTCAATCAGCTCTTCGTAGGTCATCGTCGTCTCCTGTATGCGCGTTTGCTAAAAAATGTCTGCAGTGTGTTGACAAATAAAAATGATAACGATTATCATTAACTCGCCAAATGACGAAGGTCGTTCATTTGGTCTCTCTCATCAGGAGCTATAAGCTTCTTTAATGCCCCGCCTTTTGGCGGGGCTTTTTTTAGGCTGCACGGCGATGAGGGGGCCACACAATCGCCAGCGCCAGCCCTGCAACAAAACCACCCAGGTGGGCTTCATTGGCCATGCGCCCCAGGCCCAGCATTTCCGGCAAAGGCGTAAACCCAATAACCATCCACACCACGGCAAAGGTCACCAATGCCGGCGGGAATTGAAACCTCGGATAACGTCGCTGGCTGAGCCAGCAGTAACCGAGAATACCGTAGACAACGCCGGACAGACCGCCAAACAATGGTCCGGACACGAAATACTGCAGTCCGTTGGACACCAGACTGGTGAACACAAACAGCCCCATCAGGCGAACTTTGCCGTCGAACCATTCAATCTGGCTGCCCAGAAACCACAGCATCACCGAATTGAAAATGATGTGGGTCCAGCTGAAGTGCAGGAAATCCGGCGAGATCAGTCGCCAGATCTCGCCACCCGCCAGGGTCTCTCGCAATGCATCCACTCTTGCTGACAGGCTGTCCCAGGCATAGTTCTGGGGATCAACCATCATCAGCAGCGTAGATGCCTGGTTGCTCCCCATCCCGGTGACCCAGGCCACGACCACCGCAAGCACGATGATTCCGAGAACCAGCGGGGCATGGCGGGGAGACGGCTGCCAGCGGCCACCGACAAACACCGGTGACTGGCTGGTGGTATTCACCGCTTCCCGCATTTCCGGCTCCAACAGAAAGCGATCCAGCGCTTCCAGAACCGGGGCCGCATGGTCCGGATTTTCAAGCCAGAGAACCTGGAATCCACCCTCTTCAGTAATGCGGTGACCTACGCCCTGCTCCCGCAACCAACGGCTGAAACTCGCCAGGTCGACACTGACATCAAGCTGCTTTACACGATACACCGGTTACCTCGTCACGCTGTCTTCACTGGTTGGGTAATCCGCCTGCTCCGGCCGGTCTACATCCACCCACACGAACTTGTCCTTTGACAACGTACGTTCGCCGTCCATGCGATAGGCCACCAGTTTGCCGTATTTAACAGCGCTGTAATCAATGCAGGCAACATTCTGCTTCAACGGGGCCGGGCTGCTGTCCATCCAGTAGTGGCCCACAAACACCGGGGGCTCGCTCAACGGGTAGGAAATCAACTGCCGGCGTTCGGCATCAGACAACTCCATGCGGGCCACTTCCGGCGGCAGCGGGTCAGGTTGGAACACAACATCGGCGTAGGTTTGCGGGCCATCGGCCCAGAACTTGGTGCGGAAGAACTCCCGCACGTAGCCGTCTTTGCCGGTAATCTTCACACCCTCTGGCAACCTCAGATCGGTGCCCCGCAACAGCGTATCCATCACCTGACCGGCGAAGGACTCGATAGCGGACGAGGCATGCAGGAAATCCTCATCAATGCAGGCTCCGCCCTGAGATTGCTTGAACTTGCCGATCAAGTCCCTATCCCAGCAGGCGTGCACCACGCGGAAGCCCTCTTCCTCGAGAAACAGCGGTATGGTGTAAAACCACTCCAGAAACTCATTCCACTCATGGGGGTGCGCATCAAACTGCTGAAGCGTTTCCCGAATCAACCGGTCATGGCGGGCGTTGTGTTCCCGCAGCCATTTCTGGCCGCTCCCCGGCCTGGCACGCGTGCAGTACCCCAGGGCATTGTATTCGTGGTTGCCCATCACGATTCGGGCCGCCCCGTGTTCCACCATATCCCGGACCAGGTGCAGGGCCTCACGGATGCGGGGACCGCGATCAATGATGTCACCGATAAAGATCGCTTGGCGGCTGGGGTGCTGGTAGACGCCGTTGATCTTCCTGTAACCCATCTGATCGAGCAGGCGGGTCAGTGTGTGGGCACACCCGTGTATGTCACCAATAATGTCGTAACCGCGGCTTGCGGCTTTCACCTGTGCTGGCATGCTCAACTCGCTGAGATCTCACTGGCCCAGCCAAGTTTATCGCGGCATGTGGCGTAAAAATTGTGGTCCGCCGGGTGAATCAGGCGGATCTTGAACGGTTTCTTGGTGATGCGGATGATGTCGCCGGGGGCACAGGCAATGTTCATCTGCCCGTCAAAACTGATCTGGGGATAGGTTTCGTTGGTTTCCCCGATCACCAGTTTGATTTCGCTCTTGCCATCCACCACGATCGGGCGACTGCTCAAAGTGTGGGGGAACATGGGCACCAGCACTACGGCGTCCAGCTTGGGGTGCATGATCGGCCCACCGGCGGACAGCGAGTAGGCCGTCGACCCGGTTGGCGTTGATACAATCAGACCGTCCGAACGCTGGCTATAAACGAAATGACCATCAATATACAGGTCAAAACCAATCATCCGCGTGGATTTGCCCGGGTGCAGAACCACATCGTTCAACGCCGTGCCAAACCCGAGGGGCTGACCGTTGCGTTCGACGTTGCCATCCAGCAGGAAGCGGGTTTCCTCGATGTATTCACCCTGCAAAACCTTTCCCAGCCGCTCTTCCAGGTCCGATGGCGAGATATCGGTGAGGAACCCGAGCCGGCCACGGTTGACCCCCAACAGGGGAATTTTGGACTTGGCCAGTTCCCGGGCGGCCCCAAGCAGGCTGCCATCACCGCCCACCACGATCACCAGATCACAGATTTCACCCAGCAACTTCTTGCTCGCGACCTGCAGGCCATGGCCGGGCAACATACTGGCGGTGTCTTCTTCAATAATGACGTGATAGTGATTATTAACCAGATACTGTTTGAGCTGGCGCAGGGATTCAACCACCTTCACGCTGCCCATACGGCCAATTACGCCGATATTCCTGAATTGGTCCATGTAGCTTCCTGTGGTGTCGGGAGTAGCGCCGGGCCGGATTTTCACCGGGCACAGGCGACCGTCAGCCGACAGTCTAACGAAAGTTACCCCGAATCTGAAAAAAGAGTCAGGCGGATGCGACCAAACGCTCAGGCTTTGGCTGGCTCGCGATGGGCTTCACACCGGTCATCCACCCCTGGCTGAAACTCCGCAGGCTGGCTGACTCGCATCACCGGCTCACCGCAGACACCGCCTTTCTCATCCAAATGAGCACAGGCCGGATGTTCGTAGTGCCCAAGCCACTCGCGATATGCGGGCTCATTGAGGCCACAACGTTCAGCCGCGTAGGCGACCGGGTTGCGGAAATAGGGTTCTATATCATCGTAGGGCAAGGTCAGGTGGCCTATCCCGGCGTGATAGGCCACCAGAAACACCGAGTGCTGCTGCAACTGAGCCATCACCGAGTTTTCCAGTGGTTCCTGGTGCCTGAGATCGTAATTTTCCTGTTCCAGTGCGACGATTTTATCATCCCGCAATTCCAGCTCGCGTTGCTTGCGCTCCAACTGTTCGCGAATCAGCACCAGCTCTGCATTGCTGCTGGCGTCCTTGCGGGCATCGCGATTACCTATCTCGGCAATCTTTTCCTGCATGGAGAGGTATTGCTCATTACGCTCCGCCAGCCGTTTTTTCAGTTGCTCGTTGCTCAGGCGCTGGCGTTCGTACTTCTGCTCAAGAGCCGACGTGTCGCTGCGAAGCCCCTGCATTTCCAGCCGGTGCGCTCGCTGCATCTCGGCCAATGAATCCCGATGGACGCTCTGGAGGGTTTTGATCCGCAGCCGCTGTTCACGGATAAGCTGGGCAAGCCTCGCGCGGTCCGCCGCCGCTCCGGGCGATTCGGCAGGCGATGACTCCGCGGCGAGAACCGGAATGTTCTCTTCCTGCTCCGGCTCAGCCTTACGGAACTTGAGGCTGTTGGTGTCTACGGCTTTGCGGATCGACTGAAAATGGTTGCTACCCGGGGTCATATCCGGGTCCCAGAGCTCTTCGGACAGGGAGGGATCAGGGCATTGGCTGCGGCACACCAGTCGAACGGGGCCGGCCCCCATGTCGGGGCCTTTGGCACCCGCCTGGGCCAGCTTTTCGACCGGTAGATTCCAATGCGAGTCAGCCCGCCCTTCCTCATCGAAGTAGATGCTGAAGAACACCAGCGCGCGAACCAGAAGATCGCCCCCCAGCTCCACGTGCACCGCTTTGACATCGCTATCCGCCAGGTCGGAAAGACCGACGTAGCCATCCAGAAACGCGCCAAACTCCGTGCCACGCATTTGCCGCGACACGTTGCTGCCGTCCATGAAAAACACCGCCGAATAACCATCACTTGCCTGGTCGGCAGACCTCATTATTAACTCCTCGCGTTTTTGAACCTGGCTGATCAACCAATGATAGTCTAGCCAGACAACAAGCGGGGAACAGCGAAAAACTGAAACGTTTTGTGATCAGATCTCCGCCGCCAGGCGACTGCCCTGGTCAATGGCCCGCTTGGCGTCCAGTTCAGCAGCCACATCGGCCCCGCCGATCAGGTGCACCGAAAGCCCGGCTGATTCCAGCCCCTGCTGCAGTTCCCGCAACGGCTCCTGGCCCGCACACAGGATAATGGTATCCACTGGCAGTAGCTTGTCTTCCCCCTGCTCCGCGCCTTTCGGCGTAACCGTAATGTGCAGCCCCTCATCATCAATCTTGCGATAGGTGGCACCGGGCACCATTTGTACCTGACGGTTCTTGAGTGAGGTTCGATGAATCCAGCCGGTGGTCTTACCCAGGTTTTTGCCCACCTTGGATGCCTTGCGCTGCAGCAGGTACACCTCGCGCGCGGGCTCTGGCACCTCCGCTTTAACGCCCTTAATACCGCCACGGTGGGCGACACTGAGATCGACACCCCACTCGCGCATGAAATGATCCGGGTCCAGCGCCGCGGACGTGCCCTTGTGGACAATGAACTCGGACACATCGAAGCCGATACCGCCAGCGCCGATGACAGCTACACGCTCCCCGACCGGTTTACGTTCCAACAACGCGTCGAGGTAGCCGATCACCCGGGGATGATCCACGCCTTCGATGTCCGGCGTGCGGGGTTCCACGCCAGTGGCCAGTACCACCTCATCAAACCCGCCGCTCTTCAGCGCATCGACATCGACCCGGGTATTCAGGCGAACGTCCACGCGGTGTTTGTCCAGCATCACCCGGTAATAGCGCAGCGTTTCGTAAAACTCTTCCTTGCCGGGAATCCGCTTGGCAACGTTGAACTGCCCACCCACCTCACTGCCCGCATCAAACAGTGTCACCTTGTGGCCACGCTCCGCCGCCACAGTGGCAAACGCCAGGCCTGCGGGCCCGGCCCCCACCACCGCAATGGATTTGGGTGCAGCGGTTTTCACATAGGCCAGCTCGGTTTCGTGACAGGCCCGCGGGTTGACCAGGCACGAGGTCAACTTGCCGCTGAACGTATGATCCAGACAGGCCTGGTTACAGCCGATGCAGGTATTGATCTCATCGGCGCGATCTTCAGCCGCTTTCTGCACCAGTTCGGCGTCCGCCAGAAAAGGACGTGCCATTGACACCATATCGGCGTCGCCTTCGGCAAGAATTTTCTCCGCCACGTCCGGCATATTGATACGGTTGGTGGTGACCAGGGGAATGGATACTTCGCTCTTCAGGCGCGCCGTTACCTTGCTGAAAGCGCCACGGGGCACTGAGGTGGCAATCGTGGGCACCCGGGCCTCATGCCAGCCAATCCCTGTGTTGAGGATGGTAGCGCCCGCTTTCTCGATTTCTTTTGCCAGATGCACCACTTCTTCCCAGGTGCTGCCATCTTCAATCAGGTCCAGCATGGACAGGCGATAAACCAGAATGAACCGGTCACCTACCCGTTCACGCACGCGGCGCACGATCTCGATGGGCAGGCGAATACGGTTCTCGTAACTGCCGCCCCATTGATCGTCACGGTGGTTGGTGTGAGAGACGATAAACTGATTGATGAAGTAGCCTTCGGAACCCATGATCTCCACGCCATCGTAGCCGGCGCGTTGAGCCAGGGCGGCGCAGTCGGCGTAGGCCTGGATCTGCTTTTCGATGCCCGCTTCGTCCAACGCTTTCGGGGTGAACGGGTTGATCGGTGCCTGAATGGCAGAAGGGGCCACCAGCTCCGGGGAATAGGCATAGCGGCCAGCGTGGAGAATCTGCATACAGATTTTACCGTCGGCGTCATGAACCGCCTGAGTGATCACCTTGTGGCGGTCGGATTCTTCCTCGGTGGTCATTTTCGCAGCGTGCTGAAACACGCCGCCTTCCACGTTGGGGGCGATGCCGCCGGTCACAATCAACCCTGCCCCGCCGCGTGCGCGCTCAGCGTAGAAGGTCGCCAGCCGGTCAAACCCATTTTTGGCCTCTTCAAGCCCGGTATGCATGGAGCCCATCAACGTCCGGTTACGCAGGCGGGTAAAGCCCAGGTCCAGAGGCTCCAGAAGGTTCGGATACTTGTTCACACCGGGTGTCGATGCTGCGGTCATTGTCTCTCTCCTCAGGGTATTCACCAGCCGGTCACTCATCGGGTGCCGATCTTGTCGATGACACTAAATTACCGGTGCCCCTTGCATTGAACAATATCCCTAAACTACATTTTAATATCCTCAGATAACACACAAGACAAATCCATCATGCAAAACATTGCAACTCCCGCCCTGGCGGGCCGGCAGAACTCTCTGGGCGACATCAGCGTTCTGTACGTTTCCGTGCTGATGAGGGCGGTGTCCGCCGAAGGTCATGACCCCTTCGCGCTGATGGAACGGTTTCGGCTGACCCAAGAAACCCTCACCTCTCCCGATGCCCGCATCAGCATTCCGCGATTCATGCGGCTGGGGCAAGCTGCCATCGAACTCACCGGCAACCGGGCAATTGGCCTCACCATGGGCTCGCTGACACGCCCGGTGGACGCCGGCCTTGCCGGGCTCGCGGCCCAGGCGGCCCCAACGACCGGGGAAGCGTTGACCGCGCTGATTCGCTACAGCCTGCTGACCAGCCGTAACAGCCGGGGAGCCGCCAGCACATCGGACAACGGCCGGCAGGCGCACTTTTACTCAATTCGCCCTTACAACGTTTTCAACTACTTCGTGGTGGATTCGGTGATGGCCGCCTGGACCAGCTTTTTACGAACCATCAGTGGCCGTCACCGGGTGCTGGAACGAGTGGCGATCGAATACCCGTCCATCGGGCTGGATGCCACTTTCGAGCAATGGTTTGGCTGCCCCGTGCAGTTTGGTGCCAGCAGCAACGCGCTGACACTGGCGCAGGATATTGGCGGCACACCGTCGCTTCAGGCGCAGCCAGCCGTGCACACCGCACTGACGAGGCAATGCGACGAGCTTTTACAGAAGATACGACTCGGATGGACAACCAGGGATCGGGTCCGGGACTTGCTGACGCCTTTGCTGCAAGGCGTGACGCCGTCGTTGGAGACCATCGCTGCACGGCTGGGTATTGCGCCCTGGACGTTGCGGCGGCAACTGGCGGATGAACAAACGGGGTTTCGCGAACTGGTAGACCAGACTCGAAAGGATCTGGCAGCAGAGTATATCCGGGAGACAAAAACGTCACTGGCGGAAATTGCATGGCTTCTGGGCTTTGCCAATCCGGCGGCGTTTCACAAGGCCTATCGACGGTGGTTCGATATCAGCCCGGGCGAGCACAGGAAACAGTTCCATGAGGAGCAGACGCGAAAAGGCATACGCTGACTCAGGGCTGGCGCACTGGATACACGGAAAGCAGGATCAAAATTGGGCAAAGCACAATCAGGAAGGAAAAATGGCGGAGCGGACGGGACTCGAACCCGCGACCCCCGGCGTGACAGGCCGGTATTCTAACCAGCTGAACTACCGCTCCGCGTTGGTCATCACCTTCAGGATCTGAAATCGCTTTCTCTTTTAAGATCAGGCGTTTCTGTCCACTGCAATCAGGGGCCTGACTGCTTGGTGACAACGAGGGCGCATTATAAAGAGGCCCCCGGTTATGTCAACGCTTTTCCCAAAAAAACTTCATGGGGTGCGATGCCTCTACATGGCATCGACCATGGCATCTTTACCTTGGGCGGTCTTGCGATATTCGATCGGCGTCATCCCGGACCAACGCTTGAAAGCACGGTAGAAGGTGCTTGGCTCGGAAAACCCGGTCAGGTAAACGATTTCGTCGATGGACTCATCGGTGGTTGCCAGCAACTGACGGGCCAGACGATAGCGGAAATCCGCGAGTACCTGGTTGAAGCTGGTTTCCGCTTCCGTCAGCCGGGTGCGCAGCGTTCTTGGCTTGATACCCAGCCGCTCGGCGACGGCATCCAGGGTGACTTCGCCGCTGTCCAGCAGTTCCGCCACAATGCGCTCAACCTGGCCAACAATGTCTTTTTTCTCCAACCGGGCGACCTGCTCGCTGGCGAAACGCTCGTGCAGGTCCAGCAATTCCGGCTCGGCGTGAGGGGAAGCATGGGACAGCATCGCAACAGGAAAGTACAGCCGGTTCTGCTCCGCGCCAAACAGGACTTTGCAACCCATCACCTCTTCCACATGGTCCTGACCATGCTCACGGTCATGCTCAAATTCAATGCGGGAGGGCCGGAACTGATGCTCGGTGATGGAATTGAAGAAAATGATCAGGCCGAGAACGAAACACTCGTTGAAATGCCTGAGCTGACTGATCTCCTCGGAAGCGGCGTCCAGCACCATGCAGGCTTCGTCACCCTCGATGAAGAAGTCGGTATTGGCGGCGTCACTGAGCAGGCGCTGGTAATTCTGGGCACGGTTCAGCCCCTCCCCGAAGGTCGGGCTGCTCAAAAACAGGTACTCAAGCACCTGCCCTTTATACGCTGGCAGCAACTGCCCCAGGTGCAACCCGATGTCGGGGTCACCAGACACATCCTCTACCGCCTGCCAGAAATAGACCTGGGCACTGTGGGGGGTTCTGAGCTGATCGGTGTATACGTAATTTTCATCCACGCCCAAACGGCTGAAGATTGCCTGCGTGTCGATCCCCTTCTTTTTCATCGCCTCGTAGATCAGACGTAACATCACTCCTGCGTCACGAAGTTCCTGCATAACATCCCGCTTTATAGTTGTGTTTGGAAGCCGCCTTGGCCCACCGGACATCCGCCGCTGGACGCCAAGTCAATGTCGTGTCCGGCCGGGTTTGCCAGACTTTGAGACCTTGGTCTTATATATTAGAGCATATCAGGCCAGACGCGCACAGTTGTACCAGAATGTTTACATGCCTGACTTTTTGGTGACCTAATAGCGCTTAACTGTTTCCAAGTGTTGGAGTTTCATTACCATGCCGGACACCACAATCTATCAGAACACCCCTCCGTCACTCTGGTCCCTGTATGGCAAGGCCATCCTGCCCGGCAGGCAGCGCCCCAGCGGAGACCTGACCATTCCGGACATGAGGGCGCGCCTGACCGGCGTTAGTACGGCCAACGATAACCTGAAACGCTACCAGAGGGTATGCGGTTTTTCAGCCCAGACAACGAGTGCGCCGATCACCTGGCCACACATTCTGGCATTTCCGCTACACCTGAAACTGTTGACGGAAAAGGCATTCCCACTGCCCCTGCTCGGTCTGGTGCACCTGAACAACACCATCACCCAGCACCGCCCCGTGGCGATTGGCGAAATTCTGGACATAGATGTTCGGCTGGACGGCGAGAAGCAGGGCCCAAAAGGCCTGGAGTTCGACCTGGTCACCGAAGCCCGGTCGGCGGGAAAAATGATCTGGGAGGAAACCAGCACCTTTCTGTTTCGCCAGGCCCAGTCAGGCAGCTCGACCGGCAAGACACCCCCTCCCGAACTGGAACGGTTCCCCAATACCCTTAACATTACCGCCGCCGAGTCCATCGGGCGGCAGTACGCCAATGTTTCCGGTGATCGCAACCCGATACACCTGCACGCATGGACGGCAAAAGCTTTTGGCTTTCCACGAGCCATCGCCCACGGCATGTGGAGCAAGGCGCAGGCACTTGCCTGCCTTGAACAGCAACCAGACTGGAACGGGCACGGCGTCACCGCAAGCTGCCAGTTCAAGAAGCCGCTGTTTTTGCCGGGGACGGCTCAACTGAACTGGAAGACGGGCTCGAAAGGGTGGGACTATCAATTACTCAATGCGAAAGGCGATGCCCCCCACCTGACTGGTGAGGTGCGCTGGGGCTAATCCACCCCACAAGGATTACCCTGAATACCAGCCACGGGCAACGTAAAAAAGAAGCGAGCGCCGCCATCGCCGGGGCGCTCAAAGCCGATGTCGCCGCCCTGCGCCTGAATCAGGGAACGGCACATGGACAAGCCAATGCCCATGCCGTCCTGTTTGGTGGTGTAGAACGGCAAGAACAGCTTTTCTTCGGCCTCATCCGGCAGGCCCGTGCCATGGTCACGCACCTCGATTCGCACGCAGCCTGTGGCGCACAGCGCAGCTGACACTTGCACCGGAATTGATGAACCTGCGCTGCGGGTCGCCTCAAGCGCATTACGAATCAGGTTGAGTGCCACCTGCTGCACCTGGATCGGGTCGGCCAGCACTTCTGGCACGCTGTCTTCGACCGTCACCTCAATGCCACCTTCGTTGTTACGCATGTCCACTTCGGCAAACTGGCGGGTATCTTCCAGTAGCGCCGGAACAGACAGAACTTCTTTACCGGTGGCGGGCTTTTTCATGAATCGCCGAATCCGACGAATAATTTCGCTGGCACGGTGGGACTGGGCCTCAATTTTATCGAGGGTTTCCTGTAACAGTGCCCGATCCAGGTCTTCTTTGGCCATCATACGCTTGGCCACACGGGCGTAATTGGTGATCGCGGTGAGCGGCTGGTTCACTTCATGGGCGACGCCCGCAGCCATCTCCCCCATCGTGGACAGGCGGGAGGCATGGGCCAGTTGATCGCGCTGTTCCTGAACCAGCGCTCTGGCACCCTCAAGCGCCTGTTCGTTCTCAAGCTCCGCCGTAATGTCCCGGAACACCACCACGGCACCGTGAAGGGTTTCGCCATCCAGTTTGGGTGTTGAACGGTACTCTGCCGGAAACGACGTGCCGTCACTGCGCTGCAGCACGATATCACGCTGGTTTTCAGCCACACCCTGCCGACAGGTCGCCTGCACTGGCACAGCCCCGGATTCGGCTTCGACAGGGGCTACATGCAGTTGAAAAAAGTTCTGACCAATCAGTGTTTCAGTCGGGCTGCGCATGATCAGCGCGGCGGCCGGATTGGCAAAAACAATATTGCCGTCAGCGTCCAGCCCGTAAATGCCCTCGCTGATGGCGTTGAGTATGCGGGCCTGATCGTTTTCAAGCTGGCGGTTACGGGCCTGAAGTTCCCGCTCGAGGCGAATGACACTGGCGTGAGTTTTCACCCGCGCAATCACTTCTTGCGCCTGAAAAGGCTTGGAAATGTAGTCGGCTCCGCCGAGCGCAAACCCTCTAACCTTGGCCTCGACGTCGTCAAGGGCAGAGAGAAAAACCACCGCGCTGTCTGAGGTCGCCGGCGCAGCCTTCAGCCGCTGGCAGACCTGATAGCCGTCCAGCTCCGGCATCATGATGTCGAGCAGGATGACTTCAGGCTGGTGGCGATGCGCCAGATCAAGCGCCTTTTCGCCATCATTGGCAATGAGCAGGCGGTACCCTTTGTCTTTGAGAGTCTCATAGAGAACTTTCAGGTTCTGGGGATTGTCATCCACCAGAAGAACGGTGGTCTCGTCGGACTCACTGACAGCTTCAGTCATATAAACAGGGCCGGTTGAAAAGTTACCCGTATCATGCCGGCCGAATCATCGGGCGTCGATAAGGTCCTTTACTGACAAGACCATACGGACCAGATGCGCCAGGGAATGAGTCCCCATTTTGTGCATCACCCGCGACCGGTGAATTTCCACCGTGCGTTGACTGATCTCAAGCTCTATGGCGATGACCTTATTGGCCTGACCCGCAATCATGCGATCCATGATTTCATGTTCACGCGGGGTCAGACTCTTGATGCGCTTGATGATCTCCTGCTTTTCATCAAGGGATTTGCGCTGTTCGCGATCCTGTTCGAGTGCGGCCTCGATTTTTTCCAGTAACGCCTCTTCCCGGTAGGGTTTCTGGATGAAGTCGACAGCCCCTTCTTTCATGGCGTCAACCGCCATCGGTACATCGCCATGGCCGGTCACGAAAATAATCGGCAGGATGGAGTGCTTGTCATTCAGCTTTTTTTGCAACTCCATGCCGTCCATTCCTGGCATGCGGATATCCAGCACGATACAACCGGCCATTTTTTCTGAGTAATCCCGCAGAAACGCGGTCGCGTTTTCATAAGGTTTTACCGATTTGCCATCGGATTTCAGCAGCAGTTCCAGCGAATCACGAACCGCTTCATCATCCTCTACTACGTATACCGTTTGCTGGATATCAGTCATGTGATCTTACTCTCCTATCCCTTATTATCGTTGCCCGTCAGTGAATCGACGGGTCTTTATGGTCATCCCGGGCGTGCTCCTGGCGTTCATGCTCTCGCATAGCCTCCAGCCGTCGCTGAATAATGCCGAAAACGCTCTGTTTCGGGTACCGGCCCTTGTCATCGGCCTTGCCAGCGGGCTTGCCCAGCAACAGTGCAATGGCTTCCTCGGCACGGCTGACGGAATACACCGCGAACTTGCCTTTGCGCACCGCTTGCACCACATCGCTGTCGAGCATCAGGTTCTGCACATTGGTCTCGGGCACAACCGCCCCCTGGGTGCCAGTCAGGCCGCCTTTAAGCTGACAGGTATTGAAAAAACCCTCAACTTTCTCATTCGCGCCACCGATCGGCTGCACCTCGCCGAACTGGTTCACCGAGCCGGTAATGGCCAGATCCTGTCTGACCGGCAACTCCGACAGCGCCGACACCAACGCGCACAGCTCGGCCAGCGAGGCACTGTCGCCGTCCACCTCACCGTAATTCTGCTCAAAGGTGAGGCTGGCTGACAGGTGCATGGGGTCATTCACGGCAAAATGGGCCGCCAGCCAGGAGCTGAGAATCATCACGCCCTTGGAGTGAATGTTGCCCCCGAGTTTGACGTCACGCTCGATATCCATGACCGCACCGTCTCCATAATAGCAGGTCGCGGTAATGCGACTGGACAAACCGAACTCGAACCCCCCGGTGGAAAGCACCGACAGCGCATTCACCTGCCCAACGCACGTGCCGCTGGTGGACACCAGTGTGGAGCCATCGCGGATGGAGTCGTAAAACTGGTCGCGGATACGGCTGCTTCGGTATTTGGCGCTTTCCAGCGCACGCTCCACGTGCAGGTCCTGGATGAGTTTTGCGCCGGTCTGGCGAGCCCAGAAATCCGACTCCCGCAGCAGGTTCGCAATATCTGCGGCGTGCAGCGACAGCCTATCCTGGTGTTCTGCAATACGCGCGCTGTACTCGATGATCCTGGCAACGGCCTTGCTGGAGCAGTGCAGTAATTTCTTCTCGCTGACCAGGCTGGCAATAAATTTCGCGTACAGAACCTGGCTCTCATCGGAGCGGTACATTTCGTTTTCGAAATCGGCCGTCACCCGGAACAGCTCGTTGAATTCGGGGTCATAGTCCTGCAGCAGCAACCAGGTCTCCCGGTCACCGAACAGCACGAGTTTGACATCCAGCGGCACCGCTTCCGGCTCAATGGAAATGGTGCCGGACAACGTCAGCTCACGCTCCAGGGAGTTGATCTCAATCGACTTCGAGCGCAACGCCCGCTTGAGGGCGTCCCAGACAAACGGGTGCTCAAGCACCTTGATGGCGTCCATCAACAGGTAGCCGCCATTGGCGCGGTGAATGCTGCCGGGGCGTATCAGCGAGAAATCGGTGAACACCGTGCCCTTGTAGGTCACGCTCTCCACATACCCAAACAGGTTGTGGTACGTCGGATTGTCCTCGACCACAACCGGCACTTCGTTGTTTTTCTGATGCACCAGGAGGTTCACCAGGTAGCGCCGAGGCATTTTCTTGTCCAGGGACGCATAGGCGATGGCGGCTTGCTCGTCGTTGTCTTCAAGGAAGATATCCAGGCTTTCGGCCATGTCCTTGCGCACCGCCTCAATGTGCTCAACCACCTCGGGCAGGTCTTTATATTTTTCCACCAGCTCGTCAAGCTGATGACCGGAAATACCTTCCAGCGTTTCCTGATTGAGCGCCTGCTGCTTATCGGCGTATTCCTGTTCCCAGTCCGCCAGCTTACGCAGGGCCTGACGCAGTTTTTTCTCGAGACGGTTGATATCGTCCTCAAACTTGTCCCGCTGCTGCTCCGTCAGATCCCGGAACGACTCGGCGGTGTGAGGTTCAGTGCCGTTCATGGCGACCAGGCGATAACCACCCGGCGTTGACACGTTCAGGCTTACCTTTTTGCGTTTAGCCTGAGCAGCCACCCGCTCAAGCTCATCTTCCTGCTTTTTGCCGTATTCGTTTTTGAGCTGTTCAGACCGCTCCAGGAAGCTGTCGCTGTCGAACGTCTGGGGGATGATCTTCATCAGCCGCCCCATCAACCGTTCCATATCCTGCTTGAGCTGGGTGCCTTTGCCGGCAGGCAGCCTTAGAATCCGGGGCACCCGGGGCTCCTCGAAATCCGCCACGTAGCACCAGTCATGACTGCTGTGCTCGGTATCCACGTGATGCTCCAGATAGCGCAACATCATCGTGCGTTTACCCAGCCCGTTGCGGCCCACCGCATAAACGTTGTAACCGCTGTGCGGCATGGCCAGCGCAAAGCGAACCGCTTCCTGAGCACGGCTCTGCCCAACAATCTCCGCCAGCGGCTGTAATTGCCGGGTTGTTCTGAACGGCAAATCTTTTAAAACACACGCTTTGTACAACTGGTGCAGGGACAGTGACTTCAAGGTTCGGTCCTGTAACGGTCTGAATGCTATGGCAGTTACGCCCAGGGGCGCGGCACTACCATCTGATTTAGCTTATGGCCGATCATTGTAGAATCTGCCGCCCGCCATGTCGCGTTCCTGCCAAAGATTTATCGGCACACGTCGGACAATCCGTTTTTTGTTATTCAGTTCACAGTTTCAGGCCTGGTCATTTTTCAGACAACTGTTCCAGAACTACACTTCCTCTTCCGGTGGACATCCGGGCTAAAACAATCATAAGTCACGCAGGGGATGCCTACACACGATGAGCGATTCCGCAGACCGCAGAATCAAAGCGCGATATCCCGCTATGTGCCTGAAGGTCAGGCTGCGCGAGCGCGGCTTTTTTGGGCGTGGCAAAAACCCGACCAGGGTCACCTGCCTTGACCTGAACCGTTACGGCATGGGGGTTCTGTGCCCACGACCTGTGGAGGCGGGTGCCAGGTTGTATCTCGCTTTCGATGAAAAATACATCTCGGAATCCCGCGTGGCCGCACAGGTGGTTGACTGCCAGCCGTTTCAAACCGGCTATCGCGTCAGTCTTCGTTTCAGTTATTGCTCTGATCAAAGGGGATATTCCCGAACCGTGGACAATGCACTGTCCCGGATTGAAGGTCTATATAACCGCTTTGCCAGCTGAGCCTGTCGTGTTTACAACAGCCCGGCATCCAGGCTGGCTGCCACGTACATCCCCAGCTCCCGGCACTGGTCTTCAAAGTCATTCCTGTACTCCCCCCGGCAAAGCAGGGGCTCCTGAATCAGTTTCCAGCGCAGGCCGGTGGTAATACTTTCTATCGCGCGATTGGTGCCGGTGCCGTCATGGCCGGCGCGGATGTAGTAGGCAAATGGAAGGCCCTGGGTCAATTCCAGGCAGGGGTAGTAACTGCGGTCAAAGAAATCCTTGAGAGCTCCGCTCATGTAACCGAGGTTTTCGGTGGTGCCGAGGATGATGGCATCGCAGGCAAGAACATCGTCAGGCCCGGCATCGAGCGGGGCCAACACGGTTACTTCAACGTTTTCGATATCTTCATGGCGGGCACCCTGCTCTGCGGCTTCGCGCAGCTTCAGAGTGTTGGGAGACGGCGCATGGGCAACGATCAACAGCTTCTTTTTGTTGCCCATACCCCCTCCCCGGCATTACTTAAAGCAGTTCACCACTGGTTTCGGCCTGTTCAGCAGCAGCCGCCTCGTCTTTCTTGGACACCGGCTTGGGCATCAGCTTGTCGCGAACCTTGGCTTCGATTTCGTGAGCAATTTCCAGGTTTTCTTCCAGGTACTTACAGGCATTCGCTTTGCCCTGGCCGATTTTGTTGCCGTTGTAAGCGTACCAGGCACCGGATTTGTCGACGAAACCTTCCTTCACGCCCATGTCGACCACTTCGGCCATGTGGTAGATGCCCTTACCGTACATGATCTGGAATTCGGCCTGCTTGAACGGCGGCGAAACCTTGTTCTTCACCACTTTGACACGGGTTTCGTTACCGATCACTTCGTCGCCGTCTTTGACGGCACCGATGCGGCGGATGTCGAGGCGCACAGAGGAGTAGAATTTGAGGGCGTTACCACCCGTGGTGGTTTCCGGGGAACCGAACATAACACCGATTTTCATGCGGATCTGGTTGATAAAGATCAGCAGGCAGTTGGCGTGCTTGATATTGCCGGTCAGTTTCCGCAGAGCCTGGGACATCAGGCGGGCCTGCAGGCCAACGTGGCTGTCGCCCATTTCACCTTCAATTTCGGCTTTCGGCGTCAGCGCCGCGACGGAGTCGACAATGATGATGTCTACCGCATTGGAGCGAACCAGCATATCGGCGATTTCCAGCGCCTGCTCACCGGTATCCGGCTGAGACACCAGCAGTTCGTCCACGTTCACGCCCAGCTTTTCGGCGTAAATAGGATCAAGCGCGTGTTCTGCGTCGATAAAGGCACAGGTTTTGCCATCTTTCTGGGCTTCGGCAATCACCTGGAGGGTCAGCGTTGTTTTACCAGAACTCTCCGGACCGTAGATTTCACACACCCGACCGTAAGGCAGGCCACCAATCCCCAGGGCGACGTCCAGGCCAAGAGAACCGGTGGAAACCGCAGGAATGGCCTCCCGGGGCTGGTCGCCCATCTTCATGACAGCGCCCTTGCCGAACTGACGTTCAATCTGGCTCAGTGCTGCGTTCAACGCTTTGTTGCGGTTGTCTTCCATCGGTACAAAACCTCATGCCTGTATATTTGAACAGTATTAAAACACAACCGGTTGGCAAGACCAACCCCCTGTTTTCAGGATTGCTTCACATACTCGCTAACGCCTTGCAATGCATACAGAACTGCTTGTCGGCGTACCGCATCCCGGTCGCCCTCGAAGCGTTCCAGCCGTGCTTCCATAGTCTTGAGGCTACTGCCCCAGGCAAACCAGACGGTGCCCACCGGCTTGTCCTCGCTACCGCCGCCGGGGCCGGCGACACCACTGATCGCCACGGCGACGTCAACGCCGGTCACCGCCAGCGTGCCGCCCACCATCTGCCTTACCACCGGTTCGCTGACCGCGCCACACTCCCCCAGGGCCTCTTCGGATACACCGAGCATTTCGTGCTTGGCCTCGTTGCTGTAGGTCACCAACCCACCATGCACATAGGCAGACGACCCCGCCCGGTCGGTCAATATTTTTGCCACCCAACCACCGGTGCAGCTTTCTGCGGTGGCGATCGTCCAACCTGCGCCGGTCAGCAGATCGCCAAGGTGGTTCCCCGCCAGCTCAAGATCCTGGTCCGTGATCAACATAATGATCTCCTTCGTTTCATCCTTGGCGTTATTTTCTTACAATCCGGGGCTCCGCATAAAGCCAATGGATTCGGACGCCTTCATGTCAGCAGCTCAGACCGACCTATCGCAGCACACGCCCATGATGAGGCAATACCTCAAGATCAAGGGCAAACACCCCAATGAGCTGGTGTTCTACCGCATGGGGGACTTCTACGAGCTGTTTTACGACGACGCCAAAAAAGCCGCCGAGCTGATGGACATCACGCTGACGGCCCGCGGCCAGTCTGGCGGCAACCCCATTCCCATGGCCGGCATTCCCTATCACTCCGCTGAAGGTTACATTGCACGGCTGGTACGGGCAGGTCAATCCATCGCCATTTGCGAGCAGGTCGGCGACCCGGCCACCAGCAAAGGCCCGGTGGACCGGCAGGTGGTGCGGATCGTCACTCCCGGCACCTTGAGCGACGACGCCTTCCTTGAAGACCGCCGCGACAACCTGCTGGTGTCCATTTTCAGCCAGCGGGAACGGTTCGGCTTCGCCTCGCTGGACATCTCCAGTGGCCGCTTTGCGGTGGCCGAGCTCGACGATCTGGAAGCCCTGCAGGGCGAGCTCCAGCGCCTGCAACCAGCGGAAACTCTGATCAGTGAGGACTTTCCCTACCAGGAGGTATTGGAAGGGTTCACCGGCATTCGCCGCCAGGGCCCCTGGCTGTTCGAGTCCGACACCGCCCGCCGGGTGATCACCCAGCAGCTGCAGGTACGGGACCTGACCGGCTTTGGCTGCGAAGAACTGACTTTGGCGATTTGTGCCGCCGGTTGCCTGCTTCAATACGCCAAAGAAACCCAGCGCACCGCCCTGCCCCACATTCGCAAACTCACCCGGGAGCGCCGTGAGGAAGCGGTGATTCTGGACGCCACCAGCCGCCGCAATCTGGAAATCGACATCAACCTGATGGGCGGCCACCAGCACACCCTCGCCTGGGTGATGGATCGTACCGCTACCGCCATGGGCGGACGCGAGCTGCGGCGCTGGCTGAACCGTCCGCTGCGGGACGTGGACACGGTGCAGCTGCGCCAACAGGCCGTGTCGGCATTGCTGGACGGGTTCCACTACGAACCGATCCACGATCTGCTGAAAGCCGTGGGCGATATCGAGCGGGTTCTGGCCCGGGTGGCACTGCGCTCCGCGCGTCCGCGGGATCTGGCGCGGCTGCGGGATGCCTTCGCGGCCTTGCCGGACCTCCAGAAAACCCTGCAGCCGGTGAGCTCCCACCACATAGTGAAACTGGCCACCGTCATCGGTGAATACCCCGAACTGGCGGATCTGCTCGAGCGCGCCATCATGGATAACCCGCCCGTGGTGATTCGCGACGGCGGCGTGATCCGCGAAGGCTTCGACGAAGAACTGGACGAACTGCGAAACATCAGCGAAAACGCCGGACAGTACCTGCTGGATGTGGAGACCCGGGAAAAAGAGCGCACCGGCATCAGCACCCTGAAAGTGGGTTACAACCGGGTTCACGGTTATTACATCGAGATCAGCCGTGCCCAGTCCGATCAGGCACCGGTGGACTACATTCGCCGCCAGACCCTGAAAAACGCCGAGCGCTTCATCACGCCGGAACTCAAGGAGTTCGAGGACAAAGCGCTAAGCGCCAGGAGCCGCGCCCTGGCCCGGGAAAAATCCCTGTATGACGACGTACTGGAAACCGTGGCCGAGCAGCTGGCACCGCTGCAGGACGCCGCCCAGGCACTGGCGGAACTGGACGTATTGAGCAACTTCGCTGAACGCGCCACCAGCCTGCGCTTCACCGCGCCGGAATTCAGCGAAACCCCAGGCTTTGACATTGAAGAAGGCCGCCACCCGGTCGTCGAGCAGCTACTCAGCGAACCTTACGTGCCCAACAATCTGCTGATGGATACCCAGCGCCGCATGCTGGTGATTACCGGCCCGAACATGGGCGGTAAGTCCACCTACATGCGTCAGGCCGCGCTGATTGCCCTGCTCGCTTACACTGGCAGTTTTGTGCCCGCCAATCGCGCCTTACTCGGGCCAGTAGACCGCATTTTCACCCGCATGGGCTCCTCCGATGACATCGCCGGTGGCCGCTCCACCTTCATGGTGGAAATGACCGAAACCGCCAACATTCTTCACAACGCCACCGAATACAGCCTGGTATTGATGGACGAAGTGGGTCGCGGCACCAGCACCTTCGATGGCCTGTCTCTGGCGTGGGCCACGGCAGAGCATCTGGCGAAGGAAATCCGCTGCTACACTCTGTTCGCCACCCACTACTTTGAGCTGACGCAACTGGCGGATGAGCTTCACCACGCCGTCAACGTGCACCTGACCGCCACCGAGCACGACGACAGCATCGTGTTCCTGCACAACGTTCACGATGGCCCCGCCAGTCAAAGTTACGGCCTTCAGGTCGCCAAACTGGCCGGTGTACCACAGGATGTGATTCGCCACGCCAAGGCCCAGCTGGCTCATCTTGAAGGTGCCAGCACGCCGGTCAGCCCCATAACCACTGGCGCTGGCCCTACCCACAACGAGGTTCCGCCGGCGAAAACCCTTCGTGAACCACCACCCAGCGAGTCAGCCTGGCAGGGAGACATGTTTGCGAGCGCGGAGCCAAGTGCCGTGGAAAACGCCCTGAAAACGCTCGAGCTGGACGACCTTACCCCGCGGGAGGCGCTCAATCGCCTGTATCACCTGAAGGAACTGATGCAAAAATAGCGGGCAGAAACGGCCAGATTGACCTATGTAATAAGGTTATATCAGGGTGACGCTTGCGGGAGCCGGGGCCGCTCCCTACAATATCGCGCACCAAAATATAATGATGGGGCCCAAACGGCGCTCCTGATGAGATTGAACGACCACTGGACCAGGGATCTGACTATGGCTTTTATCGTTACTGATAACTGCATCAAGTGTAAATACACCGACTGCGTAGAGGTATGTCCGGTTGACTGCTTTTACGAAGGCCCGAACTTTCTGGTGATCGATCCGGACGAGTGTATCGACTGCGCCCTGTGTGAACCGGAATGCCCGGCCGAGGCTATTTTCTCGGAAGATGAGCTGCCCGAGGATCAGGTTCAGTTTGTCGAACTCAACGCCGATCTGGCTGGAAAATGGCCGAACATCACCGAAAAGAAAGACCCGCTACCGGATGCGGAAGAGTGGGACGGCAAGACCGGCAAGATCCAGTATCTGGAAAAATAACCCGGACAAGTCGCAAAAAAGGGAAGCATCAGCTTCCCTTTTTTTATGGCCCGCAGTCCTGTCAGCTGACTGCCAGTTTGCCCCCCATGATCACAAAGAAGCCACCCGTCAGCGTATTCAGGGCACGCCCCAGGCTCCGGCTCACCCCCAGCTCCCGGAAGCTCACCAGCACCCAAGCCAGTCCACATTGCCAGATCATTGCCAGCAGGAAGTGCACGCCGGCCAGGATCAGCGACTGCTGGAAAGCATTACCAGCCGGATCGATAAACTGCGGCAGCAGCGCCATGTAAAACAGCGCCGTTTTAGGGTTAAGCACATTGGAAAGCAGGCCTTCACGGAACGCCGCCCTGGCTGACCCAGGCACCCGTTTCTCAGCCTTCACCGAGGCCCCCTGAGACTTTCCGGGGGCGATTGCCCGCCGCAGCGACCCAATACCCAACCAGATCAGATAACAGGCACCCGCCCATTTGAGCGCGGAGAAAGCCCAGGCGGTTTCCACCAGCAATATGGAAATGCCCAGCGCGGACAGGCTGGCGTGAACAAACAGGCCGCTGCAAATGCCCACGCTGGTTACGCAGCCATCCCCAAGGCCACCACGCGCGGTGTTGCGCATCACCAGAAGGGTATCCACCCCCGGTGTTACCGTCAGCAGTGTAATCGCGACCAGGTAGCCCCAGAACAACTCGAAAACCACACCATGCCCCCAATCAGATTATGGCTGGAGGCACGTTTTCAGGCCCCCTGCTGGAGAACTTTTTTCGCGGCGGCGGATTTATAGAATGACGACAACCGCCGGCGCAACAGCGCCTCAACATATCCCTCTTCCCGCAACACGTCCACAATGGGCAGCGCGAGTGCGTCAATTTCCGCCATAATGACATCGCGGGTCACGCCGACATCCCCCAACAGATCCGCGATCGGACGATCCCCGTATTTCGCGAACAGGTGAGCCACCACCGCCTCGACACACCCTTTGAAATACTCGGTCTTGCGGAAGCGTAACCAGAACTCATAGCCCAGAACGACGAATTCCTGCAGCTGAACATCTCCCAGGCCCTCGTGCAGATCCGCGACAGTACGGTCTTCCACGGACACCCAGGCCGCCATGACGCTGTCCCGCAGCTCATCATCCGACAGTGCCCGGTGCAGGAACTGTTCACTACGGGCGATAAGGCCTGGCAGGCTGTCAGACAGCCAGGCCTTGAGGCGGCGTTCAAAGGTCTCGTCCAGTCCGGGGACCGCCCTGTTGGCCATCTTCTTGCCGAACTTCATCATCGAACCAACGCCGGGCACCGACTTGGTGATCAGGTTGTCTTCGTACAGGTAGTTGACCAGGCCGTGATACACCACATTGGAGACCAGCTCCTGGTACACCGGGTGCGCCATGATTTCGCTGATGACACGCTCACGCTGATGGCGCAACTCCAGGGCTTCTTCCAGAAAACCGGTGGCCTGCTCCCGGGAAATAATATCACCCAGGGTCGTAGTCTCCTGGACCGGAGCATTCAGCACTTCGGTGGCCATCTCGGCAGCAAGTTCCGGAATGCCGGCATCCAGCTCCATGTCCACCACAATGCGCTGGATCACCCCCATAATCTGCGCTTCGGAGACCAACCGGCTCAGGGTGACCGTCTGCGCATGATTCAGCAGCTCACTGACCTCGGTATCCAGGAACTTGCGCAGCTTTGCGCCTTTCAACGAAGCCATTTCATGCTTGACGTGCTGTTCCAGCAGCGCGTTGGCGAGGTCCGTATTGCCTTGAGTCATGGTGTCAGCTGTCCTGTTTGTTGGGATGAAACCTAGGGCCCAAGGCTAACACGAAGACCGTCGTGACCGGTTTGCCAAAAATACAGCAAAGTGGATGCAGGGGGGCCAGTAAGCCGGTGCTTTAAGCCTGAACCGGAACTACTGGAAGTCGCTGAAGCTGTGAGGCTCCGACGCCAGCGCGAGGCAGAGGCTGCCGGGGCCCACATATATGCTGCTGGTAATGCCCATTTGCGACAGCAGCAGTTCCACGTCGTTGCGTTCACAAGCGTCCCGCAGGCGATTCAGCCCGGGCAAATCTTCGATTTCGGTCCAGGTCAGCCCACAGGACAGGCTCACGTAGGGCGTCAGCAGCCCCGCGTCCACTCTTGCGGCGGCGTAATTCATGACCTTTTCCACCGCCATCTCAAAGCTGCGGGTTTTCGCGGCTGGCCGGCCTTCCGCGCCCTGGCCGAAGATGACCGGGGTAATGTTCAGGGCCTTACCCAGAAACGCCACCAGGGCGGATACACTGTTATCACCGCGGCGGCGCGCGCGCTCACGAATGTAGTGCAGATCCCGGGGAATCACGCAGGTGTAAATCTTGTCGGTGAAGGTTTCCACTTCATGGCGCAGAACGTTTTTCGATACTTTCTGACGGATCAGCCGGAGGGTATGAGCCGCCAGCAGGCCCTGGCCCGCAAAAATCTGCTTGCTGTCGATGACCCTCATGGAGAAACGGCCTTCCCGGCCTGCGGCCTTGCGTGCGTCTTCGTAACGGGACATCACGCCGTTCATGGCTTCGGTGGCATTCTGGTAGATCAGACTGCGGCTTCGGGTCACGGTCTCGCAGATGGCCACATCGAACTGAGTGACGATCTTTTCCATGAACAGATCGTGAATCTGCTCGGCGCTGAAGGCCTGGGTTTCCGCCTGATGTCCTTTCTGCAGCAGGCCACTCTGGTAAAACTCCTGGGTGCGCACGGGGTCGTGTTCATCGATATAGGTCTGACCGTCGATCACGGCGGTGACGGGAAGAATAAACAGGTCGTGCTTGCGGCTGAATTCATAGGGCAGATCGCACGCAGAATCCACGATAAGACCAACTCGCATGGGGGTGCCTCCGGCGGTGGGAGGTTTCTCTTGGAAACTCCCTTTTTTGTCGTTGTTTTTAGTAGCGCTTAGTCTTACACAAAGTGATCAGATTTTCAGCACCGGTCGCTCACGAGTTTGGTGCGGCGGTGTCCAGCTCCCGCAGGTTCGCTTTCAGCAAGGCCCGATTGTCCTGCTGCCAGGGGTGGAAGCCATCACGAAAATAGGCCAGAAACTCCGGCAGACACTTGCGCAGTATGCCCGGCTTGCCCCACAGGAAGTTGAGCCCCCCTACCCAGGTCTTCACACTCCAGAGCTTGCCGTCGGTTTTCAGCAAGCTACAGGTGTTGATGAACGTATATTTGAAGAAATTCCAGGTAACGAACAGGAAAACGATCCGGCGAAGACGTTCATTGCCAACACAATGGCGGTATACGTCGAACGCCACGGACTTGTGCTCGGTTTCTTCAATGGCGTGCCAGCGCCACAGGCTTCTCATCGCCGGCGTCGCGCCCTCCATCCACTCCGGGTGCCGCAGGATGGCGTTTGCCAGTACCGCCGTGTAATGCTCAGCCCCGCAGGTGCCGGCCAACTGGCGGCTCGGTGGCAGGTTGCCGACCCATTCCATGTGCTTGCAGAAACGCGCGTCCAGCTTATCGATCTCATAGCCACGGGCCTTGAGCGCCTCGTTGTAACTCTTGTGTTCGCGGCTGTGCAACGCTTCCTGGCCGATGAAACCGCGAATCTCCTGCTGCAGTTTCGGGTCATCAATCCGGTCACGGTACAGACGCACAGCGTTGATGAACTGTTGTTCGCCATCGGGAAACTGCAGGGAGAGCGCGTTGAAAAACGCCGTTCTGAAGGCGTTATTGCCGTGCCACAGGGTTTTGAGGTCTTCGGCCACATCAAAGCGAAGTTGCCGGGGCGTGACGGACACGTCGTCGGGCGTGGAACTGATGGTCATGGCTGCCTCCTGTTTATTATGGTTCTGGAACGGCGAACGAAAAGTAACCAGCCGATTCAGTGTAAACCCGTTAACAGGACAGACGGTAGTAGCGGAGGGTGTTTTTGGACAGAATGTCACAAAATGACAGATCGTCAAAAAAAAGGGGGTATGATCAAACCGATACCCCCAAGGACACACAGTGGTATGGCCACCCCCAGCACAGAAGGCTGAAGGTGACCGGGTTTAGTGCTCGTCTGGGGTTTTAGTACCCGGAGCTTCCGGATCAGCGGTGAAGCCCAACAATTTGGTGCGCTCGATCAGGAAATAAAGAACGGCGCCGGTGGCCAGTCCCCAACCCGCGCCATAGACCGCCAGCACCACACCCATGGTGCCGGCGATGCCGCGCTCGGTGTTGTTCTCCAGTTGTTCCAGACCCACCATCAGGCAGATGTACCCGGTCAGTAGCAGGGTCAGTGACAACGCGATCGGCAGGACCGGCTGGAAGAAGCTCACCAGCGGCAGCATGAACAGCGCGATAAAGCCGGTAATCCAAAAGGTACCACCACCGCTGTAGATGGAGTCCATGGCGTTACGACCGTATTTGTAGCGCTCCGCCATGGTGGCGGTGACCGCGGTCCAGATCGGGCCGGCCAGGCCCGGATAGGGTGCGAAGAAGGCGTGGCCACCGTTACGGATCGCCGTCACCAAGTGGGCACGGTCAATGCTGTTTTCGATGTCTTCGTCCTTGCGCAGATGGTCCACACGGCTCATCAGCGATTGACCCACCACGATGTCACCAAAGGCGATAACGTAGGCGATCACCGCCGTGGGGACCGCGTACATAAACACGCTGGCATCCGGAAAGCCGACACTGAACGGCAGGTAGTTCCACAGCTCATCAAAAGCCGGTTTGGTGATGCCCCACTCGACGTTTGGCACGGCGTACTCACCGGTGGCAAAGCCCACCAGAATAGCCACAATCATGCCCGGCACCATGCCGTAGTTGGCAATCTTGCGAGCAAAACCATTGGTGTCCACGAAGCCTTTGAACGACACCGAAAACATCAGGTACAGGCACACCAGGCCGCCCACAATCAGCGAGATCGGCGTTTCCGCCAAGCGGCCACCGGATTCAATCTCTCCCATCAGCGCGGCAATACCGGCACCGATGATAATGCCGCCTTTCATGGACCGGGGTATGAGCTCCACCAGCTTGCTACCGAGGCGGGTAACCCCCAACACCAGGAAGATGATAAAGACGAGGAACTGCAATGCGAACAGTGCCTGAATAGCTTCGGGGCCGGGTTCGTAGTCGCCCAGAAACAGCAGCACCACAGGGATGCCCGGGGTAATCCAGCCCGGCACCAGCGGTACGCCGAGCAACGCCGGCAGCATGAAGCCGATGCCACAGATCACCACATACGCCAGCGCCACGTCATACGGCACGCCCAGGTAGGTTTCCAGCAGCGGAATCATCGCCAGACTGACCACGAACATGATCAGGGCCTGAACCATCTCCGCGAATTCCCAGCGGTAATGGACAAAAGGCAGTCGAATTTTAAAAGGGCCGGCCGGCCAGTACGGCTGCTCTTCACCGCTTTTTCGATGGAAAATTTGCATAAAAGGGTCTCCTGGCGCACGCCAAAGCGTGCACCTGATGTTGTTTTTGTCAGGGTATTTTGCGAGGCGCTGCGCGCCAGGTCAGTGGAAAGCCCGGTTATTCGAGCTCTTTGGCCTGGTCACGCAACACAAATTTCTGGATCTTGCCGGTGGATGTTTTCGGCAGCTCCGAGAACACCACGGTCTTAGGGACCTTGAAGCGGGCCAGATGCTCGCGGCAGAAGCTGATAATATCTTCCTCGGAAACCTCGCCGGCCTCCGGCTTGAGAGTGACAAAGGCACAGGGCGTTTCGCCCCATTTCTCGTCCGGACGGGCAACAACGGCCGCCTCGAGCACCGCCGGGTGGCGGTATAGCGTGTCTTCCACTTCGATGGTGGAAATGTTCTCACCGCCGGAAATGATGATGTCTTTCAGGCGATCCTTGATTTCCATATAGCCGTCTTCGTGCCATACCGCCAGGTCGCCGGTGCGGAACCAGCCGCCCCGGAAGGCTTCCTCGGTGGCTTTCGGATTCTTCAGATAGCCCTTCATCACGGTGTTGCCACGCAGGAAGATCTCGCCAATGGTCTGGCCGTCTTTCGGCACCGGTTCCATGGTGTGGGAATCGCCCACCATGGTGCCCGCAAGCGTGTGGTAGCGAACGCCCTGGCGGGCTTTTTTCCGGGCGCGATCATGCAGCGGCAGGTCATTCCACTTGGACTTCCAGGCGCACACGGTCACCGGGCCGTAGACTTCGGTCAGGCCATACACATGGGTCACCGCAATGCCCATTTCCTCAATGGCTCCGATAACCTGAGCCGGGGGCGCTGCGCCGGCGGTCATCGACTTCACTTCATGATCGATACCGGCCTTGGCGGACTCAGGCACGTTCAGCAACGCGTTCAGTACAATGGGTGCGCCGCACATGTGGGTCACCTGATGATCGCGGATCAGCTGCAGAATTTTCTCCGGATCAACTCTGCGCAGGCATACGTGGGTGCCCGCCATGGCAGTGACGGTCCAGGGGAAACACCAGCCGTTGCAGTGGAACATCGGCAGGGTCCAGAGGTAGACCGGGTGCATATCCATCGACCACACGGCCTGGTTGCCCAGGGCGTTGAGGTAAGCACCCCGATGGTGGTACACCACACCTTTGGGGTTGCCGGTGGTGCCGGAGGTGTAGTTCAGGGAAATCGCATCCCACTCGTTCTCCGGGAAGCGCCACGCATACTGCGGGTCGCCTTCCTGCAGGAAGGCTTCGTAGTCAAGCTCACTGACCTGGGTGCCCTCGCCGTACTCCGGGTCATCCACGTCGATCACCAGCGGCTTGGTGTCGAGGCGGCTGACGGCCTCGCGGACCACCTCACCGAATTCGCGATCGGCGATCACCACCTTCGCTTCACCGTGTTCCAGCATGAACGCGATGGCTTCGGCATCCAGGCGAACGTTGAGCGTATTGAGCACCGCACCGATCATCGGCACACCAAAGTGGCATTCCACCATGGCGGGAATGTTGGGCAACATGACCGCTACCGTATCGCCACGGCCAATCCCACGCCCGACCAATGCGGACGCCAGGCGGCGGCTGCGGTCGTAGGTTTGCTGCCAGGTGTAGCGCAACGCGCCGTGAATAACCGCCGGGTAATCCGGGTACACACTGGCGGTGCGCTCGATAAAATCAATGGGAGACTGAACAGCGTAATTGGCATCGACGGGTTCAAGACCCTGGTCAAAAATCGAGGTCATGGTTGTGGTCCTCTGTGAGCTGCATTGTTCTTATGGTGTATTCAGGGAGTACGCTATAACAGCTATACTTCAACTTAACTAAAATAGTATTTGATCGGGTAAATACTAGAAATTACACCAACGTATTATAGTAATAATACTATAAAATCGTCATTGCATAGGATTGTCTACCCTGATTCATCTTAGCCCACTTCAGGATCTTGACCCGGAAGCCACCCTGTTACTGGATCATCAGGGTCGGATTCTGGAGCACAACAAGGCCGCCAGAACACTGTGCGACCATTGTGACGACGTCTCGGCGCTGTTGCCGGTGAACAGCCGGGCACTGGTGGCAGCCTGCCTGGATCAGGGCCGCGCCATTGAAGCGGTGGAAAGCCGCATTGCCAACTGCATCCTGCTGTGGACCTTTGTGCCGTTGGAGGAGGCGGGCCGAGTCATCGCCCGGGGCCGGAACGCCACCAACGATATTCGCGCGCTGGACGAAGCAACCCGCGCCAGCCGCCTTTACCGGCTGATCACCGAAAACACCACCGACCTGATCTCGCGCCATGCACCCGATGGCCGTTTTATCGACGCCACGCCGGCGTCCTGGCGGTTGCTGGGCTACTGGCCAGAAGAGCTTCGCGGTAAGCCACTCGAAGACATCTTCCAGGGTGCCGGAGTGAGCCAGCAACTCCAGGACACCCGCCGCATACTGCGAGACGACGGCTACGCCACCATGACCCTGGAAATCACTCATCGGGACGGTACCCTGCGTTGGTTTGAAATTGCCAGCCGCGCCATCCGGGAAACCTACACCGGCGCCGTCATCGAAGTGGTGAGCGTGTCTCGAGACATTACCGCCCGCGTGGAGTCGGAGGAAAATAATCGGCGGCTGGCGGATGAACTCGCCCACACCGCACGGCTGGCCACCCTCGGCGAACTGGCGTCGAGCATCGCCCACGAGATGAACCAGCCACTGGCGACCATCGTGAATTTTGCCAGCGCCAGCCAGCGCTACCTGAAACAGGCACGAGACAACCCGGAGTGCCTGGATCGGGTGGACGAGGGCCTGCAGCGAATTACCCACCATGCCAACCGGGCGTCGGAAGTGATCAAGCGCTTGCGGGCCTTTCTGCACAAAGGCCAGAAGCGCACCGCGCCCATCGCCATCAATGACGTGATCACCAACGTGGTTCGACTGTGCCAGTGGGACGCGGAGAAAAGCGGCACCGTCATCAAAGACGGTCTGGCCGATCCCAGCCCGGTAGTGACCGCCGACCCCATGTTACTCGAGCAGGTGCTGATGAATCTGGTTCGCAACGGCATTGAGGCAACGCAGGAGTCCGGCCGAACCGACCGCGCTTCGCCCGCCCACATTACCATTACAAGCTGCACCAACCACGACCGGGAAACCCTGATCCAGGTAACCGATGAAGGCCCCGGTCTGGACGACGACGGCCTGAGGGACATGTTTACCCCGTTTTATACCAACAAACCCCAGGGCCTTGGCCTTGGTCTGTCCATGAGCCGGTCCATTATCGAAGGGTTTGGCGGGTTCCTGGATGCAACCCGCGCGAGACCTGGCGGCCTGACACTGACCTGCCGCTTTCCGCCCACTGTGACAACACGGAAACAACCCACACACCCACCGGAGAATTCCCGGAATGACTGACACCCCCAGCACGGTTTATGTGGTCGATGATGATGCCGGCATGCTCGAATCTACCCAGTGGCTGCTGGAATCCGTGGGATTACGGGTCGCCGCCTTCCGCGACGGTCGCCAGTTCCTGGATACCCTGGACATGGTTCAGAGCGGCTGCGTCATCCTGGATGTGCGCATGCCGGGCCTGGGCGGGCTGAACGTACAGGAAGAGCTGCAGAAGCGGGGCTCGCGGCTGCCGATCATCTTTGTGTCCGGGCATGCGGACGTGCCGATTGTGGTCCGGGCGTTCAAATCCGGCGCGTTCGATTTCATCGAAAAGCCGTTTAACGAGCAACTGCTGCTCGACAGCGTGCAACAGGCGCTGCAGGACCACCAGCAAACCAGCCAGCAGCAGCGGGGAGATGACGACACCGACGCACTGATCGGCACCCTTACCCGCCGCGAGCGAGACGTTTTCCTGCCGCTGGCTCAGGGGTATACCAGCCGGGAGATAGCGGACCGGCTGGAGGTTGGCATCAAGACCATCGATCTGTACCGATCACGGGTGATGAAACGGCTGGGGGTGGACCGGGTGCCCGACGTAACCGGCATAGCCGTGGCCGCCGGGCTACTCAACCCACTGAATTTGCGGAATTCAACCGATTAAGGATTGCTCTGCCAGCTCCCCGAGCTGGCGTACGGCACCTTCGATGCGCTCAGACCAGGGGTTGGCACTGTTCAGCCGCAGGCAATTGCTGTACTTGTCAGCCGTTGAGAACATCAGCCCCGGGGCCACGTTGATGTTGTGCTCACGGGCCCGCCGATACACCTCAGTCCCGGTATTCTTCCCGGGCAATTGCACCCAGAGCACAAACCCGCCCTGAGGGCGGCTGACCGCTGTACCCTCCGGAAACCAGCGAGCCACAGCGGTGCGCATGCGCTCAGTGGTTTCCCGGTAGTTCTGCCGGGCCGAGCGCAGGTAGCGGTCATACCCACCCTGCTCCAGGAAATGCGCCACCGCCAGTTGCGGAATGCTCGCCGTTGCCAGGTTAATAAAATACTTGTGTTGCCGGGCCTCGGCCATATAACGACCGGGCACCATCCAGCCCAGGCGCAGTCCGGGAGAAATGGTTTTCGAGAACGAGCTGCAGTAAATCACGTTGCCGGTGCGGTCAAAGGCCTTGGCCGGGCGCGGGCGTTCTCCGCTGTGGAACAGGTCACCGTAGATATCGTCTTCAATCAGCGGCACCCGCGCGTCTTCCAGCAGGGTAACCAATTGGCGCTTACGCTCATCCGGCATCCGCGCGCCCAGCGGGTTGCTGTGATTGGTCACCACCACACAGGCCTTCACCGGCCATTGTTCCAGCGCCACCTGCAACCCTTCCAGGCTGAGGCCGTCGGAAGGGTGCGTGGGCACTTCAATCACCCGCAGGCCGACCAGCTCCAGCGCGTGGAGAATACCCGGGAACGAAGGCGACTCCACCACCACAATATCACCGGGCACCGTCACCGCTCGCAAACCCAGAATAATGGCTTCCTGGGCACCGTTGGTGGCGAGGATATCGTCGGCCGTGACAGGCACGCCCAGCGCCGCCATGCGCTGAGCCAGTTGGCGGCGGTAGGATTCTTTACCGGGAAACGCATAATCCTGATATTCCAGCCCACGCCGGGCCGCCCAGAGGATGGACTGCTGGATCTGGCGAACGGGAAGGAAGTCCGGGTGCGGCACCGCAGCGGCCAGAGGCACCATGCGTTTCTGTTCATCAACGCAGAGCTCCAGCGCCATATCCCGGGCACTGACTGGCATCGGCCGTGCCCGGTATCGCTGCATGACCGGCTCCGGCACTTCTCTGGTCGGTAACCGCACGAAATAACCGCTACGCTCCCGAGCCTGCAAATATCCCCTGCCCTCCAGCGTCTGATGAGCCTGAAGCACCGTGGAAATACTCACCCCGAACTGACGGCTCAGCACGCGCACGCCGGGCAGCCGCTCACCTTCGCGATAGACACCGTCGCGAATCAAGGCCTGAAGCTGATCCGCTACCTGATTATAGAGAATACCCATAACGCTATCCTGCCAGAGCCCCGGTTTTCCCGTGCAGTACAGTTTACCCGGATTTACACCGGTACAGATGCTTTATCAGTCAATCTGTACCGGTGCAAAAACAGATTATCTGAATCTGTTATGGCAACCAACCACAGAACACAATGGAACCCTAGTCAATGGAAGAAGGAGTTTCGCCATGAACGCACTGACCAGGCCCCTGCCCCGAACCGTCGAATCACCGGCACCTCGCGCCAGCAGCAAAGACCTGCTGGGACTGGCCGCCAGCTTGAAGCCGTACGCTCTGCTCAGTGGCAGCGAGACCACGATACAATGGCTGACGGATCTCGGGTTCCGAGTCAGCCAGCGGCACCTGAAGCACTGGGTACTGACCCACACCAACCAGCTACCGGAACTGCATCTTTACAGTCATCTGGAACTTAAACGATTTGCCACCGGCAAAGCCCGGGAATACGCTAAGCGAACTCTGAAGGAGACACGCCAATGAGTTATCCGATCTATCAGGTCGACGCGTTTACCAGCCGGTTGTTCGGCGGCAATCCCGCCGCCGTTATGCCTTTGGACACTTGGCTTGATGACAGCACACTGCAAGCACTGGCATTGGAAAACAACCTGTCGGAAACCGCCTTTTTCGTCCCCGCCGACGATCAGGCTGATGCAGACTTCCAGATTCGCTGGTTCACCCCCGGTGCCGAAGTGCCGCTTTGTGGCCACGCTACACTGGCCAGTGCCTGGGTGATTTTCAACAAACTGGGTTGGCAGGGCGAGAGCGTCCGGTTGCGTTCCAAAAGCGGCATTCTGGGCGTTCGCCAAAGCGCCGATGGCTGGCTGACGCTCGATTTCCCCAGACTGGATTGGCGGGAAGAACCCACCCCTGCGCTGCTGCGACAAGCCCTGGATAACGCGCCCGAAACCGCGCTGTTTGTCCCCAACGACACCAATTACCTTCTTACACTGGACTCAGAACAGGCCGTGCGGAACGCGAAACCGGACATGCGGCTGTTGAAACAACTGGGCAACCAGGGCTTGATCGTCACCGCCCGTGGCGAGGAGTGCGATTTCGTCAGCCGTTACTTCGCCCCCGGCGTCGGCATCGACGAGGACCCGGTCACCGGCTCCATTCACAGTGTGCTGGTGCCTTGGTGGGCCACCAGGCTAGGGGGCACCCGCTTTCTGGCGCGGCAGATATCGGCGCGTGGCGGCGAACTGCGATGCGAACTCAAAGGCAATCGTGTAGACATCGCCGGCCAGGCGGCTTTCTATATGGAAGGACGGGTTTACCTGTGACCGGCGGGGTTACAAAACCGACATGGTTCCCGGTGATATTTTCAGCACGGACCGGAGTATAACTGGAGTGATCCCCTCAACTTTTGGACCACAGGAACCTTTGAACCACAGGAACCTATGCCCCCAGGAAAAGGAGCCTGAAGTATGACACCGACAAAAGCATTTGCAGCCCAGTCCCCGTCGTCAGGCGTGGTGCCGCATAGCATCGAGCGCCGGGCTCCCCGCCCGGACGACGTGTCCATCGAAATCGACTACTGCGGCGTGTGCCACACCGACATTCATTTTACCCAGAATGATTGGGGCGTTACCGAGTACCCGGTAGTGCCGGGCCACGAAATTGTCGGCCGGGTCACCGCGGTCGGCCCTGAGGTAAAAGCCTTCAAGGAAGGCGATGTGGTGGGCGTTGGCTGCATGGTTGACTCTTGCCGCACCTGCTCGGCCTGTGAAGCGGGGCTGGAACAGTACTGCAGCGAAGGCATGACCGGCACCTACAACGGCGAAGACCGCCACGACCATTCCATCACCTACGGCGGCTATTCCGAACGGGTCGTGGTCAGCGAGCGGTTTGTGGTGCGGGTGCCGGAAAAACTGGACATCAGGGCCGCCGCTCCGCTGCTGTGCGCCGGCATCACCACCTACTCGCCTTTGCGCCATTACGGTGTCAAGGCGGGTCACAAGGTGGGCGTAATCGGCATGGGTGGTCTCGGCCACATGGGTGTGAAATTTGCTAAAGCTCTGGGCGCGGAAGTTACCATCTTCACCCGTTCCGAGAGCAAGGTAGCGGAAGCGAAGAAACAGGGTGCCGATCACGTGGTCATCTCCAGCGACGATGCCCAGATGAAAGCGGCGGCAGAAACCTTCGATTTCATGCTCGATACCGTGCCAGTGCAGCATGACCTGAACCCCTATCTGAACTGCCTGAACTACGATGGCACCCACATCATTGTGGGTTTGCTGGAACCGGTGGAGCCACCTCTGGAAGCCGGCGCACTGGTGTTCAAGCGGCGAGTGCTGGCCGGCTCACTGATCGGCGGTATGCCGGAGACCCAGGAAGTGCTGGATTTCTGCGCCGAGCACGATATCAGCTGCGATGTGGAAATGCTGGACATCCACAACATCAACGACGCCTACGAGCGCATGAAGAAAGGCGATGTGAAATACCGCTTCGTCATTGATATGAAGACCCTGAAAAACGGATAATACCGTTTTTTAAGGAGTTTTCATGGTCGCACACTACGATGTTATCGTGATCGGGGCGGGTGCCGCCGGCCTGATGTGTGCGGCAACGGCGGGCTACCGGGGCCGCAAGGTCCTGGTGATTGATCACGCCAACAAACCGGGCAAGAAAATCCTGATGTCCGGCGGTGGGCGCTGTAATTTCACCAACCTCAACAGCACCCCGGCAAATTTCTTGTCCGATAACCCCCATTTCTGCATTTCAGCACTGAAACGTTACACCCCCCAGCATTTTCTTGAACTGGTGGAACGGCACGGCATCGAGCACGAAGAAAAGGCGGCGGGCCAGTTGTTCTGCCAGAACAGCGCCAAAGACATCCTCAACCTGTTGCTGACCGAATGCGAGTGGGCTAGTGCCGAGATTCGCATGAACACCCAGGTTCGGGATATCGTCGCAACCGCCGATGGTTACCGGCTGGGCACAGGTTCAGGCACGGTACACTGCGATTCCCTTGTCATTGCCTGCGGCGGCCTGTCCATTCCCACCATGGGAGCCACAGGCCTGGGCTATGACATTGCCCGGCAGTTTGGCCTGTCGGTGCTCCCTACCCGCGCCGGCCTGGTGCCGTTTACCGTGCACCCGGAACTGAAAGAGCAACTGGCTCCGTTGTCCGGCGTCAGTTGTCCGGTGGATGTCAGCTGCAACAACGAGCATTTTCGGGAGCCAATGCTGGTCACCCATCGCGGCCTCAGCGGGCCAGCCATGCTGCAGATTTCCAGCTTCTGGGAGCCCGGTGACAGCCTGGCCATCAACCTGCTCCCCGGCTGTTCGGTCCTGGAGGATCTGGTGGCCCTGCGCAAGCGTAAACCGCAGTCAACGGTGGCTCACTATCTGGCACAACACCTGCCCAGGCGATTTGCGGCAGCGCTCAACGATCTGCATGGCTGGACGGGGCCACTCCAGGGCTACAAGAACAGTGACATTGAGCAGGTGGCCAACACGCTCAGCCATTGGGACATCAAGCCCGCTGGCACCGAGGGCTACCGCACCGCAGAAGTCACCCTTGGCGGTGTCGACACCCGGCAATTGTCGTCGAAGACCATGGCGGTGCTGGAGCAGCCCAACCTGTACTTCATCGGCGAGGTCGTCGACGTCACCGGGCACCTGGGTGGGCATAATTTCCAATGGGCCTGGGCGTCAGGCGTGGCGGCGGGGAATGATGCCTGACCTGCGAGCTAACGTGCACGCCGGAATGTGAGGTTGTAGCGACACTCGCCGGTCAGGGGATGTTGAGCCTCTTTCAGGCGTAGCACTCCATGGTAATACAGTCGCGCGCTCTTCCCCCACACCACCACATCGCCACTGATCAACGGCAGGTTCTCGGGACGGTCACTGCGTTGCGGGCCCCCAAACTGGAAGGTCGCCGGCACACCAAGCGATACCGACACAATCGGCTGGTCGAAATCCACTTCGTTTTTGTCCTGATGCAGGCCCATTTTCGCGCCAGGCCGGTAGCGGTTGACCAGGCACGAATCCGGCTCAAATCCGGGGTAACCCGCCGTTACCGCGGCTTCCCGGGCCAATTCAAGGAACACCCCCGGCATCCCGGGCCAGGAACGGCCCGTTTCAGGGTCTGTTGTCTGATAGCGGTAGCCAGTACGGTCAGTCACCCAGCCCCAGTCACCACAACAGGTCATCGCCACCGACATGGGATAGCCGCCAGGCGTTTGCATCTGCCGAAAGGGTGCCTGTTCGGTAATGGTATCGATCGCCGCCAGCAGAATCCGCTCGCGGGCCAGGGCGAAATGCCGCAGTACGACGGCGTCGCGGCGGATTGTTTCGGTTTTGGGCAAAGGTGGCTGATCGGCAAACAGATCCTGCGTCATTACAGCTCCTCGTCAGGCACGCATGGGACAGGCTATACTCGACCGTTTATAGCTTGTCTTCAAAGGGAAATCCATGCTGTTTGCAATCATCATTGGCGGTCTGATCGGGTACTCACTCGGTAAATTCCCCGGCTTTCTTATCGGCGCAGCCGTGGGCGCCTTCCTAATCAACCGGCTTAAGAGCCGCGTGCTCGGTAAACTGAAAAACATTCAGTCCGGCTTTGTCGATTCCGTATTTGCGGTGATGGGCGCGCTGTGCAAAGCCGACGGCGTGGTCAGCCAGGATGAGATCAAAGTGGCCGAAGCCCTCTTCGTCCGTTTTCGCCTCTCCGAGCAACAAAGAGCGTCCGCCAGGGCCGCGTTCAATCGCGGCAAAGAGCCGGATTTCGACCTTGAGGCGGAACTGGCGCATTTCCTGAGGGTGACCGGTGGCCAGCCATCGTTGCTGCAGATGTTTTTGCAGGTGCAGGTGTCTGCCGTGGCCGCCGACGGCGTGGTGCATCCCTCCGAGCACGACATGCTGGTGCGCATTGCCCGCGGCCTGGGCTTGCCTGAGAGCCAGGTAGACCAGCTTGAAGCCATGCTTCGCGGAGCCCATGCCGGCCAGGCGGGTGCCGGGCAGCCATCCACCGCGCAACAGGTAGACGACGCCTACAAGGCGCTGGGCGTTTCGCCATCTGCCAGTGATGCGGAAATCAAGAAGGTTTACCGCAAACTGATGAGCGAAAATCACCCGGACAAACTCGCCGGACGCGGCTTGCCAGAAAGCATGCGGGAAATGGCGGAAGAGCGTACCGGGGAAATCAGCCACGCCTACGATGTCATCAAAGAAGCCAGAAAAAACGAGGGCTAGAATAAAAACACCAGGTTGAGGAACCTTTTCATGACCATGCGCGAACAACCGGACACCATCCACGCGTTTCAGGACGACGCGCTGGGCAACCATGATGCCACGGCGCTGGCCAACCTTATCCGTCGTGGTGAGCGATCCGTGCCCGAGGTCACAGCCGCCGCCATTCAGCGTGCCCGGCAGGTTGAGCCGTTTATTCAGGGCATTGTGTTCGAGGCATTCGGGCAGGCCACCGAGCCCCGGTCCGCGGAGGGGTTCTTCCACGGCGTTCCGACGTTCATTAAAGACAATATGGATGTCATCGGCATGCCGACCCGCCACGGTTCTGCCGCAATACCACCCCGGCCTGCCGAAACAACCGGGGCGTTTGCCGCCCAGATGCTCGCTCAAGGGTACACTTGCCTGGGCAAAAGCTCGCTGCCAGAGTTTGGCTTTAACGCCAGCACGGAGCATGCCGGCGCACCGCCCTCACGCAACCCATGGAACCTGGCCTACTCGACCGGGGCATCCTCCGGCGGTTCCGCTGCACTGGTCGCGGCGGGCGTGGTACCTGTAGCACACGCCAACGATGGCGGTGGTTCCATCCGCATACCGGCTGCCTGCTGTGGACTAGTAGGCCTGAAGCCCAGCCGGGGTCGCGTGGTGAACAATGAAGCAGCCAGGTCGCTGCCCATCAACATTGTCAGCGATGGCGTTGTCACCCGCAGCGTCAGGGACACCGCACGATTTTACGCCGAAGCGGAAACGCATTTTCGCAACACCCGGCTACCGGAACTGGGAATGGTGGCCGGTGCGGGCTCGCGGCAACTGCGCATCGGGCTGGTGGTTGATTCGATCACCGGCCACCCCACCGACCAGGCCACCCGCACTACCGTCGAACAGACAGCGCGGTTGCTGGAAAGCATGGGCCACGACATCGTCCCGATGGCCGCACCCATTCCGGCGACCTTTCCGGACGATTTTGCCCGTTACTGGGGAATGCTCGCCTTTGGCGTCAAGGCCAACGGCCGCAAACTGATGCACCCTGAGTTTGACAAATCCCGGGTTGGTGGCCTGACTAACGGCCTGGACAGGATGTTCCGTCAGCAGTTCTACAAGCTGCCGACAACCCTGTGGCGGCTTCGCCGCTGCGCTCAGGAGTATGCCAGTGCGATGGCCGGCTTTGATGCGGTTCTGACCCCGGTGCTGGCTCACACCACTCCGCCCATTGGCTACCTCAACCCGGAACAGGACTTTCGCCAGCTGTTTGACCGGCTCACCCGCTACGTCAGCTTTACACCCCTGGCCAACGTGGCCGGTGCGCCGGCCATCTCCCTGCCGATGGGCCAGACGGACAACCATCTGCCAATTGCCGTGCAATTGATGGGGCCACAGGGTGGCGAGCGAACACTGCTGGAGTTGGCCTACGCACTGGAAGAAGCGCAGCCATGGCCAACCCTGGCAAATGTCAGAGTTCAGGCGTCGGCGGTCGCTGTCGAATAACTGGAAGGCCGCCAGGTCACCACCCGGTTGCGGCCCTGGCCCTTGGCTTCGTAGAGCGCCTCGTCGGCGCGACAGAACAGCGCCTTGGTGGCGTCTGCCTGCTCGGGGCAGGCGCTGCAGACACCGATACTGACGGTAAGGTGCAGCATTTTGTCAGACACCCGGAACGCCGTTTTCTCGATCTCCTGACGTATTTTTTCGGCAACCCTCAACGCGCCCTCTTCCGGGGTATCCGGAAGCAGCACCACAAACTCCTCACCGCCATACCGCGCCGCCAGATCCTGAGGCCGGGTCACATACTGGCGAACGCAGTGCGCGACCATTTGCAGGCAATCATCCCCCACCAGGTGGCCGTAGGTGTCGTTAAACTGTTTGAAGTGGTCAATGTCCAGAATCAGCACCGACAGCGGTTGCTCGAAACGGTAAGCCTTAACCACCGCGGACTGGAACACGCGATCAAAATGCCCCCGGTTTTTCAGGCCCGTGAGCGCATCCCGGGCGCTCAGCTCCAGCAGCTGCTCGTTCAAGGTTTCCAGATCCCGGGTACGCTCCTGCACGCGTTGTTCCAGGAAGGTGTTGGCTTCCTGTTGAACCCGCAAGGATTTTTCCTGAGCCACTCGCGCTTTTCGCTCTTCCCTCAAAAGGCTCTGCTGAGCATCGAACGCCCGCCTCTTTTCCCGGTTCAGCCGGTCAGCCAGGGCAATGGAGAGCAGAATCACCCCCAATGCCGACCCCACCTGGGTGGCGTTCTCGGTAAGCAGGTTGCGGGGCAGCACGGTGAATTTGCTGAGGGCCAGCACAATACCGCCGAACAGCATGAATACCCACGCCAACGTGTAATAACGTGCGGCAGGATCTTTTTTTATCCACCGCACCACACTCAGCACCAGCATGGTGGTACAGCCAATGGCACCCAGCAGAATGGTCGGCAGAACCATGTAACGGTATGGTACGATCAACCCTGCAGCGGCGAGCATGCCAGCGGCGATGACAACACCGACCGTCCAGCTATTGAGCCAGCGATGGTTTTCACGGGTCACATTTACAAAGCGAATGCTGAACGTACCGCCAAACAGCACCGCCAAACTCAGGAAGACGATGATCGCCTGATCATTCCACCAGGTGGCGTTCGGCCACAAGTACTGGAACGCGACTCCGTGCAGGCTGGCTATGAACAATGGCATAGCCGCAATGTAGCCCACATAGTGAAGAAAGCTGCGCTCACCGACGGCCATGAACACGAACAGGTTATACAGAAGCATCACCAGAACAATGCCGTAATAGAGTCCCTCGAACATGCTGCGCGACTGCTCGGCGGCGTAGAAAGCGTCCTGATCCCAGAGCGTCAATGGCACCTGCATGGAACTGGTGGTGTCGACCCTCAAATAAATACCGAGCTCTGAACCGGGTTCCAGCTCCAAAGGAACCAGAAAATTCCGGTGATAAATCAGGCGGTCGTAGAAGGGTTGTTTGTCACCCAGTACATGCTGCTGGACCAGATCATCATCCCTCAGCACATACACCTCGATGTGGTCGAGAACCGGATACCCTATTTCCAGAAACGTGAGCGCCTCACGGGCGGTCGGGTTATCAATGGTTAACCTGAACCAGTAAACCGCATTCCCATACCCCAGGCTGACACTGTCGCGGCCATTGGCCGTCCAGCGATCATCGCTTAGCTCCCTGACCGTCTCGAGCGGCACCGGATCCGACGGTTCCTGCCAGACATCGACAAAACGGGACAGTTCAAGGCGGTTGCCGTGGCTGCCCCACTCGGCCGGTTCGGCCGTAGCCACCACAGGCAGTAAGGCAAGCAGGGTAACCAGAGTACGGAAGGCAATTCTCTTCAAAATGAGCCTCGGTCGGTTTCGGTAAACCGTTATTATTAATTGGTCTAATGAAGTATGTCGTAAAAATTCAGAGTTCGCTGTGTTTGCCAAACATTTGCTGCAAATCGACAAAAAAGGCTACAAAAGCCAACAAAAGTCCGATAGTGGCATGGTGCACCGTTTCTTTCCCCGATCATCGCTTCAGTAGCCCTCTTACCCGCTCCCCCGTCCTATCACCCAGCACCAGCAGCGCCGGAGTCAACAGCAGGGTCAGTACCGTGGCGAAGGTCAGCCCGCCGGCGATGGCACTGGAGAGTTGAGTCCACCATTGGGTAGACGGCGCGCCCATGCCCAGCGAGGGCGTCAGTAAGTCCACGTTGATACCCAGCACCATCGGCATCAGCCCAAGCACGGTGGTGACGGCCGTCAACAGTACCGGGCGCAGGCGCAGGCACCCGGTTTCCAGTGCGGCCTCGTAGGCAGCCAGGCCGGTCTTGCGCATCTGGTTGTAGGTATCGATCAGGATGATGTTGTTGTTCACCACAATGCCTGCCAGGGCAATGATCCCCATGCCCACCATGACGATCCCGAATGACTGGCCGTTAAGCAGCAGGCCCAGCAGCACACCGGCGGTCGACAGCACAATCGCGGACAGAATCAGGAAGGTCTGATACAGGGAGTTGAACTGAGTCACCAGAATCAGCAGCATCAGAGCGATGGCAACCAGAAACGCCGTTGCCAGAAAGTTCGCCGCCTGCTCCTGATCTTCATTCTCGCCAGCCAATTGCAGGGTCACACCCTGTGGTGCTTCCGGCATGGTGTCCTGCAGGTCACTGAGCAGTTCCGCCACCCTGCGTCCCGGCTCCAGATCTGACTTGATGGTAACCGTGCGCTGACCATCCACACGAACGATACTGCCGGTCTTGGCACCTGGCTCCAGTGACACGAACTCAGAGAGCGGTGCCTGACCACGGCGGGTGTTGATGGTCTGGCGCTGGAACTGATCCAGCTCGCGCCAGTCATTGGGCACCCGCACGGCGATGTCCACCTCGTCCCGCACTTCCTCCGGTCGATAGGTGGCCAGAACCAGGCCATTGGTGATAAGCCGGACGGCACTGCCGACACTGAGCACATCGGTGCCAAAACGCGCTGCGGCCTCCCGGTCCACCTTCAACTGCCATTCAATGCCCGGCAGGCTGCGGTCGTCTTCGATATCGACAAACCCGCCCATGGCGGCCATACGGTCCAGAATCTGGTCGACGTAGGCATTCAGCTTCTCGCTTTCCATGCTACTGACCTTGAGCTCCACCGGCTTGCCATCGGCGGGACCGCCCTCCTGTTTGCGGAACTCCAGTTTAATGCCGGGAATATCGGCTGTGCGTTCGCGGAAATCCTCGAGAATCTCGTTCGCCGGCCGCCGGGTGAACCAGTCCGTAAACTGAAATTGCAGCACACCGATAACGTCCGGAGCCATCTGGGTATCCACGGCCACCATGGAACGCGCGTACAGTGCTTTCACTTCCGGCATGCCCTGCAGACGTTGCTCCACATCCCGCACGATGCTGTCGCGCTCCCACACCGACAGGTCGCCCCGCGCCCTGACCTGCACTTGGGCGGAGTCGGGCTCAACACTCGGGAAAAACTCGACGCCGTGATTGAAGCGGGCGTATCCGGCATAGATCACGATAATCACGACCAGAACACCGATCAGGGTCAACCCGGGAGACCCCAGCAAGCGCGCCAGAACTTTGCGATACCCCGCCATCATGGCCCCGCCGGTAGACGCTTGCCGTGCCCGACTGCCACCGCTGATGCCACCGAGAACCGGCAGAAACACCAAAGCCATCAACAGCGATGCCGCAAGGCAGATAATCACGGTGGTCGGCAGGTATTTCATAAACCCGCCCACGACCCCCGGCCAGAACAGCAAAGGCGCAAACACCGCCAGGGTTGTGGCGGTGGAGGCGATAATCGGCCAGGCCATGCGGGTGGCAGCGTTCGCCCAGGCGGTGCGGGCTGTCTGCCCCTCGGACAGGTTCCGGTCCGCCAGTTCCGACACCACGATGGCACCATCCACCAGCATGCCGGCCACCAGAATAAGACTGAACAGCACCACAATATTGAGGGTCAGCCCCATGCCCCAGATCACCAGAATACCGGTCAGAAACGCCCCGGGAATGGTCAGGCCAACCAGCAGGGCCGACCGTGGCCCCATCGCGGCAATCACCACGATGATTACCAGAACAATGGCGGTTAACACATTGTTCAACAGGTCACTGAGGATGTCGCGAACTTCCGTCGACTGGTCCATGATGTACCGGACCTCAAGTTCCTCCGGCAATTCCGAGTCGGCCGCTTCAATCAGGCCACGGACCTTGGCAATGGTCTCGATGATGTTGGCACCCGAACGTTTGGACACTTCCAGCACCAGCGCCGGCTCGCCATTGATACGGGCAAAGCCGGTGGGGTCTTTGAAGGTGCGTTGCAGCATGGCCACGTCGCCAAAGGTCACGACCGTGTCGCCACTGACCTTGATGGGCATGGACATCACATCTTCGATATTTTCAATCACCCCGGGCACTTTCATCGCCATGCGCCCTGCCCCGGTGTCCAGGCTACCGGCGGCCACCAGCTGGTTATTGCGGGTAACCAGCGAAGACAGCTGACCAAAATCGATGCCGTAACTTTCCAGTACCTGGGGGTCTACCACCACTTCCAGCAGGTCTTCCCGGTCACCGCCGATTTCCACTTCCAGTACCTCAGGGATACCTTCAACGGCATCCTGAAGCCGGCGGGCAACGGTAATCAGCTCGCGTTCGGAGAGTGGCCCGGACAGCCCGATCGAGAGTACCGGGAACAGCGATATGTTGATTTCATTCACCCGCGGCTCGTCAGCTTCCTGGGGGATCTTGGCGCGGGCGGTATCCACTTTTTCGCGCACGTCCTGCAGGGCCTTATCCGGATCAAACCCGGCATCGAACTCCAGCATCACCGAGGCATGGCCTTCCGAAGAAGTGCCCTTCATTTCCTTGACGCCCTCCAGTGAGCGCAATTCCTGCTCCATGGGCCGGACCAGCAGCCGTTCACCATCCTCCGGACTGATGCCCTCCAGCGTCATGGAGATGTAGATCATCGGGATGGTGACGTCGGGGTTCGCTTCCTTGGGGATGCTGTAGAACGCGGCGATACCGCCAAGCATCAGGAACGTCAGGGTCAGAAGCGTTGTTCGGCTGCGGTCCAGCGCCGCGTGAATCAATGCGCGCATAGTGGTCAGCCCCGATCGCTATCGCGGTCGACCGGCTCAACATCCTGGCCGATCGCGACAAAACCACCACCGCGGGTAATCAGCTGGATTTCGTCCGGCAAACCGCTCACCCAGGCACCGTCGGTGGTGACGTTGAGCAGAGTCACGGTCTGGAACACCACCTGGTTGCTGTCATCCACATAACGCACGCCGGGGCGGCCGTCGTCACCGAGGGAAAGGTAGGCCGGTGAAATAAACATCGCCCGGGTTTCCGGCAAGGCAATCCGCAAGGTAGCGCTGCCACCGGCCACGCGCTTGAGTTCAGAGTTGTCCACGGTGACCTCCACCGCGAAACTTCGGGTCTCGGTATCCGCGGCACTGGCCACGAAACTGACGTCGCCTTCCAGTGAGCCGCCATCCAGCAAGCGAATGGTCACTGCCTGCCCCTCCCTGACCTGGCTGACCGATTGTTGGGGAATCTGGCCCGTGGCCTTCAGGCGATCCACCTGCACCAGCTCCAGCATATCCGCGCCTGGCTGGACCAGGTTACCCAGGTCCACGTGGCGGCGATTCACCACGCCATCGAAGGGCGCTTCGGGGGTCAGATCACTGACCGAATTTCGCGCCTGAGCCAGCTCAGCCCGCGCGCCGGCAAGCTCACTTTTCAGCCCCAGAATGTCGGATTGGCTCGCCAGATTGCTGGAACCCAGCCGCTCCGCAGCGGACAGATCGGCCTCCAGCTTGCGGATCTGGGATTGCCAGCGGTCAACGGTGGCCTGGCGGCCGTCATCGGACAGCTTCAGCAACGGCTGGCCCTTCTCGACTCGCTCACCCTGCCGCACCATCAATTCCTCAACGGTGCCGCTGACGCCTGCGCTGATGATAACCGTACGCCAGGGTTCCAGTTGCCCCTGCAGCATCAGGCCCGGCTCGTACAGCCTGGCCTCCAGAGTCTCGACCTGCACTCGTGGCCGCTCCGCAGTGGCCGGGTCTTCCACCTCTGGCGCATCCTGCTGTGCCACTTTTACCTCACCGCTGGCCATCCACAGCACCAGCCCGATAACGATCAGTACCGTCAAGCCAAGGGAGCCCCACCTGCTCTTGCTCATGTTCTTCTCTTTGGTTTCGCATGCGTTGTGTATTAAAGGATTGAAACGGTATCACAAAAAAGTGAAACAAGGGGTTGCGCCAGTGACGGCCACTGGGTTAACTTTTCAACACCGTTGACAAAGTTTGAACAGACGCACTTATCTCATGAATCTCAACGCAGTTATCGTCCTTGTGAAGCTAGTCCTGGTGGTCCCAGTGGTAATGGTACCGTCCGGGGGCTTTTGCGTGGACAAGCGGGTGAGATAGCGACAACCTGACAAAACACCAAAAGCCCCCGGCACCGAAAGGTCCCGGGGGCTTTTTTTTGCAGCAAGAAAAAGGGAAACACCACCATGAACGGCGCACAGCACATTCTTCACGCGTTCCACCGCCACCACATCAGCACGGTTTTCGGTTATCCGGGCGGCTGCATCATGCCGCTATACGATGCGCTGGTGGACGATGTAAGCGTGGAACACGTGCTGTGCCGCCATGAACAGGCCTGCGCCCTTGCCGCGGATGGATACGCCCGCGCCAGCGGAAAGCTCGGCGTGTGCATTGCCACGTCAGGCCCCGGAGCCACCAACCTGATTACCGGCGTTGCCAACGCCCATCGGGATTCCATCCCCATGCTGGTGGTCACCGGCCAGGTACCTTCCGGCCTGATCGGCACCGATGCGTTTCAGGAAACCGACGTTTTGGGCATGGCACTGGGCATCGTTAAACACAGCTACCTGATCGACGACGCCAACACCCTGCCCGCCGTCATGGAAGAAGCCATGGAACTGGCCCAGAGCGGCCGCCCGGGCCCCGTCTGGATCGACATTCGCAAAGACCTGTTACTGGCGGAAGTGGCCGATGCCGACGCCCCCGCCCACCGGCCGGAGCCACAAGGTGTCAGCCACCCGGACCTGACCCAAGCAATCGCCATGCTGCGTACCGCTCGCAAGCCCCTGCTTTACAGCGGCGGCGGTATCAGCCTGGCCCATGCTGAGAACAGCTTCCGTGCCTTTGCCGAGGCCTCCGAGTTGCCAGCGGTGGTTACGCTTAAAGGTATCGGCAACCCGGGCAAACATAATCCCTACAACCTCGGCATGCTGGGCATGCATGGCTCACGCGCGGCCAACAAAGCGGTCGATGAATGCGATCTGTTGCTGGTTATCGGGGCCCGCCTGGACGACCGCGCCACCGGCAAACTGGACGGCTTCGCCCCCAACGCAAAGACCATTCACATCGACGCCGACGCCGCCGAGTTCAACAAACTGCGCCCAACCGACCTGACCATCTCCGGAGAGCTGAACGGCATTCTGGCGGCACTGACCGCCGCGCTGGGGGACAACCCACTGACCATTGGCGACTGGCAGACCCAATGCCGCACCTGGCACACCACCGGCGGATTCCACGCGGCAGACAACGAAGAACCCCTGGCCCCGATCACCGGCCCGGCGTTCATCCGCCAGCTTTCACGCATCGCCCCGGACGACACCATCGTTGCGTGCGACGTGGGCCAGCACCAAATGTGGGTAGCGCAACACTACGAATTCGACCACCCACGCCACCACCTCACCAGCGGCGGCCTGGGCACCATGGGCTTTGGCTTGCCGGCGGCCATTGGCGCGCAATTCGCCGACAGACACAGCACGGTGATCAACGTCACCGGCGACGGCTCGTTCATGATGAACGCCCAGGAACTGGCCACCATCCGCCGCTATAACCTGCCCGTGAAGCTGATCATCATGGACAACCAATGCCTGGGCATGGTCCGCCAGCAGCAAGAGCTGTTCTACAACAACCGGGAAAGCCAGATAAACCTGGACGACAACCCCGACTTCGTCGCCATGGCGCGCGCCTTTGACATTCCCGCGTTGCACATTGAACGCACCGACCAGATCCGCCGCGGCATCGAAACCATCCTGGCCTACAACGGCCCGATGCTGCTGCACGTGGCCATCAGCCGCGAGGAAAACGTGTGGCCGATCGTGAAGCCCGGTGCCAGCAACCGCGACATGCTCGACGAAACCCGACGCCCCAACCCTGCCAACAAGGAGCACGCAGCATGACCCCGCAAACGGATATCTCAATGCCCAGTTACACCCTGAACTGCCGCATGTCCCAGGAAGCCGCCGCTCTGGAGCGCCTGTGCCAGGTCGTCCGCATTCGTGGGTTTCGCATTGCCAGAATGGCCGTGGAGTCTGCCGGGGAACATATCGACATTGCGCTCACCCTGGAGGGCACCCGGCCGATTGCCATGCTTCAGTCGCAGCTGGAGAAATTGCATACGGTGGTTGAGGTTGGGCTAAGTCAGGCTTCTGGTGTTCGGGCCCGGCTGGCCTGACTTGGGAGTTGGCTTCGGTAGCCTTTTGGTTGTGGGGCGGGTACGCGGGGATACGTTGGTAAAAACAAATGATAAAAGCAGTTCGTAGGTCGGATTAGCGCAGCGTAATCCGACAAAAAAACCTGTTGGATTACGCTGCGCTAATCCAACCTACGGTGATTCAAAAAGTCATTAACGTCGTGAACCCGCCTTGGTATCTCGGCGCGGGGTGGTGGGTGGATTTTTTGCCGGAAAAAGGTGTCTGAGCGAAGCGAGTTCTTTTTCCAAAAAAAACTCCACCTGCCACCCCGCAAGCCCGCCCGCCAAACCAGCAGGCTACACGGAGGACAGTCTCCCGAATCAGATCAATTCGATAGCTACAGCGGTCCCCTCGCCGCCACCAATACACAGCGAGGCAACCCCACGCTTGAGACCTCGCTGCTTCAGGGCATTGATCAGGGTAATGATGATCCGCGAACCAGACGAACCGATCGGATGACCAAGCGCACAGGCACCGCCATGCACGTTGACCTTTTCCGCCGGAAGTTTGAGTTCATTGATCGCCGCCAGGGTAACCACCGCGAAGGCTTCGTTGATCTCGAACAGATCGACATCGTCCACGGACCAGCCGGCTTTCTTGAGCACCTTGTCGATGGCACCGATGGGGGCCAGGGTGAACTCGGCCGGCAAGCGGGCGTGGGTGGCGTGGGCGATGATACGAGCCTGGGGTGTCAGGCCGCGGGCGTCGGCTTCGGCCGCGGAGGCCAGTACCAGGGCAGAGGCACCGTCGCTGATGGAGCTGGCGTTGGCCGCAGTCACCGAGCCGTCTTTGGCGAAGGCCGGTTTCAGGTGCGGGATTTTTTCCGGTTTGGCGTTACCGGGCTGCTCGTCGGTGTCTACTTCGGTGTCGCCACCACGGCCAGAGACCGCCACTGGCACGATTTCGTCGCGGAACCAGCCGTTTTCGATGGCTGCCAGGGACTTCTGCAGGGAGCCGATGGCGAATTCGTCCATGGCCTGGCGGCTGATGTCGTACTTGTCAGCGGTGCGCTGGGCGAACACGCCCATCAGGCCGCCTTCGTAGGCATCTTCGAGCCCGTCCAGGAACATGCTGTCCATCACTTGGCCGTGGCCCATGCGCATGCCGCCACGGGCTTTGGGCAGCAGATACGGTGCCTGGCTCATGTTTTCCATGCCGCCGGCGATCATGAAATGGTTGGTGCCGGCTTTGATCTGGTCATGGGCCATGATCACGGCCTGCATGCCGGAGCCGCACATCTTGTTGATGGTGGTGCAGCCGGAGCTGTCGGGTATGCCGGATGCGCGGGAGGCCTGGCGCGCCGGGGCCTGGCCGAGGCCTGCGGGCAGTACGCAGCCCATGACCACTTCCTGGATATCCGCTGGCTGCAGGCCGGAGCGTTCAATGGCGGCTTTGATGGAAATCGCGCCCAGTTCCGGGGAACGCACGGAACTCAGGGCCCCCATCATGCCGCCCATCGGGGTTCTTGCTGATCCTGCTATGACTACGTCGGTGTTGCTCATGTTGTTTGTCCTCAGGCTTTGCCCAGTACCGACCGGGCAATGATCTCTTTCATCACTTCCGAAGTGCCGCCGTAAATGCGCTGCACGCGGGCGTCCATAAAGGCCCGGGAAATGGGGTATTCGGTGGTGTAGCCGTAGCCGCCGAACAACTGCAGGCAGCCGTCCGCCACCCGGCACTGCATCTCGGTGGCGCTGTACTTGGCCATGGAGGCGGTTGCGGTATCCAGGGTGCCGGCTTCGTATTCGCGGATGCACTGGTCAACGAACGCTTTGTTGATGCGGTAGTCGGTTTCCATTTTTGCGATTTCGAAGCGGGTGTTCTGCAGCTGCGCCAGTTTCTGGCCAAACAGCTCTCGCTCCTGGGCGTAGGCGATGGTCAGATCCAGCGCGCCTCGTGCCGCCGCCACACCCAACGCACCGATCACCAGGCGCTCGCGGGGTAACTCGCCCATCAGGTACGCAAAGCCCTGCCCTTCACCGCCGACGCGGGCGGACGCGGGAATGCGCATGTCGGAGAAGAACATTTCGGAGGTGTCACCGGAATGCTGGCCGATCTTGTCCAGATTACGGCCTTTGCTGTAACCCGGCAGCGAGGTGTCTACCAGAAACAGGCTCATGCCTCGGGCACCCGCACTGGGGTCGGTTTTCGCGGCGACGATCACCATGTCGGCGTGCTGGCCGTTGGTGATGAAGGTCTTGGAGCCATTCAGCACGTACTCATCGCCGTCCTTCACTGCATGGGTGCGAATCGCCTGCAGATCACTGCCCGCGCCGGGCTCGGTCATGGCGATGGCACCGACGGCTTCGCCGGAGACCAGCTTCGGCAACCACTGCGCTTTCTGCTCGTCACTGGCCAGATGGCTGAGGTAGGGGGCGACAATGTCTGAATGCACCATCACGTTGGTGGACAGCGCGCCAAAGCCCAAACGCGCCATTTCCTCGCCCACCACCACAGAATACTGGAAGGGCGCGCCGTAACCGCCGCAATCCTCCGGCACGTCCACGCACAACATGCCGGCGTTGCCCAGGGTGTTCCAGAGTTCGCGGGGCACAATGCCGGATTTTTCCCAGGCTTCGTAATGGGGAGCCACTTCAGTTTTCAGCGCCTTGATCACGGATTCCCGGAACAGCGCCAGCTCTTCCTGATCGACAAGGTTAGTCATGATTGTCTCCTATTGGCGAAACGGATCACTTGGGTGCCATGCGCAAGGCGCAATCCAGGCGAATCACTTCGCCGTTCAGAATCGGATTGCGCACCATCTGATCCACCATCATGCCGAACTCCTCCGGCTTACCCAGGCGCTTCGGGAATGGCAGCGTCGCCGCCAGGCTGTCCTGCACCTCCTCCGGCATGCCCGCCATCATGGGGGTCATGAACAGGCCCGGTGCAATCGTATTTACACGGATACCCTCGCGTGCCAGCTCCCGAGCCGACTGCAGCGTAAGCGACACTACACCACCCTTGGACGCACTGTAGGCGGCCTGGCCGATCTGGCCTTCATAGGCCGCCACCGAGGCGGTATTGATAATCACGCCACGCTCACCATCGGCATTCGGTTCGCGCTGGGCCATATCCGCCGCCGCCAGGCGCAAAATATTAAAGGTACCAATCAAGTTGACCTGAATAACCTTGCTGAAGTTCTCCAGCGGCATCACACCTTCACGGCCCAGAATCTTAGCCGCCGGGGCAATACCGGCACAGCTGACCGCAATCCCGCAGGGGCCATGGGCTTCCCGCGCGGCTGCCAGAGCCGCTTCGGCGCTTTCCGTGGAACTGACATCACAGTGAACAAACAGCCCGCCGATGTCCCGAGCTACCGCCTCGCCCTGCTCTTTCTGCAGGTCCAGAATAGCCACCTTACAACCCGCCGCCGCCAGTGCCCTGGCCGCGCCTTCGCCCAAACCGGAGGCTCCACCCGTTACAATGGCCGGTACATTTTTAAAATCCATAGCCTGATCCTTTTTTGTCGTGTTGGGTCTTTCGTGTCAAAAAATGGGTTTTGGACCCGAAAATTTACTTTACGTTTACGTAAACTTTATCTAACCTTAGTCTAAAAAGGAAATCGTCATGGCAGAAAAAACAACTTACAGCATCAGTGAGCTCGCCAAGGAGTTTGACGTTACCACACGGAGCGTCCGCTTCTACGAAGACCAAGGCCTGCTCAAGCCTTCCCGCAGAGGGCAGACACGAATCTTCAACTCCAAAGACCGGGTGCGGCTCAAGCTGATCCTGCGGGGCAAACGCATGGGCTTTTCCCTGGCAGAAACCAAAGAACTGTTCGACCTGTGGGACGAAACCCTCACCGGTAACGAAAAACAGTTACTCAAAATGCTGACCATTCTTAACAACAAACGCGAACAACTGGAACAGCAGAAAAACGACATCGCCCAGGCGGAAATGGAAATAGAGACAGCTGAAACCCGCTGCCGCGAAGCCCTGACAGAACTGCAGAACAGAAAAGATAAACAAGAGACCACAGAACGCGCGAGGGCCTGATCCCCAAGCGCCAACTTATTGAGAACACCAAGGTAGCCAACGATGAAATCACAATACCCGGAATTCAACTTCGGCCTCGGCGAAACCCTGGACATGCTGCGCGAGCAGGTCAACGGCTTCGCCACGGCAGAAATTGCGCCCCGTGCGGAAGAAATCGACCGCAACAACGAATTCCCCATGGACCTGTGGCGGAAAATGGGTGACATGGGGCTACTGGGCATTACCGTAAAAGAAGAATACGGCGGCTCCGACATGGGCTACCTGGCGCACGTCATCGCCATGGAAGAGATCAGCCGCGCCTCCGCCTCCGTTGGCCTGTCCTACGGCGCCCACTCCAACCTGTGCGTGAACCAGATCCACCGCAACGGCACCGAAGAACAGAAGCAGACCTACCTGCCAAAACTGCTCAGCGGCGAACACGTCGGCGCGCTGGCCATGTCCGAACCCAACGCCGGTTCCGACGTCATCTCCATGAAACTCAGTGCCCGCGACGAAGGCGACCACTTCGTCCTGAACGGCACCAAAATGTGGATCACCAACGGCCCCGACGCCCACACCTACGTCATCTACGCCAAAACCGACACCCAGGCCGGCTCCCGTGGCGTCACCGCCTTCATCGTAGAACGCGACGCCCCCGGCTTCAGCCGCCACCAAAAACTCGACAAACTCGGCATGCGCGGCTCCAACACCTGCGAACTGGTGTTCGAAGACTGCAAAGTACCCCGTGAAAACATCCTCGGTGGCGAAGGCAACGGTGCCAAAGTGCTGATGAGCGGCCTCGACTACGAACGCCTCGTACTCTCCGGCGGCCCCCTGGGCATCATGCAGGCCGCCCTCGACGTCACCGTGCCCTACATCCGCGAACGCAAACAGTTCGGCCAGGCCATCGGCGAGTTCGAACTGGTCCAGGGCAAAGTCGCCGACATGTACACCTGGATGAACACCGCCAAATCCTACGTCTACATGGTCGCCATGTCCGCCGACCGCGGCGAGACCACCAGAAAAGACGCCGCCGGCGCGATCCTCTACTCCGCCGAAATGGCCACCAAACTGGCCCTGGACGCGATCCAGCTGCTCGGCGGCAACGGCTACATCAACGAATACCCGACAGGCCGCCTGCTGCGAGACGCGAAACTGTACGAAATCGGTGCTGGCACGTCTGAGATCCGCAGAATGCTGATCGGCCGGGAACTGTTCCTGAACAAATAAACCGTCGCTTCAGGCATTCGTCATTTGAAGTCAGAAGACAGCCCGCCAGCCCCGGACGCCCCCAAATCTTGAGGGAACAAAAACATGACCGTGCTCCAAAGCAAAGTAAACCCCAGGTCCGATGAATTCCAGGCCAACCAGGAATCCATGGCACAAGCCGTGGCCGACCTGCGGGACAAAGTAGCCACCATCCAGCAAGGCGGCGGCCCCACCTACCAGGAACGCCACCTGGCAAGAGGCAAACTGCTGCCCCGGGAACGCATCAACCAACTGCTCGATGACGGCTCCCCGTTCCTCGAAATCGGCCAACTCGCCGCCTACAACGTCTACGACGAAGACGTCCCCGCCGCCGGCGTCATCGCCGGCGTGGGCCGCGTCTCCGGCACCGAATGCATGATCATCGCCAACGACGCAACGGTCAAAGGCGGCAGCTACTACCCGCTGACGGTGAAAAAACACCTGCGCGCCCAGGAAATCGCCCTGCAGAACCGCCTGCCCTGCATCTATCTTGTAGATTCCGGCGGTGCCAACCTGCCAAGACAGGACGAAGTCTTCCCGGACCGCGACCACTTCGGCCGCATCTTCTTCAACCAGGCCCGCATGTCCGCCGACGACATCCCCCAGATCGCCGTTGTGATGGGCCTGTGCACCGCCGGCGGTGCCTACGTACCCGCCATGGCGGATGAATCCATCATCGTCAAAGAACAGGGCACCATCTTCCTCGCTGGCCCACCGCTGGTAAAAGCCGCCACCGGGGAAGTCGTCAGTGCCGAAGATCTTGGCGGTGCCGACGTACACTGCAAAATCTCCGGCGTAGCCGACCATTACGCAGAAAACGACGCCCACGCCCTGGAAATCGCCCGACGCTGCATCTCCAACCTCAACCGCCGCAAACCGGCGGACGTGGAGATCCGCAAACCCAAAGCGCCGCTTTACAACGCCGAAGAAGTCTACGGCATCGTCGGCACCGATTTGCGCAAACAGTTCGACGTACGCGACGTCATTGCCCGCACCGTCGACGGCTCCGAATTTGACGAATTCAAACGCTATTACGGCCAGACCCTGGTCACCGGCTTTGCCCACATCCACGGCTACCCGGTCGGCATCATCGCCAACAACGGCATCCTGTTCAGCGAGTCCGCCCAGAAAGGCGCGCACTTTATTGAACTCTGCTGCCAGCGCAACATCCCGCTGCTGTTTCTGCAGAACATCACCGGCTTTATGGTGGGTCAGAAACACGAAGCCGAAGGCATTGCCAAGCACGGGGCCAAAATGGTCATGGCCGTGGCCTGCGCCAACGTACCCAAGATCACCGTACTGATCGGCGGCAGCTTTGGTGCCGGCAACTACGGCATGTGCGGCCGCGCCTACAGCCCCGACTTCCTGTGGATGTGGCCCAACGCGCGCATCTCGGTGATGGGCGGTGAGCAGGCCGCCGGCGTGCTGGCGACCGTCAAGCGCGAAGGCATGGAGCGCAAAGGCCAGGACTGGAGCACCGACGAAGAGGCCGATTTCAAGAAGCCCATCGTCGACTCCTACGAGCATCAGGGCCATCCGTATTACGCCAGCGCCCGCCTGTGGGACGACGGCGTGATCGACCCGGCCCAGACCCGCGAAGTGGTTGCACTCAGCCTGTCCGCCACCCTTAACCGCCCGGCCAAGCCAACACGCTTCGGCGTGTTCCGCATGTGACGGAGGAGAACGCCATGACCGAACAGGAAAATGCAGTTCTGCTCAAACGTCGTCCGGATGGCGTCAGCGAAGTGGTGCTGAACCGCCCGGACAAACGCAATGCCTTCGATGACGTCATCATCCAGCAACTGATCAAGGCGCTGGAAGACGTGGACGCAGACGACAACACCCACGTTGTCATCCTGCGCTCCGAAGGCAAACACTTCTCCGCCGGGGCAGACCTCGGCTGGATGCGCCGCATGGCCGACAACAGCCGCCAGGAAAACCTGGACGACTCGCGGGAACTGGCGCGGCTGATGAACGTGCTCAATCACCTGTCCAAGCCAGTCATCGGCCTGGTACAGGGGGCTGCGTTTGGGGGTGCCGTCGGCCTGGCCGCCTGTTGCGACATCGTATTGGCCACCGAGAAAGCCAGCTTCTGCCTGAGCGAAGTCAAACTGGGTCTGATCCCTGCCGTCATCAGCCCTTATGTTGTGCGCGCCATCGGCGAACGTCAGGCCCGCCGCTACTTCATCACCGCCGAGGTGTTCACCGCACGGCAAGCCGAACACTTTGGCCTGGTGCACGAAGTCTGTGACGACGTGGCCGCCATGGAGCGCCGCTGCGACGAGCTGCTATTGCAGCTTGCCTTGAACGGTCCCGAAGCCATGAAAGCCGCCAAAGACCTGGTGTTCGCCGTTAGCCACAAATTTATCGGCAAAGACGTCATCGACGACACCGCACAACGCATCGCGGACATCCGGGTGGGTGCCGAGGGTCAGGAAGGGCTCAGCGCCTTCCTGAACAAGCGCAAGGCCAACTGGATTCCAGAGGAAGACTAATGTTTAGCAAAATCCTGATTGCCAATCGGGGCGAAATCGCCTGCCGGATCATCCAGACCGCCCACCGCATGGGCATTCGCGTGGTCGCCGTCTACTCCGATGCCGACGCCGAAGCACGGCACGTCGCCATGGCCGACGAAGCGTTCAACATCGGCCCGGCCGCCAGCTCCGAGAGCTACCTGAAGGCCGACAAGATCATCGAGGTTGCCAAAGAGAGTGGTGCCCAGGCGGTTCACCCGGGCTACGGCTTCCTCTCCGAAAACACGCAATTCGCCGAAGCCTGCGAAGCCAACGACATTGTCTTCATCGGCCCGCCCTCTTCCGCCATTGCGGCCATGGGTTCCAAGTCCGCCGCCAAGGCGATCATGGAAAAAGCCGGTGTACCCCTGGTGCCGGGCTACCACGGCGACGACCAGTCCCCGGACACCCTGCGCAAAGAAGCCGAGAAATGCGGCTTCCCGCTGCTGCTCAAAGCCGTCGCCGGTGGTGGCGGTAAAGGCATGCGCGTGGTGGAACGCATGGAAGAGTTCGACGACGCCCTGGCCGCCGCCAAGCGGGAATCCAAGAACGCCTTCGGCAACCCGGACATGCTCATCGAACGCTACCTGACCCAGCCACGCCACGTGGAAATCCAGGTGTTCTGCGACAAGAGCGGCAAGGGCGTGTACCTGGCCGAGCGCGACTGCTCCGTGCAGCGCCGTCACCAGAAAGTGCTGGAAGAAGCTCCCGCCCCGGGCCTGAGCGACGACACCCGCAAAGCCATGGGCGAAGCCGCCGTCAAAGCCGCCCAGGCCATCAATTACGTGGGTGCCGGCACCGTAGAATTCCTCTACGACGTGGACGGCTCCTTCTTCTTCATGGAGATGAACACCCGTCTGCAAGTGGAACACCCGGTCACCGAAATGGTCACCGGCCAGGATCTGGTGGAATGGCAGTTGAAAGTCGCCTGGGGCGACCCGCTGCCACTGGAGCAATCCCAGGTGAAAACCCGGGGCCACGCCCTAGAAGCTCGCATCTACGCCGAAGACCCGGACCAGGACTTCCTGCCCGCCACCGGCAACCTGCGTTACCTGAGCACGCCTGATGAGAGCGCGCATGTGCGAGTGGATACCGGCGTTACCGAAGGCGACGACATCAGCATTCACTACGACCCGATGATCGCCAAACTCATCGTATGGGACGAAACCCGCGACCAGGCCATCAACCGCATGGTTCAGGCGCTGGAGCACTACCGCATCGCTGGCGTGAAAACCAACATCCGCTTCCTCCACGCCCTGGCCGACGCCCAGCCGTTCCGCGAAGCAGACCTGACCACCGGCTTTATCGAAGACCACCGCGCCCTGCTGTTCCCGAAATCCCGCCTGGACACCCACAAAGCCCTGGTACTGGCCGCCGGCTTCGTGCTCGAGCAGCGCAAATCCCGGGAAGTCATCAGCACCGACCCCTGGTCGCCGTTTGGTCGCCAGAACAGCTGGCGCATGAACTCCGAATACGCCCAGCCCCTGCAACTGCAGGTGGGTGAGGAAATTCATGAGTTGAAGGTACTGGAGCGTGATGATCGCTATCAGGTATTCGTCGGCGGCAGTGTGTACTGCCTCACAGCCAAGCTGGACGACGACTACCTGCAAGCCGTCATCAACGGCCACCGCATCAGCATCCACGGCAACCTGCACAACGACCAGCTGGTGCTCTTCTACGAAGGCGACACCTTCAACTGCACCATCTACAAGGAAAGCTACGGCTTTGAAGAAATGGCCGGCGAAGGCAGCCTTGCCGCCCCCATGAACGGTGCCATCGTAGCCGTGCAAACCAAAGTCGGCGACATGGTCAAAGCTGGCCAAAGCCTGGTGATCATGGAGGCCATGAAAATGGAACACGCCATCAAAGCCCCGGCCGACGGCGTAGTGACCGACATCTACTTCGCCGAAGGCGACCAGGTGTCCGAAGGTGCCGAGCTGATTGCCATTGAAGTGACCGCAGACGCGGAAGAGGAGGCAGGCTAATGGCCTTTCCCCAAAAAGTGCGACTGGTTGAAATGAGCCCCCGGGACGGCCTGCAAAACGAGCCCGGCCCGGTCATCAAAACCCGCATCAAAACCGGCCTGATCGACCGGCTGGCCGACTGCGGCCTCACCCACATCGAATCCGCCAGCTTTGTGTCGCCGAAATGGGTGCCACAGATGGGCGACGCCACCGAAGTCATGGCCGGCATCAAACGAAAGCCGGGCGTGCGCTACTCCGTACTCACCCCCAACCTCAAGGGCTTCGAAAACGCCCTGGCAGCCGGGGCAGACGAAGTGGCGGTGTTCGGTGCCGCCTCCGAATCCTTCAGCCAGAAAAACATCAACTGCTCCATCGCCGAAAGCCTCGACCGCTTTGCCCCGGTGATGGAAGCCGCCAATAAAGCCGGCATCCCGGTACGCGGCTACGTCTCCACCGTCCTCGGCTGCCCCTACGAAGGCGACATCGCCCCCGAACAAGTTGCCAAAGTCGCCAAAGCCCTCTACGACATGGGCTGCTACGAAATCTCCCTGGGCGACACCATCGGCGTAGGCACCCCGTTGAAAGCCAAACGCATGCTGGAAGCGGTGACGGCCGAAGTGCCTGTCGAGCTCTTAGCAGCGCACTTCCACGACACCTACGGCCAGGCCCTGGCCAACCTCTATGCGGTGTTGGAAGAAGGCGTGGCCGTGATCGACTCATCCGTCGCCGGCCTCGGAGGCTGCCCCTACGCCAAGGGAGCCTCCGGCAACGTCGCCACCGAAGACGTGCTATACCTCCTGAACGGACTGGGCATCGACACCGGCGTCGATCTGAACAAACTGGTCGCCACCGGCGAGTGGATCAGCTACCAGCTCAAACGGAAAAACGGTTCCAAAGTCGGCCAGGCCCTGGGAGGACAGTGCGCATGAACCAGAACAAAAACGTCGTCGCCCTGGACCTCCCCATTCCCGAGATCCGGGACATGCCGGAAGACACCCAGAAGTACTTCCAGATCTGCCAGGAAAAACTCGGCATGATCCCCAATGTACTGACCGCCTACAGCCAGAACCTAAAACAGCTCGAAGGCTTCACCCGCCTCTACAACGAACTCATGTTAGGCGAAGGCGAACTCAGCAAACTCGAGCGGGAAATGGTCGCCGTGGTCGTCTCCTCCGAGAACAAATGCTACTACTGCCTGGTGGCCCACGGTGCCGCCGTGCGAGTACTGAGCGGCGACCCAACCCTGGGTGAACACATGGTGATGAACTACCGCAGCGCCAAACTCGACCAACGCCAGCGGGCCATGCTCGATTTCGCCTCCCTGCTCACCCGCACACCGGCGCAAGTCACCGAAGAACACACCCAGGCCCTGCGGAACGCCGGCCTCAGCGACCGCGCCATCTGGGACCTGAGCAACCTGATTGGCTTCTACAACATGTCCAACCGCGTGGCCATCGCCAGCGACATGCAACCAAACCCCGAATATCACAGCCAGAGCCGCTAGCAGATTCAAACCTGCTCGCCCTCGACGGCAACAACGTTACTAAATACAAAAACAACGGAGGCAGAGATAATGAGCAACACTCTCCCGAGCTACACCAGTGGCACCTCAGAGACGCCACTCCTGGGCATGACCATCGGCGAAATGCTCGACCGCACCGCCGAGAAATACCCCAACATCGAAGCCCTGGTCGCCCTGCACCAGGACATTCGCTGGACCTACAAGGAATTCGTTGAAAAGGTCAACGAAGCCGCCCGCGCCTTCATAGCCATCGGCGTCAAGCGCGGCGACCGCGTGGGCATCTGGTCCCCCAACCGCTACGAGTGGACCGTCACCCAGTTCGCCACCGCCAAAGTGGGTGCCATCCTGGTCAACATCAACCCGGCCTACGGCGTGCACGAACTCGATTACGCCCTGAACCTGTCGGGCCTCTCCGTGCTGGTGAGCGCAGACAGCTTCAAGGCCTCCGACTACCGCAAGATGATCTATGACCTGGCCCCGGAACTGAAAGCCAGCACCCCGGGCAAACTCAAAGCCCAAAAGGTGCCCGAACTGCGCGCAGTCGTGAACCTGGACAAAGACAAGCACGACGGCATGTGGACCTGGGCCGAATTCATCGGCTTCGCCGGCGACGTCAGCCAAGAAGAGCTGAGCAAAGTACAAAGCCAGCTCCAGTTCGACGACCCCATCAACATCCAGTTCACCTCCGGCACCACCGGCAATCCCAAGGGCGCTACCCTCACCCACCACAACATCCTCAACAACGGATACTTTGTGGCGGAAAGCCAGCTACTCACCGAAAAAGACCGCCTGGTGATCCCCGTGCCCCTGTACCACTGCTTCGGCATGGTCATGGGCAATCTGGGCTGCATCACCCACGGCTCCACCATGATCTACCCGGGTGAAGGCTTCGAGCCCAAAGCCGTACTGCAGGCCGTTCACCAGGAAAAAGCCACCGCCCTGTACGGCGTACCCACCATGTTCATCGCCGAACTGGCTGAGGCGGACTTCGAGAGCTACGACCTCTCCAGCCTGCGCACCGGCATCATGGCCGGCTCCATCTGCCCGGCGGAAGTGATGAAAAAGGTCAACGGCAAGATGAACATGAAAGAAGTTCAGATCGCCTACGGCATGACCGAAACCAGCCCGGTCTCCACCCAGACCAGCTCCCTCGACCCATTCGAGAAACAAGTCACCACCGTGGGCCGCACCCAGCCCCACCTGGAAACCAAAATCGTCGACCCCGGCACCGGCAACGTCGTGCCCCGTGGCGAAATCGGCGAACTCTGCACCCGTGGCTACAGCGTGATGCTGAAGTACTGGAACAACGACGAGAAAACCAGTGAGGCCATCGACGACGCCAGCTGGATGCACACCGGCGACCTGGCCACCATGGACGAAGACGGCTACATCCAGATCGTCGGCCGCATCAAAGACATGGTCATCCGCGGTGGCGAGAACATCTACCCGAAAGAAATCGAAGAATTCCTCTACGCCCACCCCGCGATTGAGGAAGTGCAGGTTACCGGCATCCCCGATGACAAATACGGCGAAGAGCTGATTGCCTGGGTGAAACTGAACCCGGATGCGAACCCGGTCACCGGCGACGAGCTGCGGGAATTCTGCAAGGGAAAGATCGCCCACTTCAAGATCCCCAGGAACTACAAGTTCGTGGATGAGTTCCCGATGACGGTGACCGGGAAGATTCAGAAGTTCAAGATGCGGGAGATTTCTATTGAGGAGATGGGGTTGAAGAAGTAGGCCTCTCCACTGCTCTATTCATACCCTTTAGACCCCGGCCTTGTGTCGGGGTTTGTGCTTTGTGAACGCGGCGTATACTCTCCTGCAGTATGTGGAATCGTAAAGCATATTCCGTTATTACTCGATTGCACTATAGAAATTGCAGCGATTGACTTTGCAGGACTCTGATTCGTCAGCTATTTTTTAATTCGCTTACAAACGAAAGGGTGATAATGAAACGGTCAAATTTATGTGGCCGGTTTGGCCGCCAGCTAACTGTTGTTCGGGGATGAACATGCTTCAAGACTTACTTAATTGCGGACTTGTAGACATCGGATCGGAAGACTCCCGGTTCGCAAAGATGGAGTCGGCAGCGGGGAGACTATCAAAGCAGATTGAGGAATCGCCGTCGCTGTTGATTACGGCGGCCCTGATTGCACTAGACGAGAACGTCGGTGAAGACGATCCATTCTTCGAGAGGGTCGAGAGTCTCGTCATAGAAGAATGGAATACGCTTCGTAACACGCACGTCAACCGCCCGCGTGAGCTGCTTCGATCAATCACCGTCTCGGCGTTAGTCACGGCGACCAACGAAAACCCGGAGCGAAGCGCGATAGTCTGGAACACCGCTGCGTCTAGGCTGAGTCACGACCAGACGAGCCTTGGGAAGGCGGCGGACCTACTCACGCAGTGCTTTAAAAAGGTATTCTCAACCGCCGAAATTGAAGCGCTGCGGAGAGCCGGAATGCTCGAGTTGGCACCGACGAAGAGGAGAAGCAGAAAGAGTACGGGGTCTGCCCCGGAAGCTCCAAAGCTAAGCGGGTCCATTAAGACCGAAGAATTAAAGCAGGACGTCGCTCGAGCTGTTGGTCCACAGAACCAAGAGGGTCAGGGTTTAGATGACCCGAACCCTCAGTGGCCAAACCAAGGGCAGCCATGGTCGTACCAGTTCACACCTCGAATGACGGAGGCGCTCGTCAAAGCGGTCAACTTAGGCACCTCTCGACTTGCTAAGTCAATTGCTGCAGAAATTGCGACGCACATAACGGCAATCGAGCAACACTTACAAAAACAATTAGGGCAGGTTGAATCGCTTCAGTCTAAGCTGGCGGAGGCCGAGATAGCTGGCCGCATGCGCCTTGATGTTCTCTGGTGGTCACAGGCGCGCTACTCCTCATCCCAGAATGCCGCATACTCGGCGCTTCCGGCAGCGACCGCCGCCATTTCTGCTGCTGTAGACCTGACCGCGATGGTTCCCGCCCTAGCGCCTACAAGCGTCGCCCACGTATTGGGAGAGACAATGGCGGCCTGCACTCAAAATGAATCCCTAACTTTACTAAACCATCTCGGGAATCTTAGGGAGTCGCGACCAGTTGGGCTCAAAGAGGCTGTTCCAACAGGTGATACTAACGCGGGTCGCGTTCCTCTACTTCAGATAGTAACCGAGGCTTCAAGCGGGGAAAGTATCTCCGAGGACGACCTCAGGTCCAGAGTTGGCGTGGATCCAGAGTTGATGTTGGATGCTTCCGAACTTGCAATGTGGTTGTTCCGTGAACTTCAGGCTCAACGCATTGCGGCGGGCGCGGCATGACGTTCGAGTGTTCCCACGGCAGCTGTTTCCCCGATACGACATGCGCGCTCGGCCACACGAACCGTGCCGAGTGCGAGCACTGGAGCGGGGAGTCGCCGTCGGCGACACAGGAACAGAGGTCGTCACGAAGCGAACCACCCGAATCGACCAGCGACATCCCGTGGAATGGATACGCCTTGGGAACGGGCGATCTTGCCATCCTCGGCGGAAGGGGCCGCCCTGCTGTTGTCGGATTAATAGGTCCACCTGACTCGGGCAAAACCTCACTGCTGGCATACCTCTACATGTGGCTACTCGAGCATGGAACAATTGCTAATTGGACCTTTGCCGGCTCATGGACGTTGGGTGGTTGGGAATCTGTCGTGCATTACAGCCGATGGACGAGCGAACCATCGCCATCATTCCCGCCACATACTTCCAGCTCAGGTCGCCATCCTGGAATTCTCCATCTCGCGTTGCGAAGTCAGGCGACGGGCCGACTTCGCGACGTGTTGCTGACGGATGCTCCTGGCGAATGGTTCAGCCAGTGGTCGCGCACGCCGGACTCCTCCGCCTCAGAGGGAGCGAGGTGGGTTATTGAAAGAGCCGACGCTCTCTTGCTCTTAGTTGACACCGGAGCGCTCTCGGACGGCAAAAAGTTGCCAGCCTCGCGGCGGGCGACGCGAGATCTAATGGAACAAGTCGGTGCCAAAACGTCCTGCCGAACCGCAGTAGTTTGGACCAAGGATGACGTCTCGACGGCGGGTACAGTAACCAAGGCGATTGAGACGGCATCTGGCGAGTTCATGCCTGCTGCGCAGACTATGCGGACCACCGTCAAGGATCCTGCCACAATTGAAGCGTGTTTCGAGTGGGCGGTTGAAGCTGCCATTGCCAAATCCCCGATGCAGATTGAACCGGAACCACGACTTTCCCAGGAGCCATTTCTAGCATTGCGGAGGTCTTATGAAAAACGCTAACGTACTTGTGCTTGGCGGCTCGGGCACCGGGAAGACCCATTACGCCGGCCAGCTCCTTGGGAGGATGCGACACAACCGTAACGGCCGATTGCGGGTCCGGCCCGGTGGGGTCGACGACCTATCAAAGCTCGAAGAGGTCCTTGCCTGCCTGGAGGAGGGACAAGCCGCCGGACACACTCCTGGTGAAACATGGACAGGAATTCGGTGTGAGCTCGAGAGCGATGATGGCACCGCTGTCGTTCTCGAGTGGCCGGAGTACGCTGGAGAACGACTATTTGCAATCGTTGATCACCGAACAATGCCTGATGAGTGGCGCGGACCTGTTCGTAGTGCCTCCGGATGGCTGCTTTTGATACGTCCTTCGTCACTCAAACTCTACGAAGACCTGTTAGTACGGCCAACCAACATCGAACCGCAGCACTCGGACTCACCGACCGCAATTGTCAACGGAGCAGGTTGGGATGACCGCGCTCGATACGTAGAGCTGCTACAAATGTTCCTCTTCGCAGCGGGTCAGTCCACGTATGAGCCCGCCGAAGTGCCCCGTTTGGCGGTCGTATTTTCATGCTGGGACGAGCTTAACGGGGACGTGAGCACTCCGGAGCAGCTGCTAGCTGACCGACTACCGCTTCTTAACGCATTCATCCGGAGCACTTGGCGGGACCAAGCCTGGTCAGTGTGGGGGCTTTCTTCGCTCGGCAGACCACTGCGCAATCAAAAGCCAGATGAAGACTTTCGCACTCAAGGACCAGAAAACTTCGGGTACGTTCTTCGCGCGAACGAAGTGACCCAAGATCAAGATCTAACGTCCTCGGTTGCTTGGCTTCTCGGAGTGTGAATATTGTTGATCGGCATGCATAAGGCTATCTTTGGAAACAAGGACGGGAGTCACCAGCTCCTCGAATCGACCTTGCCGGCGACCTCAGCGTTGGAAGAGCTCCGCTTCTTAGTGGACCGCCCCGCGGGCCACGTCGATTCATCGGTGTCCTGGTCGCCATACTGGGGGTGCCAACCGGTCGGGGAATGGTGGGCTATCTGGCGAGGGGAGGAAGACCTGGCGGCACCTAGGAAAAACATGGTTCGTGCACATGTGGCATTGATTCCGCTGACGGAATGCGGGAATCTCTCCGATCTCACTTCTGTCCTGGGTGCCATTGGGCATAACGAAGAATCCGCCGGCGGGGAGTTCGCGGGGACGGTTGTTGAGCGGTTAGCGACAACCGAGAGGCCCGTTGCTATCCCGGACCTTTCCATTGCTCCGGGCCTTCTTTCTACCCTTTGGCCGCGGCTTTGGGCAGCCGCGCGCCGCGAGCTTTCCCTCAGAACAGTGTTCGCCGCGGAGTCACTAAACATCGAGACACCGCCGAAGATCGCGCTGTTCCCTTCAACGCTGATAGCACGATGGCGCGGCAATGATGTGACAAGCATACCCGAGTCGTGCTCGAGCCCCGCGGGCAGGTGGTTCGCCGGCGAAGCATCACCGCACCTGCGGCGGTTGCTCGAGGAGAACGCCGAACGCCTTCCTAGCGATTTCTCGGTCCTCCTGCGATTGAACCGCCTTGTAGAGAAACTTGATGGTCTGCACTCGGGAGGCGGATCACTTGCTGATGCGCTGCTTGTCGTTCGAACTCAAGAGGCGTTCCCAGGGGGACTTTCCCTGCCATCTGAGGATGCAAAAGTAGTAGGCACGGGGCTTTTAAAGCTGGCGGACGGCCATGCGAGTGAGATCCGTGCAGCATCGTTGACGCGACTTGAACTGCTTCCAAACCGGAACGCCGTGAAAAAAGCTGTGGCACAGTGGGTCGAGGCCCGAATCGCACATTCAGACGATAAAGACGCCCTCTGGATTCTCCAGCATCATCTCAGCGCATCTCACTCCGAATGGTGGCAAAAAGGGATCAGCGAAGGACTCGCCTCTGCTGTCATCCAAGCCTCAAAAGCATTGGCTTCGGCAGTATGGCGGTGGTTGGAGCTCCGGCCGCAAGCGATCCAGTGGCTACTGCCGTATTTCGATGGCTCGGGTCCGACCGAGCTTTGGCTCGCGTCCGATGCCCCCGACGTACCGGAGGGTCTATTGCTGGAGGAGGTAAAACAAGTTTGCTCCGCAATGAACTGGCCCACTTTGCTAGCAACTATATTCCGTGGCAGGCGCCCCCTATCAGATGTCGTAAGCATCGTCAGAGCCACCACCGCAACCCCCGAGGTCGGTCTCGAGACAATGCTATTGCATCGTGGCGCTTCCGAGGTGGTGACCGCCGCAGTGAGAACGGGTTGGCCACCGCTAATTGATCGAGCCGCTGCAGTTACGCGCATGCAACCACAGCTCTTCGGGAGTTTGGATGATCAGCGAGCCACATTCGAGTTGCTACATAGGCACCTTTCTCTGGGAGGAATCTTTCCCGAGGAGTTGATCACCACAAAATTTCTCTCCCGTGTGTTCGACGGCGTTCTAGCTGGTGATATTACCGCAGCGATGATAGCCAGAAACCTTCCTTCAAGGGCAGGCGGAATCGCCCTTGACCAGGACAATGCTGCAGCGCTGCTAGATCAGACGAACGCAAACGTTCTGGCCGGTGCAGTCGAAACTTGGTGGGCACGTTTCACAGCCGACGAACAAGCCGAACCACCGCCGGAGCCTATTCGTGGCCTCGTCGTTGACTCTGTGCGCCAAAGCACGAAAGGGGCATCGATTGTCTTAGCATTACGCCTTCTGGAGCTGCTCCCCTCGATTGATGAGCCTCTGTTTATTGAGTGGGTAAGGCACACTAGCTTTTTCTGGGAGAACGGTGACCACCAGCGAATGGCACAGGTTTTGGAAGCGAGACAGTGGAAGTCGGCGGCGACTTCGTTTCGGCGATCTTGGAACCAGGAACTCAAGCTTGTAGCCTGGTACGCGAACTCCCTTTTGTCTTGGTCAGACCGCTTCTGGTGGCCGCCGTCAGGTGCCGAGTTAGGCTATTTGGCAAGACTGCCAGCAACTCACAACAAGAGTACTGCTATGCGAATTACATTCTTGGCCGCCAACCCGCTCAGTTCGGATCGACTAGCACTTGACGAGGAAGCACGTTCCATTGAGGAAAAGGTTCGTGATGCCAAACATCGTGACCTCGTCACTTTTCGCACGCGATGGGCCGTTCGTCCGGAAGACCTACAGCAGGCATTGCTGGAGGACGAGCCCGTAGTGGTTCACTTCTCCGGTCACGGAGGCGGCTCAATAGGTATTGTCCTGCATGCTCAGGACCAGGGAGCTGAACGCCTCGTCGCTGAAGACGCGCTCGTTGATCTTTTTCGGGTTCTGAAAGGCGATATACGGGTCGTCGTGCTAAACGCGTGCTACTCGGAAGTCCAGGCGCAAGCGATTGTTCAAGAGATAGATTTCGTTGTGGGAATGTCAGACTCCGTAGCCGATGACGCGGCAAGGATGTTCGCTGCCGCTTTCTACCGAGGACTGGCGTTTGGCCGATCAGTGCAGCAAGCATTCGACCTCGGCATCAACGAGCTCCGTTTGGTGGGACTCAGTGAGGAGGATCATATCCCGAAGCTTCTTGTCCGTCCTAACGTAGACGCCAGCTCGACAACATTGGTCGGCACGGCTTCGCCTTAGAGTCGCCAATTTGCACAGGCAGCTATGGCGAGCTTCGGTCCCTAGACTCATGGGAGATTAACCACAAGGAAAACCGGAGCAGATATTTTTCCCTTTACATTTTATAAGACGACAACAAATTTCGCCCTCTACAATTTCCTTGTCGTATCAGCGATTTCATTATTGGTAGCACTGGCGCGATTGAAACACCTCAAGCCTCTGCTAAAAGCAAAGAATGTAAATGCCCGGGTTAAACGCAACGAGCTTTCACTCAGGCAGCTCAATCAGCTTGACATCAGAATCGAGGGCAAATGGGCGCTTCACTGGATACCCCCGCCCCCCTTCATGGACGATAAACATTTCATAGAAGGGGCTGAAATCGAGGTTTAGGTTACCAATCAGCTTCCCGGCGTGGTTTTAACGGAGAAGCCCAATTACTCAACCTTGCTCAACAGGTCGCTCAAGCTGGCTTTGATAATTGCATTCGGTCTGTCATTACCGATTCTGGGCATCCTACGTTCGTACTGGAATTCGTTATAACAACCGAGACAGCATCACGCATAGCCAAGATCGTGATAAAAAAGCTATTCACTGAAAAGCCGTATGGAGCATACTTTGCTTGGAGCCAAGCCTTTATGACACCCACCCAGAAGATCATCCTCAAGAACTGGATCTACACCGGAATCTTCTTGCTGGTAGCGACATCAACTTTCCTGTTGCCCCAGGAACACCGGTTATCTGCTGGCATTGCAACTGGGGTGCTGCTCGCACTCATGCCTATTCTTAATCCCGGGCTTCGGAATTGGAAAGGCTATGGCCCAAGAGGCGTTCGGCTTGGTGAGTATCTTCAGGCGCATGGCCTTCTGCAGCTGTGGCTCGTGATTGTCTGCACGTTTGTTTTACCCGTGCTCATTTACCAGATATACAGCTCGGGCGGCGATGCCTGGGGACTGTATGCGCTGTGTTTCGCGCTTCTGATCTGCCCGCCGATCATCACTTCCGAGGTTGAGAGATATCGGCACGCTGGCCTTCCAGATTGAGCCATCGGTTAACCAAAGCCAAGTATCCAGTAAAACCGCATTACAAACTAATCCCCACACCCAACCCGAATTCTCTCACAATACTGCCGCCCACCGTTGCGATCCAAATACGCCCGAGCCGAGTGGTAATGAAAACTCATCCTGTCCGCCCCACCGACTCGCGCATCATCAATCAGCCGTTCATCCGCATCCTCGTAGCCAGGCTCGCCGGGAACCTTTAACCAGCTATCAAACCACGCGACGGTATAGTGGGTGATGGAAGGCCTGCCCCATCCCCCCGAGCAGGCGTTCCGGGACACATCCGGGCACCAGGAGGTGGCGGGGAATTGCGGCAACAAGGAGAAATCAAAGTGTGTCGTTCCCTGAAAGCCGAGTGTGTAAACCGGAACGTCGGCGGCTTTCCAGGCCTCGAACGCGACCTTGGTGCCAGTTGGGTCTGGTGGCACCAGGTAGGGAGCCGGCACGAACCCGTAGTCTGCAAAGAACGACATGGCCGGTACCCTGGGCGCGAATTCCGGGAGCACGCCCTGGGTGATAGCCAGTAGCATGACATCGTAAAGCGGTACTCGGCAAAGACAGGCATCAGGCCTTACCACGCCCCAGCCAATATCCAGGCTTTCGAGAGTGATGGGCAACGGCGATTACGATCATTTCTTCCGGCAACTCAATCGCAACTATATCGAAATGGAAGCGTTCCAGGATAAGGCGTTTTGCACCGGTGTCGCCAGCTTCTTCGGGGAGAGGTGATAAGGGGATGAAGTTTTCTTCAATAACGTCGATGGCGGCATCACCGGCAGCGAAAAACTCAGCTCCGAGTCCAGCCTGCTCATATTCGTACCATGCTGCGGCCTCTATCGCTTCCTGCGAGGCTTCTTCCAGTATCCTTACCGTTCGCACTGTTACTGGCCTAACCTCGCTCGCATCTTTGATCGGAATTCTTCACGGCTGAGCAGCGTGGCTTTTCCGCTTTTGACCTTGGAGACACGGTGAACGATTTCATCGTTCCAGGCTTCCTCGACAGAGTCGTCACGGGGGCCGTCCAGGCTCATTATGAGCTCGCGAGCCAGCACTGCACGTTCCGGCTCGGAGAGTGTCGAAATCTGGGAGCGTAGGTGATCAAGCGTTTCCGTAGTCATGGTGCCTCCACGAGTAGCAATGAAATTATGCTATCCCGATTCGAAGGCCCTAACAAGTGGACTTCCGAATCCTCTCACACTGCTGCTCCCGACCATTGCGATCCGGATACGCCCGAGCCGAGTGTGTAAACCAGAACATCGGCGGCTTTCCAGGCGACCACGGCGTACCCGGCCCTGACCAGCGCCTGTGTCGCCCAGCTGTAAGCGGTTTGCGGCTGCCCTTTCGGGCTCGCCCGCTTTACCCCACTGGCTGGCACCCGCGGACTGCCATAGCGAGATCCGTGGTCGCTTTGATCTGATCGTAATACCTGGCCGCTGTTTCAACGCCCATGTTGGCGTAGTTACCAGCGGCAGGGCTGATCAACTGGCTCAAATCAGCCCAGGCCTCAGCAGACTGGCGATCCTGCTGATAGGCCGTAAAAGCCTGACTGATTTCGTTGCAGGTGATGCCACCGCCATTAGTGGCGGCTGACGATACGTGGGACGAGGTCTGGCAGCCGGCCAATGTCGCCGCTGCCAGAAAAAGCATCAGGTTGTTCAGTTTCACTAATCGGGTCTCCCGAGATTTAACAGTTATCGTTGCGCCAGTATGCCCATCGGGAGCCGATTGGCAATGCCAACTGTGTAAGATCTGTGGATGGCTTGCTTTAAGGGGACAGGCTGTTCGTACCTGCCTTTACGGCAGGTACAGCTCCCCATGATGCGCTTCACCCACATAAAACGCCGGCGTGGTCCCAGGAAAGGCCCAGAAAGGCGTCATTTCCGAGGAAGGAAACATGTTCGGGAAGCGTGAATCCCTTTGCGAAGGACCAGCAATGGTCTTTTCCTGCACCATGGAGATGTATTGGTCGATGGAGTTTTCCAGGGTGTTGCCGTTGATGATGACTTCCGCGCCCAGCGCTTTGGCGTACTCAGCCACGCCGCTGGCGCTGGACAGGTGCGGCGCGTAGGCGTCCACGCTCACTCCGTTTTCACTGGTCACCCAGAGCCCCTCGTCGGTATGGACAACGATGGAGTGGTTGCCTTCGGTATGGCCGGGGGTGTGCACCAGCGCTACGCCCTCGCCCAGCATGATGGAACCGTCAAACTGGACCACTTTGCTGTCGGCAATGCCGGCGATGCCGTTGGGGCAATACCAGTCCGCCTGGTAGGGATTCAGATCCTGGGTGGATGCCCATTCCCGCCAGTGCACCAGCAGCTTGGCGTTGGGGAAGATGGCGGGCTCCCTTTCCGTGCCAAACCAACG
>NZ_JBBDSR010000080.1:0-3663 GCF_040904845.1 Marinobacter sp. | reverse complement strand
GCCGAGGTGGTGAAATTGGTAGACACGCTAGCTTCAGGTGCTAGTGGGGGCAACCCCGTGGAGGTTCAAGTCCTCTCCTCGGCACCATTTCTTCCCCCAAGAAGTGGTCGAAAACGTTCCATACTGTTTATTTTATCCGATCAATCACGCCGATTGGCGGATTTTATGGCTTGCACGTTCGTGCACTGTGAATAACTCCCGTCAGTGATTGACTGCCATTGTCCGGCATGGCCAGCGCGAACAGCGAGTAATCCTTCGGATCCAGATCCGGTGCCTGGGCGGGGTCGCTGAGCAGCTCTCCGATATCGAGGACAAAAGCACCGTCCTCACCAGAGAGGGTCGTCGGCTCACCGAAAGGGAGGGTGACGGTGGCGCCAAATCCCAGCTCAACGGTTAAAGGCCCCGGCGGCGCATGGCCGCCAGGGCTGTGCCGATCAGAACGACCGGGCGACGATCTCTTTCATGATTTCGTTGGTGCCCGCATAGATCTTCTGTACACGGGAATCCGCCCAGGCCCGGGCAATCGGGTATTCCCACATGTAACCGTAGCCACCGTGCAACTGCACGCACTCATCCATCACCTTGCACTGGACGTCGGTGGTCCACTGTTTGAGCATGGCGGCGGTGGGAATGTCGAGTTTCTTGTCGAGGTGGAGCTCCAGGCAACGATCACAGAACACCCGGGCAGCGGTGATTTCGGCTTTCATTTCGGCCATTTTGAAGCGGGTGTTCTGGAACGCAATGACCGGCTTGCCAAATGCTTTGCGCTCTTTGACGTAGTCCAGCGTCCACTTCCAGCCTGCCTCGGCGGCGGCCACCGCTGCCAGAGCAACCTGCAGACGTTCGGCTGGCAGTTCCTGCATCAACTGGAAAAAGCCCTGCCCTTCCATGGAGCCCAGCAGGTTCTCCGCCGGCACTTTCACATCCTGGAAAAACAGTTCCGAGGTATCCTGCGCCTTCATCCCCACTTTGTTCAGGTTCTGGCCTTTCTCAAATCCTTCCGAGGCGGTCTCGACCAGCAGCAGGCTGGTACCCTTGGCTCCTTCTTTGGGATCGGTTTTGGCCACCACAATGACCAGATCCGCCAACTGGCCGTTGGTGATGAAGGTTTTGGAACCATTGAGCGTGTAGTAGTCACCGTCCTTGATGGCGGTGGTTTTTACGCCCTGGAGATCAGACCCGGCACCCGGCTCGGTCATGGCGATGGCGGTAATCATCTCGCCAGAGGCCATTTTAGGCAGATAGTACTCTTTCTGAGCTTGTGAACCGTGATTAAGGATATAAGGTGCCACGATGTCCGAGTGCAGCCCCCAACCGATGCCCGACAGGCCAGCGTAGGAAATTTCTTCGATCACCACCGCGCTGTAGCGAAAGTCTGCACCCACGCCACCGAATTCTTCCGGCATGGTCGGGCACAGGAAACCCAGCTCACCGGCCTTGCGCCATAATTCGCGGCTGACCTGCCCGTCTTTTTCCCATTGCTCGTGATAGGGAGCGGCTTCCTGCTCGAGGAATTTGCGAACGGAATCGCGGAAGCCTTCGAGATCGGCGTCAAAGAGTGTGCGTGGAATCATGGTAAACCTCGGTGAGTGACTTGCGTTATGGTTATCGTTCCACAAGTCTCGGCGCAGTGGCGGTTTCGCTCAATGGTGAAAACCATCAATCCGGCTGACCAAAACCATCGCCTAGCTCTGGCTGCCGTCCTTTCCCTTGGCGCGCTCCTCGCCCCAGCGTGGCATCAGGTCCTGAGGCAGGCCCAGATGATCCAGAATGCGGGCCACGATGAAATCCACCAGATCATTCACCGATTGCGGCTTGTGATAAAACCCGGGGCTGGCCGGCATAATGACGGCCCCCATGCGGGTCAGCCTCAGCATGTTGTCCAGATGCACTTCGGAATACGGCGCTTCTCTGGGCACCAGAATCAGCGGCCGTCGCTCTTTCAGCGCGACGTCTCCGGCCCGCTCAATCAGGTTATTACTGGCACCAGTGGCCAGGGCGGACAGGGTTCCGGTGCTGCAGGGGCAGACAACCAACGGTGCTTTTTCCCCGGAACCGGACGCCGGCGGCGCAAACCAGTCCTCGCGACCAAACACCGTCAACTGCCCGGGTTCCGCGTTGGCGTATTGCGCCAGCGTCGCCTGCATCGCGGGGGGCGAGCCAGGCAGCTTGAGGTCGGTTTCCGTGGCAATCACCACCTGGGCAGCCCGGCTGACCATCACGTTCACGGTGCAGCCGCCGGCGATCAGGCATTGCAGCAACCGCAAGCCGTACTGAGCGCCGGACGCGCCAGTGAATGCCAGGTTGATGGTTTTTCGCGCGGATGCAGAATCAGTCATGCCGGGTATCTACGTTCAAGTTCCGTAATCAGTTTCTGGTGGATACCACCAAAACCGCCATTACTCATGATCACAATGTGGCAGGGTTCTGAGACATTCGCCAATACCCGCTCGATCAGTGCGTCCACACTCGTTTCCACATGATGCCGGACACCTTCCGCCCTGCCCTGGCAGGCATTCACCAGCTCGGGCAGCCACTCCAGCTCGCTCAGGTTGGCCCAGACCGCATGGTCAGCCGCAGCGGCACTGGGCAACAACGCCTGCTGATGCACGCCTTGCTGCATGGTGTTGGATCGGGGCTCGATCAGGGCGATCACCGGCTCGTCACCCACTTTGTTGCGAAGCCCCTCAAGTGTGGTGGCAATGGCGGTGGGGTGGTGGGCAAAGTCATCGTACACGCTGACACCATGGACCTCGGCCAACAGTTCCATTCGCCGCTTCACCCCGGAAAACCGGCACAGGGCAGCAACGGCATGATCGGGCGTTACTCCGACATGCCGCGCCGCTGCGATGGCCGCAAGGGCATTGCGAACATTGTGCAACCCGGTCTGTGACCAAGTCACAGCTGCCACCGGTTGTTCGTGGTGAACCACCATGAAGCGGCTGCCATCCTCCGCCAGCAACTCCGCCCGCCAGTCCGTGGTATAGGCCACTTCACTGCCAATGGCAGAGGTTTGCACCCCGCTCCAGCAGCCCATGTCCAGAGCGCGGTCCAGGTGCAGATCGTTTGCCGGGCGAATAATCAGGCCGCTGGACGGCACCGTGCGAACCAGGTGGTGAAACTGGCGCTCGATGGCTTCGACATTGTCGAAAATATCAGCGTGATCGAATTCGAGGTTGTTCATGATCAGGGTGTGGGGACGGTAATGGACAAACTTGGAGCGCTTGTCGAAAAACGCACTGTCGTATTCGTCGGCCTCGATCACAAAAAAATCACTGGTGCCCAGCCGGGCCGATACCGGGAAGTCCTGCGGCACGCCACCCACCAGGTAACCCGCGTCAAAACCGGCCTGCTCCAGAATCCACAGCAACATGGAGGTGGTGGTGGTTTTGCCATGGGTGCCGGCCACCGCCAGTACCCAGCGGTGGCGCAACACTTCCCGCGCCAGCCATTCCGGGCCGGACATGTAATCGATGTTGCGGTTAAGGACCGCCTCGACCTCGGGATTCCCCCGGGACATGGCGTTCCCGATCAGGACCAGGTCCGGCTTCGGCTCCAGGTGATCGGCGCGATACCCTTCCATCAAACCAATGCCCTGAGCTTCAAGCTGAGTGCTCATGGGCGGATAAACGCCCTGGTCCGAGCCGGTTACCGTGTGGCCCA
>NZ_JBBDSR010000079.1:0-22904 GCF_040904845.1 Marinobacter sp. | reverse complement strand
TGGTGGCGGTGAACTGCAGTCCGCTTGCCTGGGGCATGTCTTCGGTCCCTGAAGAGAGGTATGTATTTTCCGGGCTCATCCTGAGCGCGTTCGATTATAACGATCAGGGCCCCGAATGTAACCCCGCACTCCACAGGTTGAGAGGTTGACCCCAAACCCATTCTGCTGCACTCTCTGATTCACTCAATCTGGTTTCATTACGCAACCAATTAACACTACAAAGAGCAATGGAGAATGACGGTGAGCGATTACACAAACCACGCAGTTGTGCTTAAGCAGCGCCCTCAGGGCGAGATTCAGGACGGCGACCTGGCCATGGAAGAGCGACCCGTTCGCGCCCCGGGAGATGGCGAAGTCGTCGCCCAGGTGCTCTGGCTGTCGCTCGACCCTTACATGCGCCCCCGCATGAATGATGCAAAAGGTTACATGGACCCGATCGCCATTGATGAGCCGATTGTGGGTGAGAGCGTGGCACGAATCGTGGAATCCCGTTCCAGCACACTCAAGGTCGGTGATCTGGTCACCTGTTATTCCGGGTGGCAGGAATACGTAACCTTTCCGGCCGATGCGCCGATGGTTTACAAGATCTACCCAAAAGACAAGGTACCTCTGCAAACCTATCTGGGCGTCGCGGGTATGCCAGGGCGCACCGGCTACTGCGGCCTCACCTATGTCGGCAAACCCAACGCCGGTGAAACGGTGGTGGTGTCCGCCGCCTCCGGTCCGGTTGGCACGGTGGTGGGTCAAACCGCCAAAAAAGAAGGCTGCCGCGTAGTCGGCGTAGCCGGTGGGCCTGAAAAATGCCGTTTTGTGGTTGAGGAACTGGGTTTCGATGCCTGCGTGGACTACAAAGCCGGGAATCTGGAAACTGACCTGAAAGCGGCCTGCCCTGACGGCATCGATATCTATTTCGAGAACGTTGGCGGTGCGGTTACTCGCGCGGTTGCTCCACTACTGAATGAGGGCGCGCGCGTACCTATCTGTGGCTATGTATCAGCTTACAACGCCACCAACATCGCCGAGGTAGAAACGCCGTTCCACGTTCTGAAGGCGCTGGACCCGGTGCCCGAGCACCGCTTCTTTCTGGTCACGGAATGGCAGGACAAGCATCAGGAAATTACCAACACCCTGACCAATCGAATAGCCGCCGGTGAACTGAAATATCGGGAAACCCATGCCGAAGGGCTGGAGAGTGCGATTGAGGCATTCAAGGGTATGCTGAAGGGCAAGAACTTTGGCAAACAGCTGGTGCATGTGGCTGATTGAGCACGATTTGTCGGATTACGCGCCGCGGGGCGGCGCTAATCCGACCTACGCTCTGCAACGGATCAGGCGTTGACGCTTAGCAGCACTTTGCCGGTGTTTTTGTTGGCGGCCACGTAGGCCATGGCTTCCGCCGCTTCTTCGATTGGCCAATCGCTGTCGATCATCGGTTCAATCTGACCTGAACCCAGCAGCGGCCACACATGGCGATGCAACGCCTGCATGACGTCCCCTTTTACAGCCACCGGCCGCGACCTCAGGGTTGACCCGATCAGGCGATGACGCTTCATCAACATCATTCCCAGGTCCACTTCGGCTGAGCGCCCGCCCATCAGACCAATCAATACGATGCGACCGTCGGCGTTCAGAACTTTCTGGTCATCCGCAATGTAGCTGCCGCCAACCGGGTCCAGCACCATATCGATACCACCCCACTGGCGCACTGCGTCCACGAACGAGCCGTTGCGGCGATTCCAGGTGCCGCTTGCACCTAACTTCTGGCACACCGCCAGTTTCTCATCGTCACCGGCGGTGGCAAAAACCGGGTTGCCGAAAGCGGTAGCAAGCTGGATAACGGCGGTGCCCAGGCCGCTGGCCGCTGCGTGCAGCAACACTTTCTCACCCGGTTGCAGGGCAGCCTCCTGATAGAGATTCAGCCAGGCCGTGGCGAACACTTCCGGTACCGCCGCCGCCTGCTTCAGGGATAGTCCTTTGGGCACCGGCAGCACCTGAACCGCCGGTACCATCACGCGGGTTGCGTATCCGCCACCGGTTAACAGGGCACATACCTCGTCACCGACGTTAAAGCCGCTCACGCCCTCACCAACCTCGGCGATGGTGCCGCTGACTTCCAGGCCCAAAATGTCCGACGCACCCGGCGGTGGCGGATACGCGCCCGCCCTCTGCATCAGGTCGGCTCGATTGATCGCGGTCCATGCCACATCAATGCTGACGTGCCCTTCCGGCAACTCCGCAGGTGCTTCACGCGGCTCCCACGCCAATTCGTCACCGACAACCCTGATCGCCTTCATCATCATTCTGCATGCTCCGGTGGTTCATTGCTGATGGGGGAGCATAACACGAACTTTACTCGCGTTTGGACAGCCCCAAGCTGTGGTCTTCAGCCACGTCTATCACAATATCTGCCCGCGACGGCATCTCCGCGAGGCACCGCCGGGTGATGCGCTCGTAATGCATGACAAAACGGGCCACCTCATCGTCGGTCATAATTCTCAGAGGTTGTACGCTACCACCCTCCTTTGGTGCATCTCCGAGGCGGCGAGCCAGCTTATGCTCCTGCAGCGTGCGCCATTCCAGTACGCACTCCATGGACGGCGCATTCAGCATGATCAGAGTGTCCATCCGTTCGAAAAACGCCCGGTAACCGTCATCCAGGCAGTCATTCACATAGTGACGCCAGATCGCATCCGGATCTTCCGACAACTCAAGTGCGTTCACTGGGGCAGACAGCTCGCGGCGATCCTTCACCGGCACAGCCCCCATACACCAGCCCTCGACCAGCACCACGTCGGCCGGCCCTTCAAATCCGGGCCACTGATCTTCGGAAAGCCTGTCATCAATCGCCTTGTCAAAGACCGGCACAGGAACCCGCGTTCCGGCACTCGCGGCGAGCAATTGATCCAGCACCCGCTCCCCAAGCCCGACATCGTGCGTGCCCGGCACTCCACGGGTCAGCAGCAGTGGGTGAACGCTCTGGGCCAGGTGTTCACGTTCAACCTTGGTGAGATAGATATCATCCAGCGAGAAGCTGGCCGTGCGCACGTTGAAATGGTGGTCAAGAAGCTGTTTGAGAAACAGCGTCAATGTGGACTTTCCGGTGCCCTGAGCGCCGTGAACGCCGACAATCACCGCGGCCTGTTTTTGCTGGAACTGCTCGGCAATGTGTTCCGCCAGCGGCAGAATGGTCCGCTCTACGGTGCTTACGTAGGATGGAGGCAGAGCTTCCTGATCGATCAGCGCCTGAACGGTTTCGAGAACGGATTGATCCATTACGGTGACGGTCCTGTGAGCAATGTGTTTTCATGATCTGAACAGAGCAGGTTTGTACCAGATGGGAGTATAGACGTTACATGAGCATAAACGGTTTTCAGGTCAACCATCGGTATCTCTCGCTTCCGGGCAGCTTTTACACCCGTGCGCAGCCAACGCCGCTGAAAGACGCCCGCATGGTGTGTTTCAACCATGACCGAGCACGTGATCGCCCTGCGTTTCCCCCGGACTGGGGGAAGCGCCTCAACATCAGTTGCTCGTCTTAATCTCGATTAAGAGTGTCAGACGGCCTTGGCGGCAATGATCTTCTCGTGCCACTCGGCCGGGCCGGTCTGGTGAACCGAGGAGCCTTTGGAGTCCACCGCCACGGTTACCGGCATGTCTTCCACTTCAAACTCATAGATGGCTTCCATACCCAGTTCCGGGAAAGCCACCACCTCGGCGTTTTTGATGGCCTTGGACACCAGGTACGCGGAACCGCCCACGGCCATCAGGTAAACCGCATCGAACTCGCGAATGGCGTCAATCGCCACCTGGCCACGCTCAGCTTTGCCGATCATGCCGGTCAGGCCGGTTTTTTCCAGCATGGTGCGGGTGAACTTGTCCATCCGCGTGGCGGTGGTGGGGCCAGCCGGGCCGACCACTTCTTCACGGACCGGATCTACCGGGCCGACGTAATAGATGAAGCGGCCCTTCATGCTCACCGGCAGCTCTTCACCGTTCTCGATCATGTCCACCATCTTTTTATGGGCGGCGTCTCGGCCGGTCAGCATCTTACCGGACAGCAATACGGTTTCGCCCGGCTGCCAGTCTTTTACGTCTTCCGGAGTGACGGTATCCAGGTTCACCCGGCGCACGCTGTCACCCACTTCCCAGGTGATTTCCGGCCAGTCGTCCAGGCTCGGCGGCGTTTGCAGTGAAGGGCCGGAGCCGTCCAGCACAAAGTGCGCGTGGCGGGTGGCGGCACAGTTCGGAATGATCGCCACTGGCTTATTGGCGGCGTGGGTGGGGTAATCCTTCACTTTCACATCCAGCACCGTGGTCAGGCCACCCAGGCCTTGGGCACCAATACCCAGCTCGTTCACTTTGTCGAACAGCTCCAGGCGCAGCTCTTCGGAGCGATCGGACGCGCCACGGGCCTGTAGGTCGTGAATATCAATCGGATCCAGCAGGGATTCTTTCGCCATTTCCATCGCTTTCTCGGCGGTACCGCCAATACCGATGCCGAGCATGCCCGGCGGACACCAGCCCGCGCCCATCTGCGGTACCATTTTCAGCACCCAGTCCACCACCGAGTCCGACGGGTTCAGCATGGCGAATTTGGACTTGGCCTCTGAGCCACCACCCTTAGCGGCTACGTGCACATCCACGGTATTACCCGGCACAATCTTATAGTGGATAATGGCCGGGGTGTTGTCCTTGGTGTTGGTGCGCTTGCCGTCCGGGTCCGCCAGAATAGAGGCGCGCAGCACGTTGTCCGGATGCATATAGGCGCGGCGTACGCCTTCATTAATAATGTCGTCCAGCGCCATGTCGGCATCCCACTGCACCTCCATACCTACCGTGACAAACACCGTCACAATGCCGGTGTCCTGGCACAGTGGCCGCTTACCCTGGGCGCACATGCGCGAGTTGATCAGGATCTGCGCCATCGCATCCTTGGCCGCCTGGGACTCTTCCTTCTGATAGGCCTCGTACACAGCCTGAATAAAGTCTTTCGGGTGGTAGTAGGAAATGAACTGCAGCGCGTCCGCTACGCTCTCGATCAGGTCGTCCTGGCGGATTACGGTGGTCATAGGCGTCTCATCAGTTTGGGTTTATAGAGGCAAAAATTGGAAGCCGGAGTTTACCAGAAACCGCCGGGACGGGGCATGCGACAGACGTTGAAAAAAGGTACCATCCTAATTAATTAACCAACAACAAGATCAGGAGACACCGTGACCGATCTCGTCCTCACCGAAAAACAGGGCCAGGTACTGGTGGTTCGCATCAACCGGCCAGACCGTAAAAACGCCCTCACCCACGCCATGTACACCGCTCTCGGTGACGCCGTTGAACAGGCCCACGCCGATGCTGATATCCGTTGCGTACTGTTCACCGGCAATGACGAATGCTTCACCGCCGGCAACGATCTCAGCGATTTCGCGGCGGGCCTGCCTGGTGACTTCGAAGAAACTCCAGTCGGCCGTTTCCTGTTCCTGCTGGCCTGCGCCAACAAACCCGTGGTTGCCGCCGTTAACGGCCCGGCGGTCGGCATCGGCACCACCATGCTGCTGCACTGCGATCTGGTGTTCGCCGGAAACAACACCCGCTTCCAGATGCCGTTCGCCAATCTTGGCCTGTGCCCGGAAGGCGGGTCCAGCCTGCTGCTGCCCACCTGGCTAGGCCGGGTACGCGCAGCGGAACTGCTGATGCTCGGCAGTGCATTCACCGCCGAAGACGCCGACCGCCTGGGGCTGATCAACCGGATATGTGACCCGGCAGACACCGAAACCACCGCCCTGGACGCCTGCCACAAACTGGCCGCCCAGGCCCCCGCCGCCATCCGCGCCACCAAAGAACTGCTCAACCGCCCGACGCGGGAGCAACTGAAGGACACCATGCTCGCCGAGGGGGAACAGTTTGCCGAACGCCTGAAATCTCCAGAAGCCGCTGAAGCGTTCAAAGCCTTCATGGAAAAGCGCAAACCCGACTTCTCAAAGTTTGACTGAGCGCCCCGGCGAAACTCGACAAACGCCTAAGCGCCAACTATTTTTGGTTCAGGCCAATCTCCAACCGTGCGGGAAGGCTTCGAAAAGCCAGAATCACACTTTTGGCTGATCAACTGTTGCCATACTGTCGCTATAGTCAAAGTTACAGAAATTGGCACAAAGCGCTGGCTACAACAATTTCAGACAACCGAATTAGAAGAACAGGCCTCTGACAAAGGGTTTACCGGACCAGACCGGACCGGCCCCGTCACTGGCCGACCATAACGACACAACAACAGGAAAAGGTTCCACACCCATGTTCAAGAAAACACTATTAAGTCTTGCGGTGGCGTCGTCCCTTGGGCTGACGGGGTGCTTTGATAGCGCCGGGTCGGGGAAGAATGCGAATCCGGAGTATAAGATCAGTAACCCAGCCATTGACGGGAAAACCTGGCCGCTTTTTAATCCGGTGACCAGTGAGCTTCCGGTTCCTAATGATTTGATCTTTGATTCGGTAGCCAGCGATGGGACCTTCCGTGTTACGGACACTGCTCCGCCTGTTACCACTGCCCTGAATTCCCTGAGTGGTGCCTCTACCGTCGCCCCGCCAGTCGTCCAGTTTAATGGACAGATTGATGCCGACACGGTTGTCGCCAATCAATCCGTATTCCTGATTGAGCTTGCCTACGCAAGTGGCGACCCGGTGCAGGGTTTAGGCGCGGGAGAGCCCCCAACACTGGAGCTGGCCATTAGCGGTCCCAGTGCGCTACCCCAGTTCCAGACTGAAGTAGTATCCCTCGATGGAACTTCAGCCATCAGGATTTTGCCGCTCAAGCCGCTTAATCCCCGCAAGCGCTATATTGTTGCCGTCACCAAGGATATTACGGACATAAATGGTGACGCCACCATCCAATCCCCCTCCTACAACAACCTGACCGACGAAACCCAGCCGCTGGGCACAGCCACTCTGGCACCTGTCAGGACACTGATTAACAGTCTGTGGGAGCCCATTGCCGAAGCCTATTTCGGTGCCGTTGGCGCTGGGCTGACTTCGGACGACATCGCCCTGAGCTACAGCTTCACGACGTCCAACGATGAGAAGGTGCTGCAATATATTGCTGAACCCCAGGCCTGGTTTGCCGACCAATTGACCACCTTCCTGCGTGTGTCCGCCGCCAAAGCCGTGGTGAACGGCCAACTTGACCTGAACGCTGATGAGACAGTGGACTTCAGCGATGTAAACCTTGCCGCTGATGGCGCTGTGGCGGGATTCCCGGATGAGGATACGCAGGCGGCCCTTGCCACGTTGTTCGAAGGTGGAGCACCCTGTGACGGCCAAACTGACCAGGACGCTATTGAGTGTGTTGGCGTCAACCTGGCCGCCGCACCGAGCGCCATGGGCGGTTTCGCCGACCTGCTGCCAACTCCAGCCGCCGGCACTGTCACCGCATCGGCAGACGATGCGCAGGATGCCACCTCAGTATCGGTTTTGCTTACCAACTTCCTGGACCCAGGCGATGTCAATGTTGTTCAGGGTACCATCACCCTGCCCTATTACCTGGGTACCAGTGGTGCGGAGCTGGTGACCAATTCTTGGCAGGCCGATGACACACTGGCATCTGCCATGAACACAGCTTTCGCAGATCTCGGGCTGGAGATTCCCCAGGCCGACCCCACGGTCTCCACTACGGTGAATTACATCTTCCCGTTCCCCAAGGAAACCGAGGAAGTGATGGTGCCCATGCTGGTCATTTATCCTACTGGCGCCGCGATGGACGGCACCACGCCCGTGGTGGTCTTCCAACACGGCATTACCACTGACCGCAGCGCCGCCCTGGCGTTCGGCAGTTCCTTGGCCAATGCCACCGGAACCGCCGTTGTAGCCATTGACCAGCCTCTGCACGGTGTTTCGCCATTTTCGGTCGATGACCAGTTGGAACTTGCCGGCACTTTGCTGGAGGCCAGCGACCCGGCCCTGAATACTGAAGAAAATCGTGAGGCGGTAGTCGACCAGTTGTTCTCCGTTGGAGTAACAATCAACATAGACAGTCAGTGTAACGAGACCATTACCGATCCGTCTGACGAAGACCAGATTGCGGCAGCCCAAGCCTCAATCCTTGCCGGAGACTGTGGGCCGGATGCACAGGCGTCTCTCGCTGGCGCACTGGGCATAGAAAGCACTGTTGCCCGGGCCGGAAGCACCATTCCCGGCCTGGAGCCCACTGGCAACGAGCGTCATTTCAACCTCACTGCCGACGCCAACAACCAGCCAACTCCAATGGTGTTCGATCCCGAGAACGCGGTTGGCTCTTCCGGCAGCCTGTTCATCAACCTGTCCAACTTCCTGACTGGCCGGGACAACCTGCGACAGGGATCCGTTGACCTGATGAACTTGCGCGCGTCCTTGGGTGAAATCGACTTAGACGACAATGGCACCGGCGACCTGGCTACCGACAACGTGTTCTTCATCGGCCACTCCCTGGGCACCGTGAACGGCACGCCTTATGTGGCATCCGTCAACGCCAACCAGGTTCAGTTCGGAGGCGTGAAGACTTCCGACGATATCTTTGCCGCCAACATGCTGACTCCGGGCGGTGGCATTGTTCGCCTGCTGGAAAATTCCCCGACATTCTCTCCTGCAATTCTTGGTGGGCTTGCTGCCGCAGCGGGTCTTGAGCAAGGCGATGCCAACCTGGAAACCTACTTTAACGTCTTCCAGGCGGCCCTCGACACGGTTGACCCGATCAACTTCGCTGACAACCTGCTGACCTCCAGCACCCCCACCCTGCTGTCCGAAATAGTGGGTGATACGGTGATCCCGAACGACGCATTCCCGGACACACTGGGTAACGCCTTCCAGGCCCCGTTGGCTGGTACCGAGCCACTGGCGACCGAGCTTGAGGCAACCACCGTCGCCACTGGCAATGTAGTACTTGATCCGGCAGGTATCACTCGCTACATCGAAGGTAATCATGGCACGCCCGTGTTCCCTTCCACTGGCACAACGGAAGAAAGCCGGGTGTTTGGTGAAATGGTTGGGCAGGCAGCTTCGTTCTTTTTCTTAAACGGCGGAGCTTCAGTGGACGTCACGGATAGCGGAGTCATCCAGCAGGACTAGACAAACATTCCCGCTGTTTCGACCACTAACCAAGAGCCCCGCATTTGCGGGGCTCCTTTTTATCGCCTTGTTACCAACCAGACAGAAACCACAGCCACACGCCCTTCTCGGCTCACTAAGTCCGTTATGCTTAGAGTGAACCCACGGCGACCCTGCTGATTTAACGACGCTTTTTCAATATACTTAAACCAGAATGAATCGCCCCGGAAGAAATTGACGCCAGGAGAACGCGCTTTGACTACGCCCATCGACAAGTACCTTAATATCCTCTCAAAGAACGATGGTTCCGATCTATACCTGAGTACCGGAGCACCACCCTGTGCGAAGTTTCAGGGAACCTTGAAGCCCCTGTCTCGCGAAGCTCTGAAGCCAGGAGAAGTTGCTGACATTGCTCACAACATTATGGACAGTGAGCAGCGGGAAGTATTCAGCAACGATCTGGAGATGAATCTGGCCATTTCTCTGCCAGGCATCGGCCGGTTTCGCATTAATATATTCAGGCAGCGTAACGAAGTTGCGATCGTCGCCCGTAATATCAACACAGACATACCCAACTTTGACGACCTTGGGTTGCCGCCCATTCTGAAAGATCTGGTAGTGAGCAAGCGCGGGCTGATGCTCTTTGTAGGCGGTACCGGCTCTGGTAAATCAACCTCGCTGGCGGCTCTGATTGACTACCGTAACAGTAACGTAGGTGGCCATATCATCACCATTGAGGATCCGGTTGAGTTCGTTCACAAGCATAAGAAGTCGATCATCAACCAGCGTGAGGTTGGGGTCGATACCCGCAGCTTTAAAAATGCCTTGAAGAATACTCTGCGTCAGGCACCGGACGTTATTCTGATTGGCGAAATTCGCGATCGTGAGACAATGGAGCATGCACTGGAGTTTGCTGAAACCGGGCACCTCGCCATTTCTACCCTGCATGCCAACAACGCAAACCAGGCGCTTGAACGCATTATCAACCTGTTTCCAGATGAGAAGCGGCCGGCGCTGCTGATGAGCCTGGCCCAGAATATACGGGGTTTTGTCTCCCAGCGGTTGGTGCCAACGGCTGATGGTAAACGCTGTGCGGCAGTGGAAGTGCTGCTGGGCACCAAAACCATACAGGAAATGATACTCAAGAACCGGTTGCCAGAAATTAAAGAAATCATGGAAAAGTCCGAGAACCTGGGCATGCAAACATTTGATGCTGCGTTGTTCAAACTTTTCGAGGCCGGTCGGGTAACCCTCGAAGATGCAATTGCGAATGCCGATTCACCAAATAATCTCAGACTACGGATCAAACTCTCCCAAGGCGAGAGCGCACCCGGGGCTGGGAACGAATCGACATCAGGCAAACAGTCTTTGTCCATTAATGATCTGACGCTGGAGGACATCGAGGAAGAGGGCGATGACGAGGATGCTGCACCACTCTGATCGAGGACTTTTCAGACTACACCTCAAGAGGTGCACGAAAAAGCCAGTGGCCAAGGGCCACTGGCTGAAACTCACTCCATACTCTCATACTCATCCTGAGTAAGCTGACCATCCCCGTCCGTATCTTTCTCCATCATCATGTCACGGGTTTGCTGGCCGGACATCTTGGCTTCACCTGGATTACCGGCAGCCGTGCTTCCGTGCAGGTTCAACTCGTCTTCGGTCAGCATGCCGTCCTGGTTTGCGTCCATTTCGTTGAACGATCCAGAGCGCATGCCCTGCCCGGCGGAACCGGTGCTTTGCTCATCCATGGTATCGCTGGCGCTACCGCCGGTGGCCTCTTTTCCCATGTCGCTGGAATCGGCGGCGTAAACGGCGGGTACGGCTAACGCCAGGGACATCAGGGCGGACAGGCTAAGGGTTTTTATGTTCATCAGGCACCTCCTTGATCATTTTTTGATCTATGGTTAACTGCCATTCCATTAAAGCCCTGGGGCACCTGAATTACCAATGACGCTTTATTAACCTTGCCACGCCTTTAGATCATTAAAGAATGTCGCTGTTGTCCGACCCCAACTTGCTGCCGATATTGCCCGTGGCACAGGGCGTTTGGCTGAACTTGATGGGGAAGCCGATTTGCCGTTGTTCGCTGCCATCGCCACGGGGTACACCCATCACCATGTCCCGAGCCTTTAACTGCGGGTGATCCGCCGCTTCGGAGATGGTCAGCACGGGCTCCACGCAAGCGTCCTGCTCCTGGAATACCTGTTGCCATTCCGCCAATGGCTTTTCAGCGATTTTTGCTTTCAGCGCCGCCTTAAGCTTTTGCTGGTGTTCCGGGTTCTGGCTCTGGGCGTAGCTTTTCAGTTCACCCAGGCCAAGCGTGTCACACAGGCGGGCGGAGAACTGCGGCTCCAGGCTGCCGATTGACAGCCAGCGGTCATCGGCGGTCTGGTAGTAGTCGTAGAAACTGCCACCATTGAGCAGGCTACTTTCCGGCATCTGCTCCTGGCCGCCCGCCAGGCAGGCAGCGCCAGACATGGCGTTCAGCGCAAAGGCCGCGTCGGTCATGCTGATATCGATGAACTGCCCTTCCCCGGTTTGCTGGCGATGAACGACCGCCGCCAACAAGCCCATGACGGCGTGGTGCGAACCGCCGGCCACATCGGCAATCTGGATACCCATGGGCGGCGGCCCACTGTCAGCACGGCCGCAGTGGCTGGATACGCCCGCCAGTGCCAGGTAGTTGATGTCGTGGCCGGCGCGACTGGCATAGGGGCCGGTCTGGCCGTAGCCGGTAATGGCGCAGTAGATCAGCCCGGGGTTGATGGCTTTCAGGGTGTCGTAACCGATACCAAGCCGGTCCATGACGCCGGGGCGGAACTGCTCGATGACGACGTCGTATTCGCGCACCAGATCTTTGATGATGTCGGTACTGCCGTCTTTTTTCAGGTCCAGCCCGAGCGATCGTTTACCCCGATTAAGGAAGCCGTGCGCGGTACTCACACCACCATCGTGGGGCGGCATCACACGGGTCAGGTCCATCCGGCCCGGGGCTTCCACGCGCAGAACATCGGCCCCCATGTCCGCCAATAACATGGTGGCGTAGGGTCCGGGTAACAGGGTGCTGAAATCGAGAACTTTTAATGAGGTCAGTGGACCTGCCATGGGTGTCTCCTTGTCGGTTGTTCCGCCTATCGTGACGATTTTTCCCGATCAGGCCAACTACGGGTTCCGTCAATTGGGTTGACCATTTCTACCAGCGTTTGCGCCCTAAGGCGGTTGCATTGTTGCGCGGGGGTTTTATGATGGACTTCGTTTTCCAAAGAATTGCGAGTGGCATGTCCAACCTGACGGTTTCAAGGCATTTTGTAGAAGCAGCCCTGATGGGCGCAGAGCGCGCCGGTTTCAACACCCGGGATATGCTGCAGGAAGCTGGCATTGCTCCGGATTTGCTGAAAATCGAGAAGGCCCGGGTGAACAGCGATCAGTTCAGCCGCCTGATGCAGGTACTCTGGACTTGTATGGATGACGAGTTCATGGGGCTGGGGCCCCGCCAGTGCCGCGCAGGCACCTTTGCCACCATGTGCGCGCTGGTCATCGACTGCCCCACACTGGAAGCGGTCTACCGTCAGGCATTTCAGTTTTCAAGGCTGTTCGAGCCCATGGTGTCCATGGAGCTGCGAGTCAAAGACGACGCTGCTCAGCTGGTCACGGCGATCGAGGGGGACATCAGCGATCCTCAGTATTTCATGCGGGAAAGCCTGCTGGTCATCTGGCACCGCCTGGGCAGTTGGCTGATCGGCCAGCCCGTGGAGCTTATGAAGGCAGAATTTGATTACCCCTGTCCTGCACATGGCGATGAGTACCGGCACATTTTCCACTGCCCGCTGGCGTTTGATTCCAGCCGCACGGCGCTGACCTTCGACAAGCGCTTTCTTTCAGCACCGGTGATCCGCGACCGGTCGGAAATGCATCAGTTTCTGAAAACCTCACCGGCGGATTTACTGTCACGGCCCGATGAGAGCAACACGTTTACCGGCCGAATCCGGACGCTGATTGGCCGGGATTTTTCCCGGCCGTTGCCGGATTTCGAATGGATCGCCTCGGCGTTGCACACCAGCCCGCAAACCCTGCGACGCAGGCTCAAGCAGGAGAACACCTCGTTTCAGGAGATCAAGGATTTGCTACGGCGGGATATGGCGATCTATTATCTCGGCCGGCAGGACCTGCCGATCAATGACATCGCCAGCAAGGTCGGGTTCACCGAGCCTTCGACATTCCACCGTGCGTTCAAGAAATGGACGGGGGTAACCCCCGGTGCCTATCGCGGCGGAGAACGCCAGGCAACCGGGGGCGAATAATTCAGCTCGGGGCCTGAAGTGTCCGGATCAAACGCCCCAGGGTACTGGCGATTTCTTCGGCCCGGTTTTGGTCAGGACTCAGCTTCATCAACCGGGAACCGTCTCTGGGATCGTATACCCAACAGGCGGCGGCCTGGCAATCCCACTGCACCTGGGGGCTTACGCCATAGACGTCGAGGGACTGGGTGCTCTTACTCACCCGGTCATCGCTTTCCCGGGCAGACTCCTGAATCTCGATTCGGCTGTCATCGGACGCAACCCGATAACTCACGTCTGCCGGGGCATCAAGCCGTACAATTCGCTGATCCGCTCGCCAACTGGCCAGATCCAGCAAGCTGTTCAGGTGAAGGGTCAGAGCTTTGCGGTCAGAGTCCACCAAATAGAGACTTCTCAAATCGCTCGGTGCCTGTTCGCCGGCCGGCTCGATAACGGCCACCGGTTCGCCCTCGTCCGACCGGTTATGCTCTTTTCTTGAGCGTTCGTCGCGCTTTTTTTCAATGTCGGTGATCCGCTTGAGAGCGTCCTGATAATGGTTCCCTTCCGCACCTGCCCGGCCAATATAGTTTTCCAACGCTGACTGCGCTTCGTTCAAGTGGCTGGATTCCTGCATCACCCGCCCGCGGAAATAGTAATAATCCACCGGTTTGTCGCCTTCCAGGCGCTGCAGCCGATTGAGGTAACCTCCGGCCTCGCCCCAGTTACCGTTTGACACGGCCTCTTCTGTTGCGAGCATCAGGCGGTGCACCTCATGCTCCGGTGCCAACGATGTGCCTTGGGCCCCCAGGCTCACCAGCAGTGAGGCCAGAACCAGACCACGAAGCCCGCCACAAAACCCGCCACGACCCCCTTCACGAACCCCGCGCCGCCCTGAGCAAAATACGTTAACCATGACCATTTACTCCTGCTGATTGTCCGCAATTTCTTTTTTAACACGCACCCCGAGTTCCACAAAGCGGTTGGCCTGAGACACCAGGTTGCCCCGGCCCCGGGTCAGGGTGTTCATGGCTGCGTCGTAACTGCCCTGTGCCGTATGCAACTGGGTGCCAAGCTTCTCCATCGACTCGACAAACACCCGCAATTTGTCATAGACCGCTCCGGCGCGATCGGCAATCTGCCGAGCGTTCTGGCTTTGCCGCTCATAACGCCAAATGTTTTCAATGGTTCTCAGTGTAGCCAGTAACGTGGTCGGTGTTACCACAATAATCTTTCGTTCAAAGGCTTCTGAGAAGAGGTTCTCGTCTTGCTGGAAGGCCGCCACAAATGCCGGCTCAATGGGCATGAACAGAAACACGAAATCCGGCGAGTGAAGCCCGTTCAACTGACTGTAGTCTTTCTCGCTGAGCGTCCGGATATGGGTTCGTACTGCCTCCACGTGCTGACGCAGCAGATCCCCTCTGGCGGCATCGTCTTCTTCGTTGGCCCACCGTTGGTAGGCTACCAGGGAGACTTTGGAATCCACCACCAGATGGCGCTTGTCAGGCAGGTTGACGATGACATCCGGCCGCAGTAACTGCTTGTCACTGTCTCGGTAGCTGCCCTGAGTGTCGTACTCTATGCCCTTGCGCAGGCCCGAACGCTCCAGCACCCGCTCCAGAATCAGCTCACCCCAGTTGCCCTGAATTTTTTTGTCACCTTTCAAAGCGCTGGCAAGGTTAGCAGCCTCTTCTGTGATCTGTCGGTTAAGGTCCTGTAAGGATTTGATTTCACTTCGCAACGCTTGGCGGTCGCGGGTTTCGGAGGTGTATACGTCTTCCACCCGCTTGCGGAAATCCTGTAACTGATCCCGGAAGGGATTGAGCAACGTGTCCAGGCTGGTGCGGGTCTGCTGGCTGAAGCGCTCGCTTTTCTGATCAAAAATCCGATTGGCCAGGTTTTCAAATTCCTGTTTCAACGCCTCCCGGTTGCGTTCAAGTAAGGCGACTTTTTCAGACGCGGCACGTCTCTCCGTCGCCAGTGTCACATCGTGCTCACGCAAGGTCACACGGGCATCGCCAAGTTCGGCCACCAGAGTCTCTATCCGCTGTGCCTGATCGCTGTTCTCCAGCTCCAGGCGGACCACCCGGGCCCTACCACTTCTGACCAGCAAGACAACCAGCACCCCCACGATCACGACAAGCGCCGTCACCGCCCAGACGACGACAGGCTGGTTCTGGATAGTCTCTGTAATAGCTTCGGGCACATTTTCCTCCTGTGCGTTACATCCACCTATGGGCTCAGATCGTAATATAAACTAAAAGGGAAGAGTGTTCCGGTCGGGTGCCCCAAATCACCCACACAGCTGAAAATCTACGTAAAATTGTAAAACTTTCCTACCCTTAACCAACTGTAAAGCGAACACACACATCGGTTGTTGTATACTACGGCAGCAAGTATCTTACTGCAGGAATTTGCACGTCTTCACGGCGAGCCCGGGTTTTCAGGCATCCAGGTTCGCAGGCTCAGGGATCTTACATGTTATCAACGCATTTCGTTTGCGGTAGGCCGCTGGCTGCCCTCGCTTTTTTGATTGCGCTTTCAGGTTGTTCCGCGGACCGCTATATGATGGTACCGAAGAATAATCTTGAAGAGATCAAAGGGTCCGTGCAGGTTCAGCGTGCCACGCTGGTGACCATGGAAAGCAACGCCCGCAACCGTCACGAAAAGCTGGTGGAAACAAACACCGAGTCGACTCAGAGCATCCTGCAGGCGATTGAGCAAAAAATTGAAAAGCCCACCTGCCCTGTCGTTTCCGCCCGGGCCTGCCCACCACCTTCCGCCACCGATATAGGCTCGAAAGGCCGCGCTGACCGGCTTAAAGGCAAGGTCATTGTGGGTGAGCTTGAGAAGCTTTACCTCGCTGGCCCGGGCCTGATCTACAACGCCCGCATCGATAGCGGTGCCGAAACCTCCTCTCTGGATGCGCGCAATATTCAGCGGTTCGAACGGGATGGCAGTAACTGGGTGCGCTTTGAAGTGCCGGTCCCCAATACCGACGATTTAGTCAGCATGGAGAAGGAGGTGTCTCGTCGCGTAAGGGTCATTCAGAGCAGCGCCGACGAAGCCGACCGTCGCGTGGTGGTTGAGCTGCAGTTTGCGATTGGTGATCACCAGCAAGTCGCCGAATTCACGCTGACGGATCGCTCACACCTTTCCCACACCGTGCTGATCGGTCGCAACATACTCAGAGATGTCATGCTGATAGACGTTGGCAAAGAATTCGCGACTGAACTCCCGGATTCTCTGATCAACCAGAACGGAGATGAATCGTGAAATCCCGCTCGCGCGTTCCGTTTTTTGCCGCCATTGCCCTGTTGATCATTGCGGGTATTTCCATAGCCACCTGGCGACACATTGAGATCGGCATCCCATGGCTGACCGGTGAGCAGCAACCGGTCTGGATGGTTGAGGCCCGCATCGATTTCGAGGCAAGCGGTGAGCCTCTCCTGGCCAGCCTGAACATTCCCGAACAATCCCCCGGTTTCCGCATTCTTTCTGAGCAGGCCGCCTCTCCGGGGTTCGGCTTTTCTATCGTCGATCAAGACGGCACCAGGCGCGCTGAGTGGACCAAGCGTGACGTTTCCGGTGAGCAAACGCTGTACTTCAAGACCCAGTTCATTCCAGACCCGGGTGCCAACCCCGACCGCCCCCATCGCGCGCCAAAACCAATGGCGGTGTTCTGGGAAGAACCTCAGGCGACGGCCGTGAGGGAGGTGCTACAGCAGGCGGAGGAGCGCTCCAGCACGCCAGAAAGCATGACCCGCGAACTCATCCGCCTGATGCAGCCGAAAGACACTCAGGCCCAGAACACCACGCTGCTGGTATCGGGCACTAACTACCTTGATTTGCTGGTTCGCATGCTCAACCATGCGGGCATCTCAGCCCGAACCGCCGATGGCCTGATTCTGGAAGATGCACGCCGCCGGCAGCCTCTGAGCCCCTACCTTCAAATTTATGACGGCGAAGAGTGGCTGACGTTTGATCCCGAAACCGGGGAGCAAGGCTTGCCTGAAGACGTTCTGTTGTGGCGACAGGGCGCGGATTCCCTGCTGGATGTGACCGGGGGCGGCGCATCCAATGTCAGCTTCTCGATGCTGCGGCAGACCATTCCCGCTATCCAGTTGGCCGCCATGCAGGCGGAAGACAACGGCCTGGGCTTCCTGAGCCTCTACCAACTGCCGGTAGAGGAGCAGAGTATGTTCCGCATGCTACTATTGTTGCCTCTCGGGGCGTTGATGGTAGCGTTCATGCGGATTGTGATTGGTATTCGCACCTCCGGTACGTTCATGCCGGTGCTGATCGCAGTTGCCTTTGTGCAGACAACGCTCGTTCCGGGGCTGATTGCCTTCACATCCGTGGTCGCCATTGGTCTGCTGATGCGAAGTTACCTGTCCAGCCTCAACCTGCTGCTGGTCTCTCGCATATCCGCATTGATTATTCTGGTGATCTTCATTACCGCCGGGCTCAGTATTGCCGGCTACCATATGGGCTTCAATACCGGGATGACCGTGACCTTTTTCCCCATGGTGATCATTGCCTGGACGATCGAGCGCATGTCGATCCTCTGGGAAGAGGAAGGTGCCCATGAAGTTCTGGTGCAGGGTGCGGGCAGCCTGTTTGTCGCCATCTGTGCGTTCCTGGTCATGGACGCACCTCTTTCTCGCCACCTGACCTTCAATTTCCCCGAACTGCATTTCGCAGTACTGGGGCTGATTCTGTTGATGGGCCAGTACACTGGCTACAAGCTCAGCGAACTTCGTCGATTCACACCGATGAAGGCTTACGACTGATGAACTGGATTTCACCGCGCGCCCTGACGCGAATGGGCATGCTCAACATGAACCGGCGGAATGTGGATTACATTTCCCGGTACAATGATCGTACATCCTATCCGCTGGTCGACAACAAGCTGAAAACCAAGCTCGCGGTTGCGGAATACGGCGTGAAAACGCCAAAGCTGCTGCAGGTCGTCCGACAACAGCATGAGATTCCCCACTTCCGCACCCTGGCCGAAGACCTCTATGGTTTTGCCATCAAGCCCGCCAAGGGCTCCGGCGGCAAAGGCATTACCGTGATCACCGGGCGCGACGGCGATGAATTCGTCAAGGCATCGGGCGCTCGTGTGCCTGCCAGCTACCTGGAGCGGCACTTGTCGAACATTCTTGCCGGGCTCTACTCGCTGGCCGGCACCCCGGACGTCGCCATTGTCGAAGACCTGGTGCAGTCGGTACCGGGGCTTGCCCGATACTCGTTCCAGGGTGTGCCTGACATCCGCATCATCATTTTCCAGGGCTACCCGGTAATGGCGATGTTGCGGCTGGCAACGAAGGCGTCCGATGGTAAAGCAAACCTTCATCAGGGTGCTGTCGGTGTTGGCCTGGATATCGGCAGCGGGCAAAGCCTGAATTCCGTTCAGTTCAACCGCCCCATCATGCTTCATCCTGACACCGGGCTTGCCCTGGAAAACATCAACATTGCCGACTGGGAAGAAATGCTGACCATGGCCTCTCGCTGCTATGAAGCAACCGGACTCGGCTATATGGGCGTGGATCTTGTGGTGGATGTCAATGAGGGCCCACTGCTGCTTGAACTGAATGCCCGGCCCGGGCTGGCGATTCAGATGGCCAACGGTCGCGGTCTGTTGCCACGCCTACGGGCGATTGAAAGCCTCAAAAAACACCATTTCACCCCGGAAACACGGGCACGCCACGCTATGGACATCTTCGCAAGCCGGCACTGAACCCCGGTTTCCTTGCTAAATATGCGTGAGGGAGCAAGCCTGAATGATAGGTCAGGCACAAAAAAACCGGAGCAGAAGCTCCGGTTTTTTTGTGTTCGCCAGTCGCTCGCTTTACAGCTTACCCTCGGCGATCAGTAGTTTACGCTCATGCGTCAGGCCCTTTAGTAGACCCCAAGTCATGATCAACAGAATGAGCGTGAACGGCAGACCGGCCGAAATAGCTGCGGCCTGTATCGCGCCCAGTGCATCTTCACCGCCGCCAAAGATCAGCGCTGCAGCAATGGCACCTTCCATTACAACCCAGAACACACGCTGAGCGGTCGGCGCGTCGGTTTTACCGCCGGCGGTGATGCTGTCAACAACCAGCGAGCCGGAGTCTGAAGAGGTCACGAAGAACACCAGCACCAGAACAATACCAATGAATGACAGGATGCCAGTGAATGGCAGGTTCGCAAACATCTGGAACATCGCCAGAGACACGTCGGTCAGGCCGTTCTCGGCCAGTTCACCCACCCCTTGCTGAATCTGCTCTAGCGCTGATCCACCAAAGGCGCTCATCCACACCACGGTGATGACCGTGGGAATAACCAGTACCGCTGTCACAAATTCGCGCACCGTGCGGCCCTTGGAGACCCGCGCGATAAACATACCAACGAACGGTGACCAGGAGATCCACCAGGCCCAATAGAACACGGTCCAGCCATGGAACCAGGTTTCGTCCTCACGACCAAACGGATTACTCAGGGGCACCACATTGGCTACGTAAGTGGACGACGTAATCCATATCGTTTCAATGATGGTCATGGTCGGGCCAGCGAATATGATAAAGAACAGCAGAATCGCCGCCAGCGCCATGTTGAAGTTACTGAGGAGCTTTACGCCGCCGTCGAGCCCCCGCAGGACAGAAATCAGTGCGACCAGCGTAACGCCAGTGATGATGGCCATCTGCACGTTGATGCCAGAAGACACCCCAAACAGATAATCGAGACCCGATGCCGCCTGCTGCGCACCAAAGCCCAGTGAGGTTGCAAGACCAAAGATTGTGGCAACCACCGCCAACACATCAATGATATGGCCCGGCCAGCCCCAAACACGGTCCTTCAGTAGCGGGAAAAATGCGGAGCGGATGGTCAGTGGCATACCTTTGTTGTACGCAAAGAACGCCAGCGACAGAGCAACAACCGCGTAGATTGCCCAAGGGTGAAGACCCCAGTGGTACATCGTGCCACCCATGGCCATATCCAGCGCCTCGGGCGTGTTGGCCTCCACGTTAAACGGTGTTCCGTACCAGCCCGTATAGTAGGCCACAGGTTCCGCTACCGCCCAGAACATCAGGCCAATGCCCATACCGGCAGCAAATAGCATGGAAAACCACGATAACGTCGAAAACTCAGGCTTGGCGTCCATACCGCCAATGCGGATCTTGCCAACTGGCAGAAAGATCAATGCGATGCTGACCACCACAAAGACGTTGGCACTGAGCAGGAAAAACCAGTCAAACGACTCGATGATGCTGAGCTTCGCACCATCAAGCAACTCTTTCGACTGCCCCGGAAACATCAAAGTCCCGACAACAAACAGAATCACCAGTACCGCAGTAATCGGAAAAACCGGTGTATGCAAATCGAGGCCAAAGGGTTTGACATTATCCTGGCCTGCGACGTAATCCGTCTGGTACTCGTCTTTTACAACGTCGCCCACGTTTGGCGCCTCCTGTTCGGATTGATTACTGAAAATTAAGGTTCAAAGGTTACAAGAACGCAAGTCTAGTAGTTTGAACTCAAAACATCAAAGACGTGACAAAGGATCATCGACGGGCAAAGCGTAGACCAAAATGCCCATTACCATCTGCCTGAGCAGGCAAAGTATCGGACCACCGCACACCTGACATTTAATTTCGGTACACTCACCTGCAACTTAATGGCGAAACACGAGGACATGATGGAGAAAACCAGAACCTTCCCCATGCGGTACACCGCCTTCGCATTGAGCGTACTGGGACTGCTGATCACCTTGCCACTCAGCCTCTCTATCGGCGGCTGGTATATCCTGCCGTTAATGTTCGGTGTGCTGACCGTGATGGGAGTTTGGGACGTTTCTCAGCGACGGCGTACGGTCAGCCGGAACTACCCAATCCTCGCCAATGTGCGATATTTTCTCGAATCCATCGGGCCGGAAATTCGTCAGTACTTTATCCAGTCGGATACGGAAGAGCGCCCCTTTTCGAGGGAACAGCGCACCATTGTTTACCAGCGTGCCAAGGACGTTCTGGACAAGCGTCCCTTTGGCTCCCAGCTGGGCATGTACGACGAAGGCTATGAGTGGATGAACCACTCCCTGAAACCCGCCCAGTTGACCAACAGTGATTTTCGCATATTGATCGGAAAGCAATGCGCAAAACCCTACAGCGCCAGCGTGTTCAACATCTCAGCCATGAGCTTCGGCTCGCTTTCCGCCAACGCGATACTGAGCCTCAACGCTGGTGCCAATAAGGGCCACTTTTATCATGACACCGGTGAAGGCTCTATTTCCCGCTACCACCGGGAACCCGGCGGGGATCTGGTATGGGAAATCGGGTCCGGCTATTTCGGCTGCCGCCACCCGGACGGCACTTTCAGCGAAGACATGTTCGTCGCCAATGCCACACTCGACCAGGTAAAAATGATAGAGCTCAAACTATCTCAGGGGGCAAAACCCGGTCATGGTGGCATATTACCGGGAGCCAAAGTGACACCGGAAATTGCGGAAGCCAGAGGTGTTGCCGTAGGCGAGGATGTCGTCTCACCTGCCAGCCATTCAGCCTTCAGCACTCCCATCGAACTGTTGGAGTTCATCGAACGCCTTAGAGAACTCTCTGGCGGCAAACCGGTCGGTTTCAAACTGGCGATCGGACACCCCTGGGAGTGGTTTGCCATTGTCAAAGCGATGATTCAGACCGGCAAAAAGCCTGACTTTATTGTGGTAGACGGCGGCGAAGGCGGCACCGGCGCAGCCCCTCTGGAATTCATTAACCGATTGGGCATGCCGATGCAGGAAGCCCTTCTGCTGGTTCACAACACGCTTGTGGGCACTCATCTCAGAGAGGACATCGCCATTGGTGCCGCCGGCAAGATCACTTCGGCCTTCAACATCGCTCGCACCCTGGCGCTCGGTGCCGACTGGTGTAACTCCGCCCGCGGCTATATGTTCGCCCTGGGCTGTATCCAGGCGCTGAACTGCCATACCGGGCGTTGCCCCAGTGGCGTGGCCACCCAGGATCCCAGCCGGGGAAACAAACTGGATGTGTCGGACAAGAGCCAGCGAGTCTACAACTTCCATAAGAACACGCTGAACGCGCTGCAAAACCTGCTGGAGGCATCGGGGCTGAATCACCCCTCCGAGCTGGGCCCCGAGCACATCATTCGGCGCACCTCGAAGACCGAGGCGCAGTCCTACATGGACCTGCTGCCCTTTCTCACGCCCGGAGCCCTGCTGGAGGGCAAAACCGGTCTGCGGGTGTTTGACAAGTACTGGCCCGAAGCCCGGCCCGAAACCTTTGCGCCCCCGGAATTTGTTCTTCAGTTACGGGAAACCAAGTTGCACTGAAACTTGCGGAGAACCGATAAAACACTGTTTATTTTTGCACAGGCCTGGTGTAGACTTCGCTCCCGCTAAGCCACTGAGATAACACTCAACTTTGAGTGAGACCTTGGTGGAGAGCCAGCCAGACCCTAGTTCTGGAGAGCCGGTTCTGATTTAGCGTTTCGGGGCGTAGCGCAGCTTGGTAGCGCACTTGCATGGGGTGCAAGGGGTCGTAGGTTCAAATCCTACCGTCCCGACCAATT
>NZ_JBBDSR010000078.1:0-23171 GCF_040904845.1 Marinobacter sp. | reverse complement strand
GAAAGAGTTGCGGATTGATGTGGTAAATGTAAGCTGATTTTTGATCAGTGCTGAATGGGGCGCGCTATGGGCGTATTTGAGTGACCGTGTATGTGATGGCTGTCACACCAAACAAAGCTTGCATGCCGCTCATCCCCTGACATTTGCCGCTGATCGAGTGACGCTGGCCTCTTAATCACATCTGGCATAGTCTCTACCCAAGTAAAACTGGGAAGGATTTATGTCTGGCATCAAGCGTAACTTGGGTTTTACCCTCCTTGAACTTCTGATCACCATCGTCATCCTCGGGATCATAGCAGCGTTTGCGGTTCCGTCCTTCCGTGAGATGGTTCTGAATAACCGCCTTTCTGCACAAATCAATGAGACGACCAGCCTTGTCGGCTATGCACGTAGCGAAGCGTCGAAGATTCTTTCCGGCGTTGTTACGATTTGCGCCTCCACCGACAGTGCAACATGCAGTGGCAACTCCAACTGGGAAACCGGTGTCATTGTATTCCGCGATGATGACCTGAATGCTGCGTTCGGTGGCACGGATGAGTTACTCAAGGTCAGCGGGGAGCTAGCTGGAGGTAACACGCTCAGAATCATTGATATGACCAGTGACGGTGGCAACTACGTGCAGTTCGACAACAAAGGTTTCCCCAGGGCGTCTGCTACTGGAAATGTGGCTGGCACGTTTGTTCTTTGTGACGAAAGGGGGGCTGCCGAGGCAATGGCTATCTCGATCAATTTCTCGGGTCAGACCCATTTGGCCAGAGACACAGATGGCAATGGCATTCTGAACGACCATGAAGGCAACGACGTTACCTGTCCGTGATGGTGAGTCAAGACATGAACAAAGAACGTACATATAAACATCCCTTTTTCAAGACTGGGGCCTCTGCTCGAAGCCAGTGCGGCTTCACGCTGATAGAGATCCTTGTGACGGTGGTCATTCTGGCGATTGGCCTGCTCGGTCTGGCGGGCCTCACTCTGGAGGGCATGCGCAACAATCAGGGGGCGTATCTCAGAACACAGGCCAGTATCCTTGCCTACGATATGGCAGATCGAATGCGCGCGAACAAAGAACGGGCGTCGGATTATGCCGGCTTTAGCACCGACGGGGCTGCAACGACGCTCCCGGCCTGCGCCACTGATTCTGCCGGCTGTTCACCTGCGGGTCAGGCCACGGTGGATATGGTGGAATGGACCCGTCAGATCCAGGGCGTGGGCAGCGGTACGGCCTTGTTGCCCGGGGGCGTCGGAACGATGCAATTCGATGCCGGCACTTCGACGTTCACTGTCACCGTGACCTGGGATGAGGTCGCCCGTGAGGGGGACGCGGGTGAGACCATTAGTGGCGACGGTTCATACACCGTGCGGTTTTTATTGTGAGGTATTTCATGATCAAGGCTCCTGACGTAAGGGACATTGCCAGAATGGGGAAAGCTCAGCTTGGTCTTTCTCTGGTGGAGCTGATGGTTGCCCTGGCACTCAGCACCACCCTGATATTTGGGGTGTTCACGGTGTACCTGGATTCCAGCCGTACCTCTCAGGTAAGCAATGCGCTAGCACGAACCCAGGAGGCCGCACGCATCGCCACGGATATCATGGCGCGGGACATGCGTATGGTCGGGTTTCAGGGGTGTGCCGATCCTGACGATGTGACCTTGAACGTCATCGCAGACAATCCGCCTACGGATGATTTTTTTGAGACCACTTTGCGCGGATGGGAAGTGACTGACGGGACTTGGGCCAACGGGACAGAGTTTGACGGCACCGCGGTCGAGTCCAACGCCAAAGTGGGTAGTGATGTGATCTCGGTGCAGCGTGGTGAAACCATGGGGATTGAGCTTGTTGGTAACATGAAGGCGGACAATGCCAATGTCCAGCTAAAAGGCGACGATGTTGAGCGGTTTGCCCAGAATGATATCGTGATGATCTCCAATTGTGAGGCAGCGGACCTCTTCCGTATCTCCAGTCAGCCCTCCTCCGACACCTGGGCTCATGGCAATAACGTTAACAGTACAAACCGTTTGGGCCGGGCCTACACCGAAGACGCCAGAATCATGCGATTTTCCTCGTCCGTATATTTTGTCGCTGACACCGGTCGGGACGATGTCCAAGGCAACGATATTTTTGCATTACATCGTCAGATAAATCAGCTGGATGGAACGCTCCTGCCGCCGGAGGAAATCGTCGAAGGCGTAGAGAACCTCCAGATCGAATACGGAGAACTGCTGGCAACCAATAATGTTCGCTACCGCCCCGCTGACCAGGTGGGCAGTATGTCAAGTGTGGTAGCGCTCCGGATTGGTATGCTGGTCAGCCACTCTGATCAGGTCAGAGATGATAATGATACCGCGGATTACGCCCTTCCCGGCGAAACGATTACCGGGGCCAGCGGTGGTGGCACCGTTACCCATCCGGAGGACCGGCGTTTGCGCCGGACGTTTGTATCGACAGTGATGCTCCGCAACCGTGACTGACTGACAGGCTAATGGTGACCAGATGATAAACAGGCAGACAAAATTCGTTTCAGTTTGGCGGGAGCGCGGGGCAACACTGATCGTATCTCTGATTGTGTTACTGGTGCTGACGCTGATCGGGATTGCCGGGATGAACACGTCGGTGATGCAGGAACGCATGGCGGTGAATTCCCAGAATTCCAACCGGGCATTCCAGGCGGCGGAGAGCACGGTGAGGTCGTTGATGAGTAAAGTCTACGCCAACAACCTCGATCTGTTGCGGGAGTCGATGCAGAACGCCTCCGGCCTGAGCTCCGAAGTCGATGTAACCATCGACCCTGACAACGGCGTCGGTGGCAGCTACCAGGCGCGTTATCTGGGTGAGGTTATTATCACCAGTGGCAGCTCGATGGACGCGGACGAGAGCTCCAACCAGTTAAAGGGATTTCGTTACGAGTTGGAGGGGGAAGCCAGCATGACAAACACCGGTGCATCCTCGCGGGTGTTCAAAGGCATCGAATATTATTGAGATTGGTAAAGGGGAGCTCCCCCGGAGGCAGAGATGCGCAAAGTTTACTCACATTTTATGTTCGGCCTTAAGGCATTCACCGCAGTAGTACTGATGAGCCTGTCACCATTGGTCTCGGCCGATGAACCCAAGGGTCAGCTTATAGATTCTCAATATGAGGCAGTGGAGGCGCGGGCTATTGAATTGGTGGTCAACGCCAGCGGCGATGTGGTCGGAATTCGTGGCAAGGGCTGTCCTGGCTGTCCATCTTCATCCATCCTTCCCTCGCGGGAGCTGATCGTTGAGGTCGGAGGGCGGCAGCTCCAGGAGGACGAACTGGACAATTTCAATGGCAGTTCCGGAGTGATTCACATCTATCAGCCGACGGCAATGGCTTATCGGGTGTCCTTCACTGGCACGGTTTCCTCTAGAGGTGGCGAGCAATGAAAGCAACTATCAATTTTCGCCTGATATTCTCTGTGGTGGCCGCTGCGTTCGCCGCCACAGTCAGTGGCCCGGTCTATGCGGATGATACCGAAATCTTCTTCACACCGCCGGGCACTTCGCAGATTGTAGAGCCCAATATCATGTTTATCATCGATAATTCAGGCAGCATGGGCAGTTCCGTGGATGATGATGGCACTACCCGCATGGATGTGGTAAAGACGGTGACCAAGAACCTGATCGACAAGATGCAGGACGTCAATGTCGGCGTAATGAAGTTCAATATCCAGAAGAAGTGCGATGAAAATGGTAACTGTAAAATATACACGGAGAGTGGCGGCCACATTATGTCCGCGCCCGTGGACGTGGTGGACAATGCGGACACATTAAAGGGACTGGTCGATGAGCTTTATCCGGTGGGTAACACGCCGTTAGCTGAGACTTTGGCCGAAACCGCCCGCTACTTTCGTGGCGATGCTCCCGATTACGATGATGTGCCGATTTCGTCGGTCATTTCTTCGACGGATGACTCCTATATTTCGCCGATTACCTACCAGTGCCAGAAGAACTATGCGGTTTTCCTGACTGACGGTGCGCCCACCGCGGATGATACGGATTCGGCTATCGGTAACTATATAGGCCAGGCTTGTGGTGATGGGGACTCATCGGGCTCGGACGACAGCTGCCTCGACGAAGTGGCTGGTTTCCTGGCCAACAGTGATCTGAGTGCGTCCCTGGATGGTGATCAGTACTTGATCACCCACACTGTCGGATTTCACACGGACCAGACGCTGCTATCGGATACCGCCGAGGCCGGCAAGGGAAATTATTATCTGGCCAACGACCAGGCCGCCTTGGAAGACGCCTTTGATAAGATCTATCAGGCGGTGAGAGCTCAGGGGACGACCTATGTATCGCCGGGCGTCGCGATTAATACCTTTGATCGCCTGAATCATCTGAATACCCTCTATTACGCCCTGTTCCGGTCGGATAAAGGTGCCATCTGGGATGGAAACCTGAAGCGTTATAAACTGGATATTCAGACGGACGGGTCCGGCAAGGCAACTGCGGTAATCGTGGATGTTAATGGCAATGCCGCTATCGATAACACCACAGGCTTCTTTAAAGAAACGGCGAGAAGTTGGTGGAGCCCCTTGGTTGATGGCCCGGACGTCAGTCTCGGCGGCGCGGCATCCCAGCTGCCAGCGACGACACCCGATCGCAATGTTTACTCAAATCTGGACGGTGCGGCTCTCACCAATACTGGCAATGAGGTTGTCACCACCAACACCAATCTCACCAAGGCGGACTTTGGTGACAGTGCCATGACCGATGCGGAATTCGAGAAAGTGATCAACTGGACTCGTGGGGTGGATGTCAACGATGAGGACGGTGACTCGGATACAACTGACGCACGGCAACTGCTGGCCGACCCGCTGCACTCCGTGCCCCAGTTGGTGATCTACGATGCCACTACGACCCCTCAGGATACCACCATCTACTACGCCGATAATCAGGGCTTTATCCATGCCGTGGATGGTGCGACAGGGGATAGCAACTTTGCCTTTATCCCCCGGGAGCTTCTCAAGAACCAGCAGGAGATGATGAACAGCACGGAATCCTCTTCTAAGATTTACGGCATGGATGGCTCTGTGGTCAAGTGGAGCCACGATGAAAATCGCGATGGAAAAATCAGTAGTGCGGATAATGACTTTGTTCGAATCTACTCTGGTATGCGTCGTGGTGGTAGAAGTTATTATGGTCTGGAAGTGACCAGCCCCTCGTCACCCAGCCTTATGTGGTCCATCACGGGGGGCGATGGTGGCACAACCGGCTTTGAGGAAATGGGGCAGACCTGGTCGACGCCGGTCAAGACAACAGTTTCAATCAAGAACAAGGTATATGAGGTGCTGATCTTTGGTGGCGGTTACGATCCGGATCAGGATTCGGCAACCACCCATACCGCTGATGATGAGGGGCGAGCGCTGTACATTGTGGACGCCGTGACGGGAGAGCGTATCTGGTGGGCAGGTCCCTCCGGCAGTGGTGCAGATTTTGAGTTGGCTGAAATACAGTACAGTATTCCTGCTTCTCCAAAAGTTCTGGACATCAATGGCGATGGCCTTGCCGACCAGATGTACGTTGGCGATATGGGCGGTCAGATTTTCCGGTTCGATATGGGAGATTCCAGCCAGAGCAACAGTCTGGTGGTCACCGGCGGGCGTATTGCCGACATGAGCGTTACCCACTCGGACCTGACGGAAACGTCCGAGGAAAGAGCTCGCCGCTTCTACCATACTCCGGATCTGTTCGGTATCAAGATTGGTGGCAAGCGGTATCTGGGACTGTCAATCGGTTCCGGGTACCAGGCGCACCCGCTCAATACCACGATCAAGGACAGGCTCTACATGCTGAAGATCGAATCGGTGAGTTCGGCACCAATCAATCCGGAAGACGAAACAGAGACCGAGGTACTCTATGAAACCCTCACCGAAGATGACTTGTTTGATGCAACAGATAATGTCATACAAGAGGGTACCGATGCCGAACGGACCGCAGCTGCAAATGATCTGGCCGGCAAACATGGCTGGTTTATTCGACTGACCAATGCCGGGGAAAAGGTTCTGTCCGAAAGTACAACGGCGAATAACGAAATCTATCTCACAACCTATGAACCCAAAGCCAGCGATAATCCCTGCCTTCCGCCAACGGGTACATCCAGGCTTTACCATCTTTCGGCATTCGACGGCAGGGCAGTTCAAAACTATGACGACGTAGGAGGTGATGACGCGCTGACCAAGGATGATCGTTCTGTTCAGCTCACTACCGCTGGACTGCCACCAACTCCCCAGAGGATGCGGGTTGAGGATACCGACGTTATTTGTATCGGTACAGAATGCAAGACTCTCGAAACAATCAAGGGTGTTGTGGAAACCTATTGGTATGAGGATTAAGGTTTGATGGGATCATACAAGGATCAAAAAGGCGTCACCCTGATCGAGTTGATGATTGTGGTGGTTATCATAGGAATCATCGCCACCATTGCCTACCCAAGCTATTCTGAGCATGTCCGGAAGACCAAGCGCTCCGATGGCCAGGGGGCGCTTATGGGACTGGCAGGGGCAATGGAGCGGCATTATGCCTCTAACAACAGTTATGAGGGCGCTGCGGCCGGTGGGGCGGATACTGGCGCACCCGGTATTTATCCCGATGAGGCACCGCTGGATGGGAATCAAAAGTATTATGACCTGACCATCCAGTCAGTGAATGCGACATCCTTCACCTTAAGGGCAGCTCCGAAAGGAGCGCAGGCCGGGGACGGCATGTTGGAGCTGGACTCCACAGGTGCAAGACGTTGGGATCGCGAAAACGATGGTTTCGGAGCTGACGATAATACCTGGTCTAATTGAATATCCGAAATAGCCGGTTATATCGCCGGCTATTTCGGATCCGTTTCAGCAGCGGATCTCAGTGCCCCAGTGCAGTTTGATAACCCCGTCCCCATCCTCATCAGACTGAACACGAAAACGTCCGACCATATTGACCGCCATGTAGGTCATTGTGCCGGTACTGGTGTCTGTGGGGCAAAGAACCAGGCTTCCCAATGCTCCGTAGGCAAAACCTTTTTCGTTGAACCGAAAGTAACCTCGCCCCGCCGTTCTTGAACGCATTGAAAAAGGATGGGGCGGTGGGGGGAACTGCTTCAGGATTTGCCCGCTGTCGGGTTTCTTGTCGTTATCTTTGTCTACGAAAACGGATACAGGCAGTTGCCAGTCATCTATACACTCATTCTGCTCTGAAAGTGGGCAGAGGGTAACCAGCGAGTGTGTGCTGGCTGCAGTCCAGCGCGCGAGGGCAAACAGACTGTGATAGCTCTCAAGGACAGTTCTGTGTCTGCTTTTGTCTACCAGGGTGTTCCACCCCTGAACAGCCAGGCTGGAGACGATGGAGAAGATGGCAATTGTGATGACCAGTTCGGGCAGGGTGAAGCCCGCCGCCAGCTTTGAGGCCTGCATAATAGATAACACTCCTTGTCAAATGATCATTCCATGACGGACTCCGGCGTCCTGCCAGAGCTCCCAGTGCCAATAATATAGGAATATTGGCAGGTAGTTTATGTGGACTGGTCTGGATTTACTCCATCTCTAACTTCTTCAACCGATACCGCAACGCCCGAAAACTGATCCCCAGTCGCCTAGCTGCGGCGGTCTTGTTCCAGCGGGTGGCCTCCAGGGCCTTATCAATAGCCTGCCGTTCGATGGTTTCCAGGTAACCTTCCAGATCAATTTCGCCATCCGGTACGTCGTCCGGCCTTGCGTTGCGGGTGATTTCCCGGGTGGGAGCGCTGGCTTCGCTGGTGGGCATTGGCGCGTTTCCGATATGGAGGTCGTTTGCGCCGATGTGGTCGTTGTCACAGAGGGTAAACGCCCGTTCCAGGATGTTCTCCAGTTCCCGCACATTGCCGGGAAAGTCGTGCTCCTGCAGTCGGCCGATGGCGTCTGGTGCCAGTGTTGCTGGGTCACACTCATATTCACGGGCAATGCGTTCGAGGATGTGGTTGGCTAACAGTTCGATGTCGTCAGGGCGTTCCCTGAGGGAAGGCACGGCCAGCTCAATGACGTTGATTCGATAAAACAGATCCTGCCGGAACGTTCCGTCCTGGACCAATTGTGGCAGGTTTTTGTGAGTGGCGCTGAGCACGCGGATATCCACCGGTACTTCCCGTGTGTCACCCACCGGGCGAACGGCTTTTTCCTGGATGGCGCGCAGCAGTTTTACCTGCATGGCCAGCGGCAGGTCAGCCACTTCATCCAGAAACAGGGTGCCGCCATCGGCGGAGCGGAACAGGCCGTCTTTATTGTCCACGGCACCGGTGAAGCTGCCTTTCTTGTGCCCGAAGAATTCGCTTTCCATCAGCTCCGACGGGATCGCGCCGCAGTTAACCGCAATAAAGGGGCCGTCTCGCCGTGGTCCCTGCAAATGGATCATTCGGGCGACCAGTTCCTTACCGCTGCCGGATTCTCCGCTGATGAACACCGGTGCCTGGCTTCGCGCCAGCTTACGAACCTGGCTTCTCAGTCGTTTGATCTGGCTGGATTGGCCAAGAAGCAACCCGGGCTCGTCCGTTGCTGTGTCGGCGTCTGGTGCAGGCTCTGACAGTTTAAGGGCGCTGTTCACCAGCTCACGCAGCCGCGGCAATTCCACTGGTTTGGACACAAAATCGAAGGCCCCGGCTTTCAGGGATTCAATGGCGGTGTCCATATTGCCGTAAGCGGTAATGACCGCCACCGGGGTACATGGCGTGTGTTGCTGAATCCAGTGCACCAGATCAATGCCGTTACCATCTGGCAGGTTCATGTCGGTCAGACAGAGCTGTGGTGTGTGCTCTTCCAGTAACTTTTTTGCACTGGTGATGTCTGGTGCGGTGAGGGTTTTGATGCCCATGCGGGTCAGTGTGATTTCCAGCAGATCCCGGATGTCCGGTTCGTCATCTACGATCAGCGCGGCGTGAGTGGTCATCGTATGGTGTCTGTTCCCTGTCGTTATACGGTTGCCGGTTGTCTACCAGCGTTAAATCATTCGTCCGGGGTGGGCAAATGTGATGCGAAAGCAGCAACCGGGGTTATCATCTTCCACCAGGGAGAGGTGGGCCTGATTAGCCTCGCACAGTTCCCGGGCCAGATAAAGGCCAAGACCGGTGCCGCGCTTATCGGTTGTGAAAAAGGGCTCAAAAACCGACGTGCGCTGGTCTTCGGCTATGCCGGGGCCGATGTCCCGAACGTCCAGGTAGGCTCGCTCCCCGTCCGGTGTTACCCCGGCATGCAGTTCGACAAAACGCTTGCCGCTGTTGTATTCACTGTAGCGCAAACCGTTGTCGCACAGATTGACAAGCACCTGCTCAATCTGGCTTTTATCGAACCTTGCGGAGGGCAGGTCTGGCTCCAGTTTCAGCTCGATCTCGGCGGCAACCTGATTGTCGCTTGTCTGGGTTTGCAGGTACTCATCGCGGAATTCCCGGAGCCACTGGCCAACGTTGATGGGCTCGCTGCTGGCGACACGGCGCCGGGACAGGTCGAGCACGTTTTCAATAATGCCGTTTACTCGCCGGGAGTGGCGTTGAATGATATCGAGCATTTGTCGGTCGCCGGCCTCGAGTCCGGTCGACTCGTCCATCAATTGCGCGGCGTGGCTGATGGCACCCAGGGGATTGCGTATCTCGTGGGCGATGCCGGCGGTGAGACGGCCGAGTGAGGCCAGCTTCATCTGTTGCGCCTGCTGAGTGACTTTACTCATGTCCTCCACGAACACCAGGATGTGGTCGCTGCGGTCCTGTGCCAGTTGGGTAAAGTTCACCTGCAGCAGGGGCGAGGTGGGCGATGCCTGAAAGGGCTCGGTCCGGCGCATGGGGTCTTTTAACCAGGTGTCGAGGCCAAGGCGAAGCGGTGGGGGGAGAGTATGCTCTCGATTGTCAATGCTGTCGGCATTGGCGGGTGCGCCGAACAGCAGTTCTTCGGCCGCTGCGTTGGCCAGCCGAATCTGGCCATAGCGGTCGAGAACCAGTATGCCGGTGCGCATGCGCTGGATAATTTGCCGGTTGATCTGTTCCAGCTCGGCAATGCTGCGTGCCCGTGAGGAGGCCAGCGCTTCGCTGCGCATCATCCGTTTGGAAATATTCTGCAGGATGAAAGCCGCCGCAAAATAGAGAATCCCGAGGGAGCCGGCGCGGACAATGTCGTCGGCAGAATCATCAAACACCAGTACCGACCAACTGGAGATGCCCAACGAACAGATCGCCGCCAGAGCCGCATAGAATGTGCCCATGCGGCTGGGGGTCAGAATGTTGCCGGCAGCGACCGACACGATAACCAGGTTCGCCAGCCCGCTGGTGATGCCCGTACTGACGAACAGGAACGCGTGCATGATCAGGATGTCCAGCAACACCGACAGCGTGATGTGCCTTTGTTGCGGTTGAAAGCCAGCCAGTATGATCAGTGCAATAAAGCTGTTTAATGCGAAATAACTGACGACACCGGCCTGATAGACATCGAGCATGCGAAACCGGGAATCAACGTTCACCGGGTCCACGAACAGCAGCGCCACCAGCATCAGGCTGATCACGACCCGGTAGTGGTTGTAAATGCGGAACAGCTTGCCCCGTTGTGGAACCGGAGAGTCTGATTGCCAGCTGATGCGGGTGTCTTTGGCCGGTGTTGTCATAATTGGATGGGCTTCCCGGGAGAATTCCGTTGCGTTGACGGGGTATAATAGCCTTTTAACGGCAACAAGTTACAGGAGCTGGCTTTTATGCCTGAGTCACAACAATGGTCCACCGCCGATACTGCGCCTCAGCGTTTACGAGTTGTCATGGCGCAGCTGGATTTTCTGGTGGGCGACATCCCGGGTAACGCCCAGGCGGTGATCGATGCGGCGCACAAGGCGCACCGGGAACACCAGGCCGATGTTGTGGTGTTTCCGGAACTTTGCCTGACCGGCTACCCGCCGGAAGATCTGCTGTTGCGGCCCAGCCTGGACCTGCGTGTGAATGAGGCGCTGGAAATTCTGAAGCAGGCCAAGCTTGACCCGGCCATTGTGATTGGCGCGCCACTTCGCCAGGGCGGGCTGCTTTACAACGCTGCGGTGGTCATTGATGGCGGGGGGATCACGGGTCGTTACTTCAAACGTTTCCCTCCCAACTACCAGGTTTTTGATGAAAAGCGCTACTTCGCCGAGGGGCATGACACCCTGGTGGTGCCCATTCGTGGAGTCCCCGTGGGTATTACGGTGTGTGAAGATCTCTGGAGTGATGGGCCGGTCGAGAGCGCAGCGGCTGCCGGGGCCCAGTTGGTCCTCAATCTGAATGCGTCGCCCTATGACGTTGATAAACAGGTTCGCCGCAAGGCCCTGCTGGAGCGGAAATCCCGGGAGAACAGGGTGAGCCTGGTTTACGTCAACCTGGTCGGTGGCCAGGATGAACTGGTGTTTGATGGCGGCTCGATGGTGTTTGATCATTCCGGGCACCTTGATGTGGAAGCACCCCAGTTTGTTGAAGGGCTGTTCCCGGTGGATTTTTTGTGTGAACACCACTGCCAGCCGGTCTCACAGGCGCTGCCTGATGAGCCGTCGCTGGAAGAAAATATCTACAGGGCGCTGGTACTGGGGGTAAGGGATTACGTCAACAAGAACGGCTTCAAAACCGCAGTGCTGGGTTTGTCGGGTGGTATCGATTCGGCCGTGACCCTCGCTGTGGCGGTTGATGCGTTGGGGCCGGAGCGGGTCAGGGCGGTTATGATGCCATTCCGGTACACCTCGGGCATGAGTCTGGAGGATGCGGAAGCCGAAGCGGTCGCGCTTGGGGTGCAGTACGACGTTCATTCTATCGAGCCGATGTACGATGCCTTCATGGCCGCTCTGGCAGCGCCTTTCGAGGGCACCCGTCCCGATACCACCGAAGAAAACCTTCAGGCCCGGCTGCGGGGCGTGTTGCTGATGGCCCTCTCCAATAAATTCGGTTCACTGGTGCTGACCACCGGCAACAAGAGCGAAATGGCCGTGGGCTATTCCACGCTTTATGGTGATATGGCGGGCGGTTTTGACGTGCTTAAAGACGTGCCCAAAACCCTGGTGTTCCGGCTGGCAAGGTACCGTAATACCGTGTCTGCGGTGATTCCGGAGCGGGTGATTACGCGACCACCATCTGCAGAACTGGCTCCCGATCAGAAAGATGAAGACAGCCTGCCGGGCTACGACGTGCTGGACCAGATCCTCAATTTGTACGTTGAACGGGATTTCAGCGCAGACGCGATTGTGGCGGAGGGGTTTGACCGTGCCGATGTGGAACGGGTGGTTCGCCTGGTGGATATCAACGAGTACAAGCGCCGGCAGGCCCCCATCGGGGTGCGCATTACCGAGCGTGGATTCGGTAAGGACCGTCGGTATCCGATCACCAACGCCTGGAAAGTCGGGAAGTAAAACGTGCCGTGTTTCCAGGCGTGGCGGTATGACTTACTCGTCGCCTATCAGGCCGAAAGTCACAACGCTGGTCAGTGACCGGTTTTCGCGCTCCAGGAGCGTTGGCTGGAACTCGCCTTCGTCATTGAAAGCGCGGCTGTCGGGGAAGTTCTCGGACAGCATGGCGATAGAGTCATCGGCAGCCTTGTTCAGTTTCAGAAACCGGAAGGTTTCGGCCTGAATGATCAGCGCGTCTTCGACAGACGGTGACGTTGAAAAATTTTCGACGACATAACGCGCCCGGTTGTTTGCCGCCACATAGGCTTCCCGCTTGATGTAGTAACGTGCAGCATGGAGCTCCAGCTCGGCCATACGGTTACGAACGGCGATCATGCGCTGCCGGGCATCCGGTGCGTATTCACTGTCGGGGTACTGGTTGAGAAGGTTGGAAAAGTCGCGGAACGCCTGGCGCTGCTCCCCTGGGTCCCGAGCTGCAACATCAATCGGGAAATAGCGCGCCGCCAGGCCAATGTCCAGGTTGTAGGAGGCCAGGCCGCGCATATACAAAGCGTAGTCAGCGTGTTCGCTCTGGGGGTTCAGACGCAGAAAACGATCCGCTGCCGCTCTGGCACCCTCAAGGTCCAGGTTCTGGTAGCGGGCGTAAATCAGGTCCATTTGCGCCTGTTCTGCATAGCGGCCAAACGGATAGTAGGTTTCCAGAAAATCGAGATTCTGCTCCGCCTCGTTGAAGTTGCCGGAGTTCATGGCGTCACGGGCGCTCTCGTAATAGGCTTCTTCCGGCAGGACTTCTTCCTGTTCGTTGGACGCACAGGCACTGATCAACAGCGCTGTGGTGGTCAGTAGCAAAAATCGAACAACTGATCTCATGCCGGAATCCCGTATAATGACTAAATGCGAATGATCGGCCATTGTAGCGGGGAACCTTTGCCTTGTGCAGGGTCTGATCAGCCTGATTGAGAAAATCTGACCGAAACGTAACACAATACCATCGGCCCCGGGGGCTTAATGTCTGCTGAAAATCGTATTACCGCTGCCTTTTCTGTTCCGCCGGAACTGAGCGATCGCCGCCTGGACCAGGCGGCGGCTGAGCTGATGCCCGAGCATTCCCGCTCGCGCTTGCAGGGCTGGATAAAAAGCGGTGCGCTCACCGTTAACGGAAAATCCTGCAAGCCCCGTGATAAGGTCATGCTCCACGATGCCCTGAAACTGGATGCCGAGCCGGAAGTGCAGGTGAGCTGGCGGGCAGAAGCGATCACCCTGGATGTGGTCTACGAAGACGAACACTTGCTGGTAATCAACAAGCCGGCGGGATTGGTTGTGCACCCGGCAGCCGGCCACGCAGACGGCACGCTGGTAAACGCGGTACTCAATCACGCACCGGAAGTGGAAAATCTGCCCAGGGCCGGGATCGTGCACCGTCTCGACAAGGATACCTCGGGCATTATGGTGGTGGCCCGCAGTCTGATCGCTCACACCTCTCTGGTGGATCAGCTGCAGACTCGCACCATGGGGCGGGAGTACGAAGCGGTGGTGGTGGGCACCCTGACCGGCGGCGCAACCGTTGACGCCCCCATTGGCCGTCACCCCCAGGAGCGAAAGAAAATGGCCGTGGTGCCCACCGGCAAACCGGCGGTCACGCACTATCGTCTGGTGGAGCGATTTGCAGCCCATACCCATGTGCGCTGCAAGCTGGAGAGTGGGCGTACTCATCAGATTCGGGTTCATATGGCCCATGTGAAGCATCCGTTGATTGGCGATCCGCTCTATGGCGGGCGGTTGCGGTTGCCTAAAGGCACAACGGAGGCGCTGCGAGAGGTACTGGCGGCGTTTCATCGTCAGGCCTTGCATGCGCGCCAACTGACGCTGGAGCATCCGCAAACCGGAGAAATTCTGAGCTGGGAGGTGCCGATGCCGGACGACATGGTGCAGCTTCTGGCAGCGTTGCGTCAGCACGTTAAGGATTTGGAGAACAATGACTTCTGATGTGCCCGTCATCAGGCCGGACTGGCCTGCGCCCGAGTGCGTGCAAGCGCTCTGTACGACGCGCCTGGGCGGCGTGAGTAAAGCCCCCTGGGCGTCCCTGAACCTTGGTTCCCACGTTGGTGATGAGGCGGCCCATGTTCAGGAAAACCGACAGCGGCTGGCGGATGTGGCCGGGGTCGACGTCCACCGCATTGGCTGGCTTGATCAGGTCCATGGCACGATCGCAGTTCCCCTGCCTGCCGCAGGTGTCCCGCGAGCGGATGCCAGCTTCACCACTCTGGCGGGGCAGGTCTGTGTGATCATGACGGCGGATTGCCTGCCAGTGCTGCTTTGCGATGTGTCAGGCACCCGCGTTGGAGCGGCTCACGCGGGCTGGCGCAGCCTCTGTGGCGGCGTGCTGGAAGCGTTGGTGAGCGAGGTCGGGGGAAATCCGGCGGAGTTGATGGCCTGGCTTGGCCCTGCCATTGGTCCGCAGCGGTTTGAAGTGGGGCCCGAGGTGCGGGAGGCGTTCCTGCTGCACGACCCTGGCTCGGCCAGCGCGTTTTCGGAACAGGGCGCACGCGTGGGCCATTTCATGGCGGATATCTACCTGCTGGCCCGACAGCGTCTCGCCGCCTGCGGAGTGACTCAAGTCTACGGAGGGGATTGCTGCACCGCGTCAGAGCCGCAGCACTTTTTCTCCTATCGCCGCGATGGCCAGACTGGGCGCATGGCCAGCTTGATCTGGTTATCGGATAGGTCCTGATGTCCGTCAATATTCTGACAGTTTTTGAGTTTCACCGCTTGAAGTCCCTCTGGTTGCCCCTACATTTAATGTCATAGCAAACGGGATGCCCGCACTGACATCCGGGCACCCTGCCACCGAATTGGGGAATGACTGACTATGAGAATTGATAAACTCACCAGCCGGCTGCAGACCGCTCTTGCCGATGCGCAGTCACTGGCTGTTGGCAAGGACCATAACTTCATCGAGCCTGTGCACCTGATGCAGGCGCTGCTGGATCAGGACGCAGGTTCCATCAAACCGCTGCTGAAACAGGCCGGCGTGGAGCCGGGCCGTGTGCGCCAGGCGGTTGCGCGTGAAATCGAGCATTTGCCGGAGGTTCAGGGTTCGGCAGGAGACGTCTCCATGTCCAACGACATGGGGCGGCTGTTCAACATCGCTGACAAGCTGGCACAGAAGCGAAAAGATCAGTTCATTTCCAGCGAGCTGATGCTGCTGGCGGCCCTGGAAGATCGCGGCACCCTTGGGCGCGTGCTGCGAGAACAGGGCGTCGATAAGGCTGCTTTGGAAAAGGCGGTAGACGCGGTTCGTGGCGGCGAGTCGGTGAACGATCCGGCCGCGGAGGAAAGCCGGCAGGCGTTGTCGAAGTACACCATTGATCTGACCGAGCGCGCCGAGGCCGGCAAGCTGGACCCGGTGATCGGTCGGGATGATGAGATTCGCCGCACCATTCAGGTTCTGCAGCGTCGCCGCAAGAATAACCCGGTGCTGATCGGTGAACCCGGCGTTGGCAAAACCGCTATCGTGGAAGGGCTGGCACTGCGGATCGTCAATGGCGAAGTCCCGGACGGCCTGAAAGGCAAGAAGGTGCTGTCCCTCGACATGGGCTCGCTGATCGCCGGTGCCAAATTCCGGGGTGAATTCGAGGAACGCCTGAAGGCCGTGCTCAATGAGCTGTCCAAGCAGGAAGGCCAGATCATTCTGTTTATCGACGAGATCCATACTGTAGTGGGCGCTGGCAAGGCAGAAGGGTCGATGGATGCTGGCAACATGCTGAAGCCGGCCTTGGCCCGGGGTGAGCTGCATTGTGTCGGGGCTACCACCCTCAATGAGTACCGCGAAAATATCGAGAAAGACGCCGCACTGGAACGCCGCTTCCAGAAAGTGCTGGTCAGCGAGCCCAATGAGGAAGACACCATTGCGATTCTGCGGGGTCTGAAAGAGCGCTACGAAGTTCACCATGGGGTCGAAGTCACCGATGCGGCGATCATCGCGGCGGCCAAATTGTCTCATCGCTACATCACCGATCGGCAGTTGCCGGACAAGGCGATCGACCTTGTGGACGAGGCGGCGAGCCAGATTCGCATGGAAATGGATTCCAAGCCGGAAGCGCTTGATCGCCTTGAGCGCCGGCTGATTCAGCTCAAGATCGAACGGGAAGCGCTGAAAAAAGAAACCGATGCCGCCTCGAAAAAGCGTTTGGAAGAGCTGTCCGATGTGATTGCGAAGATCGAGCTGGAATACGCTGATCTGGAGGAAGTGTGGAACACCGAAAAAGCAGCGTTGCACGGTTCCCAGAAGATCAAGAGCCAGCTGGAGCAGGCCAGGATTGACCTGGAAAACGCCCGCCGCAGTGGCGACCTGGGCCGGATGTCTGAAATTCAGTATGGCAAGATTCCGGAGCTGGAGCGTCAGTTGGACATGGCCAGCCAGGCCGAAATGATGGAAATGAAACTGCTCCGCAACCGGGTCACCGAGGAAGAAATTGCCGAGATTGTCTCCAAGTGGACCGGCATTCCAGTCGCCAAGATGCTGGAAGGTGAGCGCGACAAGTTGATGCGAATGGAGGAGGCGTTACACGGCCGCGTGATTGGTCAGGATGAGGCGGTGGAAGCCGTGTCAAACGCGGTGCGCCGCTCCCGTGCCGGCCTCTCTGACCCGCATCGCCCTAATGGCTCTTTCCTGTTCCTGGGGCCGACCGGTGTGGGTAAAACGGAGCTGTGTAAGGCGTTGGCCTCATTCCTGTTCGATACCGAAGAAGCGATGGTGCGCATCGATATGTCAGAGTTCATGGAGAAGCACTCAGTCGCTCGGCTGATTGGTGCGCCTCCGGGCTATATCGGCTATGAAGAAGGCGGTTACCTGACCGAGGCTGTCCGCCGCCGCCCGTATTCTGTGCTGTTGCTGGATGAGGTGGAAAAAGCCCATCCGGATGTCTTCAATATTCTGTTGCAGGTACTTGAGGATGGCCGCCTGACCGACGGGCAGGGCAGGACGGTGGACTTCCGTAACACCGTGATCGTCATGACCTCGAACCTTGGGTCCGACATCATTCAGCAAAAGGCCGGCGAGGAAAATTATGAGGCCATGAAAAATGCAGTGATGGACGTGGTTGGTACACACTTCCGCCCCGAGTTTATTAATCGGGTCGACGAAGTGGTCGTCTTCCACCCGCTGGCGGAAAGCCAGATTCTGGGCATCGCCAGGATTCAGATTGAGTCCCTCAGCGGCCGCCTGAAGGATCAGGACATGAAACTGGCATTGGATGACGCGGCAATGGAGTTGCTGGCGGAAGTCGGGTACGACCCGGTGTACGGTGCGCGACCGCTGAAAAGAGCCATTCAGCGCATGATTGAGAACCCGCTGGCGCAACGCCTGTTGCAGGGCGAGTTCGTGCCGGGCGATACCATCCGGGGAACCGTAAGCGATCACAAACTGGTGTTCGATAAGGCCTGATCGCCTCTTGCTCGCTGTCAGCGCTCAGACTGATCAGCAACCGACGGGCCGCAGTTGTCATCGGCTATGCTCTGGAATTTCTCGCGCTGCTCCTGGATCTCTTCCTGGGACAGGTAGCGTTGCTCGCCATCTTCTTCTATGCGAATCCGGTTGTTGCTGGCTAACAAATTGAGGTTGTTGCGTGCCGTTTCGCAATTGGCGTTGCGTTGCTTGGCGCGGGCCTCGTCGGCTGCGGACATGTCGCGCCGCTCTGCGGCATCGGCGTCTCGGGACTCCAGTTCCTTTAACTGCTCCTGAGCGCTTTTGGCCGGCTGGCCGCCGGATGATTTTCCGGTACGGATACTGACCTGTTCGGATGTCTTGCCGCTGGGCTCGCGGTCGCCAAAGTGTGTCACACCGTTTTCGTCGGTCCACTTGTAAACGGACGCGCCAGTGGCTGTCAGTGGCAGTACGGCCAGCATCATGACCATGATCAGGACTTTTTTGTTCATCACTATACTCATCTCGCGTTAACCATTCCGGGACAACTCTGGTTGCCCAACTGTGTATCCACGTGGATTATGATGCCAGTTGGCAATCTGATTTTCTCTAGTCTGGTTCAAATACCTGCCGAAAGTATGACGGACACTGTGCGAGCGTGGGACAGAAACCGCACTCGGCTATTGACAGGGAGTTTCCCGCTGTCAGAATTACCGATTGCCTGAAAACAGGGGACAATACGGCAGGCAACCCCGAGCGAGTATCCCCCGTTTAATGACCACACTGAACGCGCCGCGCAGGTCGCGGGATGGTTGTTGCTTACGTGCAACCCGTCGATTGGCCGTTCTCCGCAACCCTCAGGAGGGCGGCTGGCCAGGAGACAACCTCTTAAAGGTGGTGTGGAGGAACAGCCGGTGCCGCTTTCACAAGAAGCAGGCAAGCCGGGTATCCAGGCAACCGGGAGTTTTCCCGGCTCATTCACTCGTATGAAGAGGGTAGAAAATCGTGGAGTTATTGTCTGGCGCCGATATGCTGATCCGGTCCCTTCGGGACGAAGGCATCGAATACATATACGGCTATCCGGGTGGTGCAGCCCTTCATATCTATGATGCGCTGTTCAGGCAGGACAACGTCAAGCATATTCTGGTTCGGCACGAACAGGCCGCGGTCCATATGGCCGACGGTTATGCGCGTGCGACCGGAAAGCCCGGTACCGTCCTGGTGACCTCGGGTCCTGGAGCCACCAACACTATTACCGGCATTGCCACTGCGTTCATGGATTCCATTCCCATGGTGGTTCTGTGTGGTCAGGTTGCATCCCACCTGATTGGCGAGGATGCGTTTCAGGAAACCGACATGATCGGTGTCTCCCGTCCGGTGGTAAAACACAATCTGAGCGTACGTCACCCCGAGGAAATCCCCGAGATCATTCGCAAGGCCTATTATATCGCCTCGACCGGTCGCCCCGGCCCAGTGGTGGTGGATATTCCCAAGGATATGACCACTCCGAACGAGCGGTATGAGTACGTTTTCCCCAAGAAGGTCAAGCTGCGGTCCTACAATCCCGCGATCCGGGGTCATGCTGGGCAGATCAAGAAGGCTGTGGACATGCTGCTGGCATCCCGTCGCCCGATCATCTATGCCGGCGGTGGCGTGATTCTTGGTAAAGCGTCCGATCAGTTGACCGAGCTGGTTCGCATGCTGGGGTATCCGATCACCAATACCCTGATGGGCATTGGCTGCTATCCGGCTTCTGACAAGCAACATCTTGGCTGGTTGGGTATGCACGGCACTTACGAGTCGAATATGGCGATGCATCACTCGGATTTGATTCTGTGTGTGGGCGCACGATTCGATGATCGGGTGACCAACGCCACCGAGAAGTTCTGTCCTGGTGCGCGTATTGTGCACATCGACATTGACCCGGCGTCCATTTCCAAAACCATTGATGCGGACGTGCCCATCGTGGGGCCGGTGGATGCGGTATTGAAAGAGATGATTACGCTGGTCAAGGAAAGCACCGAGAAGCCTGACGCCGATGCTATCGCATCCTGGTGGAAGCAGATTGAAGAGTGGCGCGCATTCCATGGCATGCGCTATGAAACCAGTCCGGATACAATCAAGCCACAGGAAGTCATCGAGGCGCTCTGCCGACTGACCAATGGTGAGGCGTTCGTGACCTCCGACGTGGGTCAGCACCAGATGTTCGCAGCCCAGTATTACAAGTTTGACAAGCCCAATCGCTGGATTAACTCCGGTGGCCTCGGCACCATGGGGTTCGGGTTTCCGGCCGCCATGGGGGTGAAGCTGACGCACCCGGACGACGAAGTGCTCTGCATTACCGGTGAAGGCAGTATCCAGATGAACATCCAGGAGCTGTCCACCTGCAAGCAGTACAATCTGCCGGTGAAAATCATCAACCTCAACAATCAGGCGTTGGGCATGGTCAAGCAGTGGCAGGACATGAACTACGAGTCCCGTCATTCCCAGTCCTATATGGGGTCTTTGCCAGATTTCGTCAAGCTGGCGGAAGCCTATGGCCACGTGGGTGTCCGGATCGACCGCAAGGAAGACCTGGAAGCCAAGCTGAAAGAGGTCCTGGCGATGAAGGACAAACTGGTGTTCGTAGACATCTACGTAGACCGGTTTGAACACGTGTATCCGATGCAGGTTGCCCGTGGCTCCATGAAAGACATGTGGCTCAGCAAGACGGAGAGGGTGTGATCATGCGTCGAATCATTTCTGTTTTGCTTGAGAACGAACCGGGGGCGCTGTCCCGGGTGGTGGGGCTGTTTTCCCAGCGCAACTACAACATCGAAACCCTGACGGTTGCTCCAACGGAAGACGAAACCCTGTCCCGCCTGACTGTCACCACGACCGGGTCCGATAAAGTTATTGAGCAGATCACCAAGCAACTGAATAAGTTGATCGAGGTGGTGAAGCTGGTTGACCTTACCGAAGGCACCCATATCGAGCGTGAGCTGATGTTGGTGAAGCTCAAAGCCACGGGGTCCCAGCGCGCTGAGATCAAGCGCACTGTCGATATTTTCCGCGGCCAGATCGTGGATGTCACCAGCTCGGTGTATACCGTCCAGCTGGCAGGCGACAGCGAGAAGCTCGACGGCTTCATTCAGGCGGTAGGCGCGTCAGGTGTGCTTGAGGTGGTCCGTACCGGTGTGTCCGGCATTGCTCGCGGCGAAAAAGTGTTGAGTCTCTGACAGAGGCACTATCCATTTTAAATCAAGACCCCGTTGGCGGGGTCGGTACAATATAGAGGTTATCCCATGCAGGTTTATTACGATAAGGATTGCGATCTTTCAATCATCCAGGGCAAGAAAGTCGCCGTCATCGGCTTCGGTTCCCAGGGGCACGCCCACGCGTGCAACCTGAAAGAATCTGGTGTTGATGTCACCGTGGGTCTGCGCCCCGGCTCTTCCTCCATTGCCAAGGCGGAAGCCTACGGCCTCAAGACCAGCGACGTGCCGTCTGCGGTTGCGGCCGCTGATGTGGTCATGGTTCTGACCCCGGATGAGTTCCAGTCACAATTGTACGCTGCTGAAATCGAGCCAAACCTGAAGCAGGGCGCTACCCTGGCATTCGCCCATGGCTTCGCCATCCACTACAACCAGATCGTTCCACGCAAAGATCTGGACGTTATCATGGTGGCTCCGAAAGCGCCGGGTCACACCGTTCGCACCGAGTTCACCAGAGGCGGCGGCATCCCCGATCTGATCGCCATCTTCCAGGACTCGTCCGGCAATGCCAAGAACCTGGCGCTGTCCTATGCCAGCGGTATCGGCGGCGGCCGTACCGGCATCATCGAAACCACCTTCAAGGACGAGACCGAAACCGACCTGTTCGGTGAACAGGCGGTTCTGTGTGGTGGTACTGTAGAGCTGGTCAAAGCGGCTTTCGAAACGCTGGTGGACGGTGGTTACGAGCCGGAAATGGCGTACTTCGAGTGCTTGCACGAGCTGAAGCTGATCGTTGATCTTATGTACGAAGGCGGCATCGCCAACATGAACTACTCCATCTCCAATAACGCGGAGTATGGTGAGTATGTGACTGGCCCCGAGATCATCAACGAGCAGTCCCGTGAAGCTATGCGCAACGCACTGAAGCGCATTCAGAGCGGTGAGTACGCGAAAATGTTTATCTCCGAAGGGGCTCTGAACTATCCGTCCATGACGGCGCGTCGTCGTCAGAATGCGGCTCATGATATCGAAATTGTTGGCGAGAAATTGCGTGGCATGATGCCGTGGATCTCAGCAAACAAGATTGTGGATAAAGACAAGAACTAAGCCAGGTTTCCAGTGCGGTTCTGAAAACGCGGCCCGGGTGGCCGCGTTTTTCGTATATACTCCGCCTAAATACTTTCCGGAGTGAATGGAATGAGTGACGACAGAAAAATCCCGGAATCGGAAGAAGAGACAAAAGTGGGCAATTCCTCCGGGAGCGAGTTTGAACCGGGCGAGGTGGTCGAAGAAGAGTTGGTTGAAGGCGCGCCAGTTAAGCGCAGGGGTATCTACCTCTTGCCGAACGCGCTGACCACTGCGTCTCTGTTTTCCGGCTTCTACGCCATCGTTTCCGCGGCCAATGGCATGTTTGATAATGCCGCCATTGCAGTGTTTGTGTCGATGATACTCGACGGGCTCGATGGCCGTGTTGCGAGGATGACCAATACCCAAAGCAAGTTCGGTGAAGAGTACGACAGTCTTGCCGACATGGTCGCTTTTGGTGTGGCACCGGGGATGGTCGCCTTTTTTTGGTCACTGAACGAGCTTGGGCAATTCGGTTGGGCGGTCACCTTTATCTATTTGGCCGGGGCGGCTTTGCGGCTGGCACGGTTCAATACCCAGATTGGCTCCGTCGACAAAAAGTTTTTTGTCGGTTTGGCAAGCCCAGCGGCGGCGGCCTGTGTTGCTGGCCTGGTGTGGTGCTTCCACGATGTGGACCCAGCTACCTGGTTAACCTTCATGACCATCGTGGTTGTCGGTGGCAGCGGTGTGCTGATGGTCAGTAACATTCTCTATCGCAGCTTCAAGGATCTGGATTTGCGGGGCAGGGTGCCTTTCGCTGCAATTTTTCTGGTTGTACTGATCTTCGTGGTGGTCACGCTGGACCCCGCCACTGTGTTGTTTACCGGTTTCCTGATCTATGGCTTGTCCGGCCCCTTCCTGGCTTTGGTGCGTAAGGCGCGCCGCAAGACAGGGTCGTCCGAAGCCTGAGTTGGTGGTTAAATCATCAAGTTGGTCGAGTTTTGTTCTTGCTCATAGTGGGAAACCGATACAACGCGAAAATAGTTTGATGTGTGCGTTGACAGCCCCGCTGGTGTCTGTAGAATGCGCATCTCCTTCGAGGGGTAGGCCAATTAGTCGGC
>NZ_JBBDSR010000077.1:0-97451 GCF_040904845.1 Marinobacter sp. | reverse complement strand
AGGCGGGTTAAAGGCAGGCGATGCGCTGATCCTGACCAAGCCGATTGGTACCGGCACCCTGTTCGCGGCCCACGCGAAACTGGCCGCCAAGGGGCGCTGGATCGATTCCGCTCTGGCCTCCATGATCCAGTCCAATCAAAGCGCTGCACACTGCCTTCACCGGTTTGGCTCAAAAGCCTGCACCGACGTAACCGGCTTTGGCTTGCTGGGCCATCTGGTGGAAATGACGCGGCCCTCCGGTGTGGATGCCGAACTGGACCTCTCTGCCATCCCCGTGCTGCCCGGTGCTGAAGAAACAGCGGCAGCCGGTATTCTCAGCTCGCTGCAGCCGGCCAACATTCGCTTGCGCCGGGGAATCCGGGATCAGGAGCGCTGGGTCAACCATCCCCGTTATCCGCTGATCTTCGACCCCCAGACCGCCGGCGGACTGCTGGCCAGCGTACCGGCGGCGGTGGCGGACGACTGTGTACGGGAGCTCAAAGCCCTGGGTTACCCGCACACCGCCATCATCGGGCGGGTTTTGCCGCAGGATGACACCGGCCCCATCGAACCCATCACCCTTCGCGACTGATTCGCTCCCTGCTGTGGGCAACGGCCTGTGACACGGCCCACAGTAGGCAGCGCTGCTCTGACTCGGGCACAAACGCAGCCGCTTTTGCAGCCACCTGTTGATGCAATTGGTTCAGGTAGTCCGCGTTGTGCTCCGCCCGGTACAGCAGCTCGGCGAGGTGTTGATCGTCACTGACCCGGAAATACCCGGCATAATCATCACCCAGCAACCCCCGGTTGCCCGGAATATCCGAAGCCAGAACCGGCAACCCGGCCCGGCAGGCCTCTGAAACCACGTTCGCACCACCCTCCATGATCGAGCTGATCACCATCAGGCGGCAACGGGTCATCAGTGCGCGGGTCTGGGCCTGATCCAGTTCGCCCACCCACTGAAAACGCGGGTTACTGCCCTGCTCCTGTTCGGCCTTTGTCTGCCACTCCCGATTATGGGGTTTTCCAGCGTTAACCACGCGAATGCGCGAGTCGGCGGGAAGGTGATGGCACGCCAGTGCGGCGCGGAGTGAATCTTTCTCGTCCCGCAAATGGCCGACGACACACACCTCGAACACATCCGTGCGTGGATCACGTAACGCGACCGCGTCTGGTGCGGTCGCGGACTGAAGAACGATCGCCAGTTTGTGCCGGAACTGAGGCGGAATATCGCCGCCGACCAGCTGATGGAGGCCAATCAGCGCATCCGCCAGTTCCATCGAGTGGTGAGTCGCTTGCGGATACTCATGCTGATGAAAGTAAATATCGGTGCCGGTCAGCGCCGTGATGATCGGCACATGTGGCCGGGCCTGCCGGAAGGCTTCAATAGCCTCGTGGCTACGCCAGGCATGCAGCGCTATAAACAGGTCACAGGGTTCTGCGCTGAGCGCCGTAAGCACGCGAACCTGATGCCCAACTGCCTCAAGCAGTGACTGCCAGCGCTCAGCCGTGGCCCGGTTTCCGGCCCTGGAACCCGGCTGCGCCGGTGTCAGAATGTGTATCTGCATAAACTGGGTCTGTGCCTCAACTGAGCTGTTTATCTGGATCAATCGTATAGCTGTTCATGCCCGAGGTAAATCAGGGTATCCTGCTTTCAGTGAAACGTTACACCCTGCTAAATTCAACGTTCGTAAGGAAAAACTCATGGCCACGAGCTTTATACGGAAATTCGTACTTTCCAGCCTGCTTCTGCTGACTCCGCTCGCTGTTTCTGCCCAGACTTTTGTGTTTACAGCGATCCCGGATGAGGACGAAACCAAGCTCGTGGAGCGCTTCCGGGGCATAGCCGATTACCTCGAAAAAGAACTGGATATCGAGGTCAAATACATTCCGGTCAAATCTTACGCGGCCGCCATCTCGGCCTTCCGCAACAATCAGGTTCAGTTGGCGTGGTTCGGTGGTTTGTCCGGTGTACAGGCACGGTCATTGGTACCGGGCTCACAAGCCCTCGCCCAGGGCGTGGAAGACGAAGCCTTCTATAACTACTTCATCGCCCATAAAAGCACCGGGCTGGAAAAGTCCGACACGCTGTCCAAAGACATTCGCGGCAAGACCTTCACGTTTGGCTCCAAGGGCTCGACCTCCGGCCGCCTGATTCCCGAGTACCACATTCGCACGATTTTTGAGGAAGCGCCGGAAGAAGTGTTCTCCCGCGTTGGGTTCAGCGGCAACCACACCCGCACCCTGCGGCTGGTGGAAGCCGGCACCTACGATGTGGGGGCCATCAACTACGCGGTCTGGGAAAAAGAGCTGGAAAATGGCAACATCGACACGGATGAGGTCAAAGTCATCTGGAAAACGCCGGCTTACCCCAACTACCAGTGGACCATCCGTGGTGACGTAGACGAGCGTTACGGTGACGGGTTTATGGAAAAAGTCCGTCAGGCGCTGCTGGATATGGACGATCCCGAGCTTCTGGAAAGCTTCCCGCGCTCCGGCTTCATCCCGACCGCCAACGAGAACTATGCGCCTATCCAGTCAGTCGCAGAACAGATTGGAATCCTCGATTAATGACGGGATTCTCACTGTCGGGATTATCGGCATCGTTTGACGGCGAGCGGGTCATTGGCCCGCTTTCGCTGGACGTCAAAGAAGGCGAACGGGTTGCACTGGTCGGCAAGAGCGGTGCGGGCAAGTCCACGCTGATCAAGCTGATACACGACCGCGTTGATGGCCATTCCGCATTGGTCCCTCAGGACCTGGGGCTGGTCAATGCGCTGCCGGTTTTCCACAATGTCTTCATGGGGCAGCTTGATCGCCATTCCGCCTGGTATAACCTGGCGACCCTGGTACGTCCGTTCAGTTCAGACAAAGACGCCGTCAGGGAACTGCTCAAGGAACTTTCCATGGCGGAGAAGTTCTGGACACCCACAGCGTCACTGTCCGGCGGCCAGCGCCAGCGCGTTGCCATTGCACGGGCGGCCTATCGTAACGCCGAGTTGCTGCTGGCAGACGAGCCCGTATCCGCACTGGATGGCCCCATGGCCCACCTGGTTATGAAAACCCTGACCCAGCGATTTACCACGGCCGTTATTGCACTGCATGACGTAGACATGGCGCTGACCTACGCCACGCGAATCATTGGTATTCAGGACGGTCAGATTGCTCTCGACGAAGCCAGCGAGCGCCTCAGGCCTGCTGACATCATGCAGCTGTACTGACGGGGCCGCGACAGACTTTATGCATCTTTCCCCTACCGTCAGAGTCAGCCTGCTATTTTTGGCCGTGGCCGTGGCCGGTCTGTTCTTCGCAGACATTGCGATCACCACGGCCAACCCCTGGCGTGATCTCGGGCGGTTCTTTCTTGGCGTTGCCACACCCGACTTTTTCAGTTCCGAAGGGCTTGCCACCGCCCTGCTCCGAACCGTTGCGTTTGCCTTTGTCGGAGTCGCACTGGGCAGCGCCTGCGGATTTCTGCTCTCGCTGGTTTACCGCTTCTACCCGGTGCGCATATTTTGCGCCTTTATCCGTGCGATCCACGAACTGTTCTGGGCACTGATCTTTCTGCAGTTCTTTGGGTTTCACCCACTGACCGGGGTACTGGCCATTGCCATCCCCTACTCCGGTATTTTCGCAAAGGTGTACTCCGAAATCCTGGACGAAGCCGACCCTGGTCCGGCCCGCATACTGCCGCCCGGAACCGGCGTATTTTCCGCGTTTCTGTACGCCCGCATTCCCGACTGCTGGGTGCAGTTGCGCACTTACACGGCGTATCGCCTTGAGTGTGGCCTGCGCTCAAGCGCCATTCTCGGGTTTGTGGGCCTGCCGACACTGGGCTTTTATCTGGAGAGCTCGTTTTCCCAGGGGCTGTATTCCGAAGCCGGTGCCATGCTCATTCTGTTTTATCTGCTGATTGCCAGTATGCCGCTCTGGGTGAAGCCCAAACTGCTGCCCATCTATGTGCTGGGCGCGCCCTTCTTCCTGGGTGATGGCATGCCCATTGTGTGGGGCAACGTGGAACGCTTCTTTACCCAGGATATTGTCCCGGCACCGATCCGCGACGGCGAAGGGCTGACGGGGCTGGTGCCCTGGCTCAACGATCTCATGCTCAACGACGCGCTGCCGGGAATCTGGAACACCCTGCTGCTGACTCAGATTGCCCTGGTCGGCACCGGCATCCTCACGCTGCTGGCGTTTCCGCTGATATCAAACCATTTCGGTGGGCCGATCAGACGCACGTCCGGGCACGTATTCCTGGTGATTGCCCGCTCCACGCCCGAATACATCCTGGCGTATATTCTGCTGCAATTGTGGGGGCCGTCGATGCTGCCCGCCGTGGTGGCCCTCGCCCTCCATAACGGCGGCATCATCGGCCACCTGATTGGCCGGCAGACCAACACCATTCACCTGCGCCCGGACGCGCCAACCGGATTCAACCGCTACAGCTGGGAGCTGGTTCCCCGGGTATACCGTTCGTTCCTGGCTTTTCTGTTCTATCGCTGGGAAATCATCATGCGGGAAACCGCAATACTGGGGATTCTGGGGATTTATACGCTGGGCTTTTACGTCGACAGCGCCATCCAGCAGATCCGCTTTGACCGCGCCATGGTGCTGATCCTGATCACTGCGCTGCTGAATATCGGCGTGGATATCCTGGGCCGTTACATCCGCCGCAAACTGGCGCTACAGACGATGCCCACCTGCTGATGCCCGAGGGGATGCACAGCCTTTATTTGACGGAAACAGGTTGCACCAGGGTCCAATCGTTGCCCAGGCTGACGGGCTCGGCATTATCATCTGCGTTCGCTGGCACTCCGTCTAGCACGGGCCGGCTGAAGGTATCGTCGTCCAGAACAGCCATGCTGTTTACATCCACTGAGCGCACCAGATACGGCTGACTACCGACCTCCACCTTCGCTCTGTGGGTCAGCCCGAACACAAACCGGCAATAATCCAGTTTGAGCTGGAGCAGATCCTGCTCGGTTTTGCGGATTTTTCTCAGAAGTACTTTTTGAACACTGTCGCCATAATCCATCGAATCTTCCCTGTCCTCGTGTTGTTCGTTTTCAGCTACCCCGGCCCTCAGCCTGGAACAGCATTTTAACCGGCAGCTCATTCATTGGGCTGTTGTGCGCCTGCAGGTCGATACGCCAGGTCATGCCAGGGTCCGTTGTGCAAAACGGTGCGGTGAAATGCGCCTCCCAGGTTTCGATGCCGCTGTCGCCATTGTCGGAACTCACCTGGCTTAGCGGAACCGGGTACTCACCCAGATACATGGACTCGCCTTTCAGCACCGCCATCAACCGCTCCGGAGCCGATCTGGTGTGCAGGCGCAAACGGTATTCCTGGCCCTGATCACCCACATCGCCCCGTTCCAGTTCAGCGACCCACGGCGCGCCATTCATTTTCCACTGGCAGGGGCCGGTCTGCAGGTCACACACCTGGGTGGCGGTGGGGCCGTCATCGGTGATCGACATCAGCCATTTCGGGCCGAACACGGCGATACCCACCAAGCCAATCATCAGTACGACGACTGCAATTACTCTTAACAAAACCGCTCTCCCAAGCAAAGCTGGCATTATGAGCATTCCGCTGACGAAGGCAAAGGTTTCTAAACCCCTGCCCATCGTGAGAAAATACCCGGCTTTGATTCACCACCCATAGGATACGCCAGTGCAGCCGGACATTTCCGTTAAGCACCTCAATAAAGTGTACGCCGATGGCTTTGAGGCCCTTCGGGACATTAACCTTGAGATCACCCGTGGCGAAATCTTCGCCCTGCTCGGCCCCAACGGTGCCGGTAAGACCACGCTGATCAGCATTATCTGCGGCATCGTCAACAAATCCAGCGGAGAGGTGAAAGCCGCCGGGCACGACATCGTGCGGGATTACCGCAAAGCCCGGGAAACCATCGGCCTGGTGCCCCAGGAGCTGAACACCGACGCGTTTGAGACCGTGTGGGACGCCGTATCCTTCAGCCGTGGCCTCTTCGGTAAGGCACCGAAACCTGCCCACATCGAAAAAGTGCTGAAAGACCTGTCGTTGTGGGACAAGCGGGACAACCGCATCATGTCCCTGTCTGGCGGCATGAAGCGCCGGGTAATGATCGCCAAGGCGCTGTCCCACGAACCCCGCATTCTGTTCCTGGACGAACCCACCGCCGGCGTCGATGTCGAGTTGCGCCGTGATATGTGGGAAATGGTGCGCAAGCTCCGTGAAGACGGCGTTACCATCATTCTCACCACCCACTACATCGAAGAAGCCGAGGAAATGGCCGACCGCATCGGCGTTATCCGCCAGGGCGAAATCATTCTGGTGGAAGACAAGGCCCGGCTAATGAGCAAGCTTGGCAAGAAGGAACTCCGGCTGCAGTTACAGCACCCCCTCGAGAAAGTACCGGGCGAACTGGTTCTGGAACCGGTGGAGCTGTCTGACGACGGCTACGAGCTGATCTACACCTTTGACTCCCAACAGGAACAGGCCGGCGTTGCGCGCCTGCTGCGCACCCTGGGCGACATCGGAATCGAATACCGGGACCTGCGAACACGGGAAAGTTCGCTGGAAGAGATTTTTGTCGGCCTGGTCCACGAGTGAGCCGCCGCAAACGGGAGCATCCATGAACTATTACGGTATCCGCGCCATCTACGGGTTTGAAATGGCCCGCATGCGCCGCACGCTGATGCAGAGCGTAGCGTCGCCGGTGATTTCAACCTGCCTCTACTTCGTGGTTTTCGGCTCGGCGATTGGCAGCCGCATGGGCGACATCGACAACATCAGCTACGGCGCTTACATCATTCCGGGCCTGGTCATGTTGTCATTGCTGATGCAGAGCATTTCCAATGCCTCCTTCGGGATCTACATGCCCAAGTTCTCAGGCACCATCTACGAAGTGCTTTCCGCCCCGGTCTCCTACGTGGAGGTGGTCATCGGCTATGTCGGGGCCGCCACCACCAAATCGGTTATCCTCGGGCTGATTATTCTCGCCACCGCACGGCTGTTCGTCGACTACGACGTGCTCCATCCGTTCTGGATGTTTGCCTTCCTGGTACTGACCTCCGTCACCTTCAGCCTGTTCGGTTTCATCATCGGCATCTGGGCGGATGGCTTCGAGAAACTCCAGATCGTCCCGATGATGATCGTCACCCCCCTGGTGTTCCTTGGCGGCACCTTCTATTCCATCGACATGCTGCCGGCCGTGTGGCAAACCATCAGCCTGTTCAACCCGGTGGTGTACCTCATCAGCGGGTTCCGCTGGGCTTTCTACGGGGTTTCCGATGTGCATGTCGGTATCAGCGTGGGCATGACGGTGCTGTTCCTGACCGCCTGCATGGTGGCGGTGTGGTGGATATTCAAAACCGGATACCGGCTGCGGTCATGAACAGCCTTCAGGCAGGCACCGTTACGGTGATGATGGCGCTGGTGACGGCGGCGTGTGCGGCGGACCGCTTGCCTGAGGCAGAAGCCTGCCTGATCACGGAAAGCCGGCAGGTTCCCATAACCCTGGAACTGGCCAAAACCCCCGACCAGCGCCGCAACGGCCTGATGGCGCGCACCTCGCTGGACGACAACAGCGGCATGCTGTTTCTCTACCAGACCGCGCGAGACCCGGACCATGGCTTCTGGATGTACAAAACCCGGATCCCGCTGGATATCGCCTATCTCGACAAAGACGGCACCATTGGTGCCATCCGGCAGATGGCACCCTGCGACTCAAGCCGCTCAGCGGACTGCCCCTCCTACCCCGCCGGCGTGAGCTTCCTATCGGCGCTGGAAATGAACCAGGGATTCTTTGACGAGCACAAAGTACAGGTCGGTGACCGCCTGGTCGTGGGCGAAGAAGCCTGCCGAAACGCCGATTAGCGGTCCTTCCACTCCGGCTTCCGCTTGTCCAGAAACGCACAGATACCTTCCTGAGCGTCGTCCGCCGAGAGGTTGTCCGCCATGACCTGGGAGGTGTACTCGTAAGCATCTCCCAACCCCAGTTCCAACTGCCGGTAAAAGGCCTCTTTACCAACGCGAAGGGTATGGCTGGATTTATCGGCAATGTTGCGGGCCATATGGTAGACCGTGTCATCCAGAACTTGCTCATCAACCACCCGGTTCACCAGCCCGATTTGCTCGGCGCGCAAGGCATCCACCATCTCGCCGGTCAGCAGCATTTCCATGGCGTGCTTGCGATGCACATTGCGGGAGAGCGCCACCATCGGCGTTGAACAGAACAGACCAATGTTCACCCCTGGCGTGGCAAAGCGGGCCGTGTCGGCAGCCACGGCCAGATCACAGCTGGCCACCAGTTGACAGCCGGCCGCCGTTGCCACACCGGCCACCCGGGCGATGACGGGTTTCGGCAGGTTAACTACCTGCTGCATCACCTTGCTGCACTGATCGAACAGCGCCTTCTGCTGGTCCTGGCTGCCAAACTGCTCACGGATCTCCTTCAGATCATGGCCGGCACAGAACACCCGGCCACTGGCGGCCAGCACCACAACCCGCGTATCCGCATCATCGGCCAGGATTTCAAGCCGGTCAGACAGCGCCTGCAACATGGCCATGGACAGGCTGTTGCGATTCTCTGGCTGGTTCAGGGTCAGCGTGGTGATGCCGTTCTCGGTAGCAACAGTAATCATTTCTTCCGCAGTCATAGTGACCTCATTCGCCATGTTTTCTCACAGTATTCAGCGGAGCTGGCACCAAGTCGAGCAGACTTTCGTCGGCATCGTCCGTGACAGGCCCACCAATCAATTGTGATTTAGTTCACAAAAATGACAGGCACTAATGTCCGTCTGGCCAAGGCCCCATTGGACAAACTTATGTTGTTATGACAAAAATTCTTGACAAAACGTAACAGAAATAACAAAAAGAACGAGGTTCCAATGAGCACATTAACAATCCCGAACAAATCAGCCCTTACCCTGGCACTCGCCATAGCATTGACCGGCTGCGGACCAGGCGGCGGAGATTCTTCGGATTCTGACCAACCGTCCGATAACAGCGTAGTGGGTTCCGAACAGCAGGAATTTTCCGGCAAGGGATCCATTCGCGTCCTCTCGAACCGCACTGACCTGATTAATGGCGGAGATGCCCTGATAGAAGTAACCTCAAAAAATCTCGAGGGTGCCAAAATCCAGCTGAACGGCAAAGACATCAGTGACTCATTGGCACCCATGGAGGACGGCGCACTCCGTGGCCTGATCACAGGCCTGGAACTGGGGGAGAACGAACTCAAGGTGATTCTCGGCAAGGGTGGCGTGCTGCGTCAAACCATCATCAATCACCCCAAGGGCGGCCCGGTATTCTCCGGCCCCCAGGTGCAGCCCTGGAACTGTACCAACGAGAATCCGGTAGACGACAAGTGCAACCAGCCGGCGGAATTCGAGTTCAAATACGTGCCCCAGTCAAAGTTCGATCTGTTTGCCGAAAGCTTTGACCCGGAGTCTCCCGGGCTGCCGGGTTCTTTCCTGCCTTATGACCCCGAGAACCCACCACCCTCCGAAGACATTGCCCAGGTCACAACCGATGAAGGCGTCACGGTCCCCTACATTGTGCGTGTAGAAACAGGCGTGATGAATCGTGATCGCTATCAGGTCATGTCCCTGTACCAGCCGGATCAGGAATGGACCGCGTTGTCGCCCCAGGAACAGTGGAACGGCAAGATCCTGATTCACCACGGTGGCAACGTCGGTGTCAGTTACGGCATGGGGCAGCCGCCCAATGGTGATATAGCCGGGACCGCTCCGGAGGGTGCGGAAACCCTGCTTGGAGACAGTATTTCCGTTGCCCTTGCCCGTGGGTTCGTAACCCTGTCCACCGCACAGGCCAACCTCGGACATAACGTCAACCTGGTAACTGCGGCGGAATCCCTCGTGATGGCGAAGGAGCACATTGTCGAGCAGTATGGACCGGTGCGCTACACCATCGGCACCGGGTGCTCCGGCGGAGCCATTGCCCAGCAGCACATTGCCAACGCCTACCCCGGCATTTACCAGGGGCTGATCGTTCAATGCTCCTACCCGGATGTGTGGACCACCGCCACCCAGTTCGCCGATTACAATCTGCTCAACGAATACCTTGGCAACAAGGTATCCGAAGACCCGGCCGACCTGCTGACCTTCGTTGAAAGCCTGCTTGCCTCACCGGTACTGGCGGTTCAGTGGCCCGCGCTTTATGGGCATCTGCCCGTCAACCCGATTGTTTCCGACCTGGCCTTCTTTCCCTCCGCCGAACCGGACCAGGAGAACTGCCCGGGCCTTGCCGGGCAGGCCGAAGTCTATGACCCGGAAACCCGCCCTGATGGCCTGCGTTGTGGCCTGATTGATTACATGATCAACCAGTTTGGCACGCGCCAGCCAGAGGCGTGGTCCCCCAACGAGCAACTGCTGACACGGGGCTTTACCGGCATCCCTTTGGACAACAGCGGCGTTCAGTACGGCCTCAAGGCCTTGCAGGACGGGATTATTACCGGTGACCAGTTCCTGGCCGTCAACCGCAATATCGGCGGCCTGGATGTGGACATCAACTATCAGCCAGGGCGCACCGTGGCCGAACCGGAAGCCTTGGAAAACGCATACCGTACCGGTGCCGTCAACACCGCGGAAAACCTTGCCAATGTGCCCATCATCGACCTGCGCGGCCCGGACCCCGGTATCGCCCACGATGCCTTCCATTCCTGGCAGGTACGGGCCCGTCTGCAGGAAACCCAGGGCCACGCCCGTAACCATGTGATCTGGTACGGCGCCTTCCCGCTGGCAGGCGATACCATATTCACCACTGAAGCCCTGCTTGTCATGGACCAGTGGCTGGCCGACATTGAAACCGACCAGGAAACGACCCCGATACCGGACAAAGTCATCGCCAACAAGCCCGTCACCGCCAGGGATCGCTGCCTGTCACTGTCAGCGCCGTTCTCCGAGGAAGGTCCCAAGGCACCCTACACCGGCAACCTGCTTTACCCCGAGCCGCAAGTCTCCGGGCTGGATTCTGACCAGATCCCCACCTTCCCCGCCGAGCTGGGCCAAATACTGGATATTGCCACCGGACAGGTCTGTGGCCTGAACCTGGGCGAACTGGGACTTCCCGACACCATCACCGATCCGCTGGAACCAATCACAGACGCGGTGGTGGAAACCCAGCAACTGGTGGTCCAGACTCGTTTTGGTACACCACGTACCGTAGCCGGTGACTCAATCACCACACTGAACAACAAGTGCCAACTCAAACCCGTGGACCCGGCAGACTATCCCTTGAACTTCCTTGGCGGTGATACCTCCGAAGGCTTCGCAAGAAAAGTCGCGGAGATCTTCCCGGACGGCGTCTGTGATTTCAGCAAACCACCGGTCGGCAAAGTACCCACCCTGACCTGGCTGCAGTACGGCAGCGAACGTGACGTCACCACGGGCGGCGAACCACTGCCGGCACTGGAAGAGACCGTTGCAGGCTGGGCATCACCGGCGTTTGGCGTTGACCTGAACCCGAGAACCAACCTGTAATTCCGCCATACAGGGGCAGTTGATTCTGCCCCTGTATGGCTTGCTATCCTGCCGCCTCACCCACAAGATAAGTTATGTGAACCGTTGCAGGGAGAGGCGATCATGCAGAAATCCACCATCCTCAAAATCGTTGTCGCCATTGCCATTATCGTGGGCGGTATCCTTATAGTCATGAGGGACGACCCGGCTGTCCCGACCGGAGACATCAACAAGATCGAGCCATTGCCGGAACAGAACTACTAATAACACGCGTCACAAACCGGCAGTACAATTATGGAAGCAACCCGGATAAAAGGGCTGACCATTGCATTACTGGGCGTGCTGTTTATTACCGCGGACGCACTCCTCGTAAAGATCACCTCCGTCGAACCGGTTGTCTTCCTGTTCTGGCGTGGCCTGCTGCTGGCCTTCAGTTTTTTCGTCATCAGCTGGCTCATATACCGGCAAGGCCGCCGGCAGTTGATTAACCAGAACTCGGCAAGGGAAGATACCCACCGACTGACATCAAGGAACCGAAGCAATGACCACGCTACCTCAACTGACCGACCTGAAAATCAGGCCAACTCATTACCTTTATACTGATTTTTAGTTTTGCAGGGTCGACTATGTACGGTTGTGTGAGAGGGATGAGTCGGTGACGCCCAGCCTACTCGATATGATGCTTACATCTGATGGCAATCAGTGCGTCCGGCCATCACACCTTTTTGAAAACCGGGACAGATTGTTTGGAGAGGAAGGTTGAATCTATGATTCTCCATCAACCGAAACACCGTCACTATGACACTATTATCCTTGGTAGCGGTCCCGCCGGCATCACTACGGCACTTGAGTTGTCCAAAGATCCTTCCCTTGAAATCGCTGTCATCGAAAGCGGATTGTTGGAACCACACCCAACCATCCAGGCCCTGGCCAGCGTTCAGTTACATGGCGATTTGAACGACAATTACTTCCCCATGCACACGCAACGTTGCTTTGGCGGCACCTCGACTATCTGGGGCGGGTTTTGCGCCGTGCTGGAGAAAAGAGCCTTCGCAGCTCAGGCATGGTCTCTCTCCTACCAGGAAATAGACCGTTGGTATCCCGCTGCCGCCCGTATTCTCGAGTTGCCAGACGACGCCTATCGACTACCGCCGGTAGCCATTGAAGGAACATCGGAGCTGGTTTACAAGCCCTTCTACCTGAGCCCGCCGGTTCGGTTCAATAAAAAGTACCATTCCTTTTTCCAATACCATCCCCGCGTTGACCTGATACTTGGCACCACCGCTGTCCGACTGATAACGCGGGGGCACACCGTCACCGCTCTGGAACTGCGGGACACGCTTGCACCCCGGCTCTCACCGACATTCGTGTCGGCTGATACCTTTGTACTTGCCTGTGGTGGCGTCGGGAATCCCCGGTTGCTGCAGCTTTCAGATATCGTTGAGCAGATGCCCATCGGATTGGGCCTGATGGAGCATCCACACATCTACGCGGTGGCGGACATGTACCTGGATCGGGACCGGCTCCCGAGGGGCATTAAAGAAGATCCTCGCGTAGTACACGCGCTCCAGTTATCAGACAGCTATTGCATCGAAAATGGAGTGCTGTCTTTCAGTGCGGATTTTAATCTGGAGCAGATGACCCGGACCGTGCTGCTGGGCGAGCGGCGCGAGATGTTTCATACCCCGGTTTCCATTCGGGCCGAGATTGCCCCGGATTTCAGGAATTCCGTAAGCGACAGCGACCAGCGCAATTACCTTGGTATCCCCATGCCACGGGTTGATTTCCATTACCGCTACCATGATCTGGCGCGCCAGAGCTGGTGCCTGTTCGGCGAGGCACTCCTACGCTCAGGATTGGGGCGCCCCTCTGTCCTACAGCCCGAATTCAGAGTGCATGATGGTGGACACCTGATGGGTACCACACGAATGGGGCTGTCGGCGGCCGATTCCGTGGTCGACAGCAACTGCCGCGTGCATACCACCGATAACCTCTACGTGGCCGGATCGTCGGTCTTTCCAGCTGGCGGTGCCTCCAACCCGACCTATACCATTGTGGCAATGGCGTTGCGTCTGGGCGCGCACCTTGCCGGCACTTTAAAAGGAAATGCCCATGGATAGGCGCACCTTTCTCATCGGTCTCAGTGCTGCGGTGACATGGCTCAGCGTCAGCGGTTGCGGGCGGTTGATGCTCAACGGGCGAGCTCTTGAGCGCGGCGACATAGCCTCGCCCAGAACGGCACTCAATAAACAGCTTGTGGAGCTTTCAGACCCATTTTTCAGCGATTACTCGGCGGGCAGGTCTCTGGACGCGCTCCACATGGCGTTGTTGTACAAAGGCGTCATCTCGACACACCACGGAATAAACCGTAAACAGGTGATCTGTCTGGCGCGTCACGAGCCGCTAATCATCTATAAGGGCTTTTACTACACGCAGACCGAACTCGAGTTGTACGCCCTGGCATACCTGCACAAAGACCGCCGGGTAAGGCGGAAATAATGTCCAGTTTCTGCAATTTCGGTGCTGGTCGATCGAATGTTGGCGATTGGTACCCGCCGACGAACTAATGAACACAACACAAACCATGGCAAACCGCATGGCTAGCCAGCCGCCAAAAGCAACACGACTAACGAAACGCCTGATGAAAATGGCACCGCGTATGGAGCTGAAGGATTTCCTGAATGTGTGCGCGAATTTTCAGGGGATGTGCCATAACGAGCCGGAGCACCTGGAGGCGGTGAATCGGATGTTGGAGGCCATGGCGAAAAAATAATGGTGCCCGGAGCCGGAATCGAACCGGCACAGCCTTGCGGCCGAGAGATTTTAAGTCTCTTGTGTCTACCAATTTCACCATCCGGGCATCGGAGGGAGGTTTTGAGGGGCAGAATTGTATAAGGCCGTGTGGGCTAACGCAATTCCAATTACCGCATTGATCAGGCGGGTTTCACCGCCCTGCCCTTGTAGATGTAGCCGGCGATCTTTGGGGCTTTGGGCATGTAGAGGTTTTCCAGTTCGAGGATGTCGAAGCCGGCTTCACGGATCAGGTCGGCGATGGGGCGGTTCAGGTGGCAGCCGCCGGCGAGTCTCTTCCAGCCTGGGGTAATGCGATGTTGCCATGTGCGGATGCTGTGGTCGTGGGATTCGCCGTGCTCCAGGAACAGCAGTTCGCCGCCGGGTTTGAGTACGCGTTTCATCTGCTCCAGCGCGGCGCGCCAGTCCGGGATGGTGCACAGGGTGAAGGTCAGCAGCACGGTATCAACGGACTCGTCGCCCAACGGGATTTGTTCGCCGGGCAGGTCCAGCCACTCCACCTGGACCGGTGAGCGTTCAAGATTGTTTTGGGCCTTTCGGCGCATGCCTTCGGAGGGTTCCAGGCCGTAGACCAGGCTGACGGTCTCCGGGTTGTAGAATTGCAGGTTGATGGCAGAGCCCATGCCCACTTCCAATACGATCCCCCTGGCCTTGGGTACCACCTCGCTGCGCAGTTTCATCACCTGGCCCAATGAGCAGGCGCGGTCTATGATGTGGGGCAGTATTCTGTCTTCGTAAAAGCTCATTGGTTTCGCCATACTGGTTCTGAATCGCCATTATTGTTTTAAATCAATCGCTGCGACAAGGTGCGCTGTTGGTTTGGGCCCTGTTTCCATTACCATGGCTCGCATCTGCCGGTAATAACAACTCTACAAGATGAGCAGCGGCCGCGCGGGCGCGTCATACCCGCTAACGAAACGTGTGAGTAGTTACCGGAGGTTCCCATGGAACTCGATCCTCTCATCCTATCGCGAATTCAGTTCGCGTTCGTGGTGTCATTTCACGCCATTTTTCCGGTGTTCACCATCGGCCTTGCCTCCTACATCGCGGTGCTTGAGGGGCTGGCTTTCAAAACCCAAAACCCTGTGTGGGAGAAGCTTTCCGCGTTCTGGACCAAGGTGTTTGCGGTGGTCTTCGGCATGGGCGTGGTGTCGGGCATTGTGATGTCGTTTCAGTTCGGCACCAACTGGAGCAATTTTGCCCAGGCCTCTGCCAATTTCCTCGGGCCGATGCTGAGCTACGAAGTGCTCACGGCGTTTTTCCTCGAGGCCGCGTTTCTTGGGGTGTTGCTGTTTGGCCGGCATAAGGTGCCGCCCGGCGTTCACCTGTTTGCCGCGATCATGGTGGCCACGGGTACGTTTATTTCTTCCTTCTGGATACTGTCCGCCAACAGTTGGCTGCACACGCCGGCCGGTGCGGAGCTGCGTGAGGGGGTGTTTTATGTCACCTCCTGGAGCGAGGCCATTTTCAATCCCTCGTTCCCCTATCGGTTCATGCACATGGGGTTGGCGTCTTTCCTGGTCGGTGGCTTTGTGGTGGCGGGCGTCAGCGCCTGGTACCTATTGCGGGGGCGGGAAACTGAAGCGAATAAGAAGGCGCTGTCCATGTGCCTGTGGTTGCTGCTGTTCATCGCCCCACTCCAGGCTGTGGTCGGGGATTTTCACGGTCTGAACACTATGGAGCACCAGCCCACCAAGGTGGCGGCAATGGAGGGCAACTGGGAAACGTCCCGCAACGTGCCTCTTTTGCTGTTCGCGATCCCTGATCAGGATGAGGAGACAAACCACTTCGAGATCGGCGTGCCCAGCCTGGCGAGCTTTATCCTGACTCATGAATGGGATGGTGAGGTACCGGGCCTCAAGGAAGTTGCCGCCGATGAGCGGCCACCGGTGGCGCTGGTGTTCTGGTCATTCCGGGTGATGGTCGGCCTTGGCCTGCTGATGATTGCCTTCGGCCTGACCGGGCTGGTGCTCAGGGTTGGTGACCGCTATTGGCGTACCCCCTGGTTCCTGCAGGGGCTGAGATTTATGAGCATTGCGCCGTTTTTTGCGGTGCTGGCCGGGTGGATTGTTACGGAATCCGGTCGCGCGCCCTGGCTGGTCTACGGCCAGATGACCCACGCGGAAGGGGTAACGCCTTCACTCACCGGCGGCATGGCGCTGTTCACTCTGATCGGTTACATCGTGGTGTACGGCATGGTGTTCTCCGCCGGGGTGTATTACCTCTTGCGCGTTTTGTATGTCGGGTTGGAAGATACCCACGAGGAGGACGATCACGAAGCCGAGCGGCCCAAGCGCCCGTTCTCCGCGACCCACGTGCCCTTTGAAATTGAACACGGCGACGGCATGGTCGGTACCTTCAAGCCCGTAAAGCCCATCAACCAGGGAGGCCACTGATATGGAACTGTTTGATCTGCCGCTTATCTGGGCCTTCATCATTGGCTTTGGCATCATCATGTATGTGTTGATGGACGGTTTTGATCTGGGGGTTGGCATTCTGTTTCCGTTTGCCCCCTCCGAGGAAGATCGCGACACCATGATGAACACCGTTGCGCCGGTCTGGGATGGCAACGAAACCTGGCTGGTGCTCAGCGGTGCCGGGCTGTTGGCTGCGTTTCCGCTGGTGTATTCCATCTTTCTTCCGGCGCTGTACATCGGTGTGTTTCTGCTGCTGGCCGGGCTGATTTTCCGGGGCGTGGCGTTTGAGTTCCGTTTCAAGGCCAACACGTCCCGCTATCTGTGGAACTGGGCGTTTGCCGGGGGCTCGACCGTTGCGGCGTTCGCCCAGGGGGCGGTTGTGGGCGCGTATATTCAGGGTATGAAAACGGCCGACGGCGTGTTCGTGGGTGGCCCGTTTGACTGGCTGACCCCCTTCACGGTGCTGACCGGGTTTGGTTTGCTGGCCGGTTACTCCCTGCTGGGTGCCACCTGGCTGATCTTGAAAACCGAAGGTCACCTTCAGGCCTGGGCGTACAAACTGACGCTGCCGCTGCTTGCAGTGGTGCTGGTGGTATTTGGTGTCATCAGCGTGTGGACGCCGTTTGTGGATGAGCTGGTACGAGACCGCTGGTTCTCCAACCTGACGGTGATCTGGGTGCTGCCCGCCCTGGCGATGCTGTGTGCCTTGCAGATCTTCCGTTCGGTACGCAAACGCCACGAGGGCATGCCCTTCGTGGCGACCATGGGCATGTTCATCTTTACCTATCTGGGGCTGTTGGTCAGCCGCTGGCCGTACGTTGTACCCCCTGATTACACCCTGTGGGATGCGGCATCGGCTTATGAATCTCAGCTGTTCCTGTTGCTGGGGCTGCTGTTCGTGATTCCCATCGTGCTGACTTACACGGCGTGGACCTATTGGGTGTTTCGCGGCAAGGTACGTGCGGGCGAGGGCTACCACTAAGTGGGACGGCACCAGCCCGAACCGGCCGGTGACACGGCCGGTGTTACCGGCCAGCAAGACGTCAGGGCCTGGCTCGCCGACCTTGCCCGGGGTAGCCGCCACTGGATACGCGGTGCGGTAGCGGCCGGTGTGGTTGCCGGCGTGGCTACGATTGTGCAGATGGCGCTGCTGGCCTGGATTGTCCACTCGGGCGTGGTTGATGGCGCTCCAGCGTCTGAACTGACGCCGCTGTTTATCGGGTTAATCCTCGTGCTGGGCCTGCGCGCCCTTGCACAGGGCGTGCAAAGCCGGCTCGCGGCGCTCTGCAGTATGCAGGTTCGGCGGGATGCCCGGCGTAGAATTAACCGCTACTGGCGAGCAACCGGCCCGGTCGCCCTGGCCCACTCGTCGGCGGGAACCCTGGCCCGCGAATGGCTGGATCACGTCGACGCGCTCCACGGCTACTTTTCCCGATTTCTCCCGCAATTGACCTTGTCGGTGGCTCTGCCGTTGCTGATTCTGGCGGTGGTGTTCTGGCTGGACTGGCTCGCCGGCCTGTTCCTGCTTTTGTCCGCGCCGCTGATTCCGCTGTTTATGGCGCTGGTCGGCATGGGCGCAGAGAAACTCAACCAGCAGCACTTTGAAACCGTCAGCCGGCTTTCCGGGCAGTTTCTGGATAAGGTACGCGGGCTGACAACCCTCCAGTTGTTCGGGCAGACCGCCAGTGCCGCTGAGCTGATTCGGGTGCGCTCCGACCGCTACCGACAGATCACCATGAAAACCCTGCGAGTGGCGTTTCTTTCCTCGGCGGTGCTGGAGTTTTTCGCTTCCGTGGCCATCGCGGTCATTGCGATCTACATCGGTTTTGGGTTACTGGGGTATATCAGCTTCGGGCCCGCCGAAGATCTGACCTTGTTTTCCGGGCTGCTGATACTGCTGCTGGCACCTGAGTTTTTCCAACCATTACGAACGCTGTCCCAGCATTATCATGACCGCGCAGCCGCGCTCGGTGCCGGTGCTGAGATACTGGCTCGGCTGCGTGCCACCCGGACTGACACGCACGGCAACCACCCATCATCGTTGCCACCAACTGCAGATGACAGTGCCATTGTCCTGACGTCGCTCTCGCTGGCGTTCCAGGATCAAGGCGCGGTGCTTGATCGTATCTCACTGACGGTTCCCCGGGGCGATGTAGTTGCGCTCACCGGTCCGTCAGGCGGCGGCAAGTCTTCCCTGCTGCACCTTCTTGCCGGATTCCTAGCACCGGACAGCGGTGGCCTGAGCGTTTTTGGCAGCCCGCCCGGTAAGGTCCGGTTTGGCTGGCTCGGTCAAAAAGGGTTCCTCGTTCACGGCACCTGGGCAGACAACCTTCGCCTGACCACGCCGGAGGCTTCCGATATTGCCATCGATTCCGCGCTGCGGCAGGTCGGGCTTGGCCCGCTTCTGGACAACCGCCCAGATGGCATTTACAGCGCCGTCTCCGAGGATGGCCAAGGGTTATCCGGGGGCCAGTCACGCCGGTTGAGCCTGGCCCGCATTTTCCTGGCGGATTACGATCTGATCCTGCTGGACGAACCCACCGCTGGCCTGGACAGCGACAGCGAGATATTCGTTCTCGACGCCCTGCACAAATTGGCGGTGGCCGGTAAAACGCTGATTTTTTCCACCCACCATCAGGCGTTGCTGACGCTCGCAACCCGGGTGTTGCTGGTCTCCGACGGGGAGGTTCGCGATGCGTGACCTTTTGCCCTGGCTTCGGTTGGTGTTCCGGCGACCCGGCCGGCTGGTGGCGGGTGCCGCTCTTATTTTCGCCACCCTGCTCTCAGGCATCGCCCTGCTGGCCGTGTCGGGCTGGTTTATTACCGAAACAGCGCGGGTTGGGCTGCTGATTGCCGCCGGCACCGTTGCCACCATTAACCTCTACGTTCCGGGCGGAGCGATTCGCTTTTTTGCCGTGGCCCGCACCGTGTTCCGGTATCTTGAGCGGGTTTACAACCACAATACGGTGCTTCAGCTACTGACCGACATAAGGGTCGCGCTGTTCCAGAAGCTGTCGCTGGCCAGCCGGGGTGACCGCACAGCGCTGACCGGTGCGCAGTGGCTCTCAAGGCTCACCAGTGATGTCGACGCTCTGGACACTCTCTACCTTCGGCTGATTGCACCTGCGGCCCTTGCTGGCGTCATTAGCATGCTCGTGGTTGCCCTCACGGCTGTTCTCTTTGATGGTCAGGCAGCGTTGCTGGTCGGGCTGTTATTGCTAGCCGCATTAGGCGTTGCCACCATGGGTGTGTACTTCCGCACGCGGCAGCTGGCTTTTGAACAGAGCGACCGGCAGGAAAACCTGCGTGTTGGGGTGATTGAACATCTGGAAGGGTTTGCGGAACTGACAGCAGCCGGGCGCACAGGGAAACACGCCGCCTGGCTGTTGCGGCGGGCGCATCAGGTGAGCTCGGACCAGGCCCGGATTGAAACCCGCGTGGGCTGGCACCTGGCGGGGTCTCATTTTCTGATCAATCTTGCCACGGTGGGCGCACTTTGGGCTGGCATCGCGCTGTTTCGCGCCGATGCGATCTCCGGGCCGGTGCTGGTTTTGCTGCCGATTGCCATTCTCGGGCTTGGCGAAGTGTACGGCATGCTGCCAGACGCGTTCGGGAAGCTCGGCGCGACGGTGGCCTCCGCGGTGCGGTTGAACCGGGACAGCGCTCCGCACCCGCACTCAAACCCACACTCAAACTTAAACCCTGATCGTGAACGGGAAACCGGCGACGTCGCCCCAACCGACACTGCACTGCAGGCAAGCGATCTGGCGGTGAAGCATCCGGGCCACGCTTTGCTGTTCAGCCATTTTGATCTGGCGCTGAAAGCCGGTGAACGTCTCGGTATTATCGGGCATTCTGGCAGTGGGAAGTCGTCCCTGGCAGACAGCTTCGCCGGTCTTCTGGCCCCTGCTCAGGGTGCCATCGCGAGCGGGCCGCAGGCCTATCTCACCCAAACTACGGTACTGTTCGACGACACACTGAGAGCGAATCTGTTGCTGGGCTCGCCGAACGCCAGCGATGCAGAGTTGTGGCGGATGCTGGAACTGGTCGAACTGGCGGAACGCTTCGCGGGAGAGCCCGACCAGCTGGATTGCTGGCTGGGCAGCGGTGGCAATCGGCTTTCGGGTGGTGAAGCGCGGCGCGTGGCGCTGGCGAGGGTGTTGCTCAGCCCCGCATGGGTGATCATTCTGGATGAGCCCTTCACCGGGCTGGACGCGGACACCCGCAAAAGAATATCCAGGCGGATGGACACGTACCTGCAGGGCAAATCGGTGATCAGCCTGGTCCACGGGCCGGATGCCCTGCCGGGCACCGACCGCGTGATTCACCTGACCGGTTAGCGGGTTTCCACCACTTCAAACGTCAGCCCGGCTTTGCTGGTCAGCCGGTCAAGCAGCTTGCCGTCAAGCAGCGACGCCGGGGTCCAGAACCCACCAGGCTGATCCGCCGGAATATCGAACGCCAGGCACATGCCGGCTTCGCCCAGCATCTTGCCGGTTGAACCATAGCCTGGGTCCTGGTCGCCGGTGACTTTGGTGATGAGGGTTTTGCCATCTTCGGTGCGGCCCACAAACCGCAGGTCATAGTAACCCGATGTCTGCGCTTCCGGGCTTGGCCCCTCACCAGGCTTGGGCAGGAACTTTTCCACCAGCCAGCGCGTCGGTTTGATCGCGGAAGCCGTGAAAAATGCGGCCAGCCCCCCGGTGATGCCGTAGGCGGTCAGCCGGCCTTTGGTGCCCCGGCCAGTCATCATGGCTTCGTCGTAGGTGAACTCCTGACCGTAACGGGCGTTCTGCAGGGCGTTGGAACGGTGCACCACCCGGGTGTTGATCGCACCCATCACGAACGGGGCCAGCCAGGCGTTGAAGGTTCGGTCGAATTCCGCGCCCTTCAGGCTTGGCTGGCGGGTTTTGGAGCGGTGCTCCGGCGGGCAGATCGAAAACGGGTTCGCCAGCTCTTTGCGCAGCTTCGGATCGGCCGCGGCTTCCTTGGCGACGTTGATCATGGACGCGACGGTACCGCCGGAGAACTCCCCTTTTGCCACTTTCACCCGCATGCGGACATCCCGGCAGGGTGTGCCAAAGGTTTCTTCTGCTTTGTTCTGCAGGAACCAGACACCCATATCGGACGGAATGGAGTCAAACCCGCAACAGTGGACGATACGTGCGCCGGAAGATTTGGCCTCTTCCTCGTAACGCTCAACCATTTTGCGAATCCACTGCACCTCGCCGGTCAGGTCACAATAGTCGGTGCCGGTGCGCACGCATGCCTGTACCAGAGGTTCACCGAACAGGGCATACGGGCCGACCGTCGATATAATGACTCGGGTCTGTTCGCACATATTCTGCAATGCTGACTCGTCGCTCGCATCCGCCAGGATGACCGGAAGCTCTTTCGCTCCGGCACCCAGCGCTGACTTCAGAGTATTGAGTTTCCCCTCAGAGCGGCCGGCAATCGCCCATTTGACCGATTTGCCCAGGCCATAACTCTCGAACAGGTAGCGTGTGAGGATTTGCCCGACAAAACTGGTGGCTCCAAACACCACCAGGTCATAGGTGGTTTCCGTTGATTGTGTCATCGATCATCCCTTTTTGCGTTGGAGAAAAAACATAAACAGTGCCACCCCGAGGCCCCAGAAGCCGTTCAGGATAAGCCCGCCGATCCAGGTCTGAGCGGATACGTCCAGATCCTTGGCGGGGAATACCACCAGCATCGCTATGGCGGTCGGGCCAATGGCACCGGCAAGTATGTGGCCCAGCCAATAGCCTAGGCCGGCCAGGCGACCAAGGATTGCCCACAGTATAATGCCCCAGAGCCCTCCGAAAAACGCCAGGGACAACACCGCAGGCACACCCAGCGGAGGTACTGCTGCCATGTTGAAGGGCGCGGCGGGCACTATGCCACCCAGATAGAACAGGCCAAACAGGCCCTGGTGAAACACGAGTGTTGCGAGAAAACCACTGATGAATGCTTTTAACCAAACCATGCATTGTCCTCAGAAAACGATGAAAGGTGTGTTAACCCCTTGATACTGGGCACACTACCATCAGACTGCAACACAAACTCACGCTTTTGTGAGGCTGCGTTGCTTTCCTGCGCACCTTGCTTGCGCCGTCGGCACGGCCAATCGTTTGTCACCCGTGTTCCGGCACACTGGATCAAGAAGCACTCGAGAGAAACAAAAAACACGCCCTTTTCGGAGGTTCACCTTGGTGACATTGCTATTGATCGTAAGCCTGCTGCTGGTGCTTTTCAGCACTTTTCTTGCCTGGCAGCTTCTGGAGCAGCGAAAAGTCATTGCGCAGATGATGGAAAGTGACGACATCACAGAACCGGACCGGGACCCTGAGCTGGTACTTACGCTCAAAGTGGTTGATCCGATTGCTCTGGCTAAACGGGAATCCCGGTCAGCCCGGGTCCTGGCTGACCACCTGCCGGTGATGGTTCGAAAAATGGTGTACCAGGAAGTGATGAAAGAGCTGGAACTGGAGCTTGCCGAGCGGGACATCGACGTTCAGATACACATAGAATACCGATGAGGAGGGTTTGCTCATGATGACACTGATAGCCTCCGCTACCCTGTTAACCATTTCAACCGGCGGTATGGCGTACACCTACTGGCAGTTACTGGGTAGCCGCAGAGAGTTGCGCGTGGTGAATTCCGACCGAATTGCCGCAAACAGCGCCATTCAGAAAAGCCGGATGGATTTGCTGGAAGTCCGAAACCGCGCCCGGTTACTTCAGGACACCGTGACCAATAGTGCGAGCGCTGTGGAGCGTGTTCACAAAGCGATCTCAGCGACCACGTTTGGGCTGATCGATCATTTTTCGCGGGATGACGAATTCCGTCTGAGCGCTCGCAAGGCTCGGGATAGCCACGATGAAACCAGCCAGAAGATCTACCGCGGTGTGCGCACCACCAACCGTGCGATTCACATACTGGCGGACACCTTGATCCTTGGGCAATCTGAAAAACGGATGATTTCGAAACACCATAAAAAAAGGCACCCGTAGGTGCCTTTTTTTCTAAGTCTTCAGAAAGTTACAGAACTTTCTTCAACTCTTCCTCAAGCTGCGGAACCGCTTCAAACAGGTCCGCTACCAGGCCGTAATCGGCAACCTGGAAGATCGGCGCTTCTTCGTCCTTGTTGATCGCAACGATCACTTTGGAGTCAGACATACCAGCAAGGTGCTGGATGGCACCGGAGATGCCCACCGCGATGTACAGCTGCGGTGCAACGATTTTACCGGTCTGACCGACCTGCATATCGTTGGGTACGAAGCCAGCGTCAACCGCTGCACGGGATGCACCAACGGCAGCACCCATGAGATCGGCAACCTGCTCCAGCATTTTGAAGTTGTCGCCGTTCTGCATGCCGCGGCCACCGGAAACCACGATGCCTGCGCTTGCCAGGTCCGGACGGTCTGACTTGGCCAGTTCTTCGTTCACAAACGAAGACAGACCAGCGTCTTTCACCACGTCCAGCTGCTCAACCGCTGCAGAACCGCCTTCGGCGGCTACGGGGTCAAAGCCAGTCGGGCGTACGGTGACGACCTTGATAGCATCGCTCGCCTTGACGGTGGCAATGGCATTACCGGCGTAAATCGGACGCACGAAGGTGTCTTCGGATTCAACGCGGATAATGTCGGAAACCTGGGCAACGTCCAGCAGCGCTGCAACGCGTGGCATGAAATCCTTACCCGTGGTGCCGGCGGCGGCCAGGATGTGGCTGTAGCCCTTACCGATTTCAGCGACCAGGTCACCCAGGTTTTCGCCCAGGAAATGGCCGTAAGCAGCGTTGTCGGCAACCAGTACCTTGTTGACGCCTTCAGCTTTCGCAGCGGCTTCGCCCACGGCACCGCAGTTCTCGCCGGCAACCAGTACGTCGATGTCGCCACCGATGGCCTTGGCAGCCGCTACCACACTCAGGGTAGCCTGCTTCAGGCTGCTGTTGTCATGTTCAGCAATTACAAGGATGCTCATTTAGATCACCTTCGCTTCGTTCTTCAGTTTATCGACCAGCTCAGCTACGTCAGCCACCTTGACACCAGCCTGACGGGCGGCCGGAGCTTCAACTTTCAGAGTGGAAAGACGAGCGGCAATGTCGACGCCCAGATCGGCCGGGCTCATGGACTCAAGCGGCTTCTTCTTGGCTTTCATAATGTTCGGAAGCGAAGCGTAGCGCGGCTCGTTCAGGCGAAGGTCGGTGGTCACAACCGCCGGCAGGCTCAGGGAAAGTGTCATCAGACCGCCATCCACTTCGCGGGTGACGTTTACTTTCTCACCATCAACAACCACTTCGGATGCGAACGTGCCTTGACCCATTCCGGTCAATGCGGCCAGCATCTGGCCAGTCTGGTTGTTATCAGAATCGATGGATTGCTTACCGAGAATGACCAGCTTGGGCTCTTCTTTCTCGACCACGCTCTTGAGCAGCTTGGCCGCTTCGAGAGACTGGACTTCTTCGTCTGTTTCGATGTGGATACCATGATCAGCACCCAGAGCCAGAGCAGTACGGATTTGCTCCTGGGCGGCCTTCGGGCCAATGGAAACCACCACGATTTCGCTGGCAACACCCTTCTCTTTCAAACGAACCGCTTCTTCAACAGCGATTTCGCAGAATGGGTTCATTGCCATCTTAACGTTGGCGAGATCAACGCCGGTGTTGTCCGGCTTGACGCGCACCTTAACGTTGTAGTCGATAACTCGTTTTACAGCGACCAGAACCTTCATAGATTCCTCGTTCTTCTACGATGGGTTTAATGATGACTTGCATACCTCACGCGGGGCCTGCTGTCACGGCGACATAATACTGCCGGCAAAGGTGCATCGGGTCAATAGCCCCTTTCGACGCGCCACGCCTGTTTTCACAGCCAATCAACCTGTGTTGACTCCAACTCGCTGTGAGACGATACTAAAAAATGACTCAGCTCACACACTTAGCATCTTGAATAAGAATGCCAAAGGACAGGCTAAAATTCAAACAAACGTTTGTTTGAATTTTGAAATACGCTATCCTTTGAGATGGATACTTGGGCAAATCAACCCTTGGTAGTCGTCTATAGGCATTTTTACCGGTATGATAGCGCCCCTGATTAATTGCCTGCGGGCACACAATATTCATTAAAAGAAGTATGAGGAGACCAACGTGGAACGCGAATCGATGGAATTTGATGTTCTTATCGTCGGCGGTGGGCCCGCTGGCCTTTCGGCAGCATGCCGGGTGATGCAGCTGGCTCAGGAAGCCGGAGAAGAACTGACCGTCTGTGTCGTCGAGAAAGGCTCCGAGATCGGTGCCCATATTCTGGCCGGCACGGTATTTGAACCCACTGCCCTGAACGAACTCTTCCCGGACTGGAAAGAAAAAGGTGCGCCGCTGAACACACCGGTCACCCGGGATGATATTTTCCTGCTGAAGAATCAGGAAAGTGCCACCAAGATTCCCAATGCCTTTGTGCCGAAAAACATGCACAACCATGGCAACTACATTATCAGCCTGGGCAACCTGTGCCGCTGGCTTGCCGAGCAGGCGGAAGGTCTGGGCGTTGAGGTATACCCCGGCTTTGCGGCCTCTGAAACCATCGTGGAAGATGGCCAGGTAAAAGGCATCATTACCGGTGACATGGGCGTCGCCCGTGACGGCAGCGAAAAAGACGGTTATATGCCGGGCATGGAGCTGCGCGCCAAATACACGATGTTCACCGAAGGCTGCCGCGGCCACCTCGGCAAGCGCCTGATCAATGATTTCAAGCTTGATGAAGGCAAAGACCCGCAGCATTACGGTATTGGCATCAAGGAATTGTGGGACATTGACCCGGCCAAGCATGAGCCTGGCCTCGTGGTGCACACCACTGGCTGGCCGCTGAATGAGTCCGGCTCTACCGGTGGATCGTTCCTGTATCACCTTGAGAATGGCCAGGTGTATGTTGGCCTGATTACCGATCTCTCCTACAGCAACCCGCACTTGAGCCCGTTCGATGAATTCCAGCGCCTCAAGCTGCATCCGGAAATGAAACAGTACCTGGAAGGCGGTAAACGCGTTTCCTACGGTGCCCGGGCTATCACCAAGGGTGGTTTCAACTCCCTGCCGAAGATGAGTTTCCCCGGTGGTCTTTTGCTGGGCTGTGACGCGGGCACCCTGAACTTCTCCAAGATCAAGGGTTCTCACACTGCGATGAAATCTGGCCTGCTGGGTGCGGAAGCGGTGTTTGAGGCGCTGAAAGAAGGCAAAGCCGGCGAAGAAATCGTTAGCTTCGGTGACCGTTTCAAAGACAGCTGGTTGTACAAAGAGCTGTACGATGAGCGTAACTTTGGACCGGCCATGCACAAATTCGGCAACGTAGTAGGCGGCGCTTTCGCCTTCTTCGAGCAGAATATTCTGCGTGGCAGCGTGCCGTTTACTTTCCACGACACCACACCGGATTACGCCACCATGAAACCGGCGGCGGATGCAAAGAAGATCAGCTACCCGAAGCCGGACAACAAGCTGACGTTTGACCGCCTGACCTCGGTGTTCGTATCTAACACCAACCATGAGGAAGATCAGCCGGTTCACCTGAAGCTGAGCAATCCGGACATTCCGATTGAGGAAAACCTGCCGAAATACGACGAGCCCGCGCAGCGTTACTGCCCGGCCGGCGTATACGAAGTGGTTGAGAAAGACGACGGCAGCGGCAAGAAGTTCCAGATCAATGCCCAGAACTGTGTTCACTGCAAGACCTGCGACATCAAGGACCCTGCACAGAACATTAACTGGGTAACTCCGGAAGGTGGCGGTGGACCCAACTACCCGAACATGTAAGTTCGGTTCACAAAACCTTCAGGCATAAAAAAACGGCTCCCTCGGGAGCCGTTTTCGATAACGCTTCAGAAAAGCTTAGTGCACGTGGCCGTGCTCTTGCTCTTCGTCAGTCGCCTCACGGGCCTCTACCACTTCTACGTCGAAGTGCAGGGTCTGACCAGCCAGCGGATGGTTGGCATCAATGGTGACGGTTTCGTCACCAACTTCGACAACACGTACAACCTGTGGGCCGCCTGGAGTCTCCGCCTGGAATTGCATACCTGGCTCGATGGACTCAACGCCTTCAAAGGCTGAGAGTGGAACCGGCTGGACCAGCTCTTCGTTGACTTCACCGTAGCCTTCACCGGGCTCAACAGAGACTTTAACCTGATCTCCGGCGGTCTTTTCGTTCAGCGCACTTTCCAGTCCGCCGATGATGTTCTGTGCACCTTCCAGATACGTCAGAGGCTCACGACCTTCTACACGTGAGGAATCAAGTTCCTCACCCTGGTCATTAGTGAGTGTGTATTGGATGGTGACAACACGAGGTTGGGCCATGTGATCTCCTTGCGTGTCGCAATGACTGTTTAATTGAATTTGGGCAATCGCAAGTTTGCATGAACAGCCGGACTGCACAGAGTGACAAACGACCACCGGGCCTCGTTAGAGAGCCAGGCTCGTTAACAAGATCGAACCCACAGTTTAACAAGTGTCGGACTGTGTTTTCTACCGACAGTTGTTTGGGGCTGGGGTAAGGTTTTCAACCCCCCTGCCCGATTTCGTAAAAAATTCCCTGGCTCCAGACACCCAGAACCGTTTTCCCATCGTCCGATGTGGATTCCACCACGTGTTCGGCGAGATCGTAGTAAGCGCTGGTAACCAGCCTTGCTTCCAGGCCATGGCGCAGCATCACCACGGGCCTTGGTTCGTCGCCAGAGGGATAGGTACCGACCACCAGAGGGTGGCTCTCGCCGATCACCAGGGATTCGCCCACGTTGGTGGTCAGGGACAGGGTCTGTGCGGCCCCCTCACCTTCGGCGACCAGCGTATGAGCCAACAAGGGTGCATCCTCAACGGTGATCCGCCACTTCTCGACGGGCGTTACCAGATAGAACTCGCCGTCGTCTTCACGCCGGAGAATGGTAGAGAAAAGACGAACAATGGCTTCTCGGGCCAACGGTTCGCCTTTGTAGAGCCATTGGCCATCACGGGTAATGCGGATATCGATGTCACCCGACAGCTCGGGGTGCCATTTTTCCAACGGAGGCGGGCTGTTTCCCGGCGCACCGGACTGCTCTACCTGGCTGGCAAGTTGATCGGGATGTTGCTCCATAGTGCGCTGCCCCTTTTTATGTCCTATCAATGGTTCTGGCCAAAACAAACCAGTTTACGGCAGGAACTGCGCCTTGAGATCGGCACAGCCGGGTCCAATCACCGGCATTTCCAGCACAACCGCCTGAGACGTCATGAACGGGATGCCACGGCGATGCGCATCAACGAACAACGTCGATAGCGCTCCGACAAACGGCATGTGGGAGACCAGCATCAGAGGTGATTCAGATGCTTCCAACAACGCGTCGAGACAGAGCCCGGGGTCATCCTCAGGCGTGATGAACGGGACTTCCGTCATCGGGCAGTTCAGAATTTCGGAAGCGATCGCAGCGGTCTGCCTTGCGCGGACCAACGGGCTGTACCAGATAAGCTCCGGCCGCCAGGGTGACTCCGCGATGTCCGCGGCAACGGTTGCCACGCCAGCGCGCCCTGCTTCGGTCAGTTCGCGCTGCTGGTCAATGCTGTGCCAGCCGGCTTCACCGTGCCGCATAACAATCAGATGCAATGGCCACCTCCGGCGATCAAAGGGTTACTGACTGATGGTGCGAGGTAGAATAAATTCCACATCTGAGTTCTGAACCGACATCATCAGGCTGTTAATGACGGCGCTGATGGACGCGGTACCGTACAGAATCTCATAAAGCCCTTTTACCAACGGCATGTAAATACCAATGGCCTCGGATTTTTCCTTAACCAGTTTCAGAGTGTAGATCCCTTCTGCGACCTGGCCCAGCTCCGCTACCGCATCATCCAGCCCGGTGCCCTTACCGACCGCGTAACCCACCCGATAGTTCCGGCTTCTGGAGGACGTGCAGGTGACAATCAGATCACCAACCCCGGCCAGGCCCATGAACGTCATCGGGTTGGCACCGAGGCTGACGGCAAATCGGCTCATCTCTGCCAAACCCCGGGTGATCAGCATGGCTTTGGCGTTTTCTCCCAGATCCAGCGCCGTGGCAAGACCGGACACAATCGCGTAGATGTTTTTCAGGGCACCGGCAAGCTCAACGCCGTAAACGTCAACGTTTGCGTAAACGCGGAAATACTCACAACCAAGAAGGTCTTGCACAGCCCGGCGGACGTCCGGATCTTTTGCCGCGACAACGGTTGCGGTCAGATCCCGGTTCACAATCTCGCCAGCCAGATTCGGGCCGCTGAGCACACCACTCCGACACTTTGGAAGCTCTTCCTGCAGGATTTCACTCATCAGCTTGAAACCGTGCTCTTCGATACCCTTGGTCAGGCTGATAACCATCTGGTCATCGGAGAAATCCGTGCTGTGCTCCCGTATCACCGCGCGAAACGCTTTGCTGGGAATGGCGACGAAGACCACTTCCGCGTTTCTAACCGCGCCGGCAAAATCGGTGGTGGGCTGAATATCGCCGGTCAAGTGAATATCCGGCATGTAGCGGCTGTTGATTCCGCTACCGCGGATTTCGTCTGCCTGCGCTTTATCGCGCATCCAGAAATGAACGGTGTGGCCATTTTCCGCCAGCACCTTGGTCAGTGCTGTGCCAAAACTGCCTCCGCCAAGCACGGCGACATGACGGCCAGTGGCGGGCGCACCCGTCGTTTTCAGGTCGTTTTTATCAGGCATAGTGTGTCCGTTCGTTAGGATGGATCAGCCCGGTTCTTCACATTCCAGGGCACGAACCAGGTTCTTGAACTCTTCCCTGTTACGGCTGTTCAGGCCCATCAGCACGCGGTGGGCATCCAGCACCTTGTCACGCACTTGCTGTTCGCTGGCGCGCAGGACCGGAATTTCCTCAAGTTGTTCGATTCTGGAGGCGGGTTCGCGAACGATGATGAAAATCTTGTCGAAACCCATGGAAGTGATGATTCGGGTAATGTCGGGGTTGGTGGAAACCAGTGTGGGCATGAAGTGGCTTCGTTTATAAGCCGCCATGGCGATCTTTGCCAACAGGCCCAGCGTGGTGCTGTCGATAATCTCGCACTCGGTGAGATCGATCACCACGGTTTTGAATTCGGGGTCCTGGGTGATGGACTCAACCAGATTGTCCAGCGTCGAACAAAGGTTCAGCCGGATTTCACCAATAAACTTCAGGAGATAAATACCCTGATTTTCAGCCTGCAGGATCTTGTAACCAGCCATGTTTTACACTGCCACTAATTCGACGACGTGTTTTCTGAACCGTTCTGGATGTCAGTCACCGACACAACCGCGATGTCGTCCGGTAATTCTGTGATAGCATCAAGGCTCAATGCCTGGCTCAGAGATGCGATAGTGTGACTACCTCCCGACACGAGTTCAAGTAGTGTCTTTTCCTTTTCATCCAGGCTTTTCGCCCGGATGACTTCCAGAATGCCATCGGAAAACAGAATAAGCCGGAACGGGCTTTCCAAAGGAATCTCGTACACTTCCCATTCCGGGGATTCAAACAACCCGACCGGCAGGCCGCTGCCCTCCAGAAACGTGGTACTGCCACCTTCGAAGGACAGAATCGGCATGGGGAAATGTGCGCCGACCGCATATCTCAATTTACGCTCCGAAACCGTGATAATGCCAACAAAAACGGTTACGTGTTTACCGAGCCCCGTGTCGAGCAGTTCCGAGTTAATGCGCTCCAGAAAGCGCTCGGGGTAGAGGATGTCGTCGCTTGAGCGCCGGCGCAGGTTGCGCAGCAGGCGATTGGTCAGATTGCGTAGCAATACCGTCACAAACGCGGAACTGGCACCGTGGCCAGACACATCGGCGATATACACCATGACCTTGTCTTCGGAAATGCGAAAGTAGTCGAGAAAATCGCCGCTGAGATACAGCGACGGCTTGATCAGATGGGACACGCTCAGGCCGGCCAGGGACTGGTCGTTGTCAGGCAACATTTTCAGCTGCACCTTACGCCCGGCGCGTTGGTCGGCCCTGAGCTCCGAAATGCCATTGCGCAGGTCGCGGTTGGCCTCTTCGAGTTCTTGCCGGTACAGCTGATTGAGCCGGTTCACCCGAACACGGTCAAATAGCTTACCTATCACATCGTCCAGCGAGTCTTTACCATCGCAAGCCCGCTTCAACACGAAATCAGCGGCACCGGCTCGCAACGCGTTGACGACGTCGTCCGAGTTTTTCGTGTCAGAACAGGCCACAATAGGCGTAAAGGTTTCGAGATCCTCGAGTCGCGATGCCAGTTCCGAGATTGCCTGGGTTGGCAGATCGGCGAAAATCACATCCGGAATGTTCTGGTCGAACAGCGCAAGGGCTGCCTGGCTATCAGTACAGCCGGTCACATAGAAGCCACGAGCTTCCAGATGCCGGCTCAGCTCGTTCCGTGCCTTTTGATCGGCATCTATGATGAGAATGCGCTCGGTGCGCGAGGTCATGGCTAAGGCCCTAAACTACCATCGGTAAAGGATAAATCGGGTAACTATCGCCTATTCTGGCACGACCCTGTGATATAACAAGGCAAGTTTTATGGTTTTGGGAGAAAACAGGCAATGAGAAGCGCGGTAAACGATCTGCTCGGGGCGTATGACAAGCTGATTATGGATCCGGTTCATGGGGGTATTCCTTTATACCGGCATGAGATTCGCGTGATTGATCACCCGCTGTTTCAGCGCCTGCGCAATATTTGCCAGAACGACATACTCAGCCTGGTGTTCCCGGGGGCGACCCACTCACGCTTCCTGCACAGCATTGGCGTGATGCACGTCGGCACGCGAATGTTCCGGTCGATGATCGATGCCTACCTTCGGGAGAAACAGCTCAGCCAGCAGACCGATCTCAGCCTGAGCCAGCTCGACGCCATTGATTATCTGGCGAAAACCATACGCCTCGGCTGCCTGCTTCATGACAGCGGCCATTCCAGCTTTTCCCACCAGTTCACTCAGGCTCGTCGGATCCGCCAGCTGATGTCACGCCCTGGCCGGTTCGAAGATCTCTGGGAGGGTGTGGACTTTTCCTCTTACCATAGTTGCACACCGGACGAACTGGAGCATGAACACTATTCGGTCCGGGTGGCGCATGAAGTGCTGGCGGATATCGGTATAGAAAGCGCGGGCCTGGACGCCCGGGATGTGATCGGCATTATGGAAACCACGGACGTTCAACCCAGCGACGCGTTCTGCCGCCACGCCCGGACGTTCTGGCACTTCATCGCCGGTGACGATGCCCATTCCGGCGCGCTCAGCCAGGCGGACGTGCCGAGGCTGGTCATGGACCTGCTGTCTTCCATCGTATCCGGAGAGATTGACGCCGACAGGGCGGATTACATGCTGCGGGACGGTTTCCACTCCTCCGTCACCATAGGCGGTTTCAATCTTGACCACCTGCTGAGCAACCTGCGCTTCGGCTGGGACGTCTCAGAGCCATGGCTTGGGCTGGCGATCACCCACAAAGGCCTGGGCGCGCTGGAAGACTTTGTTTACAGCCGCCATCAAATGTACCGCAAGGTTTATGCGCACAAAACCGCACTGGGCTTCGACTGGCTATTGCGGGAGGCCATCAATGAGGTGCTTGAAGACCCGGAGAGCTTCGAGTGGATCGACACCTGCCTCAGTAACATGCGCTACTTCGCGGAACTGACGGACAACTTCTTCTGGGAAGCCTTCCGTAAGGTGGCCCGCCGCAACCCTCACAGCTTCTCACGCTGCATTGTCGATCGCATCAAGCTGGATCATCTGGACACCCGGGAAGACCTCAGCCATCAAGGTATCGCCGATCACCGCGATTGGCTGGCGGAACAGTTGAAGCTGGACCCGGCGCGCGTGGTGACCTGCTCCATGCGCGCTCGCTTTTCCAATATTCAGGATAACTTCAACGGAATAAAAGTGTTGGTGAGAGACCCCATCAAACGCACCCGCTCCTTGCGCAAGATTACCGAGGTCAGCGCATTCTTCAGCAAATTCAGCGATGGCACTATCACTCACTTTTACCTTCAGCCAGGGGTCACCACGCCCCGGGAAAGCGAGTAAAGCGGGTTAAATCATTTCCCGGACCAGGGCCTCAGCGCTCAGGTAGGCCCCTTCTACGCGGCCGCCACTGAGCCAGTCTCCGGCCAGGCCCACGCCCTCCTCGGGATACCACAGGCATCCGGGCTTGCCGGAAGCATCGGAACCGACGGAGCGGGCATACAGCCAGCGATGCGCCAGGGTTTCAAGTGGCTCAGAGGCGGTGCCGGTCAAGGCTCGAAAAGCAGCAACCATCGCGTCTACCACAGCATCAGGCGGGGTGTTTTCGTTCGCCGCAGACCAGTCAGGTGTAGCGTGCAGCACCCACCATTGCCCCTGCTCGCTTCGGCCCGGTTTGCTGGTGTTATTGGCCACCCAGTAAAGGATCTCGTCATTGGGGCGCATGCCATCAAACTCGCTGTAAGGCGGCTCGTTAAAATACGCCGCCACGGCCCAGCATGGCAATATCGCAGAAACGGGGCCGCGCAGGTGTTCGGCCAACGCAGCAAGGTTGCTGTCTGCCAGCAGGTCTCGTGTCTGGGCGGGAGGGGCCGTTATGACAACCTCGTCAAAGGGACCAAAATCCTGGCCGTCAGTATCAGTCAGTGTCCAGCACCTGTCATTTCGGGCCATTGTCGTGATGCGCGTTTGTGCCCGAATGTCCAGGCCGTCCGACAGTGCACGACTGATTGCCGTCATCCGTGGTACACCGACATAACGTGGCTCATGCGGAAACGTCTGCCAATGCCCATCCGGCGCCTGAAAGCCAAGGCGAGCATCCCAGCGTGCAAAGGAGCCCTCTCCGGCGAAACGGGCCAGAAAGTCCTGGAATGCGGGGCTGCGGATTGTAAAGTACTGGGCACCCATATCCGCCGACCCGCCGGTGACCCGCTTTGCTGCAAGGCGGCCACCCGGGCCGCGACTTTTCTCGAAAAGGGTCACGCTAGCCCCCTGCTCCATCAAAAGTCGTGCGGTGCAGAGGCCTGCGACCCCTGAACCAACCACTGCAACCTGACGTACATCCGGGTACTGAAACTTTCGGTTATTCATCGTTTGAGTGCATCCAAAAACAGGGAGTTGATCGTACATTCCGACGAACCGTTAAGACAGTTGTCGAAACATTACTTGATACAAGGGCAGTCTGGGTATGACCCGAACGCAATACTGGCTAACCAACATTCGAAGGTGGTTCGATTCCTCAGCGGGTTCGGATCACATCGACGCCACATCACGATCCTTCAACGTTATCCGGGTTATTCCCTTCTTAGCCCTCCATCTGGCCTGCCTGCTGGCTTTATTCACGGGCGTCAGTGCGTTTGCGGTTGGCTTTGCGATCGCCTTCTTTCTGATTCGCATGTTCGCAATCACCGGTTTCTATCATCGCTACTTTGCCCATAAAACGTTCAAAACCAGCCGGGCCGCCCAGCTGGTGTTCGCCATCATGGGCGCAAGCGCGGCCCAGCGTGGTCCACTCTGGTGGGCGGCTCATCATCGTCACCACCATCAGTATTCAGACAAAGAGGAAGACCTGCATTCACCCCATCAGGGTGGTTTCTGGTGGGCTCATGCCGGATGGTTCACCTGTGATGCCGGCTTCTCGATGGATGAGCGGCGCGTGAGGGACTGGCTGAAGTTCCCGGAACTGACTTTCGTTAACCGCTTTGATTCCCTGATCCCGGCTGCGGCGGCCGGACTGATCTACGGTTTTGGTGAAGCCTTGGCCGCCTGGGCTCCGGGCCTCGGTACTGACGGCTTCCAGTTGTTGATCTGGGGCTTCTTCATTTCGACGGTCGCGCTGTTCCACGCAACCGTGTCGATCAACTCCCTGTCCCATGTCTGGGGCAAGCGCCGTTTCGACACTGGGGATGACAGCCGCAACAACTTCTGGCTGGCTCTGCTGACCCTGGGCGAAGGCTGGCACAACAACCACCATCGCTGGCCACAGTCGGTCCGGCAGGGTTTCCGGTGGTACGAGATTGACGTTACCTGGTATGGGCTCTGGCTGATGTCCAAGCTGGGAATTATCTGGGATCTGAACCCGATTCCCAGGCACATTCAGGAAGAAACCCGCACGCTCGACGCACAGAGGAGGAATCCCTCATGAGTACCGCCTCAGCCATCGAAGTCGGTATTCCAGACTCCGCCATTCCGGCCACGCTCGAACGGTTCCAGGCGCTGTTTAATGACCTTGACGCAGGCAATCTGCACACGCTTGCCTCTGTCTACAGCGAAAACGTTCATTTTCAGGACCCGCTCTCGTCCGTCAGCGGGCTGGATCAGCTGACTCACTATTTCGCCGGGTCCTACGCCAATGTGTTGTCGTGCCGTTTCGAATTTGCCGAAGCGATAATAGACGGGGAAAACGTCGGCATCGCCTGGGTGATGCACCTGAAGCATAAACGCATTCGCAAAGGCCGCGAGATTCAGGTCGATGGCATGAGCCGACTGGTCATCCACAACGGCAAGGTTACCAGCCACCGGGACTATTTCGACGTTGGCCAGTTGCTCTACGAAAACCTCCCGGTGATCGGCGGTGCCATTCGATGGCTGAGGAAACAGGCAGGATGAGCCATCGGCTTCAGACCCCGTCAAACATCTGGATCACAGGTGCGGGCACCGGTATTGGTGAGGCGCTGGCTCGACAGCTTCTGGACCAGGGGCATCGGTTGATTGTCACCGGGCGCAGGCCCCAGCCGCTGGAGAAACTCTGCGAATTAGCGCCGGAGCGCGCCCTTCCGGCTGCGGCTGACACCACCGATAACGAACAACTGCAGACGATATCGCCCACGCTTGAGCGGTTTGGCGATCTCCATATGGTGGTGTTAAACGCCGGCACCTGCGAATACCTGGAAATAGAGAACTATCACAGCAACGTCATCGCCAACAATGTGACCACGAACGTGATTGGTACCGCTCGCTGCCTTGATGTTGCGCTGCCCGCGCTGCGACGGACCCGGGCCAACGGCGGGCCGGCAACCCTGGTGATCGTCAGCTCCTCAGCCTGGTGGTTTCCTTTTGCTCGCGCTGAGGGTTACGGCGCCTCCAAGGCGGCCCTGAGCTATTTTGCCCACGCGCTGCGGGCAGACCTGGCGGCCGAAGGCATCGATGTGGTGGTGGTTTCGCCCGGCTTTGTAAAAACACCTCTGACAGACCGCAACGACTTCCCGATGCCGTTTCTGGTGACCGCGGAAGACGCCGCTAACCGCATCGTTACCGGGTTGTCCAAAGGCAAAAACGACATTGCGTTTCCCAAACGCTTCACCTGGACGCTGCGCTTGCTGGGGGCACTTCCGCGCCCACTGATTGATCGCATGGCGGCGTCCATGGCCCGCAAAGACGCCCAATGACAGGAAAATCCCAGATGAACCAACCACGTCAGCGCATTGCTGTCATTGGGGCCGGCGTATCCGGCCTCACTGCTGCCTGGCTGCTTTCCGAGCAACACGATGTACAACTGTTTGAAGCGGCAGGTTACGCCGGTGGGCATACCAATACCGAACAGGTCGAATCGGGGGGCCGGGTTTGGCCAGTCAACACCGGGTTCATCGTTTTCAACGACTGGACCTACCCCAACTTCATGAAACTGATGGACCGGCTTGGCGTGCCATCAGAAGTCAGCAGCATGAGCTTCAGCGTTGACAGTGCGGCCAGCGGCCTTCAATACAATGGCACCAGCCTCGATACGCTGTTTGCGCAGCGCGGCAACCTGCTGAACCTGCCGTTCCTGAAGATGATCCGCGAAATTCTGAGGTTCAACAAAGAAGCCCGGGCGGATCTCGCCGCCGGCACCATTAATGACGAGGAAACCCTGGGAGAATATCTCAACAGGAACCGTTACTCCCGGTACTTTCGCAGCTACTACATCGTGCCCATGGGGGCCGCGATCTGGTCAGCGCCGGAAATCGTCCTGGAGCGATTCCCGATTCGTTTCTTTCTCCAGTTCTTTAACAACCACGGTATGTTGTCGGTCGACGACCGGCCCACCTGGCGAGTGATTTCAGGCGGTTCGGCGCAATACGTCAGCAAAATGATGGACCGGCTTGGTGATCGTACGCACCTGAACAGCCCGGTGACGTCGGTGACACGGCATCCCGACCGGGTATCGCTGATCGTGGGTGGTGAGGAACAGATGTTCGATCAGGTGGTATTCGCCTGCCATAGCGATCAGGCCCTGGCCATGCTGGCGGACCCGACTGATAACGAGCGGGACGTGCTGGGCGCGATTGCCTTCCAGCGTAACGACGTGGTTCTGCACACCGATCAGTCCGTTCTGCCCTCTAACCGTCGGGCGTGGGCGGCCTGGAACTATTTTATACCCCGTCATAGCACCGAACCGGTCTCGGTAACCTACAACATGAACGTGCTGCAAAATTTCCACGACGCCCCGGAAACCTTTTGCGTTACGTTGAATCGAAGCCAGGACATCGCGGAAGACCGTATTATCAAGCGGTTTGATTACGCGCACCCGGTGTTTACCCTCGAGGCCGTTGCGGCCCAGAACCGTTATCAGGACATCGGTAATCGCAACCGCAGCCATTTCTGCGGTGCCTACTGGTACAACGGGTTCCATGAGGATGGGGTACGCAGTGCATTGCGCGTCACCAACGCATTTGGTGTGGAGCTCTGAACATGGCCACCTCGAACCTGGCCAGCCATTGGCTTGAAGGCAGCATTCGCCACCGGCGCAAAAGCCCGGTCGGCCACCAGTTCCGGTATCGCACCGGCATGCTTGCACTCGAGCTGACGGAGTGGGATCAGGTCACAACGATCAGTCCGTTTTTTTCCCGCGAACGTTTTAACTGGCTCTCCCTCTACCGGAAAGATTATTTCAGCCCCGACAGCCCTGACCTGCTGGCGGCGGTTCGCGAGCAGGCGGAACGCGCGACGGGTTGGCTGCCAGACGGCCCGGTGGAACTGATCACCCACCCTCGGTACCTGGGGTATGTGTTCAACCCGGTCAGCTTTTACTTCTGTTACCGCGCGGGCGACCGCCCGGAAAACGGCGCGGTACCCAGAGTTATTCTGGCCCAGATTACCAACACGCCCTGGCATGAGCGCCATCTTTATTGCCTGGAGTCGCACGGTGATGCAGCGACATCTGACGGCTGGCACACCGAACGGTTCGGTTTCCAGAAACGCTTTCACGTGTCGCCATTTAACGACATGGACCAACATTACCAGTGGGCCTTCAGTTTTCGTGGGCCGCAACTGCGTATTCATATGAACGTTCTGGAAGCGGGACGCAAACAATTCGATGCCACGCTGGTAGTCCAACGCACCCCCCTGACCCGTAAACAACTACACAGAACATTGACGCGGTTTCCACTGGAGGCATTCAAAGTCGCTGCGGGCATTTACTGGCACGCAGTGAAGCTGAAATTCAAAGGAGCGCCGGTTTATACGCATCCGGATAAACGCGAGCCGTCCGATCGGTCTTACCAGCTTGGCAAGACCGATACCGGTGCCGATGTTACTGAAACCAACAAGACTGATTGTACAAGTGGAAAGGTAAGCTCATGGAGAATCTGAATACCTCATTGCAGACTGACACTGACGGGGCTGGTACGACGGTCACAAGCCGGCTCGCCAAACGCCTCGTTTGTCAGCAACTGGGCTTGCTGAAGGACGGTGTTCTGGTGGTCCGGGAAGCGGGTTGTGACGACCTGGTATTTGGCGATGGCAATGCGGAGCATCCCCTGGCGGAACTCCGGATACGCCACCACAGCACCTGGCGGGACCTGCTTACCGGAGGCAGTATCGGTGCCGCCGAATCCTGGGTGGCCGGTGACTGGGACACGCCCGATCTGGTCGCCCTGCTGAGTTTTTTCACTCGCAATGTGGACCGGATGAATGAATTTGAGGATCGCTACAGCTGGATCACCAAACCGACCCTCAAAGGGTTGCACTGGCTGAACCGGAACACCAAGGCTGGCTCGCGGAAGAACATCAGCGCCCATTACGACCTCGGGAACGATCTGTTTGAGACCTTCCTGGACCCCACGATGATGTATTCGTCCGCCATTTTCCCGCACGCAGACAGCTCGCTCGAAGCCGCGGCCGTTCATAAGCTCGACACCATCTGCAAAAAACTGGATCTGAAGCCGGGTGATCGGGTGATCGAGATTGGCACTGGCTGGGGGGGCTTTGCGGTTCACGCCGCTGCGCACTACGGCTGCCATGTAACCACCACAACCATTTCCGAAGAACAGCTTGCGCTGGCGCGGCAACGAGTGGCGGATGCAGGGCTTGAAGATCGCATCACACTGCTGTTCGAAGATTATCGAGATCTGACCGGGGAGTTCGACAAACTGGTATCAATCGAGATGATCGAAGCCGTCGGGCCGCAGTTTCTCGACAGTTATTTCCGTCAGATCAGCCACCTGCTCAAACCGGACGGCCTTGCGCTGGTGCAGGCGATCAATATGCCGGAGCAGCGTTATCAGCGTGCTTTGAAAAATGTGGACTTCATCCAGCGGTATATTTTTCCGGGCAGCTTTATTCCATCGTTCGGTGCCATGCTTGAGTCCGTCCGGTCAGGCAGCAACCTGGTCCTGACGCATGCCGAAGACATCGGCTTTCATTACGCCCGCACACTCAACCACTGGTGCGAACGTTTTATGGACAGCCGGGAACAGCTTGAGGGAATGGGTTATGACCAAGCGTTCCGCCGACTTTGGCATTTCTACTTCGCCTACTGCGAAGCCGGTTTCAGTGAGCGCGCGATTGGGGTTTCCCAGCTAGTGTTCGCCAAGCCTGGCAATAAGCGCGAGAACATCCTGAGCTTATGATTCAGTCGGAAACCGTCAGGAATGTCATCAACTTTGTCCTGTTCCAGGCGGGCTGGCTGGCCTGCGTGCTCTACCCCGGCCTGATCGGTGCCGGCGTGGTTGCCCTGTTTCTGGTCCTTCATTTCGCGCTGGTGAGTCAGAATCGCTGGATGGAAGCCCAGTTTATCGGCTTTGGCACAGTGGTGGGTGGCGTTCTTGATGGCCTCTGGTTCCACACCGGTGTGCTGGATGACGGCACGGGCCAGGTTCTGCTCACGCCGATCTGGCTGATTGCGATCTGGGCCATCTTCATGACCACGCTTTCCCACTCTCTGCAGTGGGTTGGCCGCAAACCCTGGCTGCCCTGGCTTCTCGCGCCGATGGCAGGCCCCTTTGCGTACTGGTCAGCCAGCCAGTTGGGGGCGGTTGAACTGCCGGTTCTGATCCCGTCCCTGGTGGCTTTGGCACTGGGGTGGCTGGTGGTCTTTCCGCTGCTGCTGTTCATCCGCAATACGCTCTATACGGAGTTAGCCCAATGACACGCCCTCAGCTCGCAACTCTTACCGCCGCCATGCTTATGGTGCCAGCGGCGTATGCCAATGACAGCCGGTTTGAATTCGTCGGCAAAGCCAGCGAAGACGGCACACCGGTATATGAAGAGCACCACAAGGTTGCCGGTGAATGTCGTGACAACCTCTGGCACCCGGTGACGCACAGCGTGGAGTATCGAAAGCCCGGGGAGCGTGAGTCATTCGCCACCAAATCACTGGAATACCGGTCTTCCGTTCTCCGCCCCGAGATGGATTTCAAACAGCTGGATTTTGATGAAAGTATCACGGTCCGTCAGGACGGTGATGGCTCTCTGGCGATCCATTGGCAGGCCCCGTCCGGTGGAACCGAAAACTTCAGTGCGAGCATTGAAGACAGCGTCGTCATCGACGCTGGTTTCGATAACCTTGTGCGCCGCCACTGGGCTGACGTGACATCGGACCAGTCGGTCGACTTCCGTTTCCTTGCTCCGACCCGGGGCGAACACTATGCGTTCGTGATGGAGCCGGTAAGCACCGATCAAACCGAGGCCAGGCACACCGTGACCATTCGCCCGTCTGGCATCGTCCTGCGATTCCTGGTGGACCCGATCACCCTGGGATACGACAGCTCCGGAACCCTGACCGATTACATCGGCCTCAGTAATCTCCGCAAATCCGAAGACAATAACTACACGGTTCACATCCGTTATGACGTCAGCAAACGCCCGACTTGCGAACTGACCCCCTGATACCGTCCTGTCAGCCAAGGCGGATTACCTGTTGGGCTGTGATAAACTCCGACGCTGAGATCAAAATCACCTGTCAGCGATGCAGAGAGTAATCCGCCATGATGTTTGTGTCTTTCAACGTCAACAGCATTCGTACCCGCCTTCACCAGCTGGAAGAAGTGATACGGACCCTGAACCCCGACGTCATCGGACTGCAGGAAACCAAGGTCACGGACGTCGACTTCCCGGTCGATGCCATCCGCGAACTGGGTTACCACGTCTCTTTCCACGGTCAGAAAACACATTACGGGGTTGCCCTGCTGTCGCGGGCGGCACCCCTAGCGATGACCAGAGGCTACCCCTGGGACGACGACGATGCCCAACGCCGCCTGATTACCGGGCAGTTCTCTTGCAATGGGGAAAAACTGACGGTCATTAACGGCTACTTTCCCCAGGGTGAAAGCCGGGACCACCCGGTGAAGTTTCCGGCCAAGCAGAAATTCTACAGTGATCTCATGCGCTACCTGGACGACCTGAAAAAGGAAGGCGGTCATATAATGGTCATGGGCGATGTGAACATTTCACCGACCGACAAAGACATCGGCATCGGCGCAGACAACGCCAAACGCTGGCTGCGTAGTGGCAAGTGCAGTTTCCTGCCGGAAGAGCGTGAGTGGCTGGCTCAGGTTGAAAGCCGCGGGCTTACGGATGTGTTCCGTCACCTTCATGCTGCTGAAGCAGACACCTTCAGTTGGTTTGACTACCGTAGCAAGGGGTTTGACCGGGACCCCAGACGCGGACTTCGTATTGACCTCATCATGGCCAGCGACAGCCTTCTACCCAGTGCGCGAGAAGCCGGCGTGTCTTACGATATTCGTGCCATGGAGCGGCCCTCGGACCATTGTCCGGTGTGGGCCCGCTTCGACCTCTGAACCGTTATCTGGCGCGATATGAAAAAAATCAAAACCCGCGACCGCATCCTCGACACCAGCCTGTTGCTGTTCAACAGTGTCGGTGAGCCCAACGTGACTACCCTGTTGATCTCTGACGAGCTCGATATCAGCCCTGGCAACCTTTACTACCACTTCAAAAGCAAAGGCGACATCGTCGAAGAACTCTTTGACCACTTTGAGGCCGAGATGCAGGATCTTCTGGACGTACCTGGCGACGTCGAGATCAGTCTGGAGCAGCAGAGTTTTTTCCTGCACCTGCTGTTTGAAACCGTGGCGCGCTACCGCTTTCTGTATCAGGACCTGGTGAATGTGTTGTCCCGATACGATCAGTTGCAAACGCGGTTTCGCCGCCTCCTGAAAAAGAAAACGGCTGCCTTTATGACGATCTGTGGCAGCTTTGAGCGCCAGGGGATGATCACAATCAGCAAGGGACAACTTACGGCTCTGGGTGAACAGTTAACCCTAACTGCCTGTTACTGGGTGAGTTACGATAGCCTTTCACATCTTGACAACCGGGATGCCGTCGACCCGGGGCGGGGCGTGTATCAAATGATGCAGTTGATGCTGCCCTACTTTGCCCCCGATGAGCAGGATCAGGTCAGCCTCATGAGTCAGGAGTATTTGTAAGCCACCGGCTTACTCTTCGGAATCGTCCAGATGGTCACCACGCAACCGCTGAAGCTCGGATTCCAGGGCCTCAATGCGATGCTCAAGGGATTCAATTTCTTCCCGGCGATGGATACCAAGACGACGCAGTGCGCCAGACACCCGTTCATCGAACATGTGTTCCAGCCGGTCCCACGTTCCTGTGGCCCGCTCGCGAACATCCCCCACCCGGCCTTCAACGCTTTTGATCTGTTTCCCGACCACACCGCGGGTTTTGTTTTCCAGCTGTTCACCTTCCTGCACCAATCGGTCGAAAAACCGCCCGGCATCTTCTTCCGCTTTGGTGTATGCGCCCAGACCTGCGAGCCAGATCTGGCGGGCAGAGTCTTTGATCTTGCCCGGGAGCTGCGGATCGTTCTGGGATTTGTTTTCGTTATCGTCGGACATGAAACAACCTCGGGGCATCAGAAAAAAGCAATGTGTCGTTATTGTATTACAGGCGATGGCGAATTTCAGTGCGTCATACCTGCTCGTAACCCGCACAACCGCAGGCGTTAGTATAAGTACTCAATCAATATGAAAAAATGATTTGAAATTAAACAGGCCACAACTTGCAGTGTACAAAATATGGTCAATACTTCCCTATACCGGTGTCCCTGCTGATGCCGGTTTGTCTGGAAGTCTTTCATGGATACTACTCGCACGCCTCTGCCCGGCCACCAGTGCCGGGCTTTTTTTGTCCGATCTCGCCGAGAGTAAAAGCAATACGGCCTGAGCCAAATTGGTTAGAATGAACCTCAACCGTCCTGAAAGATCCGGTGCACTGTGTCATCATGCGCCAACACCGTTGCTGACCCAAAAAGGCCTGTTTGAACTATGGAACTGAGAAAAATCGACGATCAGATAACCGTGGCTCCCCAGATCAGTGTCGACGACGTGGCAGAGCTCGCCCGGCTGGGTTTTAAAACGCTGGTAGCGAACCGGCCGGACCACGAAGAGCCCGGGCAGCCGGGAATGAGCGACCTCGAAGCCGCTGCGAAAGCGAATGGTCTGGAATGGGTCTACCAACCCGTGGAGTCTGGCCACATTACCGACGAAGATGTGGACCGCTTTGCACCAATGATCCAGCAGGCCGAAAAGCCCGTATTGGCTTTTTGCCGTTCGGGAACCCGTTGCACTGTGCTCTGGGCGCTCAGTGCAGCCCGTGATACACCTGCCGGTGACGTCGTCAGCAAAGCGGGAAATGCCGGTTACGACCTCAGCGGTCTGGCTCCCAGGCTTGCCCAGCAAGCGGCGAAGAAAGGCTGAAGCAGCCCTTGACCCAGCAACCAACATTGCCAGCCAGGACATCGCCTCATGCAGTACAAAGGAACAGAGAATTTCAGTCACAACCAGCCTGAAAAGCTGGGCGTACTGGTCACCAACCTGGGCACCCCCGATGCACCGACCCCTTCCGCCCTCAGGCGCTACCTCGGAGAGTTCCTGGCAGACCCGAGGGTGGTCGAGGTGCCGCGCCCGATCTGGTGGCTGATTCTCCACGGCATCATCCTTCGCATCCGCCCGCGCAAATCCGCCAAGGCCTACGCCAGCGTGTGGCAACCCGAGGGTTCTCCGTTGCTGTTTCATACGGCCAACCAGGCCGAGGGCATTCGCAAGGCGTTGCATCAGAAGTATGGCAACCATGTCGTCGTCGGGTTTGCCATGCGGTACGGCAACCCTTCCATCGCCAAAGTGCTGGATGAAATGCAGCGCCAGGGCGTCCGGAAACTGTTGGTGCTTCCGCTGTACCCTCAGTATTCTGCCTCAACGTCCGCATCAACCTTTGACGCGATCTCCAAAGATTTCACCAAACGCCGCTGGCTGCCGGATTTTCGGTTTGTTTCCCACTACCACGATTTCCCGGCCTACATTGAGGCCATGGCACAGCATATTGAAGCCTACTGGACTGAGCACGGGCGTAACGAAAAGTTGATTCTTTCCTATCACGGCATTCCACTGAAGTATCTTCAGCGAGGCGACCCTTACCACTGTGAGTGCCACAAGACGTCGCGACTCCTTGCCGAAAGGCTCAAATTAGGGCCGGACCAATACATGACAACCTTTCAGTCCCGTTTTGGGCGCGAAGAGTGGTTGCAGCCGTATACCGATGAAACCCTGAAGTCACTGCCCGGCAAGGGCGTAAAAACCATCGACGTATTCTGCCCCGGCTTCTCATCGGACTGCCTGGAAACCATCGAAGAACTTAATGAAGAAAATCGTGAGTACTTTATGGAATCTGGCGGCGAAGGCTTCGGCTATATACCGTGCCTGAACGCAACGCCCGGTCATATTGACGCCTTGGTGCAGCTCGTGGAAGAAAACCTGAAAGGATGGGTCGTGCCCGCTAACGATGGCGAGCAGCTGGAAGCCAGAGCAAAACGGGCTGAGGCCAGAAAACAGGCGACCGTTCCCGGCCGCAACGATGATATCTGACCCGCCAAACGAAGCATTCGTTAACCGTCTGCCGCTCCGTCTTCGGGACGGCGGCGCGCTGTAACTTCAGTCGCTTTCACCCCGCCCGCGTGCTCCAGATCCGGCACCGCCTGGCAAAACGTACACTCGGCTGTATCCACCGCAGCGCCGCCGTTTTCGACATACCGTACCCGGTGGCTTGCCTGACCGCGATTGGCCGAAACCGAAAAGCGCAGGTCTTTACGGCGTTCTTCCGCATGTGATTGGTCGTTCTGTGTCATGGATACCCCCGCGTCATCAGGACTCAACAAGCATAGGGACTAGTGTACGGGATTTGAAAGGGATGTGGGGCGAAATACAATCAAAATGACTGGAGAAGTTTACGCAGAACGTTGATCTGAAAAGAAAAATGGCGGTGGGCCAGGGATTCGAACCCCGGGAAGGCTATTAACCTTCGGCGGTTTTCAAGACCGCTGCATTCAGCCGCTCTGCCAGCCCACCGTTTTTTCACTTGCCGTCATTGCGACAGCGGGGAGCATGATACCGGAATTGCCTGCCCTGTCAACGCCCTGAAAACACCCGGGGCGGGATTTGCACCTCAATGAGGCCTGAATAGAAGTTTATGGTCATTTGGGGAATCTTTACCCACCTTTAGAGTCAGAAACGATTGAAAGTTGGGAATTCGCCATTATGATGGGGTAAGAACCTGGATGTAGAGCCTGACGCGCTCTCGCACCAAACTAGCTATTACAATATGGCTGTTAAAAACCGGAGAAGATTCAGAATGGAAAACAGACAGTATAACGTTCAGCAGAATCGGGGTACCACGATAAACCGTGGCTCTGGCACAGCCGCCATCAGCCCTGAAGCGCGGAAAGTTTTGCGCAACACCTATAGCCTGCTCGCCATGACACTGTTGTTCAGTGCTGTGATGGCTGGCGTATCCATGTCTATCGGCCTGGGCCGTGGTGCGGGGCTCATTTGCATGCTGGGTGCGATCGCGCTGGTTTGGCTGGTTCTGCCAAAAACCGCCAATAGCTCCGCCGGCATTGGTGTGGTCTTCGCGTTCACAGGCCTTCTTGGTCTTTCGCTTGGCCCCACCCTGACCTATTACCTGGCCATGGCTAATGGCGGGCAAATTGTGATGCAGGCCCTGGGTGGCACCGCACTGGTGTTCTTTGCCCTGTCTGGCTACGTACTGACCACCAAGAAAGACTTCAGCTTCATGCGCGGCATCCTGGTTGCCGGCATGGTGGTAGTGCTTGTAGCACTGGTGGGCTCGCTGGTTGCCAGCATGTTCGGCGTTGATGTCAGCATCTTCAGCCTGGCGATCAGTGCGGCCATCGTGTTCCTGATGTCTGGTTTCATTCTGTTTGATACAAGTCGGATTGTGAACGGCGGTGAGACTAACTATCTCATGGCGACAACCGGCCTCTATCTGAACATCTATAACCTGTTCCTGAGCCTGCTGCACCTTATTGGCGCATTTTCCAACGAATGAGCAGCCGCTTGCCAGAGCAGACAAAAACCCCGGCGTCTGCCGGGGTTTTTACGTTGGTGATCACCGGGGCGCCATACTCATCTCAGGCACCGCAAACAGCCCTGCACTTCGCTCGCGCTGCGATTGCCGCCAATAAGCGCATTGATCGACTATTCCTTTACGGTGATGGTGTTCACCTGGCGTCCAGCCTGAGCGCGCCCCCGTCCGATGAGCTGAACCTCTGTGAAGCCTGGTCAGCGTTTCTTACCGAGAACAATATTCCCGCCGTGGCCTGTATTGCCTCAGCGCTCCGACGGGGCCTGGTCAACGAATCGGAAATGCAGCGCTACGAACTACCGGCCTTCAACCTGCGCGCGCCCTTTGAGATAGCGGGCCTGGGCGAGTGGGTAGACAGCGCAGCCTCTGAATCCCGGGTCCTCTACTTTCACAAAGGAAGCTGACATGAGCACGCTGATCATTATCGACCAGCCGCCCTATGGCTCCTGGGAAGGCCGGGAAGCGCTGGACATGGCCTTCTCCCTGGCCGCCTTTGATCAACCGGTGTCGCTGTTGTTCTGCGGCCTCGGGGTGAACTGGTTGCGTAAAGGGCAGGATGCCGCGAAAGTTCAGCAGAAATCCGTTGAGCGGAACCTGGCGGCGGCCCCCATCTTCGGCGTAGAAGCGCTGCTTGCAGACCGTCACGCCTGCGATCAGTATGGTCTGTCTGAGACTGCCATGCTTGACCACGCCTCCACCACTGACTTCGGCCCGGAACTGGTTAGCCACTTTGATCACATCGCGTTTGCAGGCTAGGAATTGAACCAATGACCCCACTGAACACCCTGCATATTCTCAACAAACCCCCAAACCACAGCCGCTTCAAACTGTGCCTCGCGGCTATCGGGCCTGCGGATGGGGTGCTGTTAACCGAGAACGGCGTTCTGGCTGTCACCCAACGTTTGGAGATAAACGGTGAGCGATGGTTTGCTCTGGCACCGGATCTGGAAGCGCGGGGGCTTTTATCGCACGTCAGCCAGGATCAAGTCGTGTCATTCGATGACATGGTGGATCTGACGGCCTCTGCAGAAAACGTTATTAGCTGGTAACCCATGACCGACACCCTCATACCTAAACGAAACAATGAAGGTTTTCTGGAATCCGCGGAGCACTGGAATCCGCAAGTTGCTGAGGTTATCGCGGGCGAGGATGGCATTGACCTGTCAAACAATCACTGGGAAATCATCAAGTTCCTGCGAATGTTTTATGCAGAACATGAAATGTCTCCGCCCTCGAACAGGTTGTTCGTTAAAGCGGTGAAAGAGGCGTTCGGTGAGGGCAAAGGCAACAGCATTTACCTGATGCAGCTGTTTCCCGGCACGCCCGCCAAAACCGCCTGCCGGATTGCCGGGCTACCCCGCCCGACCAACTGCCTGTAAATCCCTGACTCGTTGAGACTCTGTTCGAATTGCTGCTATCCAATCCCGGCTAATAGCTTCGGGGCTCTGGTGCGGCACCGTTCTGTTCGCGAGATTTTCTCTCCAGGTCAGCAGCGCTGCCGAGAAAACTGCTTAATCCATTCTCAAACAACCCCGAGCCGAACTTGATAAACTGCCGGGTCGATTCCTTGACGGTGCTTTCCGGAAGGTCTCTGAGCGTTTCAGACACGCCCGCTTTAACACCTCGCGTCACCTTGGGTTCGATCTCCTGAGAGGCTGCAATCAATTCCTGGACCTTTTTATCCAGGTAGGGGCGAGCAACCCCGAACCAGAAGCCTGCGAGTACGCCTGCTACCACAACCGCCGTCACCACAGCCTGGATTAGTAGTGTGAGTCCGAATTCCATGAGGGGATCTCCTTGCCGTGTTTGCCTAGAACGGCCATGCATTGAGGAAAAAAAACTGCGCCATACCCGCCAGAGCACCCAGAAGACCACCCACAAACATCAGTTGGAGCTCTTCTTCGCGGAAGGCCGGGCGCAAAATGTCCTGAAACTCCGCTGGCTTCAGCGCCTTCATCTGGCCAGCAAGCACCTGGGCCACAACCGGGGCCCGCTCTCGATTGAATGACGGATCACTGAACACATCGTGAGTTGCCAGAACGGCTTTCTGATTCATCGCTTTTTTCAGTTCGGTGTAGCCCGTCATGCCGACGGTGACCTGAGCGGTCAGCTTCATCACCACCGAGTTATCGAGCATGGGCCGCAGGTGTTTCTGAATAATAGCCCGTGTACGGTCGCCGTGCTGCCCATTGATCATGGCGTCTGCCACCTTTTCCACGGTAATCAGCTCCTCTGCCACCAATCTGGCCCAGACATCGCTGATTTCAGGCTGGCGACGCAGAAACAGGCCCTGCACTTTCCAGAACAGAATCCGTCGTGGGTGCAGCGGGCTGAAGATCAGGTTGATGGCAATCCAGTTGGTCAGGAAGCCAACCGCGAATCCGCCAAGCGGAAGCAACCAGGGTTCCGGGTAGGCCACCCAGAAAGGGGCCAGTAAAGCGCCCAGCAGACCGCCGATGATTGCGCCCCGGTTCACCACTGATCGCAGCTCCACGGACCCGGCCTGTTGGAAGATTCGGTTCATCAGGTCCGGGTGATGTTGGAGTTCACGGCTGAGTAGCACTTTGAGATCGACCAGTTCATTCAGGTCGTCGCCAAAATCCTCAACCAGGGATTCAATCCGTGCCGGCAATTGTTCGCGGGCCCATTGGTATATCCGGTTGCGCAGAAACAGCGGCAGGTTGTCCCAGAGTACTGGCTGAATGTCATACATGACTTCATCAATGTACTCGTCCAGTCTGGGACCGACCTGGGCCACCACCTGTTCGACGATCCGGTGGGGTTCAAGCTGCTGGTATACGGCATTCAGGTCACCGAATTGCTGCAGCGTTCTGTCGATGCAGATATGGGCCATTTTTTCCGCCTTGCGCGGAATGACACCCTGCCAGCCCAGGAAACCCACCCCGACAAACCGGACCGGATAAAAAGACATCTGTATGGCGAGCCAGTTGGTAAACCAGCCAACGACCGCTGCCACAAGTGGCACGGAAAGGAGTGCAACGTCGAACAAATCGAGCCCCGGTTATCAATGTCACAGGCGAGGAGGCCCGTGAGTGCGTCGTTAAATACCTGTATCGGCAGTCAGACAGTATCGGCATTAGAATGGTACCGGTCTGTCGTTTCTGATTATGTGACGAATGATGAAGTAATTGAAATATAGGGGCATTGGCCGTGCCGCCAACAGAACCGGGGTGATACGGCAGGCGCCCCAGGTATAAAAAGAAAAGCCCCGGTGTTAAACCAGGGCTCTGTGCGGGCGCTCAATCAGGGTATTTACACAGACTCACAACACCGAACTGATTACTGATAGTAAGCGTTCTCGGTCACGGTGTGATCCGTCACATCCCGCACCGCGGAAATCTCCGGAACCCTCTCCTTGAGAGTGGTTTCAACGCCCTGCTTCAGGGTCAGACTGACGGCGCTACACCCCTGGCAGCCACCGCCGAACCGAAGCACAGCCACAGATTCTTCCACAATTTCCACCAGGGATACGTCACCACCGTGAGCCGCCAGGTTTGGATTAATTTCCGACGCCAGAATGTAGTTAACCCGATCCGGCAGGGGCGCATCATCATCAATCTTGGGTACCTTGGCATTCGGTGCCTTGATGGTCAGCTGCCCGCCCATCTGGTCCGTGGAATAATCCACGTAGGCCTCTTCCAGGAAGGGGACGGAATTATGGTCCAGAAACAGGGTGAACTTCGTCAGATCAACCTGTTCGTCCGTCGGAACAATTTCGTTGGGCGGACAATAGGCCAGGCAGGTTTCGGCATGCTTGGTGCCTGGCTGGGTAACGAAGATTCGTACGCCCATGCCTTCCACGTCCTGCTTTTCAATAAGTTGTGCCAGATAATCCCGAGCGGAATCAGTCACAGTAACCAAAGCCATGTTTTCAACCCGTTTTAAAGTTTCACTCTATTTTAAGCCAGTTCACCCCAACATGAAAGACCAAGTAAAATAGTCAGGCTTTAGTCAGATGGTAAATTTCCCCTATTGACACTGAGCGTTGACAATTGTCAACCGTACCGGGACGGAATCCTGCAGATTTGCTATCATCCCGCGCCGTTCCGTTAAATACGACGTTAAACACGACTTCCGGATGTACGCTATGACCGACCGCACCACTCGCCTCGAACAGCTTCACCAAGCCCTACAGGATCGCATCGTTATTCTGGATGGCGGCATGGGCACCATGATCCAGAACCTCAAACTGGATGAGACGGCGTTTCGTGGCGGACGGTTTGCAGACTACGAGCAGGAAGTCCAGGGCAATAACGATCTCCTCAACCTGACCCAGCCCGCCCTGCTCCGCAATATTCATGCGGATTACCTGGACGCTGGCGCAGACATCATCGAAACCAACACCTTCAACTCCACCCAGCTTTCCCAGGCGGATTACGGCCTCGAGTCCGTTGCCCGGGAGCTGAACGTAGCCGCTGCCAAGCTGGCCCGTGAGATCGCTGACGAGTTTACTGCGAAAAATCCGGCTAAGCCCCGCTTTGTTGCCGGGGCGGTCGGGCCTACTTCACGCACGGCTTCTATCTCTCCTGACGTAAACAACCCGGGCTACCGCAACGCCGACTTCCAGACCCTTGTCGACAACTATTACGAGGCGGTAGGCGGCCTGGTGGAAGGTGGCTCTGACTTGATCCTGATCGAAACCGTTTTCGATACCTTGAATGCCAAGGCGGCACTCTACGCCACCCAGCAGTATTTCGAAGACAGCGGCATCACCCTGCCGATCATGATTTCCGGCACCATAACCGATGCCTCCGGCCGCACGCTGTCCGGCCAGACCACGGAAGCTTTCTGGAATTCCGTTGCCCATGCCCGGCCGATTTCAGTCGGCCTGAACTGCGCCCTTGGTGCGGACGCCTTGCGCCCTTACGTGGAAGAACTGGCCAATAAGGCGGAAACCTACGTCAGCGCCCACCCCAACGCGGGTCTGCCCAACGAGTTCGGCGAATACGACCAGACGCCTGAAGAAATGGCGGAAATCATTGAGGGCTTCGCCAAAGACGGCTTCCTCAACATCATCGGTGGCTGCTGTGGTTCGCGACCTGACCATATTGAAGCCATTGCCAACGCGGTGTCGAAATACCCTCCCCGCCAGATTCCCGAGCGCCCGAAAGCGTTGCGCCTCTCCGGCCTGGAACCGTTTACCGGCGACGAGAACACGCTGTTCATCAACGTCGGTGAGCGTACCAACGTTACGGGTTCCAAGCGTTTCCTGCGGCTGATTAAGGAAGAGCAGTACGAAGAAGCCCTGAGCGTCGCCCGTGACCAGGTAGAAAACGGTGCCCAGATCATCGATATCAACATGGATGAGGGCATGCTGGATTCAAAGGACGTCATGGTGACGTTCCTCAATCTGGTCGCGTCCGAGCCGGACATCTCCCGGGTGCCGATTATGATCGACTCCTCCAAATGGGAGGTGATCGAGGCCGGTCTGCGGTGTATTCAGGGCAAGGCGGTGGTGAACTCGATCAGTCTGAAAGAAGGCGAAGAGGAGTTTATCAAGCGTGCCCGCGACTGCATGCGTTATGGCGCTGCCGTGGTGGTCATGGCGTTTGACGAACAGGGCCAGGCTGACACTTACGAGCGCAAGACGACCATCTGCAAGCGGTCCTACGACGTTCTGGTGGGCATCGGCTTCAACCCCGGTGATATCATCTTCGACCCCAACATCTTCGCCATTGCCACAGGCATAGACGAGCACAACAACTACGCCGTGGACTTTATCAATGCCACCCGCTGGATACGGGAAAACCTTCCCCACGCCAGTATTTCCGGCGGCGTCAGTAACGTGTCTTTCTCGTTTCGCGGCAACGATATGGTCCGCGAGGCGATTCACTCCGTGTTCCTGTACCACGCCATCAAGGCGGGCATGAACATGGGGATTGTGAACCCTGGCCAACTGGTCATTTATGACGAAATAGACCCGGAGCTCAAAGAGCGTGTCGAAGACGTTGTTCTGAATCGCCGTGACGACGGCACCGACCGCTTACTGGAGACCGCCGAGCGTTTCAGAGGCAAAGGCGGGAAAACTCAGGAAGAAGACCTCGCCTGGCGCGAATGGCCAGTGCAACAGCGTCTGCAGCACGCGCTGGTCAAGGGCATTACCAGTCACATCATTGATGACACCGAAGCCTGCCGTCTGGAAGCCAGCCATCCCATAGAGGTGATTGAAGGCCCGCTGATGGACGGCATGAACGTTGTCGGTGATCTGTTTGGTGATGGCAAAATGTTTCTGCCCCAGGTGGTGAAAAGCGCCCGCGTCATGAAGCAGGCGGTTGCGCACCTGATTCCGTTTATCGAGGCGGAGAAGACCGAAAACCAGAAGGCCAAGGGCAAGATCCTGATGGCAACGGTGAAAGGCGACGTCCACGATATCGGCAAGAACATCGTTGGCGTGGTACTGCAGTGCAACAACTACGAAGTGATCGATATGGGCGTGATGGTGCCCTGTGACAAAATTCTGGAGACGGCAAAGAGAGAAAATGTCGACATCATCGGCTTGAGCGGCCTGATCACCCCATCCCTGGACGAAATGGTCCACGTGGCCCGGGAAATGCAGCGTCTGGATTTCAATGTTCCACTGATGATTGGCGGTGCAACGACATCCAAGGCACACACCGCCGTCAAGATCGAGCCTCATTACAAGAATGACATCGCGCTCTACGTCTCCGATGCATCACGCTGCGTCAACGTTGCTTCGCAGTTGCTGAGCAGCACCGCCAAGCCGGCCTTCGTTGAGGCAGCCCGTGTGGAATACGACGAAATCCGTGTGCGCCGCAAAAATCGCGGCGACCGCACCAAGCTGGTGTCACTCAAAGAAGCCCGTGATCGCGCCCCCGAGATCGATTTCTCGAACTACCAGCCAGCCCGACCAGCCTTTACCGGCACCCGGGTGTTTGAAGAATATGACCTGAACGAGCTGGTGGATTACATCGACTGGACGCCGTTCTTTATTTCCTGGGATATATCCGGCAAATACCCCGCTATTTTTGATGACCCCAAGCGTGGCGAGGCCGCTCGCAACCTGTTTGATGACGCTCAGGTCATCCTGCGCCAAATGGTTGATGAAAAGCGTGTATCCGCCCGGGGCGTCATAGGATTCTGGCCTGCAAACCGCCGGGGCGATGACATTGTCGTTTTCAAGGACGACGCCCGGACCGAGGAGCTGACCACCCTGCACCATTTACGTCAGCAGGATGACAAAGCCCCGGGCAAACCGATGATGACGTTGTCGGATTTTGTCGCACCGGAACAATCCGATATCGTGGACTATGTGGGTGGCTTTGCCGTCACCACAGGTGTCGGAGCCGAGGAGCTATCGCTGGAGTACAAAGACCGCAACGACGACTACAACGCCATCATGGTGAAGGCACTGGCCGACCGGCTAGCCGAGGCTTTTGCGGAACGCATGCACGAACGGGTGCGGCAGGAATTCTGGGGCTACGGAGCGGATGAAACCCTGACCAGCGAAGATCTGATCCGGGAACGCTATCGCGGCATTCGCCCCGCACCGGGTTACCCGGCGTGCCCCGATCATACTGAAAAAGCCACGCTGTTCAGCCTGCTGCAGGCCACCGAGCAAACCGGCATCGAACTGACCGAGCACTTTGCCATGTTCCCGACGGCGGCCGTGTCCGGCTGGTACTTTGCACACCCAGAGTCCAAATACTTTGCGGTCGGCAAGATTGGTGTCGATCAGGTTGAAGACTATGCTGAACGCAAGAATATTTCCAGAGCGGAAGCCGAACGCTGGCTGGCACCCAGCCTGGCTTATGACCCCGCTGAATAATTTAATGGAACGGGATAATTCAATGGGAACCGAAGATTTTAAGCAGCAAGAAAAAAACGGTGACAGCGACAATCAACAGCCCGAACGCAAAAGCCCGGGGGTGCTGAAAATAATGCAGAGCATCATTGCCGGCGCGTTCGGCGTGCAGTCGGATAAACGGCGGCAAGAAGACTTTTCAAGCCACAGCCCGCTACCCTATATTATCGCTGGACTACTGTTCACCATTGGTTTTGTGGTCACCCTGGTGCTCATCGTCGAAGTGGTGTTATCCGGGCAGTAGTTTACTGCCCGCTCACCCAGATTACGGTGAATGCAACAGCCAACATAACCAGCAATACCGCCGCTACGGCATCAGCGCTGCTGTCAGAGTGTGCAGTTTTCTTCATTCGGAATTCCTCCTGAGTGTGTTGTTATTGTCGGGCGATCAATACCACCATCTTAACGCCCAACGCCCCTAAAGTTAATCACCTAATCGATCCCAGTCCAGTCTTTTTGGTCAATTCATTATCACCTGAATCGATAAACATATTTGGAAATAATCATTTTAAGAATATATGCACGGTGATATTCTGCCTTCCTCAAATGGCTTCAAGGCCAGATACCACGCGTTTTTGCAGGACGTTTTACTATGTACGTATACGATGAACACGACCGGCAGATTGCTGCCGAGCGGGTTGCCCAATTCCGTGATCAGACTGAACGGGCGCTTGCGGGCGAACTGAGCGAAGATGAGTTTCTTCCGCTCCGCCTTCAGAACGGTCTTTACGTTCAGCGTCTTGCGCCCATGTTGCGCATCTGTGTTCCTTACGGAATGCTTCGGTCTGACCAGCTGCGCTGTCTGGCACGGATCACCCGTGATTATGACAAAGGCTATGCCCACTTCACGACCCGGCAAAATGTTCAACTGAACTGGCCGGCACTCGAAGATGTGCCCGACATACTCGCAGAGTTGGCAGAAGTGGAAATGCATGCCAACCAGACCAGTGGCAACTGTATCCGCAACACCACCACCGATCAGTTCTCCGGCGTGCAGGTAGACGAGGTGGCTGACCCACGCCCCTATTGCGAAATCATTCGCCAATGGTCAACGTTCCACCCGGAGTTCGCGTTCCTGCCGCGCAAGTTCAAGGTGGCGGTCAATGCGTCCAAAAACACCGACCGGGCCGCCATCCAGGTCCACGATATTGGTCTGCAGATGGCGCGAAACGATCAGGGCGAGCTGGGCTTCCGCGTGCATGTGGGCGGCGGGCTGGGTCGCACACCGATGGTTGGGCCGGTTATTCGCGAATTCCTGCCGGAACTGGATCTGCTGACCTATCTGGAAGCCGTGTTGCGCGTGTACAACCGTTACGGCCGCCGGGACAACAAGTTCAAGGCAAGAATCAAGATTCTGGTGAAAGCACTGACACCCGAAGGGTTTGCCGAAAAAGTTGAGGCTGAGTGGGCGCACATCAAGGACTCCCCCACCCGCCTGACGCGGGATGCCATTGAGCGCATTCAGGGCTATTTTACCGAGCCCTCTTATGACGCGCTGGAGAATGCCACCGACTCACTGGGCACCCAACGCTTTGAAAATCGTCGCTTCGATCAATGGCTCAGCCACAACGTCGACAGCCATAAAAAGCCGGGCTACGCGATTGTCTCGCTGACCATGAAAAAAACCGGCATCCCACCGGGTGACGTCTCCGACGAGCAGCTCGAGCAGATTGCGGATCTGGCCGATGGCTTCAGCTTCGGTGAGGTGCGGGTCACCCACCAGCAGAACGTCGTGCTGGCCGATGTTCGGCAGGACCAGCTGTTTGAGCTGTGGCAACGCATTGAGCCTATGGGCTTTGCCACCGCCAACCTGAACACCCTGACCGATGTGATCTGCTGCCCGGGTGGTGACTACTGTGCCCTGGCAAACGCCAAGTCCATTCCGGTTGCCGAGTCCATTCAGCGTCGCTTTGACAACATGGATTTCCTCTATGACCTGGGGGAAATCGACCTCAACATCTCTGGATGCATGAACGCCTGCGGCCATCACCACGTCGGCAATATCGGTGTTCTAGGGGTCGACAAGAAAGGTCAGGAATTTTATCAGGTGAGCCTGGGTGGCTCTTCACACCACGATGCGACCATCGGCAAAATTCTGGGCCCCTCCTTCGCGCAGGAAGATATGCCGGAGGTCATCGCAAAAATTATTGATGTGTACGTCAACAATCGCAAGCAGGAAGAGCCGTTCCTGGAGACGTACCGTCGAATCGGAATTGCGCCATTCAAGGAGCGGGTTTATGCCTGACATCATCACACAAGACGGCACCATCAAGCAGGATATCTGGGTAACGGTGCCCCGCCCGGAGGATGGCGAATCCCTGGACATTCCCAACGACCAGCCGGCTCTGATTCCGGCGGATCTCTGGTTGGCCGGCAAGGAACATTTTGAGGGCCGCGATGATATCGGTGTCTGGTTCGACAGCCACGATGAGCCCGAACTGCTAGAGGGCCTGGCTAACGAACTGACGCTGATTGCTGTGAACTTTCCCAAGTTCAGTGATGGCCGGGGCTACAGCATCGCACGGTTGTTGCGGGAGCGCTTTGGCTATAAGAATGAGCTTCGGGCTATTGGCGATGTGCTGCTCGATCAGTTGCAGTTCATGAAGCGTTGCGGGTTTGACAGTTACGCATTGCGGGAAGACAAGGATGCCGCGAAGGCAGCCCGCTCCCTGAACTTTTTCAGCCAGGGGTATCAGGCTGCCACCGATACCGATGTGCCGCTGTTTCGGCGTCGGGCGTCTTAAAGCGAGTGATCCAGCACAATTTTTCCTGACGATTCACCTTTCAGGAATGCCTTCAATGCGCCATCCAGCTGTCCGCGACCAATGTCCCGGGCAGTTGCTTCGGCTTTCGGACATGCCCACTCGCCGGCGAATTTCTTCCAGACCGCTGCTTTTTCTGTCAATGGAATCTCCACGGAGTCCACACCCAGCAGGTTAACGCCTCGGATGATGAACGGAAGCACCGTGGTTTCCAGTTGCGGGCCGGCAACCAGTCCGCAACAGGAGACAGAGCCGCCCGGCTGGATCTGTTTAAGCAGTTCCGCCAGCGGTTGCCCACCAACCGTGTCCACCGCGTTGGCGTACGTGGGCTTTAGCATGGGTTTCTTTTCCGCGGCCAGCGCATCGCGACCAACCACTTCCGAAGCCCCCAGAGCTTTCAGACCGTCTGCATGATCCTTCTTGCCGCTGATAGCGACCACGTCAAAGCCGAGCTTGGCCAAGAGTTCAACGGCGACGCTACCCACGGCACCACTGGCACCCGAGACAGCGACCTTTCCCTGGTCTGGCCGGGCACCCATGGTTAACAGTTTCTGGACGCATAAGCCGGCAGTCAGACCCGCAGTGCCGTAGATCATGGCGGTTCTGCCATCCCAGCCCTCAGGCATGGTCACACACCAGGCCGCTGGTACGCGGATGTATTCGCCGAAGCCACCAGCGGTGTTCATGCCCAGGTCGTAGCCGGTGACCAGAACGCTGCTGCCCACGGCCGGCTCACCGGTGCTGGATTCCACCACTTCACCGGCGGCATCGATCCCCGGGGTATGCGGGAAGTTGCGGGTCACGCCTTTGTTCCCGGAGGCGGACAACGCATCTTTGTAGTTCAGGGACGAGTGACTGACTTTGATCAATACCTCATTCTCCGGCAAGTCGGCCGTGCTCAGGCCCTGCTCGCTGCCCACGTAGTCCCCATCCTGCTCCTGGACGCGCCAGGCTTTGAATTCAGTCGTTGTCGTCATAGGTGCCCCGAGTCTTTGTGTCGATTACTGGATTTTCTGGCTGCGAAATGCGCTCAACAGCCGCCAGACGGTGTGTTCAAGTGCCGCACTTGTCGCCAGGCCAAGTTTTTCCGGCAGCGTGCGTTTACGCTGATAGGCCACTGAGATTACGTCCGCGCCCTCGCAGGCTTCAATGAGATATTCGTCGGAGGTCTGGATCTGGTCGATCAGTTTGACGTCCATCGCACGGCGGCCGAACCAGATATCGCCGTTGGCTACCGCCGCGATGTCAAGCTCAGGCCGTCGCTCACCGACGTATTCTTTAAACAGCACGTGGGTGTCGTCCAGGTCTTCGAGGAATTTCTGTCGCCCTTTATCGGTGTTCTCTCCGAAAATGGTCATGGTGCGCTTGTGTTCACCGGCGGTCAGGACCTCAAAGTCCACGTTGTTCTTTTTCAGCAATCGGTGAAAGTTCGGTAGCTGGGCGACAACACCAATGGAACCCAGAATCGCAAAGGGCGAGGCAACAATTCGATCAGCGACACACGCCATCATATAGCCGCCACTCGCCGCCACTTTGTCGACGCACGCGGTGAGGTGAATGCCCTTGCTGCGAATTCTGTCGAGCTGTGCCGCGGCCAGACCGTAGGAATGCACTAGGCCGCCACCGCTTTCCAGCCGAATCACCACTTCATCCTGGCCGGGCTGCGCAACACTCAGCACCGCCGTTATGGCTCTGCGTAGCGGATCGGTATCGCTGGCCTTGATGTCGCCGTCGAAATCCAGCACGAAGATCCGCTTTTTCGGGGTTTCGGTGGTGTCACCCGCCTTGGCTTTTCCTTTCTCAGCTTTGTTCCGGGCTTTTTCTTCTTTCTTCACCTGTTTTGCCCGGACTTTGCGCTCGGGTTCGGACAGCAGGCGCGCCTGCAGCGACTCCCGCAGTTTGCGATATTTTTCGTTAAGCTTCCGGACCCGGAGTTCGCCATCCTCGCTGTCGGCACCTTTATCTTTGTGGGCTGCCGACAGGACGACGGAGATAATAACGATCAACGCGACGACCAGTGTCACGGCTTTGGCAACGAACAAACCGAACTCTGTCAGAAATTCCAAATTGCTTCTCCAGGCTGATTTCAAAGGGTTGATTGTAACTTACAGGACCCGCTGTGGTCACCGAGTGGAAATTTTAAAACAAGCGTTCGATAGAGGTTGACACTGTTAGGCTGTCCCCCTAAAGTCGAGTGGCTACGTCGGCTCCCCCCGGCCCGGAACAGGCTCACGCCAGGGACCTTAAAGCCGTCGCCAAGCCAAGACAACCATCAAAAAGGGTAAAATAATGTCGGTAGCTCAGGTATTTGAAAAGCTAGAACAGAATTTCAACGCAGACGCAGCCGAAGGCCTGGATCTGGTGTTCCAGTTTGATATCGAAGATGACAAAACCTATCACCTGATCATCAAGGATCGCACCTGTAAATTACACGAAGGCGCTCACGACGATCCGTCGGTCATTCTGATCATGAATTCTGAAACCCTGCAAGGCATTGTTTCCGGTGAGACCGATGGCATGCAGGCGTTTATGGCAGGCCAGCTCCGCGCCGAAGGCGACATGATGCTAGCCACCAAATTGGGCGAACTGTTCAAGATGGGCTAATCAGCCCGGCAGGCATTGTCGCTTCTGGAAACCCTGCCACGCTGCAGGGTTTTTCTTTTTAGAGGCCGACGTCATCCAGCGAAGATTCCGCCAGGCGTAACAGGTCCGCATTACGCTCTTCCCGATTACCAATGCTCTCGATGTAGTATTCCAGCGAGGTCAGCGCATCTGCCAGCGCTTCCAGCACTTGTGTCGGTGGTGATTCCCTGGCATCCAGCAGGCGGTCCTGTATTGAGGCGGCGACGCGCGCAAGAACATTGGCGGCGGCGGGATCATTGACCATACTCAATCCGCCCCAAATGCTATGCAGGGTGGCCGGCAGGTTAGCCAGGTGCATCTTGTCATAGTCGGATTCAATAAACGCTGTAATTGCCCGCTTGGCCAGCGTCAGCGCTCCCCTGGCTTCGTCTGCGACCACGTAAGTCGCTTCCTGAAGATAGAGCGATTCGTTCCGATTCTGCTCACCGGTCGCCAGCGCATCCGTTTCGGAGGTAATGCCACGGGTCACGATCTGCAGAACGGCGTCTTCGATACCAAGAACAGAATCAGCGAGTGCATACAGCTCGTCATCAGTCGGAAGCCTGGATTCCGCCTCCCAAGCCCGTAGCCTGTCGGCCTCGTCACGACACTTGCCCGCCAGCATGTTCAGATCCAGCATCAGCAGCGTGTTACCCAGGCGCTCAAGCGTGTCCGCAATGGAAGACAGCTCAGCCAGGTCAGGCTCAATGCCCCGCTCGATGATGTCGAGCTTGTCCTTGAGTTGGTTGAGCTCGTCCTGCAACGCTTCGGACAGCGACTTCAGCACATCCGCCCCCGGGCCATAGAGACGGCGCGCATGAGCAGCCATCATGGAGTCGGGATACTCTGCTGGTGCGAGTCGGTAAGCCGACAGGATGTCTGTGACCTCCGGGTTGCCGGAGCCACTTCGGTAAAGCAGGTAGACCAGATCCCGTATCAGTGAATCGGGAGCGTCCTTGGTAGTCGCGACTTTGCCCACGTACACCACTTCACGCGCGTACTTTTCCACCCGCATGAACATGCGTTTGCGGGCTTTGTTGAACGGCATGGCCCGGTCAAGCATGGTATCGACAACCGTCGCTACCAGGCACCACATCTGGCCCATCGCCGCACCGTCGCACAATCGTGCCATCCCGCGGGCGGAGCGACCGAACAGCTTCTTGCTGACCACCTCGTTTTGTTCCCGCAGAATGCCGAGCAGCGCCACCTGGAACGTCAACCGCATGCGGCGAGCAAGAATTTCGTACTCCGCCTCGTTGCCTTCCAGTGGCTGGATACTCATGCCATTACAGAAATCGGGGCGCTCTCTTACGTCGATTTCGAAGAAACAGGATTCGGGGTAAGGTTTTTCCTTGCGGGCCTCTCGCAACTCATTGATCACCGGTAGCAGTAGCTCCGGGTGATCTGCGCGCTGATGGTGATAATACTCGACGTAGCGCCGGAGGATAAACAACGCGCTGTTGAGCGTGGTCAGAAGAATGTTTTTGTCGTCATTGGCACCGACGGGGACGTCGTTGGCCATGCTGACGGCTTCCTGGCACAACAGTGTGCCGCCACGTAGCTCGACGAGGATAAAGATACCGCGAAGCTGGTTCAGGTAATCCAGGCAGTTCTGCAGGTCTTCGCCACTTTCACGATTTTCCTGGAAGCGTTCGAGGCTCGATTCTGCTTGTTTTATGGTCTGCTCAATTTCACTTTTGACCAGATCAAAAGACTGCGATTTCGTCGCCAGAGACGATTGAACCATAAACGCTTCCTGTTAATGTTGCGGAGACTACCGCGTCCTGTTTCTTGTTACTGTTCGCAAAAAACTGGCGAACTAATCGTTACTTATAACACAAAATCCATGTCGCTCAAGAAACCGGGAATGTAACAAATGGTACAGCCGGCATCAGGTTGCAACCATCCAACCCGCCCTGCCGGCCCTGAACTCAATCCGGCGGTTGTTCGACACGGTCCCAGACGGTGCCTCCTGCCTGTTTTGCCAACGCTGCCATAAACTCATCGTGGGTTTCACGCTCTTCCCCGGAAGCCTTCTGCACCTTCAGCGCTTTCCGGTCCGCCGGCAGCCGCCGAAGGCCGTCCGACGTGCCACCGTCTTCACTACCAGCATCCAGCGACAACGCCGTTTGACCACCGGTCAGCAACAGATAGACATCGGCAAGGATCTCGGCATCCAGCAAAGCTCCGTGGAGCTCCCGGTTACTGTTATCCACACCATATCGCTTACAAAGAGCATTCAGGTTGTTTTTCTGGCCCGGGTGCCTTTTTCGGGCAATTGCCAGAGAATCAAGAACCCCGCAGTGCTCTGACGTCTTGCGAACAGGCTTCAGCCGGGCAAATTCCGCATCCATGAATCCGATATCAAAGGCAGCGTTGTGGATAACCAGCTCAGCACCTTTGATGAACTCGAAAAACTCGTCGGCAATGTCGGAAAACAATGGCTTGTCAGCAAGAAATTCGTTGGTAATGCCATGAACGCTTATCGCTTCGGCTTCGACTTCACGCTCTGGGTTGATATAGACGTGGTAGTTGCGACCCGTAAGCTGTCGCTCCATCATTTCAACGCAGCCGATCTCGATGATTCGGTGCCCTTCGGACGGGTCGATACCCGTGGTTTCGGTATCCAGTACTATCTGTCTCATGCTTTGCCTTTCCTGACTATGCGTTCGCCAACTCGTCGACACCACGATTCGCCAGCTCATCCGCCAGCTCATTATCGGGAACGCCAGAGTGCCCTTTAACCCAGTGCCAGTTTACCGTGTGGCGAGCCACCTGGTCGTCGAGCTCACGCCACAGGTCTTCGTTCTTGACCGGTTTTTTTGCCGCGGTTTTCCAGCCGTTTCGTTTCCACCCGTTCATCCACTCAGTGATGCCCTTGCGAACGTACTGAGAATCGGTATAGAGCTCGACTTCACAGCGTCGACTCAGTGCTTCCAGCCCACGAATCGCGGCCATCAGCTCCATTCGATTATTGGTGGTTTGCGCTTCGCCACCGTGAAGCGTTTTGCGGGCATCGCCATAACGGAGCACAACGCCCCATCCGCCACGCCCCGGATTGCCCTTGCAGGCACCGTCCGTATAGAGAACCACCTTACCGGCCATGACCACTCCCAGGGTTGTGTAATTCGATGTTGGCCTGGTTGGCGCACCCGCGAGAGGCACCAACGGCCCCGGAACCCGGCAACGGTATGACTTTTTGCTGCCGCCAGACCGGACGACGAGGTATGCGGGAACACACCCGCTTTTTGGCAAGGATACAGTAATAGGCACCAACAGGAAGAATCCCGTTTCCGCACGCCTTTTCCAGCAGGGTCATGCCTTTTCCCGCTACCGGCCTCTGCAGCGGAAGCCGGAAAAAGCAGGAGCGGGAATGCTCGACCGAAAAATCCAGCAACCGCAGCCAGTCTTCCATTCTGCCTCTGAACAAAAACCGACCACCCCAGGGACCGCTATGAGAGCGTGACATCAAACGCCGGACACCCCAGGAACTGAGGGGGTTAAAGCCGATCAGTAACATCGAACCATCCCCCCGCAGCACTCGTGACGCCTCTCGCAACACCTGATGCGGGTGTGGGGAAAAGTCAGCGGTATGGTGGAGGATGACAAGATCCATGGAATCCCCGGGGAATGGCAGCTCATCGGCATCGCATACGGCAACCCCTTCCGGTATCGCGGGGGTCCAGGCAGGAGTGGTGATGATTTTCTGGGCAAAGTCAGCACCGCTGGCCAGCGGGAAGCGATGGCTGATACCAACCTGCAATTGCCGGGCACCTGTGAGTGGCCGCAGGTGATGGTCAACGCAGGCGCGTTGGTCAGCCAGTAAAGCCCGCCCCAGAGGGGTCTGGTACCAGCGTTCGAAACTGTCGTGCCGTATTGCGTAGTCCGCTGATGGCCTTGCAGACATGTTTTTTACCCCTGTCCTTTTGGCGCGTGCCCTTGGGGCCGCCGGTTTAATGCTCTATCATAGCAGTCACAATCAATGGCCACATGCGAGGGCTTATGCTGACCGTTACGCCGATCCCTGCGTTCAATGACAATTACATCTGGTGCATTGCTGACACCGGAACCGGCAAGGCATTGATCGTGGACCCGGGTCAGGCAGAGCCCGTGAAGCAGCACCTGTCACGACACAACCTGTCCCTGGATATCATTCTGGTAACCCACCACCACCCCGATCATGTCGGCGGCGTCAACACCCTGGCGCAAGAGTCCGACGGTTGCCGGATCGTGGGGCCGTCCGGGTCGCCTTTCAGTGGCATCACCAACCCGGTCCATCCGGGCGACGATCTGGTCTGGAACTCCCTGACCTTCCAGGTGCTCGGGGTGCCTGGCCACACCCTTGATCATATCGCATTTTACACAGACTCGCCGGTAGCGGGGCACCCCGCCCTGTTCTGCGGTGACACGCTGTTTGTCTGCGGTTGCGGCAGGCTCTTTGAAGGGTCTCCGGCACAGATGCGCCAATCCCTGGAAAGCATTCGGCAATTGCCTGATGACACCCGGGTGTACTGCGCTCACGAATACACCCTGGCCAACCTGCGTTTCGCCCGCAGCTGGTTACCGGGCGACGACGGCCTCCGCAAGATGGAAGCTCACTGCCAGTCATTGCGCGATGCGGACAAACCCACAGTGCCCTCGGTTCTTGGCGATGAGAAGCGCCTTAACCCGTTCCTGCGCTGGGATGACCCTCAGGTCATAGACGCAGCAAAAGCCTACGGCACTGATAACGGGCTGCCGTCTGAAAGTCCAGATCAGGTGTTTGCCGCCATCCGGCACGGCAAGGACCACTTCTGACTCGGTTAACATTTCCTCTCATCGTCGTAACGAGAGGGTTCTTGACCCTCCCGAAACGCTTCCCATAGAATCCGATCCAATTCATCGCTATCACTTACCCAATATGCCGGCACTTGCGACGCATCCGGCATATCAAGCCAGCCGGAAGTCCTACTATGTCGGTCAGACGCCTCTCTACTCTGCTCTTCGCCAGTGCCGTTCTTGGCGGCTGTACCACCATTGAAAACAATACGCCGGAGTGGATGAACCCTGCTTCCTATTACGGTGATGAGAGCGAACAGTCAGACGATGACAGCCCACTGGAATCCAGACAAACCATCGTGGCAGCGGGTGACGATGAACTGAAGAAGGCGGTGGAGTCCGGTGATTCGGACAAAAAAAGCGCCGTCACCAAACTGGATGACGCGATTTCACCAGAACTTCAGGCAGCCGCGGAAGAAGCCCGGACCCGGCTCGATTCATCCGCCGCGCCGACCGAGGACAGCGCAGACAGCACAACCGATCTCTGGCACCGCCTCCGCGCCGGCTTTGAGCTGGATCACGACGTGACTGACTCCAGGGTTAAAGTCCAGCTGGACTGGTACCGCAAACACCCGAGGTACATTGATCGTGTTGTCGAACGCGGCAGCCGGTACTTGCATTACATCATCACCGAAATAGAACAGCGTGGCCTGCCAACCGAGCTGGCGCTTCTGCCAATTGTCGAAAGCGCGTTCGACCCCTTTGCCTATTCCCACGGCCGGGCGGCGGGGCTGTGGCAGTTCATTCCCAGCACCGGAAAATACTTTGGGCTCACCCAAAGTTGGTGGCATGACGAGCGGCGTGACGTTATAGCGGCAACCGATGCCGCGCTCACCTATCTGGACCGACTGGCCACCCGTTTTGACGGTGATTACACTCTGGCGCTTGCCGCGTATAACAGTGGCGGTGGCACGGTCTCCATTGCCATGCGACGGAACCGGAACGCCGGCAAGCCGACCGATTACTGGTCACTGAAACTGCCCCGCGAAACCACCGAGTACGTACCCAAACTGATCGCCCTGGCAAAGATACTCGACAAACCAGAGGATTATGGCATTGAGCTCCCGGCGCTGAGTGATGAGCCCTATTTCGAGGTGGTCCAGACCGGTTCTCAGATCGATCTGGCCCAGGCCGCAGAACTGGCCGATGTAGATATCAACGAAATCTATCTACTGAACCCCTCGTACAACCGCTGGGCGACATCGCCGAATGGTCCTCACCGGTTGCTGATTCCGAAAGAAAAGGCGAAGACTTTCAGTGATGCGCTCCAGAAAATCCCCGCCGGAGATCGGGTAGCCTGGCGCAATTACAGCGTCCAGTCCGGGGACAGCCTGAGCACCCTTGCCCAGAAATTTTCGACCACGCCTTCGGTCATTCGGCGCGTGAACAAGCTGAATGGAGACATGATCCGGATCGGCCAGCGCCTGATGATTCCGTCCGCCAGCAAAAACTCCGATCAGTACGCCATGAGTGCCGGGCAACGCCTGGAGCGCAAGCAGTCCCGTAGTCGCAAAGGAAATCGCGTTGACTACACCGTAAAGCGTGGAGACACCTTCTGGGACATCGCGCGGAACCATCAGGTATCGGTTCGTGAAGTGGCCGCCTGGAACAATATGGCACCAGGTGACCCGTTGATCCCAGGCAAAAAAATCGTGATCTGGTCCCAGTCAGGCCAGACCACGACTGCGTCCAGTAGTGATCGTGGCAAAGCAATGGTCCGTAAAGTGGGCTACACGGTTCGCCAAGGGGATTCGCTGTCCGTCATTGCCAGTCGTTTTTCCGTGAATGTGAGTGACATCGCAAGCTGGAACGACCTGAACTCCGCCCGTTATCTTCAGCCGGGCCAAAGTCTGGTACTCTACGTGGATATCAGAAACAGCCCCTGACTATTTCGCCAGTAGCGGGAACTCCGGGGACTAAAAACAATCACTGTTTCCTGGACGATTCATCAAAACGTGCGAGATCTATGACAAAAACACGGACAGCCTCATACCTTACGTCGTTTTGTTCCCTGGTTTTGCTGGTGTCGGCCGCCTCCGTTCCGGTTCAGGCGGCCGGTTCAGAAGCCGAACCCCGCCACGCCATCGCCATGCACGGCGACCCGAAATACTCCGAAGGCTTCAGCCATTTCGACTACGTCAACCCCGACGCGCCCAAGGGTGGCACCTTGCGCATGGCGGTGGTTGCTAACGGTTACGACTCCTTTAACCCGTTTGTCGTGCGCGGCGTCCCGGCTTCCGGCGTAACCGGTTATGTGTATGACACATTGCTGGAATCGTCGGATGACGAGCCATTCAGTGCCTACGGCCTGATCGCGGAATCACTGGAAACCCCGAAAGACCGCTCCTACGTGACCTTCAACCTCCGTAAAGAGGCCCGCTTTCACGATGGCAAGCCGATCACCGCGGACGATGTAAAATTTTCCTTCGACATCCTCACCACTGAAGGGCATCCGTTTTATCGCAACTACTATGCTGACGTCAGCAAAGTAACCGTCGAGGGTGAGCGCCGGGTCCGGTTTGACTTCAGTGATACCAGCAACCGCGAACTTCCGTTGATTCTCGGGCAGATGCCTATCATGCCGGCCGATTACTGGGAAGATCGGGAATTCGGCCGCAGTGGTCTGACGCCTCCGGTGGGCAGCGGCCCGTATGAGATCGGCGATTTTGAAGCCGGCCGTTCGGTCACCTTTGAACGAGTTGAAGATTACTGGGCGCAGAACCTCGGGCCCCGTAAAGGCCGGTTCAATTTCGATAAGGTTCGCTACGACTATTATTCCGACGACACCGTAGCGCTGGAAGCCTTCAAAGCGGGAAGCATCGATTTCCGGGTCGAATCCTCCGCCAAGAACTGGGCCACGGCCTACACCGGAGAGCGTTTCGATAAAAGCCTTATTCTGACTGAGTCGGTAGAACACCACCGGCCTGCAGGCATGCAGGCGTTTGTATTCAATACCCGCAAATCGACGTTCTCGGATCGCCGGGTGCGCGAAGCGCTCGGCTACGCCTTCGACTTCGAGTGGGCCAACAAGAATCTGTTCTACGACCAGTACACTCGCACCAAAAGTTTTTTTGAAAACAGTGAGCTGGCGTCCAGTGGCCTACCAGAAGGTCGGGAACTCGAGATTCTCACCGCTTTCGAGGACGAGCTGCCCGAGGACGTCTTCACCAAAGTCTATCAACCGCCCCGGACCGATGGAGAAGGCGGGCTTCGGGACAATTTCCGAAAAGCCATGGCGCTGCTCAAAGACGCCGGTTACGCCATTCGTGACGGAAATATGGTGCACACTGACAGCGGTGAACGACTGTCATTCGAGGTCCTGCTCCACCAGAAAAACTTTGAGCGGGTAGTTCTGCCGTTAAAGAACAACCTGGATCGCCTGGGCATAGACGTGTCCATTCGCCTGGTCGATACCAACCAGTATGTCCAGCGCGTTCGCCAGTTCGATTACGATGTGGTGACACAGGTTCTGCCGCAATCCGACTCCCCTGGTAACGAGCAACGGGAGTTCTGGCATTCATCAAACATCAATGCCAATGGCTCGAGGAATTACATGGGCGTCAACGACCCGGTGGTGGATGCGCTGATCGACAAAGTGATCCAGGCACCCGACCGGGAAGAACTGGTTTATCGGGTGCGCGCCCTCGACCGGGTTCTGCTACACGGCCACTACGTGATTCCACAGTGGTATCTCCCAAGCGATCGCATTGCCTATTGGGCCTATCTGAAACGCCCTGCGTCCACACCCAAGAATGGTGTAGACGTAGACAACTGGTGGTTGCAGCTCTGACCCCATGATTGTAACCGGCGCATTAAAGGCGAAAGGGCGAGTCTGAATGGGCGTATACATTCTCCGGCGGTTGGCACTGGTCATCCCGACCCTGCTCGGCATCATGCTACTCAACTTTCTGATCGTACAGGCAGCACCCGGTGGTCCGGTTGAGCAGCTTATCGCAGAGATGGAGGGCCACGGCGGTGGTGCCCTGGCCCGCGCCAGCGGCGGTGGCAGCGGGGGCGAAGTGTCCTCCGGTGGCGACTCCCGTGGCTCCCGCGGTATTCCCGATGAAATGCTCCAGGAAATCGAGGTCATGTATGGCTTCGACAAACCCGCTCACGAACGTTTTCTCAAGATGCTCGGTGACTACGCGACCTTCAATTTTGGGGAATCCTTCTTCCGTGAACGCACGGTACTGGAACTCATCATTGATAAGATGCCGGTATCGATTTCCCTTGGGCTCTGGTCCACTCTGATTATCTACCTTATCTCGATTCCTCTCGGCATTCGTAAGGCTGTCAGCGACGGCTCCCGCTTTGATGTCTGGAGCAGTTCGGCCATCGTGGTGGGTTACGCCATCCCGGGTTTCCTCTTTGCCATCCTGCTTATCGTGCTGTTTGCCGGCGGCAGCTATTTCGACTGGTTTCCGTTGCGGGGGCTGACGTCGTCCAATTTTGACGAACTCAACTGGCACCAGAAAATCGGCGATTATTTCTGGCATCTTGCCTTACCCGTGACGGCTAACGTCATCGGCGGGTTTGCCACCCTGACCCTGCTCACCAAAAACTCGTTTCTGGACGAAATCAGCAAACAATACGTGGTCACGGCAAAGGCAAAAGGCCTGGAAGAGAAACAGGTGTTGTATGGCCACGTGTTCCGCAACGCCATGCTGATTGTCATCGCCAGCCTGCCCGGGGTGCTGGTTGCCCTCTTCTTCACTGGCTCTTTGCTCATTGAAGTGATTTTCTCCCTGGATGGCCTTGGGCTGTTGGGGTTCGAGGCCGCGCTGAATCGGGACTATCCGGTTATCTTCGGGACGCTCTACATTTTTACCCTGATGGGCCTTGTGCTGAAACTGATCAGTGACATCACCTACGTGCTGGTGGACCCCCGCATCGATTTCGAAAGCCGGGAGGGTGCCTGAACCATGAAAAGCCTGACACCCATCCAGCAGCGACGACTGAAGAACTTTCGCAACAACCGGCGGGGCCTCTGGTCGCTGTGGATTTTCCTGATACTGTTCGGGCTTTCCCTGGTCGCAGAGCTGATCGCCAACGATGCGCCGCTGATGGTTTCCTACCAGGGGGATCTGTATTTCCCCATCGTTGAGTCTGTTCCAGAGGAAACCTTCGGCGGATTTCTGCCGTCGGAAGCCGACTATCGGGATGACTTCATTGCCGACGAAATCAAGGCCAATGGCTGGATGGTCTGGCCACCGATCCGGTTCAGCTACGACACCATCAATTACGACCTTGAAGAACCATCCCCCGCACCGCCTACTCTGGAAAACTGGCTGGGCACCGACGACCAGGGTCGCGATGTGGCAGCCAGGGTCATCTACGGTTTCCGGATATCCGTGCTGTTTGGCCTGACCCTGACCATTGCAAGCTGCATTGTCGGCGTGGTGGTCGGTGCCATTCAGGGCTTTTATGGCGGAAAGGTTGACCTGCTGGGCCAGCGTTTTATTGAGGTATGGTCAGGGCTCCCCGTACTCTATCTGTTGATTATTCTCTCCAGTATCGTACAGCCCAACTTCTGGTGGCTGCTGGGCATCATGCTGCTGTTCAGCTGGATGGGGCTGGTGGACGTGGTCCGCGCGGAATTCCTTCGCGCCAGGAACTTTGAGTATGTGCGGGCGGCCCGCGCGCTCGGCTTGGGTAATCGCAAGATCATGTTCCGGCATATACTGCCCAACGCCATGGTGGCCACTCTGACCTTTCTGCCGTTTATCCTGACCGGGGCGATTACCGGCCTTACCTCCCTGGATTTTCTGGGTTTCGGGCTGCCGTCAGGTTCACCGTCACTGGGCGAATTGATAGCCCAGGGCAAGTCCAACCTGCATGCTCCGTGGCTGGGCATCTCCGCGTTCGTGTCACTGTCGGTTATGCTGACCCTGCTGGTGTTCGTCGGTGAAGCCGTGCGGGATGCCTTCGATCCGAGAAAGAGCTGATATGGCGAACCTGCTGAACATCTCCGATCTGTCCATCTGCTTTGATCACGATGAGCCCGTGGTCGACTCCCTGTCGATCCACATTGACCCCGGCGAGACCCTGGCACTGGTGGGCGAAAGCGGCTCTGGCAAATCCGTCTCCGCCCTATCCATTCTGCGCCTGCTGGATGAGCGCCACGCCCACTATCTCGGCGGCCAGATTCTGTTCAACGGCGAGGACATGCTGAAAGCCAGCGACAAACGGCTGCGGCAAATTCGTGGCCGGCAGATCAGCATGATCTTTCAGGAACCGATGACGTCCCTCAACCCGTTGCATACGGTCGAAAAGCAGATCAGCGAAACACTTGCGCTGCACAAGGGGCTTCGGGGCCCGCAAGCGCGTAAACGCTGCATCGAGTTACTTGAGCTGGTTGGCATTGCAGCCCCCGAAACCCGGCTGGCCAGTTATCCGCATCAACTGTCCGGTGGGCAGAAACAGCGTGTGATGATCGCCATGGCGCTCGCCAACGAGCCAGACCTGCTGATTGCCGATGAGCCGACCACCGCACTTGACGTCACCGTGCAGCGCCAGGTGCTTGAGTTACTCCGTGACCTGCAGCAAAAGATGGGGATGGCGATCTTGCTGATCACCCACGACCTGTCCATTGTCCACCGTTACGCCGACCGGGTGGCTGTCATGGAAAAAGGGAAACTGGTTGAACATGCAGTAACCGACGATCTGTTTACCAATCCACAGCACATTTATACCCGCCGGCTGTTGGATGCGGAACCGCCGGAGGCACCGGAAGTCACCCCAACGGACAGCGGGCCTCTGCTGGAGGTCACGAACCTTAACGTTCGGTTTACCGTTAAGAAAAGCCTGTTTGGCCGGTCATCGCAATACTTCCATGCGGTTCAGGACACCAGTTTCACCCTCGCCCGTGGCGAAACCCTGGGCATTGTCGGTGAAAGCGGAAGCGGTAAAACCACCATCGGGCATGCCCTGCTGAAACTGACCGCCTCCACGGGTGATATTCGCCTCGACGGCGAGCCGATTGGCCATCTCGATCAAAAGCGCTTCCGCCCCTATCGCAGTCGCATTCAGATCGTGTTCCAGGACCCGTTTGGCAGCCTCAGTCCGCGCATGTCTGTCGCAGAAATCGTCCGGGAAGGGCTTGAGATACATTCACCGGGCAGTGCGGCCGACCACGACCGCAGGGTGGTCCAGGCATTAACCGACGTTGGGTTGGACCCAGACGCCAGACACCGCTATCCCCACGAGTTTTCTGGCGGGCAACGTCAGCGCATCGCGATCGCGCGGGCCCTGGTGCTGCAACCGGAGGTCATCATACTCGACGAGCCAACCTCAGCACTCGACCGCACGGTTCAGAAGCAGGTCATTACGCTTCTCCGGGATATTCAGGCACGCTATCAGCTAAGTTATATCTTCATCAGCCACGATCTGTCAGTGGTGCGTGCCCTCAGCCATAAACTGTTGGTGCTGCAGCACGGGCGGATTGTCGAATACGGTGACGCATCGGAATTGTTCCGCTCACCCAAGCAAGGCTACACTCAAGAGCTATTGAGTGCGGCCCTGTTCTATCAGAAGCCTACGACCAATTGAGCGTTACACCGGCCGAAGTGGTTCGGGGATAATGCATCAACACAGAGCATACAGGGAGAACATCTATGGGATTACTCAGTGGCAAAAAAGCGCTGATCGTTGGCGTCGCCAGCAAACACTCCATTGCCTACGGCATTGCGGAGGCCTTTGCCCGTGAAGGTGCCGAACTCGCCTTTACCTACCAGAACGAGAAGCTTCAGTCCCGGGTTGAAAAGTTCGCCGAAGGCTGGGGTAGCCAGCTTACCTTTCCCTGTGATGTAGCCAGCGACGAAGAAATCGACGCTGTGTTCACAGAGCTGGGCAAACACTGGGATAACATCGACATCATTATCCATGCCGTCGGTTTCGCACCGGCCCATGAACTGAACGGCAACTTCGTGGATGTCACCAGCCGTGACGGCTTCCGGACCGCCCATGACATCAGCTCGTACAGCTTTGTTGCGCTTGCCAAAGGTGCTCGCAGCATGATGCACGAGAACAGCTCGCTGCTGACCCTGAGCTATCTGGGCGCGGAAAAAGTCCTGCAGAACTACAACGTGATGGGTCTGGCCAAAGCGTCGCTGGAAGCCAACGTGCGCTACATGGCTGCAAGCCTCGGCCGTGAGGGTATCCGGGTAAACGGTATTTCCGCAGGGCCGATCAAGACCCTGGCCGCCTCCGGCATAAAGAGCTTCCGCCGCATGTTGGCGGAAAACGCCAAGCGCGCCCCGCTGCGCCGCAACGTGACCACCATCGAAGTCGGCAATGCCGCAGCGTTCCTCTGTTCGGATCTGGCCAGCGGCATTACCGGTGAGATCATGTACGTGGATGCTGGCTTTAACATCACCGGCATGGGCGAACTCGAAGACTGACACAGCATGAACCACCGGGCGTGATCACAGGCCCGGTGGTTCACTGCCTAATCTTCGGCCATCGCCCGGGCAGCAGCCTCCACCCAGTCGACGTAGGACGTATCGTCCGAATCCTGAATTTCAACACCCGCCAGGCTAAGGTTATTATCGTCGGCGCGGCACCAGACCACTTCCACCGTTAATGCAAATTCGTCCTGACCGGCACCAAGCGATACACAGGCCGACAGCAGCGCCCCGGGCGTCAGCGTTTCCGGCACGATCAGGCACAGCCCCTGGGCCGAGAAATCACGGATGTGGCAAACCAGCGTCCGGGACTCGTTCAGCGCTCTCCCGTCGGCGTCGGGCATTTCAGACTCCAGCTCCAGCCTGACCGATGCCGAGCCGGAGAGCCGATAGTCCTCACGGTTGTCTTCCCCTTCCGACTCTCCGTTACCCATACCAGGCTGGTCACCGAAGTTATAATCCACGTTACCCATGCGCTCCACCCGTTACTATCAATTCCGGCCCACCCTGATTCGCCCCACCACCCGACTGAGCGTGTCGTCAAATTCAGCCGCACTGCCGAGTACACGAACATTCCCTGCGAGCACCTGTTCCGCCAGTTGATCTCCCAGGAATTCACGACGGTTCAGGCCCAGACGGTCGACAAAGATCAATTTGTTTGAGGCATTGATTCTGACCGCCAGTTTCAGCCTGACCGGATCGACTTGGTCATCTGCTGTGGCCAGAACAATCCAGCCGCCCAGTTTGATGCCGTCCACAACTTTGTACACGGCCAGGCGTTCTTCCTGATCAAGGCGCTCTTGCTCCATTTTGTCATCCGCCTCGCGCTGATCGCGCGCCTGCTGCTCACGCGTCTCAAGTTCGGCACGCTGCTGCGCCTCTTCGGCCTGACGCTGCTGATCAGCCGCGGTTTTCTGCCGTCGAAGGGCTTTCGCCTTAGCCCTGGCCTCAAGCGCGGCTTCCTGGCGCAAGGCTTTCTGGCGGGTCAATACCTTATCGAGTGCCGCGACCGTGTCCGTTAGTACCTTCCCGAAAGACGTTAACGCTGGCAGCGGGCGGATCGACCCCGCTTCTCTCGCCTGTGCGAATTCGTCCCAGGACTGCAGCCCTAGCTTGACCCCTGCGCCGTTGGTCCAGAGTATTTCCGCCGTTTCCGGCAAGAGCGCGAAGAAATAACTCCGTTGTTCCTGTTTTCCTTCACCCTCCGCAAACCACTGCCGCTCAAGCGCCTGATATGTCTCTGTCGGCGGAGTGGAGAGCGACAACCAGCTTGCGTCCCAGGAAAATTTCGAGGGTTCGGGAAGCGCTGATTTGAGTTCCGGGGTTTCACCACGAAGCCGTGCCATGAGCACTGACTGAATGCCCTCCAGAATGGAGGCCGGCAATGGCTTACCGTGGACACGGTGCCAAACATCAAGAATTCTGTCGCCGATCTGCTCCCCTACATGGTAGAGGCGATTGCGGTCACGGTCTGATAGGGATGGATCGCCCAGCCAGACCAGCCACTCAAGCAACTTCCTGCCGTGACGGCCATTGTCCGCGTCGAGCTCACCGGCCCAGACCACCTGCTTCAGCAACGGCAACCAATGATCGAAAATGAAGGTGACCACCGCCTGCGGCAGCTTCCGCCCCGTCAAAGCGCGACCCACCAGTGCCCGCGCCGTCTGATCAGCGCAGCGCTGACGCGCCGCGCCCTGTTCGGTCACCAGAAGCCGGTTACGAAGCCGTGTGACCTGTTGCGTACGCTTGGCGGAATCCTCCTGCCATTCACGGCAGAATGCATTCAGGGGCTCGCAGGTGGTGCTCTCGAAGCAAGCGGACACCGAAATCACCAGCGAGCTGAGCTGATCCAGCAAAACCCTGGCAGAGCGCCCGCCGGAATCACTCCAGCCGCGCCATTCCTGCAGCCCGTCCAGCCATCGGAGCAGCACACCGGTGAACGCGTCTTCCCCGGCTTCGTTCATTCGCCAGGCCAGAAAGAAACGCAGGCGCGCCACCCGGCGGGCCAGTTCGGGGTGCAGACCGCTGGTTTTCAGGAACACGTCCATGATGCGATCGGCCACATACGCAGAGTTGATCTGCCGCACGGACCAGGTCAGCGACACCGACTGAATAAGCTGTATCACCCGCTCATCCCGCTGCTCGGTCCAGCACGAACCAAGCACGGGTTTCCAGTCGCTGACCGCGTCTTCGGACGGTTTACCAACCGGGTACGGCAGGTCGGGCACACGGATGCCGGAGAGGACATCGTCGAGCTTCTCCATCACCTGTTCGCGGGGCAGTACTGCAGGCTTGTTCTGCCGGTTCTCAGACATCCGTTTTCCGCACGTTAGAAGCGTTGAAATGGTCTATCAAATGACGCAGTATAACCAACTCACCGGGTTTTGCTTGATTATAAAGCCACCGGGTTTCGTTCAATCTGGCACGGCCTACAGGGTATCAGCTACCTGTTCTGGCTGCTGCATCGTTAAGGACCAGGGATAACAAAAGCATGTCGGGCACCAAACTTGAGAATATTAATGTGGCGAATCAGGAACCACTGATCACTCCCGAAGCGCTGAAGCAGGAAATGCCACTGGCAGGCGCTGCGGCAGAAACCGTCGAAAAGGGGCGCCAGGCCATCTATGACATCATGGACGGCAAAGACCATCGCCTGTTTGTTGTTATCGGCCCCTGCTCTATTCACGACGTCGAAGCCGCCCGGGATTACGCTGCACGTCTCAGAAAACTGGCCGACGAAGTCAGCGATACCCTGCTGATCGTCATGCGGGTGTACTTTGAAAAGCCCCGCACCACCGTCGGCTGGAAAGGTCTGATTAACGATCCTCACCTGAACGATACCTTCGACATCGAACAGGGCCTACACATTGGCCGCCGACTGCTTCTGGACATCGCCGAGCTCGGTCTGCCAACCGCCACAGAAGCGCTGGACCCGATTTCTCCCCAGTATCTTCAGGACACCATTTCCTGGTCCGCCATTGGTGCACGGACCACTGAGTCCCAGACCCACCGGGAAATGAGCAGCGGTTTGTCCATGGCAATCGGTTTCAAGAATGGTACTGATGGCAGCCTTGATGTGGCCGTCAATGCCATGAAATCGGTTTCTCATCCGCACAGTTTCCTGGGCATCGACCAGCAAGGCCAGGTCGCTATCATTCGCACCAAAGGCAACAATTATGGCCACGTGGTGCTGCGTGGCGGTGGCGGCAAGCCGAACTATGACTCGGTCAATGTCGCACTCTGTGAGCAGGCGCTGGACAAGGCCGGCCTTCGCAAATCGGTCATGGTGGATTGCAGTCACGCCAACTCAAGCAAAGATCCGGGAATTCAGCCCTTGGTTATGCAGGACATCACCCACCAGATCCTTGAGGGCAACCAGTCCATTCAGGGGTTGATGGTGGAGAGCAACATCCATTGGGGCAACCAGCCTATCCCACAGAACCTGGCCGATCTTCAGTACGGCGTGTCGGTCACCGATGCGTGCATTGACTGGCCGACCACAGAGAAAGCCATTCGAGAGATGCGCGATAAACTGAAAGACGTGCTACCAAAGCGCAAGGGCTGAAGCCGTCTGGCCTTGTTCATCAATAAAAAGGGGAGCTTTGGCTCCCCTTTTTATTGATGAACAGGTTATTGATCGGTAGGTAGAGCGGCAATCCAGTCCAGCCGTTCCCGCAACCGGACCACTTGGCCGATAATCACGAGCGTGGGGGCCTGCACTTGCCGTTCCTGAACTCTTTGTTCAATGGTCGCCAGGTTACCCGTCACCACTACCTGCTCCGGCGTGGTGCCTTTGGAGATCAACGCGACCGGCATGTCGCTGTCCATGCCGTGAGCCATCAACTCGCGGCAGATAATCGGCAGGCCCACTAACCCCATGTAGAAAACCAGTGTCTGGTTGTTCTGCACGAAGTCCTTCCAGGGTAAATCACAGGTATCGTTCTTGAGGTGCCCGGTCACAAACCGGACTGACTGGGCATGATCGCGATGGGTCAGCGGAATGCCGGCATAGGCGGCGCAGCCTGAGGCCGCAGTAATGCCGGGAACCACCTGGAAGCGAACGCCCGCATCGGCGAGGGTTTCAATTTCTTCCCCGCCACGCCCGAAAATAAACGGGTCTCCGCCTTTGAGCCGCACGACACGACGGCCCTGCTTCGCCAGCTCAACCAGACGATGGTTAATCTGCTCCTGAGGCAACGTATGGTAAGCCCGTTGTTTTCCGACGTGGATCTTTTCGGCGGTGTCCGGGATCAGAGCGAGAATGTCCGCTGACACCAGCCGATCGTAGAGTACAACCTCCGCAGACTGGATCAGTCGCCAGGCCTTCAGCGTCAGCAGCTCCGGATCGCCCGGGCCGGCACCGACCAGTGCGACCTCACCACTGGAACTGTTGGGGTTGTCGGTCACCGGATTGGCTTTGTACCGAACCGGTGCAGGCCGAGCTTTGACGCCCGATCCTGGTGCAGGTTTCCGCTCGCTCATTGAATCGTTTCCAAACCTCCCATGTAAGGCTTCAGTGCGTCCGGAACCACAATGCTGCCGTCCGCCTGCTGGTAGTTCTCCATCACGGCAATCAGGGCACGGCCCACGGCAAGACCGGACCCGTTCAGAGTGTGAACGGGCTCGGGCTTACCGGTTTCCGGGTTACGCCACCGTGCATGCATGCGTCGTGCCTGAAAATCACGGGCGTTGGAACAGGAGGATATTTCGCGGAATTTGTTCTGCCCTGGCAGCCACACCTCAAGGTCGTAGGTACGGGCGGCAGCGAAGCCCATATCCCCGCCACACAGGGCCACCACGCGGTACGGCAATTCGAGCCGTTGAAGCACTTTTTCAGCGTGCCCGGTCAACGCCTCCAGAGCGGCGTCCGAGTCTTCCGGGCGAACCACCTGAACCAGCTCAACTTTGTCGAACTGATGCTGCCGGATCATACCCCGGGTGTCCCGGCCGTAGGAGCCTGCTTCACTGCGGAAGCAGGGTGTGTGGCACACCAGCTGCAGCGGAAGCTCCCTGGCGTCCAGAATGGTGTCTGACACCAGATTGGTGACCGGCACCTCGGCCGTGGGAATCAGGTATAGCGGGTGGTCGCCTCCCACTTTGAACAGGTCTTCCTCAAATTTTGGCAGCTGACCCGTGCCGTACAGCGTTTCGGCATTCACCAGATAGGGAACATAGGCCTCGGTATAACCGTGGTCCGCCGTATGCAGATCGAGCATGAACTGGGCCAGCGCCCGATGCAGTCGCGCTATCGGCCCTCGCATCACGGCAAAACGGGAGTGAGCAAGCCGGGTTGCGGTATCAAAATCCATGCCTTTGAGAGCATCACCCAGGGCAACGTGATCTTTGGGTTCAAAGTCGAATGTTTTTGCGGTGCCCCAGGTTCGCACCTCGACATTATCTTCTTCACTGTCGCCGGCGGGCACGTCTTCATCCGGCAGGTTCGGAACCCCTGCCAGAAACGCGTTCAGCTCTTCCTGCAAGCCGCGGAGTTCCTCTTCCGCTTCCGATTTCTCCGCTTTCAGGTTGTCCACTTCCTCCAGAAGAGGCTGGATATCCTCACCGGCGGCCTTGGCCTTGCCGATGGATTTGGAACGTTTATTCTGCTCGCTTTGCAGCGTTTCCGTACGAACCTGAAGGGCGCGGCGGCGTTCTTCCAGCTGTTCGAAGGTGGCGGTGTCGAAGACAAAATGTTTGAGAGCCAGCCGACGGGCGATCTCTTCAGTCTGGGTACGGACACGTTTGGGATCGAGCATGGTTATCCTGACTATTCCGATTAACGATGTGTGTTGAATGACTGGCCATTATACCTGCGCTGACGCTGGTGGCTACCGTACCAGCCCGGCTCAGGAATAGCGTTTACGAGGACTTTGGGCGTTGAGGGCATCCAGCCGCTGGCGCTTTTCCGAGAGCTTGATTTCAAGCCCGCGATTGACCGGTTCATAATAGCGGCGCTGGTAGATCGCCTCTGGCAGGTAGGATTCCCCGGCGGCGAAGGCATCCTGCTCATCATGGGCGTACCGGTAGTCGTCACCGTGGCCGAGAGTTTTCATCAGTTTGGTTGGGGCATTGCGCAAGTGCACCGGTACGTCGTAATCCGGATCGCTGCGAATATCCGCCATGCACTGGTTAAAAGCGTTGTAGACACCAATGCTCTTAGGGGCCAGAGCCAGGTAGGTTACTGCCTGGGCCAATGTCAGTTCGCCTTCGGGAGACCCCAGCCGTTCCTGGGCATCCCACGCGTCGAGTGACAGCTGAAGTGCTCGGGGGTCGGCGTTGCCGATATCCTCACTGGCGATTCTTACCAGCCGCCGGGCCACATACAAGGGATCACAGCCACCGTCGAGCATTCTGCAAAGCCAGTAAAGCGCGCCGTCGGGATCTGACCCACGAACCGACTTGTGAAGGGCTGAAATCTGATCGTAAAAAACATCCCCACCCTTATCGAACCGCCGGAGGCTGGTCTGCAGAACCTGCTCAAGGTGGTCTTCGGTGATCTGAAGCTGACCCTGGTCATCCACCTCGGCCAGATCACCGGCGACCTCCAGAATATTCAGCGCCCTGCGAGCGTCTCCGCCAGAGGCTGAGGCCATCATCAACAACACCGCATCGCTGACGGCAATTTCGCCATTGAGCCCTTCCTCCGCACCCAGTGCACGCCGGAGCAGGCAGATAATGTCGTCCTCCTCCAGGTTTTTGAGCACGTACACGCGAGTGCGTGACAGCAAGGCGCTATTCAGTTCAAACGAGGGGTTCTCGGTGGTGGCACCGACAAAAATAAACGTGCCGTCTTCAATATGCGGCAGAAACGCATCCTGCTGACCTTTATTGAAGCGGTGAACTTCGTCAACGAACAGCAGGGTGTCTCGGCCTTCCATGCGTTTTCGGTTTTTTGCACGTGCCACAATTTCGCGAATGTCTTTAACACCGCTGAGCACCGCCGATACGGTTTCAAAACTGAGGTCGCTGAGGTTCGCCAGCAGTTGGGCGAAGGTGGTTTTGCCGACGCCGGGCGGGCCCCATAGAATCATGGAGTGAAGTTGGCCCTGTTCTACCGCTCTGCGCAGCGGTTTACCCGGGCCGACCAGGTGGGCCTGGCCGACGTAGTCGTCGAGGGTCCGGAGCCGCATTCGCGCGGCGAGGGGGCGAAATCCCTCCTGCTCCTGGAACAGGCTATCCTGCATCAGGCCCCGTCCCGGATGACGTCGACCTCGTCCGGGTAGTCGAGCGTAAATACCGTGTCATCGATGGCGCTGTTGACTTCAATCCCGTTAAAGCTCAACACGCTGAGTTGCGAGAGCGAATCTTCCATTCGCATTTCCTGCAGCTCGCCCTTGTAAAACGTCAGGCGCAGCGACACGAACAGAGAGTCCGCGTCCCGTGGCTCCAGAGTGAATTCGCGGGTATTCTCACCCTTGCTGCGCTTGGAAACGCTGTAGGTTTCATTCAGATCCCCTACTTCGCCGCTAAGCAGCAGTGCCGGTGTTGTCTGCACTTTATCGTCCAGATTGTGAATCGTGACCTGTTCCAGGTCCGGATCGTACAGCTCGACGGTGGAACCATCACTGACGATGAACTGCGAATGTGGTTGGCTGGTCTCCCAGTAAAACAATCCGGGCCGCTTTGCTTTCAGGGAACCCCGGGATTCCTGGAAATTTTGGCCGTTCTCGTTGACGACAATCTGGATAAAGTCCGCCTGGTAGGACTCATAGCTTTCCAGAATTTCTGCAAGTTCGGCGGCATCTTCCTGACTGTCCGCCTGCGCCTGAATGGTCACGGGCATCAACACAGCCATCATCAGCAATGGCGTCCAGAAGGAACGGGCAAAGTGTGTCATCGTCAGAACTCCTAATCTCTTGGTGGTGGCGGAGCCAGGACTTCGCGGGCACCGTTATGGCCCGCAGAACTGACCACACCCGATGCTTCCATGGCTTCAACCAGGTTTGCAGCCCGGTTGTATCCGATCTTGAATTTACGCTGCACAGAAGATATCGATACCCTGCGGCCTTCGGTTACGAATGCGACCGCTTCGTCGAAAAGCGAATCGTTTTCACTGTCTGCCCCGCCGTCGGACAATGTCGGCACACCCGGCAGGTTTTCACCTTCCGCGCCATTCAGGACATCGTCGATGTAAACCGGCTCGCCCCTGGCTTTCCAGGCGCTGACCACACGGTGCACTTCGTCGTCATCGACAAAAGCCCCGTGCACACGCACCGGAAGCCCCGACCCTGGCGGCAAATAGAGCATGTCGCCGTGCCCCAACAACTGCTCCGCCCCACCCTGGTCCAGTACGGTGCGGGAATCGATCTTGGAGGAAACCTGGAAGGACATACGGGTCGGGATATTGGCCTTGATCAGGCCGGTAATGACATCCACCGATGGTCTCTGCGTCGCGAGGATCAGATGGATACCCGCCGCTCGCGCCTTCTGCGCGATCCTGGCGATAAGTTCTTCCACTTTTTTGCCGACAATCATCATCATGTCGGCGAATTCATCGATAACCACCACGATGAAGGGCAAGGTTTCCAGCTCAGGACGCTCCTGCTCATCGTTGGCCAGATACTCGTCGGGTTTCCAGATCGGATCGAGTAGCGGCTCACCGGCCTCCGCGGCATCCCGTATCTTGCGGTTGTAACCGGCAAGGTTCCGCACCCCCAGGTTGGCCATCAGGCGGTAGCGGCGCTCCATTTCAGCCACACACCAGCGCAACGCGTTTGCCGCCTCTTTCATATCGGTCACAACGGGGGCCAGCAAGTGCGGAATACCATCGTAGATGCTCAGCTCGAGCATCTTCGGGTCGACCATGATAAACCGGACTTCATCAGGGGAGGCTTTCAACAACATGCTGAGCAGCATGGCGTTCACACCAACGGACTTACCCGAGCCTGTGGTGCCAGCCACCAGCAGATGTGGCATTTTGGAAAGATTCGCCACCATCGGGTTACCGCCAATGTCATTACCCAGGGCCATGGTCAATGGCGAAGAGGAGTCCTGGAACACGCGCGCGCTCAATACTTCACTGAGGCGTACCATTTCCCGCTCTTCGTTGGGGATTTCAATACCAACCACGGATTTCCCGGGAATAACCTCGACAACCCGAACGCTCAGCACCGCCAATGAACGTGCCAGGTCTTTCGCCAGATTGGAAATTTTGCTCACCTTGACGCCGGCCGCCGGCTTGATCTCAAACCGGGTAATCACCGGCCCCGGATTGACTTCGACAACCTCCACGGTGACACCGAAATCCGCCAGTTTTTCTTCCAGCAGCCGGGACATGTGCTGCAGCGATTCCTCCGAATACCCTTTCTCTTTGTGCTCTTCCGGCGGATCGAGTAGGGAAATCGGCGGAATCGGGCTTTCCACGTCTTCCAGCAGCGACGGCTGACTGTTTTTGCCATTCTTGTCGCTTGTTGCCGGCTCATCCCGTTTGAAAGGGGATATTTTTAAAGCTCGGGACGCTGCGGCACCCGCCTTTGGCTTTGCCTTAGGCGATGCCTTCATCGACACGTTATCGGGTGCGTCGACCCGGTCGTCCCGCGAGCTAAAACTTTCCAGGCGTGCCGGTTCCACGTCGCCAGTGTCGGCCAGGCCGTCGATGGCAGGCTCCCGACGGCTGTCGGACCGGCCATTGTGTTTTCCGGCTTTGACTTTTTCCTGCTTGCGGCCAAGGCCTGGAAGCTTGTGCCACCACCGTGGCCCGCCCTTCTCTTTCGTCTTTTCTTTCGCTTTCTTTGATTCGACGCGATCTTCCACCACCGGCGGCTCCGGCTCCGGTGGCTTTTTTTGCGCTGCGTCAGGTCTGGCGGACTGTTTCGGCTTACCGTCTGCGCTGAACAGCTGTTTCAGCCGCTGACTGACACGAAGCGTTGCCTGCCCAAGCTGATCCATCAACCAGAACCAGGACAGTCCGGTGGTCACCGTCAGTGCAAAAAGGAAAATCGCGATCAACAGCAAGGTGGTTGCCGGCAGGTTGAAAAAACGGACCATAGCTTCGGACACCGCCGAACCCAGGACCCCGCCTGAGGACACACCCAGCCCGAACACCGAATACAGCGACAGCAGGCTGGTTGCGGACAGCAGAATCAGCAGAAACCCGCCAAACCGCATGGTCAGCAATGGCCAGTGGAGATCCAGTGGATCATTGCGGCGGCGCACCAGCATCAGGGCGTAGCCGGCGACCATCACGGGGAACAGGAAGGCCACGTGGCCAAAGAAATCCATCAGCAGGCTGGCAATCCAGGCCCCTGTCCGACCGGCGTAGTTCTGCACACTGGTTTCATGACCGATGCTGGCCCACCCGGGGTCGGACGGGCTGAACGTCACCAGAGCCATCGCAAGATAGATACACAGTGCAATCAACGCGATAACGGCACCTTCACGGCTTCCCTGAGCCGCCAGGCGACGGAATCGCTGTTGCTTCTCTGTCAGTTGCTGTGTCTTTTGTGCTTTAGCCGACTCTGCCATGAATACTCAGACGTTACTGTGGTGATTATTGTTCAAGAGCACTGAAACCACGCTGAAGATCGATTTTCAGATCCGCGACGGCTTCAATACCAACCGATATCCTGACCAGGTTTTCTGTGATACCGGCGTGAGCCTTGTCCTCTGGCGACAACCGACCGTGAGTCGTGGTCGCCGGGTGTGTAATGGTGGTCTTCACATCGCCAAGGTTCGCCGTAATGGAAATCATCCGCGTGGCATCGATGAACGCCCAGGCCTCTTCCCTGCCCCCTTTGAGACGGAAAGATAAAACACCACCAAAGCCAGACTGCTGTTGCCGCGCCAGCTCGTGCTGGGGGTGGCTTTCAAGCCCGGCGTAGAACACCTCCGCTACCGCGGACTGCCCCTCAAGCCATTGCGCCAACTCTAACGCATTGTCGCAGTGGGCTCGCATACGGATTGGTAAGGTTTCCAGCCCCTTAAGAAACACCCAGGCGTTGAATGGGCTCATGGTTGGCCCTGCCGAACGCAGAAAGCCGTAAACTTCCTCCATCAGCTTTTCAGGCCCGACAACAACACCACCGACACAGCGGCCCTGGCCGTCGAGATATTTGGTCGCCGAGTGAATAACGATGTCTGCGCCTTGCTCAAATGGGCGTTGCAGTACCGGCGTACAGAAACAGTTGTCTACCACAAACAGGGCGTCACGGGCGTGCGCGAGCTCGGCCAGGGCAGCCATATCCGCGACTTCGCACAGCGGGTTGGACGGCGTTTCGATAAACAACATCCGGGTCTCAGGTCGTATCGCAGCTTCCCACTGCGACCGATCCGTCAGGCTGACAAAGGTGGTGTCCACCCCGAATTTCGCCAGGTACTTCTGAAACAGTACGTTGGTGGTACCAAAAACCCCCCGGGAACACACCACGTGATCTCCGGATTTGAGCAGCGCCATGCAGGTGCTGAGGATCGCCGCCATACCAGAGGCGGTGGCCACGGCTCTCTCCCCCCCTTCCATGGCGGCGATGCGGGCTTCGAATGCCTGCACTGTGGGGTTGGTGAAACGGGAATAGATATTGCCCGGTTCCTCGCCGCCAAACCGCGCGGCTGCCTGTGCGGCACTGCCATACACGAAGCTGGAGGTCGGGAAAATCGCATCACTGTGTTCGAGCTCGCCGGTTCGGATCTGTCCGGCCCTCACCGCCAGGGTGTCAACCGACATGCCCTCCAGGTCCGACTCCGGAATCCGGACGTGCTCTTCACGGCAGAATGTCATGATTCGCTCCTGAAACTGGCCATTAGGCAATTAGTCTTCATCGTTATACAGGTCAATGATGCCGTTGTCGGCCGAATCCACATTGCCGCTTTCGAATCGGTTTTCTTCGTTGCGCATGGCTTCAAGCCGGTTCAGATAGGCTTTATCCACATCCCCGGTGACGTAGTTGCCGGTGAACACCGAACATTCCCAGCCTTCAATGTCCGGATTGACGTCACTGACACAGGTGACCAGATCCTCCAGGTCCTGGTACAGAAGCCAATCGGCACCGATCAGGTCACGAATTTCCTCGACGGTGCGGTCGTGGGCAATCAGTTCGCTGGCAGAGGGCATGTCGATGCCGTACACATTCGGGTAACGCACCGGGGGCGCGGCAGAAGCGAAATACACTTTACGCGCACCGGCGTCACGAGCCATCTGGACAATTTCTTTACAGGTGGTGCCCCGGACAATGGAATCGTCAACCAGCATGACGTTTTTGCCACGGAACTCCAGGTCGATCGGGTTCAGCTTCTGACGAACGGATTTTTTCCGCATCTTCTGCCCGGGCATGATAAATGTGCGGCCGATGTAACGGTTCTTGATGAAGCCTTCGCGGAATTTGACACCCAGCAAATAAGCCATCTGCATGGCCGAGGTGCGGCTGGTATCCGGGATGGGCATAACCACATCAATGTCATGGTCCGGACATTCTCTCAGCACCTTTTCCGCAAGGGTTTCACCCATCCGCAGGCGCGCCTTGTACACCGACACCTTGTCGATGATTGAGTCGGGACGCGCAAAATACACGTGCTCGAATATGCACGGGTAAAGGTGAGGGTTCTCAGAACACTGTTCGGTATAGAGCGTGCCATCGGTTTCTATGTAGACGGCCTCGCCGGGCGCGATGTCACGGACCAGGGTATAGCCCGCCGCACTCAACGCGACACTTTCCGACGCGATCATATAGGACTTGCCTTCGTCCGTTTCGCGAACACCGTAGCAGGCAGGCCGAATGCCATTGGGGTCCCGGAACCCGACAATGCCATGGCCGGTAATCATGGCAATGACTGCGTAAGCGCCACGGCAGCGCTGATGAACCGCCCGCACCGCGGAGAAAATGTCATCTTTGGTCGGGTTCAGCTTGCCCAGTTTCTGGAGCTCGTGGGCAAACACATTCAGCAGTACCTCGGAGTCAGAATTGGTATTGATGTGCCGCAGATCGGTACGGAACAGATCGTTGCTGAGATCATCGGCGTTGGTCAGATTGCCGTTATGGGCCAGCGTAATGCCATAGGGACTGTTGACGTAGAACGGCTGGGCTTCCGCCGAGCTGGAGCTACCAGCGGTCGGGTAACGCACATGCCCGATACCAACGTTGCCAACCAGACGGCGCATATGGCGAGTGCGAAACACGTCTCTGACCAGACCGTTGTCTTTTCGGAGGTAAAACCGTTCATCCTGAAATGTCACAATACCCGCCGCATCCTGGCCCCGGTGCTGAAGAACGGTCAGCGCATCATAAAGCGACTGATTCACGTTGGAAGTACTGACTATGCCGACAATGCCACACATGGATACGGTAATCTCCGAAGCGTTTAATACTGAATGTTAGCGAGACGTGGACTCAGGTTCCACGCCTTCTTCCTGCTGAGGGTCCGGGGATACAGCAGCGCCTTCTGCGGCTGGGCCCAGAAACCGTGCAAACTCATCCCCGAGGGTACGTCTGGACCAGTCTTCCACGACCGCCAGCCGGTTGATCATGACCGAATTCTGCCACCAGGTGTCCTGGGCCAGCGGCGTATATCGCGTAAAGGCAATACCGACGATAACCACCACCACACCACGGAGCAGGCCAAAGCCCATCCCCAGGACCCGGTCAGTCGCGGAGAGGCCAGTGGCTCTGACCAGGTGGCCGATCATGTTATTGATGATGGCACCCACGATCAGGGTGCCGAAAAAAAGAATAGCGAATGCGGCAATCAGCCGCACCATCGGTGTTTCTACCGTACTCTCCAGAAGAGCCTGCATTTGCGGGTGGAACGTGCGCGCAATGATGAAGGCACCTACCCAGGTAACCAGCGACAGGGCTTCTTTGATGAAACCCCGTTTGAGGCTGATGAGAGTGGATACGGCGATGAGGGCAATGATGACCCAGTCAATCCAGATCAGCGCTTCCATGAAACATCCGGTGGCGATATCGAAGCGCGAATTCTATCAGGAAACGCCCTCGCGCCAAACTACCGCTTTGGCATAAGCGCAGAAAACCGCGATAAAGCGCTGAATTATTTTCCGCCGCTGGTGACCAGGCTGTTAAGACCAAATTCCCGGTCCAGCGCTTTTTTCGCCCGCTCCGCTTCGGCCTTTTCCGCAAACGGCCCGCTGAACACGCGGGTCAGATTCGCATCGCCGCGCTGAATTTTCTGAAGGTGGGAGCTGTAACCGGTGTCGCGAACCTTATTGCGAAGATTTTGGGCATTGTCCGCGCTGCCAAAGCTGCCCAGCTGAACCACCCAGGCACCCTCAAGTGACCCGGTGTACTCGCTCGACTTTTCTGACTCTTGTGAAGGCTCAGGTGCCTCAGGCTCTTCGGGCTCGCTCGCGGTCTCTACTAGGTCGGGGGCAGGTTCCGGGGGCTCAACGGGCTCGTCAACGCCGAGCTCTTGTGGCTCTTGGGGTTCTTCAAGCCGGTAGGCAGGGGCGTCGTTGTCCGCCGGCTCAGGCGCATCCACTTCCGGGAACGGCGGCTCTTCAGGAATTTTTATCGAATTGGAGGTGCGTTCCGAATGGGGTTCGTCAAACAGCATTGGCACGAAAATAACCGCGAGTGACACCAATACCAGCGCGCCAATGATTCTCTGCTTCAGTCCGTCCACGTTCTGATATCCCCTGTTTTGACTGCTTGTGACCGATATTAACTGCCCACTGAAGAGAACTCAAAGCCTCCGGCGAGGCATGACCAAACTTTAAGGCGCTGTGGCGTCTGCCCCCGGCTCCAAGCTTAGCCGCTGCCGGACCTCTGCCACGGTAAAGAAAGAGCCGAACGCGATCACCACATCCTCGGGCCTCGCCATCGCCATGGCCGCCTCCAATGCGTCGCTGACGGTCGCATAGGCACAGCGAACCGACGACCCCGCGGCTGACGCGACCCGCTGTTGCAATGTGTCCCGGTCAAGGCCCCGATGGCACTCAAGCCCGCCCAAAAACCACTGGTCAACTGAGCTCGCCATGGCACTCACCACACCTTCGACATCCTTGTCGGCCAACGCGCCGTACACTGCCAGGACGCGGCCGTCTGGAGATCCTATGGCAGACAGCCGTGTCGCCAACCATCGGGCGGCATGGGGGTTGTGACCAACATCAACGTAGAGTGCCGGTGATGCCCGCAATCGTTCGAAACGTCCGGGAAGGCTGACCTTTGCCAGCACATCCGGCAGCATGGCTACCGACACGTCCGGCTCCAGCTCATGAAACGCCACTGCGGCAGCGGCAACGCTGTTCAATGGCAGCGAAACCGTTGCCGGGACATCTACCGAGGCGTGGTCGCGTAAGCCAAGGCGATGGCCCTGCTCTGTCGGCACCAGGGTGTAATCCTCACCCAGCCTTTGCAGATCAACCTGTTGTGCCGCCACCTGCTGTAACACCGAACGCGGTGGGTCAATGTCGGCATAAATCGCCGGAACCCGGGGCCGCAATATGCCAGCCTTCTCGAATCCAATCACTTCCCGGTTGTTACCGAGAAAGGCTACGTGGTCGATGTCGACTGAGGTGATGATCGCCAGGTTCGGGTCCAGAACATTGACTGCATCCAGGCGGCCACCCAGCCCTACCTCCAGCACCCAGTCCTCGACGCCCGCTTTGGCAAGCACCACGAATGCCGCAAGCGTACCGAACTCAAAATAGGTCAAAGACACGTTTCTGCGGGCCGTTTCGACCTCGCTGAAGGCGTCAATCAAGGCTTGATCGCCAACATCGGCCCCGTTTATACGAACGCGCTCGTTGTAATGCTGCAGGTGGGGCGACGTGTAGGTACCCACCGTCCGACCGCTGGCAAGCAGAAGCGCCTCCAGGCAGGCCACCGTGCTGCCTTTGCCGTTGGTGCCAGCGACGGTAACAATGCGTGCGGTCGGTTTACGGGGGAACAGGCGCCGCAAAACGAGCAGCACCCGGTCAAGGCCGAGATCAATGTCTGACGGGTGGATCGATTCAAGGTAAGACAGCCACTGGGGAAGTGAAGCCTCTGCGCCCGGAGATGTCGGGCACAGAACGGCGTCTTTACTGTTCAGGGACATCGATTTCCGGTCTTTCAGTGACTTCAAATTCAATCGGCGCTTCGGTGGCAGGCTTGTCCTGGGTGGTGAACTTGGCCAGGACGTGAGCAATTCTTTCCCGCATCTGATGGCGGTGAAGAATCATGTCGATGGCACCGTGTTCCAGCAGAAACTCACTGCGCTGGAAGCCTTCCGGAAGTTTCTCGCGCACGGTCTGCTCAATCACCCGGGGCCCGGCGAAGCCAATCAGCGCATTCGGCTCGGCGATGTTCAGGTCGCCAAGCATGGCGAGGCTTGCAGACACCCCACCAAAGACCGGGTCAGTCATCACTGAAATATAGGGGATGCCTTCCTGTTTCATGCGTTCAAGCACGGCGGCTGTCTTCGACATCTGCATCAGCGACAGGATCGCTTCCTGCATCCGCGCACCGCCACTGGCGGCAAAACACACCAACGGAATCCGTTCTTCCAGACAGACATTGGCAGCCCGCACAAATTTTTCGCCGACCACTTGCCCCATGGAACCGCCCAGGAAATTGAACTCGAACGCACAGGCCACCAACGGCAGGCCCAGAGTCGTCCCCTTCATGACGACCAGAGCATCTTTCTCCCCGGTGGATTTCTGGGCGTGAGACAGGCGGTCTTTGTAACGCTTGGTGTCTTTGAACTTGAGACGATCCCAGGGCTCAAGTTCAGCGGCGATTTCTTCCCGGCCGTCTTGGTCGAGAAAAATGGCCAGCCGACGACGGGCATGCACCCTGAGGTGGTGGTTGCACTTGGGGCAGACGTCCAGGTTTTTCTCAAGCTCAGGTTTGTAGAGAAATGCGCCACATTTCGGACACTTCTTCCACAACCCCTCCGGCACACCAGTACGCTGCTTGGATTCCGAACGAATCTTGCTCGGCATGATTTTGTCCAGCCAGTTACTCATGATCTCATCCTATCCTTTGATGCCTGCCCGCCAGGCCTACCTGTGTTCAGGAAGCCAGGCCGTCCAGTGCTTCACGCATTGGGTGGAGCAAATCTGTCAGCGCCCGTTTGAGCTGATCAGTATCTGCCTGATTTCGGGCTATTATATCGACCAGCACGCTGCCAACAATTACACCATCGGATACCCGGCCAATGGCCGCTGCGGTTTCAGCATCACGAATGCCGAAGCCTACCCCTACCGGGAGTGCCGTGATTTCATGAATGTGAGCAACCTTGGCAGCCACTTCATCCACGTTTATCTTACCAGCCCCCGTAATACCCTTAACTGAAACATAGTACACATAGCCGGAAGAGTGCTCACTAATTGAACGAATCCGGTCATCGGTGGTGGTCGGTGCCAGTAGAAATATGGCATCGAGGTTGCGTGCGGTGAACAGCGGTGCCACCTCATCGGCTTCTTCCGGTGGCAAATCCACCGTCAGAATGCCATCCACGCCAGCGTCTGCGGCGGCGTCCGCGAAGGCTTCGTAACCCATGGCTTCCATCGGGTTAAGGTACCCCATCAGTACCACCGGCGTGGAATCGTTGGTGCTTCTGAAGTCCTTGACCATGGCAATCACCTGACGCAGCGATGTGCCGTGTCTGAGTGCACGCTCACAGGCCAGTTGAATCACCGGGCCATCGGCCATCGGGTCAGAGAACGGCACTCCGAGTTCGATGATGTCGGCACCAGCCTCTACCAGGGTGTGCATCAACGCCACGGTCTGATCCGGGTGCGGATCACCTGCGGTAATATAGGGAATCAATGCCTTGCGGCCCTGGCCCTTCAGGGTTTTCAACACCCCTTGAATTCGACTCATGCCTGCTCCTGTTTCTTTTTCTGCCGGATTGCGGTGGTTCAGACGTCAATGCCGTCCAGTTGCGCGACGGTGTGGATATCCTTGTCACCGCGGCCGGAGATGTTGATCACAATCACCTGATCCTTGTCCATGGTCGGGGCAAGTTTCAGCGCATAGGCCACCGCGTGGGCGGTTTCAAGCGCTGGCATTATGCCCTCGACCTGAGTCAGTTTGCGAAATCCATCCAGCGCTTCATCGTCCGTGACCGAGACATAATGCGCGCGGCCGATGTCTTTCAACCAGCTATGCTCAGGCCCAACCCCCGGATAATCCAGCCCGGCACTGACGGAGTGGGTACTGGCAATCTGGCCATTCTCGTCTTCCATCAAATAGGTGCGATTGCCATGAAGCACGCCCGGACGACCGGCACACAAAGGCGCAGCGTGTTGGCCGGAATCGATACCGAGGCCCCCTGCTTCCACGCCGTACATCTGCACGGACTCATCCGTCAGGAAAGGATAAAACATGCCTATGGCGTTGGATCCGCCACCAACGCAGGCCACCAGGGCGTCAGGCAGACGGCCGGCCTGGGCCAGCGACTGTTCACGGGTTTCACGGCCAATCACTGACTGAAAGTCACGAACGAGCAAAGGATACGGATGCGGCCCAGCCACGGTGCCGATGATGTAGAAGGTATCGTCAACATTCGCAACCCAGTCGCGCATGGCATCATTCATGGCGTCCTTCAGGGTTTTGGTGCCACTGTGAACCGAGTGAACCTCTGCGCCCAACAGTTTCATTCGATACACATTGAGCGACTGGCGCTTGACGTCCTCAGCGCCCATAAACACATGACACTCAAGCCCGAGACGCGCACACACCGTTGCGGTTGCCACACCGTGCTGGCCGGCACCGGTTTCCGCAATCACTCGTTTTTTGCCCAGGAAACTGGCCAACAGCGCCTGACCAATCGTGTTATTAACCTTGTGGGCACCGGTGTGATTGAGGTCTTCCCGCTTGAGCCAGATCTGCGCACCGCCGGCTTCCCGTGTCAGCCGTTCAGCAAAATACAACGGACTTGGCCGGCCAACGTAGTGCGCGAGATCCTCATCAAAGGTTTTCTGAAACTCAGGATCGTGTTTGAGACGCAAGTACTCTTTCTCAAGCGTCATCAGGGAATCCATCAGGGTTTCCGATACGAACCGTCCGCCGTAGGCACCGAAGTGACCCCGTGCATCCGGAAGTGCGCTCAGCATTTCTTCAGTCAGTTTCATCGACACGGTGAACCTCGTTTATAAAGTCAGATATTTTTGCGCGGCTTTTTACACCTTTACTGATTTCAACCCCACCACTGACGTCGACCGCCCAGGGTTTCACCTGCGTGACGGCGCTGGCAACGTTATCAGAAGCAAGGCCTCCGGCCAATATCAACGGCATTGGCCGTTCGCCCGGTATCAATGACCAGTTGAAGCACTTGCCGGTTCCGCCGTAACGCTGGGGATCCCAGGCATCGACCAGCAACCCGCTGGCACCCGAAAAGCGCCTGAATGCGGCCTCGATTTCCCCGGCTTCACGAACCCGCACAGCCTTGATCCAGCGCTTTCCAAAGCTGGCACAGAAATCCGCTGACTCATCGCCATGAAACTGCAGCAAATCCAGCGGGACCGCCGACAGAACCTCCTCGACCCAGGCGCGATCAGGATTAACGAACAGCCCTGTCACCCCGACAAACGCGGGGGTGGCGGCGGCCAGGTTCGCGGCCTGTGCCGGGCTGACATACCGCGGGCTCGGTTCATAAAACACAAGGCCGAGAGCGTCCGCACCGGCATCGGCAGCAGCCCGGACGTCTTCGGAGCGTGTGATACCGCAGATTTTTACTCGGGTTCTCATAATGTCAGAGTCAGTTGGGTCGATGAGTCCAGGACGGCTGTTTCGACGCGTTCTGTTCATGTTCGAACCAGGGTCGAACGAAGCCTGGCCCACACTGCGCTGTCGGTATCCCGAAACGGTCAGGATACCCTACATCCACCAGGTACAAGCCGAAAGGCGGAGCCGTCACACCGGCTACAGTGCGATCTCTGGCTTGCAGTATCTCATGAATCCACGAGACAGGTCGCCTGCCATTGCCAACCGCCATCAGCGCTCCGGCAATATTCCTCACCATGTGGTGCAGAAAAGCGTTGGCCTGAACGTCAATTACGACAAAATCTTCCTTTCGGGTTACCGTCACGTGCTCCATGAACCGGTTCGGTGACCGGGATTGACAACCGGCCGCACGGAACGACGAAAAATCGTGTTCGCCACACAGGGCCTGGGCCGCCAGGTGCATACGCTCGGCATCAAGCGGACGAAAGGTCCAGCTCACCTGTCCACGCTGAATACCTGGTCTGACCGGGCTGTTGTAGATCACATACCGATAACGGCGGTAGGTGGCGGAAAATCGTGCGTGAAAATCGCCAACGCCGTTACCCGCCCAGTGCACCGCAATATCATCCGGCAGCGCCGTATTAATGCCCATCACCCACGACCGCAGATTGCGAACCGCCGGCGTGTCAAAGTGCACAATCTGGTACCCCGCGTGAACGCAGGCATCCGTCCGCCCGGCGCAAACCAGATCCACCGGATGATCCGCCACGCGGGAAACCGCCTTGGCCAGTTCGGCCTGCACTGAGCGGACACCGGATTTCTGAAGCTGCCAGCCATGGAATGACCGGCCATCGTATTCCAGCGCCAGGGCGACACGCCCGTCGCCAATGGCATTATCTGTGGTTAGAGGTTGCGGGCTGTGGAACAAGTGGATATCCGGTTATACAGGGTACAAAACAAAACGCCGGCTCTGGCCGGGAAATTCCCGGGAGCCGGCGCTGTTGACTCAATGAGCCTGATTATAACGAATCAGGACAGATTTTTAAGAAGATCCTGCGCTTCGACTTTCTGCGCATCGTCTCCTTCCAGGATTACTTCTTCCAGAATATCCCTGGCACCGTCCGCGTCGCCCATCTCGATGTAGGCACGTGCAAGATCGAGCTTGGTGGCCGCTTCATCCGTGCCTGCCAGGAAATCGAAGTCATCGTCGTCACCGAGTTCGGTTTCGTCGATCTCTTCGGCTGCCGAATCACGGGCACCTTTGTCGACCGCATCGGATGCCAGAGGCGGCTCAGCCGACTCTTCTTCGAGGCCGTCAAACTCCTCAAGGCCTTCCAGATCGATGAGGTCATCCTGGACGCCAAGATCCCCGGCTTCCGCCGTCACATCTTCAGGCGTCTTGGCGCTTTCATCCTGCAGTGCGTCTTCAAGGCCCAGCTCACCATCGATAGCAACATCAGGCTCCCGAGCTTCCGAGTTGGCGGAATCACCAGAATCAGCAAATTCCTCCATCAACGCAAGATCTTCATCGGAAACGTCCAGTTCAAGATCATCCAGGGATGACGTCTCATCTTCCGGACTTGCTGTCTCTTCCGGCTCTCCGGCTACCTTGTCGAGCTCGGCATCGAGTTCATCGAGGAACGATTCATCCAGATCACCCAACGCTTCACCAGCGTCATCGGCAGATGCCTCCTCGGGTACTTCCTCAGATTCCTCGGTGGGCTTTTCAATAGGCGTTTCAATCGATTCTTCGGTCAGCCCTGCGCCCAGGTCGTGGTCCTCTTCGTCGAGCGACGGAAGTTCGTCTTCCTGCTCCAGAGGCTTCTCATCATCGGCCGTTGTCTCAAACTCGGATTCGTCAAAGTCAAAGCTGAACTCGTCCTCCTCTGGCTCATCGGCTTTTTCGGCGGACGCCGGCTTGTCAGTGTCCGGCGCTTCCGGCTGGTCTGTCTCCAGGCCCGACAGATCGAAGTCGATCACGTCACTTTGTGAGGATTCAGTGTCGGATTTCTCTTCTTCAAGCGTCGAATCGGATAGATCCAGGTCTGAAAAATCGTCTTCCAGCGTCTCACGCTGATCTGCAGGTAACTCTTCCTCCCTGGCACCACCAGAATCGGAACGCAGCTGTGATTCGAGGTCGTCGATGCTTGGCATCGCTTCCGCCTCGTCCAGGCGCTCCCGGAGTACCACGGCTTCAGCGATTGCCTGTTCGTCATCCAGCGTCTCAATTTCCGCGAACTGCTTTTCGAAGGATCCGCGATCCTGAGTGTCCGCGTACACGCCCAGCAACATCAGCCGCAGATCGGACCGGCTCGGCTCACTGGAGATAGCGGTTTCCAGCGTTTCTGCCGCCTTATCCATCTGGCCGTATGCGATGTAGGCCTCGGCCTCAGCCATAGCGTCGCCATCCGCGTGTGCGGTAGCGTCAACTTCGTCGTCCAGATTCAGGTCGAAGGTATCTGAGCTTTCGTCACTCTCTCCGTTCAACTGTTCATAGAATACTTTTTCGCGGTTGGCGTTACGACGCGCAAGCAGCAATAGCAGCAGCAACAGAACAACAAGACCGCCACCCAATGCAATCTGGTACAGAGGGTTATTGGTGATCGCATCAATCACATTGGCCGGAAACTCTTTGGCCGGTTTCTCAGCGGGGGCCACCGGTTCCGTGTTTGCCTGCGGTGCATCGTCAGCATCAGTGGCAGCCACCTCAATCTCTTCGCCAGGCTCGACTTGCTCTGCCTCAGCCTGTTCACCGGTCTCAGGTGCTTCGACCTCCTCGGCATCTTCGGCACCGGCAGTATCTGCAATGTCCGCGTCGCCAGGCTGCGATTCCTCGCCGGTTACGTCGCTCGCGTTGGCATCGCTAGAGGAGCCGTCTTGGGTATCGCCATCGGCCAGGGCATCGTCACCTTCCTGAGGCTCTGCTCCAGCCATTTGCTGATCACCGACTGGCTGCTCACTGTCCGGCAGCTCTGCTTCGGAGTTACCGTCATCCACCTGCTGCATTTCAGCAAGCTGGGTGTCTTTGAGCTCAAGCAGACGCTGCAGGGTTTGAACCTGATCCTGCAAATCGTCAACCCGGCTGTTCAGTTCATCATTTTCACGGCGGGCGCTTTCTAGCTCTTCCATCGCAACGGCTGATCCGGCGTCTGCACCACCGGCAGTCTGGCCATCACCACCGGCGGAACCGCCGTCTTCCTGAGAACGGCTCTCGCTGTCTTCCGCGGCAATCAATCGAAGTTCATCACCGCCAGCACTGCCTGACGCACCATCACTTTCAGTCGAATTGCGCGACTCGGTAGCATCCACCGTACGCTGAGCGCTGGCCATAGCGTCGTTCTGGGTAGCAACCTGGCGATTCGCCTCGGCCGCACTGCGGCTGCGAATGTCATCCATTTCAGGGAGACGCAACACTTCGCCGCGTTTCAGACGGTTGATATTACCGTCCATGAACGCATCAGGATTCAGATCCTGAATCGCGAGCATCATCTGCTGCATCGACACGCTGCTATCGGGACGTGTGCTGGCAGCGATCTTCCAGAGCGTGTCAGACGGGTTGGTCGGCTCAAGGGTGCGGCGCTGGCCAGAGCGCGACGCATTTCCGGTATCAGAGGCTTGACGAACGGGTGCCTGCATTTGTTGACGGCTTGGCTCCGGCGCGGGCAGCGATCGGGTTTCAGGCACCGATACGCTCTCCTGCACTCCGGACTCCTCGGCGTACACGGGCGGGTCAACCAGCACCGCATACTCGCGCATCAGCCTGCCATTGGGCCAGGTCACTTCCAGCAGGAAGTTCAGGTATGGCTCACGCAGGGGTTCTCTCGAGGATACGTTGACGATCAGGCTGCCATCGCGGCTGGTCGTCACCTCGAACTGAAGCTTGGAAAGGAAATGATTGCGGGCGATACCGACCCGTTGATAATCGTTGTCAGAGGCAATATTGACGAATACATCGTCAGGCTCTATCCCTTGGCTTTTTCGCAGATTGATTTCCGCGTCCAAAGGCTCATTGAGATAGGACTGCAATTCAATCTCACCCAATCCCAGCGCCTGTGCGACTCCGGAACCGAGCCCTCCCGCCAGAGCCAGGGCAACCGCAAGCTTGCGTACCTTCATGCTTTTTCCTTACCAGTCTCCGTTATTCGTTACT
>NZ_JBBDSR010000076.1:0-4032 GCF_040904845.1 Marinobacter sp. | reverse complement strand
CAGAAAAGACGTGTTGGTGGCGGGCTGGCACTCGCGCAATGGCGCAGTCATCGCCGGGCCCCAACACCAGAGCGCCTGAACGGTCCGGACCGGCCAGGGGTTTAAAGTAGCGGCGTATCAGTTCGAATTCACCCATTCGTTACCGTGGGCGCGTTTCAGCCAGCCGTAAACGACCGCTGAGCTTGTCCAGAATGCTGTTAACGAACTTGTGACCTTCGGTTCCACCGAATTTTTTCGCCATCTCGATGCCCTCATTAATGACCACTTTATAGGGGACATCCAGACGATGTTTCAACTCATAGGCACCCAGCCGGACGATGGCCAATTCAACCGGATCGACCTCGGCAAGCGGGCGATCCAGAAAAGGCTCCAGCAGCTTGTCCAGCTCTGCCTGTTCGCGGTGCACCCCACGCAGCAAATCCCGGAAATACAGAGTGTCGACCTTGCTCATGTCGTTGTCGACCATAAACTCAGCTTCAATATCCGACACTGGGCTTTTGCTGAAATGGCGCTGATAGAGCCCCTGCATGGCAAGCGCACGGGCGCGGCGACGATCACCAGCCTTTGGCTGCCCCGGTGCACCCTGAGGCACAGACGTGTCTTCAGTTGTGCTCATCACTCACCCAGCTTCTTGAACAGACTGACCATTTCCAGGGCCGTGATAGCCGCTTCCGCGCCCTTGTTTCCCGCTTTGGTACCGGAACGCTCGATCGCCTGCTCAATGGAATCGACGGTCAGCACACCAAAGGCAACCGGCACGTCGGTTTCCAGGCTCACAGCACCCAGACCACTGGACGCTTCGCCCGCCACGTACTCAAAATGCGGCGTACCGCCACGGATTACCGCGCCAAGGGCAATGATGGCGTCGTGATGGCCGGTTTCAGCCACACGTTTGACCGCCAGCGGCATTTCATAGGCACCCGGCACCCGCACCAGGGTAATGTCATCCTCGGCAATGCCATGGCGACGCAAGGTATCAATCGCGCCTTCAACCAGGCTCTCTACCACAAACCCATTAAACCGGCCGACCACCAGGGCGTATCGGCCACTGCACTGGGTAAAATCGCCTTCAATTACTTTGATATCTGCCATGAATGGCTCCTTAGCGGGCGGTTCAGCCTTCGCAAAACCGCCGGGTTCATCATTCGGGGGTGTAGGGTACGTACTCTTCCACTTCCAGATCGAAACCGGAAATGGCCGAAAACTTGATCGGCGGGCTTAACAGGCGCATTTTGCCCACGCCAATATCCCGCAGGATCTGGGAGCCGGTGCCAACAGTGAAATACACACCAGAGCTGCCTTTGGCCGCCGCCGCCTGCTCTTCGCCGAAGAACTCGTGGATGCGGTCCTCAAGGTTGTAGCTGTCCTCTGCGCTGTTAAGCAGCACCACGACACCACGACCGTCATTGGCGACTTTCTCCAGGGCCCGGTGCAACGGCCAGCTGCGGGAGTCCGCGCGGCGAGCACCCAGCAAGTCGCGCAGGGTATCGGTAATATGCACCCGTACCAGCACTGGCTCGTTCGGATTGATATCCCCCATGACCATCGCCAGATGCGTGGAGCCCTGAATGTTGTCGCGATAGGTCCGGAGGTTGAACACCCCGTATTCGGTATCCAGATCGTACTGCTCAATGCATTCAATGGTGCGCTCATTGAGGGTCCGATAATGGATAAGATCTGCAATGGTGCCGATTTTCAGATCGTGTTCCTCGGCAAATTTTTCCAGGTCCTCGCGGCGCGCCATCGAACCGTCATCGTTCATGACCTCGCAGATCACCCCGGCGGGCTCGCATCCGGCCAGTGCCGCCAAGTCGCAAGAGGCTTCTGTGTGCCCCGCACGGCTGAGAACGCCACCGGGATCCGCCATCAACGGGAAAATGTGGCCCGGCTGAACCAGGTCAGAGGCCTTGGCATCCCTGGCGACCGCCGCCTGAACGGTCCGTGCCCGGTCAGCTGCGGAAATCCCCGTGGTCACCCCCTCGGTTGCTTCGATGGACAGGGTGAACTTGGTGCCAAAACCGGATGCGTTGCGCTGAACCATCAGCGGCAGGCCCAGTTGCTCACAACGGGTCCGCGTCATCGGCATGCAGATCAGACCACGCCCGAATCGGGCCATAAAATTAATGGCTTCGGGCGTACAGTGTTCCGCCGCCATGACCAGATCGCCTTCGTTTTCGCGATCCTCGTCGTCCATCAGGATGACCATTTTGCCCTGACGGATGTCGTTTACCAGATCTTCTATGCTGTTCAGTGCCATAGGTTGTTGCACCCTTTCAGTTCGCTGACCCCGCAATCCGGAGCGGGCAAACCGTGAATTGGAAAAGTTACCGTGGTTTAAGGATCATTCGATGATCCTCACCCACCTGACGACGATCCAGCACCGTCCATTGTACTTTATCCGCCATGGATTCGAGTGGCAGATGGGCGGTTGGCCGCCCGGTGCTGCCGAGAAATACCGGTGCCTGATAGAGCCAGAGCTCATCCACCAGGCCCTCATTGATAAAGGTTCCGGCCAGTGTCGGTCCCGCCTCAACCAGCAACTCGTTAATGCCCAGATCACCCAGCGAGTCCAGCAGTTCCCGCACGTCAATTCCGTTATCCTTCCAGGCTACCCCGGTGAGACTGATGCCCAGCGCTGCCAGGTCCTGAGCCGGTGCGGTCGCCAATGTGGGCGACGCACAGAACAACTGAACGCTGCCCCCCTGCAAGATGTTCGCTTCGGGCGGTGTTCTGGCGTCACGGTCAGCAATGACCCGCAGCGGCTGCCGCGAAGGCTCGGTTGCATCACCGATATCGCCAAGCTCCGCACGTCTTACCGTCAATGAGGGGTCGTCCGCCAACACCGTGCCGACACCGGTGAGGATAGCGTCACTGATCGCCCGCAAGCGCTGGACGTCCTGACGGGCTTCAGCGCCGGTTATCCACTGACTTTCGCCCGAGGCCATCGCCGTGCGGCCATCCAGGCTGGCGGCCATTTTCAGCCGGACAAAGGGCCGCCCCGTATTCATCCGCTTCATAAAGCCCGGATTGAGCCTGACGGCTTCGTCAGCCAGCAAGCCTTCAGTGACACGAATGCCGGCTTCCCGCAGCATGTCCAGGCCCCGGCCCGACACCGAAGGGTTTGGGTCTTTGGTGGCCGCAAACACATGAGCGACGCCAGCTTCAATCAACGCTTTCGCGCAGGGTGGCGTGCGCCCGAAATGGCTGCAGGGTTCCAGGGTGACGTAGGCCGTAGCCCCCCGCGCCGCTGGCCCCGCCTGGCTGAGCGCGCGAATCTCCGCGTGGGCTTCGCCGGCCCGCTCATGCCAGCCTTCTCCCAGAACCCGGCCGTCACGGGCAATCACGCACCCCACCCTTGGATTGGGGTGCGTTGAGTACCGGCCGCGCCACGCCAATTGTACGGCGCGCGCCATCAGCGCAGTGTCATGAGCCTCTATCATGCCTTACCTTCAGGCGAATGGTTGTCCGCCAGTACCTTGGCAACATCCACCGGGTCTTCCCCTGCGTGGACGGACAGCCGCTCGATCTCTTCCTTGAATTCGTTGATGTCCTGAAAACTGCGATACACCGAAGCAAAACGCACATACGCCACTTTATCCAGCTGGCGTAATTCGGTCATGACTTCCTCACCCAGCTGCATGGATTTGACCTCACGCTCACCGGTCGCCCGCAGACGAAAGCGGATACGGTTCAGCGCTGCATCGATTTGCTCAATGCTCACGGGCCGCTTCTCGAGGGCTTTCATAAGACCTGAGCGCAATTTTGCTTCGTCGAACGGCTGGCGAGTGCCATCCTGCTTGACCACCCTCGGCATCACCAGTTCGGCGGATTCAAAGGTGGTAAATCGCTCACGGCAGGAGAGGCATTCCCTCCGGCGACGCACCTGATCACCCTCGGCGACCAGCCGGGAGTCAATCACCTTGGTATCTGCTTCTCCACAGAAAGGACAGTGCATAATCGGGAGCTCCGGAAAAGAACCGGGAAGAGTCACCGGATACAGGGTGGCCGGGCATCCATCAGGATTGCCCGGCC
>NZ_JBBDSR010000075.1:0-4081 GCF_040904845.1 Marinobacter sp. | reverse complement strand
GGGCCTTGCCAAAACCGTGCGGAGCCATGGATGGCGGAGCCCGAGCGCCACATGGATGTGCCGAAGGAGCGTGTTTTGGCAAGGCCCCCCGCTTACTGGCACCCCGGAGACTCTAGTTACCGACAAGCCGCAGCGCCAGCCCGGAGGCCCGCACCACCTGCTGCCCCACACTGTCTTTCAGCACCTGCGTATCGCCTGTGATTAAACTGAACCAGTTTTTGGCCCGGGTGATGCCGGTGTACACCAGTTCCTTGGTCAGCACCGGGCTGAGCCGGTCGGGAAGGACCAGGCAGGTGTGGTTGAACTCCGAACCCTGGGATTTGTGCACCGTCATGGCGTACACGGTTTCCAGTTGTTGCAGCCGGCTGGGGGAAATCCAGCGGATGCCGCCGGGACTGTCTGCACTCGGGAAGGCGACCCGGAGCGTGTCTTTGGGTTCACCCGATTCGGTGCGGTCCCAGGGTACGCTGAAGGTGATGCCGATATCCCCGTTCATCAGGCCCAGGTTGTAGTCATTCCCGGTAATCAGCACCGGCCGGCCGGCGTACCAGCCTTCCGCACGGGGAATCCGTTTTTCAGCCAGGAGATGGCGGGCAATCCGCTCATTCAGCCCTTCCACCCCCCAGGGGCCTTTGCGCAGGGCGCAGAGAATCTGGAAGTCATTGAAGGCTTCCAGTACCTGAAGCGCCAATGAATCCCAGTCTTCACGAGGACTGGCTTCGGTGAGCCCGTGAGTCTGCATCCGTTCCAGATAATGCCGATAGCCCACCGGTGGCGGCAACGTGCGGTGGCTCACCACCCGCCCCTGCCCGGCGTTGCGGAATGCGCCCGGTGTTCCGGTCACAGCGTGTTGGCAGATCTGATCCAGAGTGTCTTCCAGGTTGGGCTTCGGGGTGCGTCCGTTCAGCCAGATCACATCATCGAATTCTGCGTCGCGGATCTGCCGCAATACGGCGCTGTCGAGCGCGTGGGTGTTTACTGCTTCGGAGAGCGCGCGGATGCCGCTGTCCTCCTGGAATCGGTAGCTCTTGCGCAGCATCGCCACGGCCTGATCCAGGGCCTGGCCGGTCGCGTCGATCATGGCGGCGGGTAGCGGGTCTCCGGTCATCGCCTGCAACCATTGGCCGGTGTCGGGGGTATAGTGCGCCCTGAGGGCTCGCTGGCAGAGCTCACCCAGCACAGCGCCGGCATCCACCGAGGCCAGCTGGTCCTTGTCGCCCAGCAGGATCAGCTGGGCGCTGGCGGGCAGGGCGTCGAACACCGAGGCCATCAGGTCGACATCCACCATCGAGGCTTCGTCGATCACCAGAATGTCCACCAGCAGCGGGTTGTCGCGGTTATGGCGGAATTTGCGGGTGTCCGGCCGGCTGCCGAGCAAACGGTGCAGGGTGGTGACTTTGGTGGGAATGTCGTCGAGCGTTACCTGGCCCGGCAACTGGTCCAGCGGCAGGCGGCTGACGGCACCGCCAATGGACTCGTTCAGGCGCGCGGCGGCCTTGCCGGTGGGGGCGGCCAGACGGATGTGGTATTTGCGTCCGCCTCGTTCCGGGGTTTCTCCCGCGACGGCCTGAAGGGCTGCCAGCAGGTTGACCACGGTGGTGGTCTTGCCGGTGCCGGGGCCACCGGTGATCACGGCAAAGCGGTTGCGAGCGGCCAGAGCGCAGGCGAGCTTCTGATAATCCACCGGTTCCGGTGAACGGAACAGATGGTTGAGGGCCTGTGACAGGGTGTGGGCCGGAGCGGATTCCGGATCAGCCAGCCGCGATGGCAGCGCCAGACGCTGCCGGATACCCTCGGCAATGCGCTGTTCGTAGCGCCAGAACCGGCGCAGGTACAGCCGGGTATCCTCCAGCACCAACGGCGTGGTCAGTGAGCCATCACTAACGGCCAAAGATACTGACAGAGCGGACTGACATTCTCTGAGCGTGACTCGCGCAAGCACGTCTCCGGGATATGGAGGGTGTAGGTCCAGGCCCCCTGCCTCCGCGTCACTCGGTGTGCCAGCAGCGGGATCTTCCAGTGGAAGCGACAGGGTGTCGCCGGCATCGGCCAGCACCGTGTTCAGATCAATGCAAACATGCCCGCGACCGACCTGATGAGAGGTCAGTGCCGCGAACAAAAGCACCAGCGGATTCGGGCGTTCACCCTGCTCTTCTGACAAGGCCCGGATCAATCGCGCGAAGCCTACGTCCAGGGGGCGAATCCAATTGGCCTGCTGCCATTGGTCCAGCAGGGCTTCGGTGTGTTCCAGGCTGTCCAGCACGTCGGCGGTATCCATAGCGAATGCGGCGCGGCTCTGCTCCGGGGCCTTCGCGGGCATGTCATCCCCCAGATCCATCGTTATCTGATTGTCAAAATTCCGGGTACGGCTCATGCGGCCACCTCCCCTGTCACCGGCTCGCCATCAAACAGCGCATCCAACTGTTCGATCAGAGCCCTGGGGGGTTTGTCGGTAAAAGCACCGCTGGTGGGCGAATGGACCCCACGCAGGAACAGGTATACTGCGCCGCCGATGTGGCGGTCGTAGTCGTAATCCGGTAACCGGGCCTTCAGCAACCTATGCAGGGCCAGCAGGTAGAGCACGTATTGCAGGTCGTAACGTTTGTCGAGAATGGCATCGCCCATGGCCTGGTCGGTGTAGGCGCTGTCGTTCTCACCCAGAGTGTTGGATTTGTAGTCCAGCACGTAATACTGCCCGTGGTGTTCAAACACCAGGTCAATAAAGCCCTTGAGCATGCCGTTGAAGCGGCTTTCTTCCACCCGGGGCCGGTCGGCCCCGTCGAGGGTGTGCCGGGTAACCAACTGGTCAAGCTTGCGGATGCTGACGTGGCGGCTTTCAAACCAGAATTCCAGTTCTGGGCGCAAAGTGGTGAGAGTTCCCAGGCTGACGCTTTCCCTGCCCGAGCGATCAAGCGGCAGTGGCTCGCTAATCAGTGCCAGCAGCCAGGTTTCCAGAGGCTCTACCCAGTCGTTCCAGCCCCGGGTGCTGCACCGGCGGTTAAGCTGTTCCCGCAGCATAGCGGGGTTATCCACAACGCGCTGGAAGCCGTGTTGGCTGCACCATTCCAGCAGTTCATGCAGGAAGGTGCCGGGCCCGGCACCTTTGGGAAAATGGTGGTGATTGCGGGTATCAGCCGGCACGGTGCCTGCTTCCGCGTCCTGGTCGCTTTCTTCCAGCAGGTTCTGGGTTTGGGCGTCTTCCACCTCGCCAGTAAAGGCAATCCCGGTGCCGGCCATGCCGGTGTATTCGATCGAGGAGTAGCTGGCAATCCACCAGTCCTCTTTCGCCTCACGGGTGGATTCCAGCGCGGGGCCCAGGGCTTCCGGTGCCGGTTCGGTGTACGGCGTCGCCTGCGCTTGGGGCAGCGGCACCACCGACAGTTCCGGCTGGCCTTCGGCCAGTTGCGCCAGGCAGTCCGTAATACGACGATGCGGCTCGCCGGCAATCAGGTACCCCAGGCCGCTCTGGTACCAGTTGTCGAGGGCGGCCGCGCCTACCCAGGTGGCGAACCGGGCCCGTGTCAGCGCCACATAGAGTTTGCGGATATCCTCGCCCAGGCGTTCCTGGTCGGCTTTGGCGACGTCGTCCGGGGTCGGGTCGAACACGGTGACCGGTTTACCGTTGTTATCGTGGTATCGAACGAACGCCTGTTTTTCGTTCTGACTGCGGTAGGCGGTGCCAAACGGCAGAAACACCAGCGGGTATTCCAGGCCCTTGGACTTGTGCACGGTGATGACTTTCACCAGTCCGGCGTCGCTTTCCAGGCGCAGGGTGCGGTGTTCGTCTTCCTCGTCTGCCGCCCGCAGCGCCTGGGTGTAGTGGTGCACCAGCGCATGCTCGCCGTCCAGTTGCAGGCTCTCCTGCTGCAGCAGTTCGGCGATGTGCAGAATGTCGGTCAGCCGGCGTTCACCGTCGGCCCGTTGCAGTAAATGGCCCGGCACTTTGAAATCCATCAGAAAGCTGCGCAGCATGGGCAGTATGCCCTGCGTCTGCCATTGCTGCTGATAACCCATGAAGCGATCAATATCCCGCTCGAGAATGAGCTCATCGGTGAGCAACTGATTCAGCGCCAGCGGAGGC
>NZ_JBBDSR010000074.1:0-24405 GCF_040904845.1 Marinobacter sp. | reverse complement strand
ATCAATGATCTTCTGGGCGTGTTTGCGAATGTTGTCGGGGTTCAGCATCGCCGGCGTGTTGGTGGTAATCGAAAGCTGGTTCAGCAGCCGCGCTACCAACGCTAACCGGGGAGCTCTGTTTGCGGTCTATCAGATCGTTTTCTACCTCTCCGCTGCGGGCGGGCAGCTGGTGGTGAACGTGGGCGATCCCGCCAATTTCATGCCCTTCTCCATGGCGGCAATGCTGTTGGTGCTGGCGCTGATTCCACTGTCACTGACCCGTATGGAGGCCCCGGTTATTGAGCAGGCGGAGCGAATGTCGTTCTTCAAGCTGGCCCGGGAATCGTTCAGTGCTGTCGCAGGCGCGCTGATCTGTGGTGTGCTGATTGGCTCGTTTTACGCTTTGGGGCCGGTATACGCCACCATGATCGGCCTGGATGTGGCCCGCACGTCCACCTTCATGGCCAGCGCCATTGTCGCGGCGATGTTGGTGGCCTGGCCGCTGGGGCGTCTTTGCGACCGCTTTGACCGGCGTCGGGTGATGTTCTGGATCGCCCTGGTGGCGGCGGCATCCGCCTTCTCGGTAGGGATCATGACGGCCGGGTTGAGCGCCGGGAACTGGTGGTTGCTGACCCTTCTGGTGGGCGTGTTTACCGGGCTTTCTGCCGCCGTCTATCCAGTGGCTGTGGCGATCACCAATGACCGCATGGACAGTAACCGGATTGTTGCTGCGAGCGCGACACTGCTGCTGAGCTATGGCATTGGCAGCGTCATTGGCCCGATCGTGATGGCCGAGCTGGTCAGCCAGCTGGGGCCGCGCGGACTGTTTCTGGGTAACGCCGGCGTGCTGCTGATTCTGGCCGTGATCACCAGCTATCGCATCAGCCATACCGACGATGTGGCGGTCGCCGACCAGGAACATTTCGTACCGGCCATGCCGGAATCCTCCGCGGTGCTGACGGAGATGGACCCCCGCAACGAATCGTTCCACGAATCCCCTGAAGTGGTGGAGATGAAGGACGAGCAGCTGCGACAGGCGGGATAATTCCGCACACCTCAATAATGGCGGGCCTTTGGGGCTCGCCTCTCGGTTTTCCCTGATTTTGCTTTGGTATCCAAATTTGTTTTTATCTCAATGGTTAGCTTACTATTGTTAACTTTATGAGTTTATTAGCCCCTACCGGAGTCCCGACCATGAGAGATCAGTTTCCTTTTGCTGTTGCCCGGGTGACCCGCCGCTGGCGCAAACTGCTGGATGAGCGCCTGAAGGATCTGGGCGTGACCCAGGCACGCTGGACCACCATGGTCTATCTGCAACAGGGCGGTGAGGGTCTGACCCAGCGCGAGCTCGCCAGCCTGATGGCGATTGAGAACCCCACGCTGGTGCGGCTGCTGGACAGCCTCGAACAGCAGAACCTGATTGAACGTCGCCTCTGCCCGAATGACCGCCGTGCCCGTCGCCTGCACCTGACCGATAACGGTCGCGCCTTTATGGACGATCTTGCCGAACGGGCGGCAAAACTGCGGGAGGAAATGCTGGATGGCATTGCCGACGACGACATCGAAAGCGCCATCAAGATTTTCCACAAGATCTTGGAGAATGCGGAAAAGCAGAGGTAATACCGGGAGCGAGGAGGCTTTGCCCTGAGCAATAACACGGTTGAGGGTCTGCGGGCCCGTTACGGGGAACGCTGGCGTTGGCTGGCGGTTTTCACGGTCATGCTGGGCACCATGGCGACGGTGCTGAGTGCGACCGTGGTCAATGTGGCCCTGCACGACATCATGCTCGAGTTCGGTATCCGCCAGGGCCAGGTGCACTGGCTGGCGACCGGGTTCATCGCTGCGATGACCACCACCATGCTGGCATCGAGCTGGCTGCTTGATCATTTTGGTGTGCGTAAAACACTGGCGGTGGCCATGGCGCTGTTTTCCATCATTTCTGTGGCGGGCGGTTTTGCCTCGTCTCCGGAGCAGCTCATTGCCGCGCGCATCGGCCAGGGTGCCATGGCCGGCCTGATGCAGCCCATGGGGATGTATCTGGTATTTCGGGTTTTCCCCAGAGAGCGTCGCGGGCAGGCGATGGGTATTTACGGCATGGGGGTTATTCTCGCCCCGGCACTGGGACCGGTGCTCGGCGGTTTTCTGGTGGATCAACTGGATTGGCGCTACGTTATGTTTGCGCCCGCCCCGGTGACCCTGATTGGCGTGGCGATGGCGTGGCGCTTTTTGCCGGTGCCGGTGGCGCGCCCCGCGCCCTACCGGTTTGATCTGCCTGGACTGATTCTGCTCGGGCTGACCATCGGGCTGGCGCTGGATGCGCTGAACCGGTTGCAGCGCATTTCGGGCCAGGAAACGTTGATTGCGCTGGAAGCCCTGTCCGCAGCCGCCGCGTTGGGTCTCTTTATCATTCGTGAACGGCGAACCCCTCATCCGCTGGTGAATATACGTTTGCTGCGGAACCCGTCGTTTCTGTTCGCCAATCTCGGTGCGATGGCCCTCGGGCTGGCCCTGTTCGGCTCCACGTATCTGGTGCCGCTGTTTGTGCAGACCGCGCTGGGCTTCTCAGCCACCGAGGCGGGGTTGCTGATGTTGCCGGCGGGTCTCGTCCTGGGCCTGACCTTTCCGCTTGCCGGTCGGTTGGCAGACCGGAAAAGCGCGCGCTCACTGGTGGTGTTCGGGATCATCGTCTTTGCCACCTCGGCCATGCTGTTTGCGGTGTCGGATCTTGAACTGGCCTTTGGCTGGCTGGCGTTGTGGACAGTGATTGGCCGGATCGGCATCGGCTTCATGCTCCCGGCCCTGTCGACCGGGGCGCTGAACCCCCTGAAACCGGAAGAACTGGGTGCCGGCTCCAGCACCATCAACTTTACCCGGCAGCTGGGAGGCGCGTTCGGGGTAAACCTGGTGGCGCTGACGATTGAGTTCGGCGAGCACAGTGGCGGCGTGCCGACCATCAGTGCGTTCCACGCGGCCTGGTGGCTGGTGGCACTGTTCGTCGCCGTGGCGGCCATTCCGGTCTGGAAAATGCGGGTGTAGTTGCCTCATCAGCGGTTATCCACTAACATTCGCGGTCTCTTCAGGGGAGTAGCCTCCACGCCGGACATTCGATGCCCGGGCGGATGGTAGTCAACATACTTGGGGCTCAATCCCCATGGCTATCATGCTTCACCGACCCATCGGTGAAACTGGCAAGACCTGAGGCAGTGCACCTCCAAGGGCGGAAGGTGAGCTGTCTCATGTCTGACTTTCCGCCCCGGACTTTTCCATGGATGCTTTTCTCGCTTCAACCGTTGCCGTGGCCATTGCCGAAATTGGTGACAAGACCCAACTGTTGTCACTGTTTCTGGTGGCCCGCTATGCTCAGCGGCTCCCCATTATTCTGGGCATCTTCGTTGCCACCCTTCTTAACCACGCGCTGTCGGCGCTGCTTGGGGCGTGGGTGGCAGAGTGGATACCGGAGCAATGGCTGCCGTGGATGCTGGCCGTCAGCTTTGTCGCCATTGCATTGTGGTTACTGATTCCCGACAAAGACGATAGCGATGATTCGCGGTTTCTGGGTATGGGTGCGTTCATGGCCACCACGGTCATGTTCTTCGTGGCGGAAATCGGTGACAAGACCCAGATCGCAACGGTCGTGCTGGCGGCGCGTTATACCGAGACGTTCTGGGTTATCATGGGTACAACCGTTGGGATGCTGCTCGCTAACATACCGGTTATCATGGCGGGGAAATGGCTGATGGACCGCTTGCCGTTGGCATCGGCACGCATTGGTGCCAGTATTCTGTTCGTGATGCTGGCAATCGCAACTGTATGGACGGCACTGGTTTCAAGCTGAGCGCCGATCAACCGAATCTGTTGAGTGGAAACAAGCTATGTGGTGTAAACGACTCCTGGTGCTCGCCATCCTTGGCCTGGTGTTGTCCGGGGGTGCCGCCTATGGGGCCGAGCAGGACACGACCCGGGAAATCGAGCCCGCCGCCGAACCTGACCGTGAGCCGCGGGTACCGACCTTCGCCATCAATGAAGACGTGGCCGGCCGGCTGACGGTATTGACCACCCGCTATGAAGACACCTTCGCGGCGATCGGCAACGACCTGAGCCTGGGCTATCTGGAGTTGGTCAAGGCCAATCCGGGGGTGGACCCCTGGCTGCCGGGTGAAGGTACCCGCATTACCCTGCCGCGTCGGTACGTGCTGCCGGATGTTGAACGCAAGGGTATCGTGATCAACCTGGCGGAGTATCGCCTGTACTATTTCACCGATCAGGGCGTGCAGGTGTACCCGGTGGGTGTGGGCACGGAAGATAACCCCTCGCCACTGACCGATGCCCAAGTCACCATGCCACTGGAGTCGCCAGCCTGGTATCCGCCGGCCAGCATCCGTGCCGAATATGCAGCCTCGGGTGACTACCTGCCGCGAATGATTCCCCCTGGCCCCGGTAACCCGCTGGGTACGCATGCCCTGATGCTGAGCGAAAAGGGCTACCTGATCCACGGCACGAATAAACAGTTCGGTGTGGGCATGCAGGTCAGCCACGGCTGTTTCCGCATGTACAACGAAGACATTTCACGTTTTGTCTACCAGGTCAGCAAGGGCACGCCGGTTCGGGTTATCAAGGAGCCGGTCAAGATCGGCCTGTCTGGCAATGAGGTCTGGCTGGAAGTTCACCGTCCCCATGAAGAGTACCGCAAGCAGGACCGCGAGCAGCTATGGCAGCAGGTCAGTGAGACGGTGGCTGCCTTTGTACAACGTCGGCCCGAGGTGGAAATTAAGCGCAGGGCCATCGAATTGGCCGTCGACCAGGCCGATGGTTTGCCCACCATGGTGGGTGAGCGTGTGCGCCGAGTGGCGGCAGATGATTCCGGCGGTGGCCAGCCAACCCGCGATGACGAAGATGGCGAGCGCCAGCAACTCTGGTTCTGACCGTGCCCGCCTGAACCTGCAACCATAGCATCCGCCATTGGCCCGGGCCGCACCGAGTAACGGGGTTCTGGGTTGCGTTGTTGAAACAAAAGCCGCCAATCCGGGTCACAACTCTGTATCCGGGCTATATTCGTATTGAGATTAATGGGAAAGTGGGGGGTAAGCTGTTTATTGTCGGCGCTCGCTGAGCGGTGTCGATACTGGCGCGAATCTTCTGATCCATCGCTTTGATCCGGGGGAGGAATGATGAAAGCGAATCATCCCGAGAGATCATCCCTTTCCAGAGTGCCGGCAGGGCCGCTGTCTGTGTTTTTGCTTGGGGTCGTGCTGGCCCTGATTTCCCTGGCCCATTCGGTTTATGCTCAGCAGGAAGATAACGGCACCGCGCTGATATTGACCGTCGAGGGGGCCATAGGCCCGGCCACCATGGACTACCTGGTGCGAGGCCTTCAGCGAGCGGATGCAGAGGGTGCCGCTCTGGTTGTCATTGAGATGGACACCCCCGGCGGGCTGATGGAGTCCATGCGCGGGATCATCAAGGAAATTCTTGCCTCGCCGGTGCCTGTTGCCACCTACGTCTGGCCCGAGGGTGCCCGTGCCGCCAGCGCGGGTACCTACATACTTTACGCCAGTCACATTGCCGCCATGGCACCGGCGACCAACCTTGGTTCCGCCACGCCCGTGCAGATGGGCGGTGTTCCGGGGATGGACGAGCCGTCGGAAGAGCCTGCAGAGGGCGGTGAAGAGGGTGGTGAGGAAAGCAGTGAGGAAACCGGTAAGGATGAACAGGCCAGTGAGCAGGCGGATAAAAAACGCCGGGGCGGAACCGCGATGGAGCGCAAGGTTCTGGAAGATGCGGTCAGTTACATCCGCGGGCTGGCTGAACGCCATGGTCGCAATGCTGACTGGGCTGAAGAAGCAGTGCGTGAGGCGGTGAACCTCGGGGCCACGGAAGCCCGGGACATCAAGGTGATCGATGTGGTCGCCAGCAACCTTCCCGATCTGCTGACACAGCTCGACGGCCGCACGGTGCAAATGGCCGCTGGCGAGCGCACCCTGCAAACTGCTGGCCTCGAACTGGTCAGAGCCGCACCTGACTGGCGCACCCGCCTGCTGTCGGTAATCACCGACCCGAACGTTGCCTACTTCCTGATGATCATCGGTTTCTACGGCCTGATCTTTGAGTTGTCCAACCCTGGCGCGATTTTCCCGGGCGTGATCGGTGCGATCTGCCTGGTTCTCGCGCTGTTTGCGTTTCAGGTGTTGTCGGTGAATTACGCGGGGCTGGCGCTGATGCTGCTTGGCCTGGCGTTCATTGTCGGGGAGGCCTTTATGCCCAGTTTCGGAATTCTGGGCATAGGGGGCATCGTGGCGTTCGTTACTGGCTCGGTTATTCTGATGGATGGCAGCCATCGGGACATTTCCCTGCCCATGGTCGGTGGCACCGCCGCCGTAGCCGCTGGCTTCACGCTCTGGACAGTGACGCGCTTTATCGGCCTGCGCAAACGGCCGCCGGTCAGTGGGCCGGAACAGGTCACCCAGGAGCAAGCCGTTGCCCTGGATGATTTTCTGCCGTTTGAACAAGGCTTCCGTGGCCACGTTCGTCTGAGTGGCGAACGCTGGAAAGCCCAGAGCACCACGGAGGTAAAGGCTGGCAACCAGGTACATGTTCAACGCCTGGATGGCCTGACAGTCATGGTGGAGCCCGGATCGTCGCCCAGGTAATCAAAGCACGATCGCTCCACAGGTAAACCCAGTGAAGGAGACGGTATGAACATAGGCGACCTGCTTCCCTACTTGGCACCCACCGTGGTGTTGCTGCTGATCCTCGGGTCAGCGATCAAGATCCTGCCGGAATACGAGCGCGGCGTAGTGTTTTTCCTTGGCCGGTTTCAGGGCGTCAAAGGCCCGGGCCTGATCATCGTGATCCCCGTTATTCAGCAAATCGTTCGGGTGGATCTACGGGTGATCACGCTTGATGTGCCGAGCCAGGATGTGATTTCCAAAGACAACGTGACGGTACGGGTCAATGCCGTGCTTTATTTTCGGGTGATTGACCCGGAGCGCGCGATTATTCGCGTGGAGGATTTCGGAGTGGCCACCAGTCAGTTGGCGCAGACCACGTTGAGGTCGGTACTGGGCAAACACGATCTCGACGAGATGCTGTCAGAACGGGACAAGCTCAACAGTGATATTCAGGAAATCATCGATGCTCAGACCGAGGAATGGGGCATCAAGGTGGCCAATGTCGAGATCAAACACGTCGACCTGAATGAGTCGATGATCCGCGCCATCGCGCGTCAGGCGGAAGCCGAGCGGGAGCGTCGGGCAAAAGTCATACATGCCGAGGGTGAGCTGCAGGCGTCGAAAAAACTGGTGGAGGCTGCGGATGTGATGTCAGCCAACTCAGGGGCGATGCAGCTGCGTTACCTGCAAACGCTGGCGGATATGAGCAACAATAACTCATCCACCATTGTGTTCCCGCTGCCGATGGACATGCTCAAAATGTTTATGGAAAAACAGAAGCAAGGCCTGAAGGGGCCGGATACTCCCAATAATCCCGATGTCCCTCATAACCCTCATAACCCCGATAACCCCCAGAAACCCGGGACAACCGAGTGATCCTTATCGTGCGGGCACAAAAAAGGCCGGAATGATCCGGCCTTTTTTGCAACGTATCAGCCTTACTTCTGGCTGGCACGCTCGAGCATGCGCTTGGCGCGCTCGTTCGCTTCGTCAGCGGACTTCTGGGCAGCTTTGGCAGCAGCCAGAGCTTCGTCTGCAGTCTGCTGGGCAGAGCGAGCAGAGCTGGAAGCGCTGTTAGCGGTGTTCAGTGCATTTTCAGCTGTTTGCTCGGCAGAAGTCGCGTTTGCATTGGCTTCTTCGATTGCTGCGTCATCAGTAGTGGCACAACCCGCGGTCAGTGCGGCGGCCATTGCAAACCCTGCGATCGTCAATTTACGCATATCTTTTCCCCATTATTGGTCATTGTATTTCCTGTGATCCAGAAGTCTGGATGACTTCCTGTCAACCCAGGCCCGATAGGCTTTGACTACCGGAGTCGTCAAACAGTGTAAAACACTCTACGGGAAAATGTTAACTAAGGATACGTAAAAGTTTTTAGGTTATGACAACAACTTAATAAATAAAAAGGCAAAGAAGTGTCAGGCCGTGTATTACGGAAGGATTCGGATCGGGGTGCCATTGTGCACCAGCGTCCAGATTTCATCCATCTGATCGTTGGTGACGGCGATGCAGCCGTTGGTCCAGTCCAGGCCGATGTACGCAAAGGCGAGGTCACCGGCCTCGTTGGGCAGGCCGTGGATCATGATGCTGCCTCCCGGGTCGAGGCCCCAGGCACTTGCCAGTTCGCGATCCTGAACGTTCGGGTAGGAGATGTGGATCGACTTGTAAAAGTCACTGTCGGCATTTCGCCAGTCCAGCTCGTAATCGCCTTCGGGGGTGCGCTGATCACCCTCATAGAGCTTGTGGCCTTCCGGGTTTTCACCGAGGGAGATACGATAGCTCTTGACCACCTGGTCATCATCCATCAGGTACAGCCGCCGTTCGCTCTTACGCACCAGAACCTTGTTAATGCCAGCGGGCAATCCCGCCGCTGGCTGACTGGCGGGCATCTCGGTCTCTGCACGGGCAAGCAGCTCGGTTGCGGAGGCACCGTGAAGGGGTGCCAGCAGGCAGGCTGCAAAGATGAACAGAATGAGAGAGTTCCGGACCTTCATGGAATAAGCTTACCAATTATTAATGCGTGTCTGGCACAGTTTATAGCACAGCCGGGCCCCGAAATGTGAGTGAGTTTTGTTAACCGTCCATTTTGAGGCCAACCTTGGTCACGCGATCACTGTCGGTGGCGCGGGCCACTAAGGTGACCGGACCGAGGACCACTTTATCGCCTACCACAGGATGCCCCTTGGTCCGGCGTGCGAAGCACTCAGCCAGGGACAGTTCCGGTGGCAGCTCATCGAATTCGATACCGTACACCTGTTCGACATCCCCCAACAACGCGTCGCCATTGAGGACAAAGTCGCCGAAGAACGCACGTTCTGCTAGGTGTTTGGGTGCCTGTCGGCCACTCAGCGCCTTGCCCAGCTCTGACAGAGCTGCGGGTGTAGCAAACATGGCGATGACATCGCCGGTGGAGACTTCCATGTCCGGGCTGGGTTGGTGGCAGATTCGTTTGCGAAACACGCCGGCAATGGCGGTGTTGCCGGGCAGCTTGAGTTGGCTCAATGGTCGCGGTGTGGCCCAGTTTTGTCCCCGCAACGGAAACAGCATCAATTCATGATCGCCGGTGGCCGGAACATCGAGTGGCAGGCGGCGGTATGGGTCTTCGCCCGCTGGCACTTCCAGGCCCAGTTTTCGTGCCAGAGGTGCCAGGGTGGTCCCTTGTATGATCAGCGACACCAACACGATGAAGAAGGCGGCGTGAAAAATCAGTTGGGCGTCTGGCAGATCGGCAATGATCGGGAACAGAGCGAGCACGATGGGTACAGCACCCCGCAAGCCAACCCAGCTGATAAATCCCAGTTCACGACGGTTGAAGCCGAAAGGCCAAAGGGTGATCAGTACGGCGAGAGGTCGGATCAGGAAAATCAATGCGAACGCCAGAACCAGGCCGGCCCCGGCCAGTTGCCATAAATCGCTGGGCGTCACCAGCAGGCCGAGGATCAGGAACAGACAGATCTGAGACAGCCAGGCCAGACCATCGTGCATTTGCAGGATCATGGGCATCATCCGCAACGGTCGGTTGCCGATCACGACACCGGCGAGATAGATGGCGAGAAAGCCGCTGCCGCCGAGGGCGTTGGTGCCTGAAAACACCGCAATGCCGCCGGCGGCGACCAGCAATGGGTATAGCGAGGGGGTGAGTCGTATACGGTTGGCCAGCTCCACCACCAGATACCCGCCAATCAGCCCTGCCGCCGCGCCTATGCCAAATTGCTCGATCAGCATAACCAGTGCGGTCCAGCCTGCGCTCTGGCCATCGCTGGCTATCATGGTAACCAGCATCAGGGTGAGGAAAATCGCCATCGGGTCGTTACTGCCGGACTCGATCTCAAGAGTGGCGCTGACCCGCTCGTTAAGGTGCAGGCCGCGGCCCTGCAGTAATGAAAACACGGCGGCGGCGTCGGTGGAGGATATGATCGCGCCTATGAGCAAGGCGGTGAGCCAGTTCAGATCGAACACCCACCAGGCCACCAGACCCGCCCCGATGGCGGTCAGGAAAACACCTCCGGTGGCCAGTACCAATGCGGGCCTCAGCCCTACACGGAACGTTTCAGCGCGGGTGCGCATGCCGCCGTCCAGCAGGATCACCCCGAGCGCCAGGTTGGCAATGGCAAACGCCAGCTCGAAGTTGTCAAAGTCGATGCCGCCGGGGCCGTCCTCGCCCATGATCATGCCCACGATCAGGAAAATCAGCAGCACAGGCATGCCCACGCGGCTGGAAAGCGGGCTCAGTACAATGCTGATCACCAGCATCAATGCGCCAATCAGGGTGAACGTGGGGTCCATCGGGTCTCCATTCGTTAGTGCAACAGCCTATCAGGACTGTGGGGCCGCAGGTGTCCGCATTTCCGGCACTGGGGGTTGCCGGCCGGTGGCAACTCCGCTTATATTGCGGAGCGAGACAGACGTTGTGCGGGTGTAGTTCAATGGTAGAACGGCAGCTTCCCAAGCTGCATACGTGGGTTCGATTCCCATCACCCGCTCCATTCGCGGTCTTTGCCCGGATTAGTGTAGCTTCAGGCGTGGTTGCATCGCACGGCTGATTTTGTCCATCAGCCAGATAACGCCGGTGCGCAGGAAGCCATGCAGGGCGACTTGGTGCATGCGATAAAGTGACACATAGAACAGCCTCGCTACCCGCCCCTCAATGTACATGCCTCGCCCTGACAGATTTCCCATCAGATTGCCGACCGTGGTGTAACGGCTGAAGTTAATCAGCGAACCGTGATCGTTGTAGACAAACGGCACGGGGTTCTTGCCTTCCAGACGATTGCACAGGGTTTTGAACAGGGCGTCTGCCTGCTGGTGAGCGGCCTGCGCGCGGGGTGGAACGTTTGTGTCGGTGTCTGGTTGTGGGCAGGCCGCGCAGTCGCCGAATGCGAAGATGTCGGTGTCTTCGGTGGTCTGCAGGGTTTGCTTGACCAGCAGCTGATTGCCGCGGTTCACCTCCAGCCCATCCAGTTCCGCCAGGAAGGCGGGGGCCTTGATGCCGGCGGCCCAGATGGTCATACCCGAGGGCAGCTCGGTGCCGTCTTTCATGACCACGATGCCAGGCCGCACCTCACTGACGGGCTGACCGGTACGCACGTCGATGTGTTGATGGGTCAGTTCCCGGGTGGCTGCGGCGGATAGCCGGCCCGGCAGGGCGGGCAGGATGCGGTCAGCGGCTTCGATCACGGTGATGGACACGTCCGAGGCCTGCAGGTGGTTCATGCCATATACCGGCAATTCCCGCGAGGCAAGGCGGAGTTCTGCCGCCAGTTCCACCCCGGTGGCACCGGCACCGATGATGCTGATGTTCAGGTTGCCCTTGGCTCCCTGCAGGGCTTCGTGGTTTTTGCGCAGAAAGGCATTCAGCATCAGGTTATGAAAGCGCCGTGCCTGTTTGAGGCTGTCCAGAAACAGGCAGTGGTCCTGGGCCCCAGGGGTGCCAAAATCGTTGGCGGTGCTGCCGATGGCGATCACCAGGGTGTCATACCCGATACGGCGTTCCGGCACCACTTCCTGACCCTCCTCGTCGTGAAACGGTGCGATGGTCAGCTTTTTATCGGCGCGGTTCAGCCCGCTCATGCGGCCAAGCTGGAATTCGTAGTGGTGCTTGCGAGCATGGGCGCGGTAGTTGATCTCGTTGGCGCTGGCGTCGAGAGAGCCGGCCGCCACTTCGTGGAGCAGCGGTTTCCAGACATGTGTCAGGCCGGCATCGACCAGTGTAATACGCGCCTTTTGCTTGCGACCGAGTTTGTTGCCCAGGCTGGTCACCAGTTCAAGCCCGCCGGCACCGCCGCCGACTACCACGATGTGATGAAGGTTATCCATAACAATCATACCTTTAAGTGAAGAGAGCCAAGCGCTCTGGGGGAAAGCGCTTGGCTGTCCTCACTCGGATGTGTGCAACGACAGATGTTGATGCCAAGAAGACAATAGTAACGTTGGCAGGGCGATGGAGACAATTCCAAAGGTCTGCCATCGCCGCTAACGGACATGAACAATCAGTGGTGAATGCGGTAGCCATCAAGAATGGCCGCCATGTCATCACCAAGGTGTTGCATGGTCTGGGGGGTAAGGTGGCGTTCACCCATGGCGCGCAGGCCCATGATCTGTGCCTGGAACAGTCGCGCCAGTCTTTCACAGTCAACGGTTGGTGCCAGCTCTCCACGGCTCCTGGCCTGGTTCAGAAGGTCTGTCAATGAGTGTTCGATGGCTGCAAGTATGCTGTTGGCCTGCTCTGCCAGCATGGTATGGGTGTTGCTGGCCTCCAACAGTGTTTTGACGATCATGCACGCCTGTGACGGTGACTGCGATTCGGGGGTGCAGCTGCCAGCGATGTGTCGCAGGTAACTCTGGAGGCCGTCGATAACAGAGTCGTATTGTGCAAGGTGTGCCGCCATTTCACGGCCCCCCTGCTCTGCGTAGCTGGCCAGCGCTTCGGTAAACAACCCATCCTTGTTGCCGAAGGTGGCGTAAATACTGCCTGGCCGCATGTCGAGTGCCTGTTCGATCTGCTTCATTGAACTGCCGTGGTAGCCCTTTGCCCAGAACAGTCCAACGGCTTTATCAAGAGCGGTTTTGCGATCATAGCGTGCTTGTCTGGCCATACAACGATCCACCATGCCTTATTGTTGAATAACTGATCAATTATATATTGAATGATCGATCAATAATAGATGGCCTGATACGGAAGCTGAACACACGATCAATCACGGAGATAGTGATGACAGACTTTCCTGCACGATATCGACTCTGTACCGAAGAAATCCAAACCGCTGCTGGAAAATTCCCTCAAAGGGTTCGGCATGATTCCCGGCCTGCACGCGGTTTTGCCCGTATACGCCTCCCAGTGAGAGTCTTAGCAACGTGAGACTTTCGTCATCAGTCTGCACCAGCCGATGGGCAGTCGCTTTTCCATCTCAGCCAGGAGCGGATTTTTGGAGTGAACGGACTCAAAGTGGGTTTTACTGGCGTATATGACAGTGTTGTTGCTCTTGCTCCGGAACATCAACAACACCGCAAAGTGTTGCTTGAGCTGACGAAAATAAGGCCCCTCAGGGTCCGGTGTCCGGTGGTAGTTCAGCACCAGCCAGCCTTGGTCCGTCAGTGCCCGGCTGCATTGATCCACAAACTGGCGCTGGGCCTGCGCCGGGCTCATGCGGTCGGCGTTGTAGAGGTCCGCCAGGATCATGTCGGTGCTGGCCTGCGGCAGGTTCTCCAGAGCGTTGCGGGCATCAGCGATTGTCACCGCCAGCCGCTCGCTGTCCGGCAGCGCGAAAAACTCACGGGCGATATCCACCACGGCCTGTCGCAGTTCCACGGCGTGTATCCGGCACTCCGGGTACAAGTGGTGCAAGGCGCTGGCCATCACGCCACCGCCCAGACCCAGAATGGTGACATGATGAGGGTGGGCAAAAACCGCTGGTAACAGCATCGCGCGGTTGTATTCATGAACCGGAAGGTGCGGATAGTGCCGGTCGATCTTGCTCTGCTCGAACACCGAGTTGAACGTCAGCACCCGGTGTTTGCGGTAATCAATCACCAGAATGCTGCCGAGGGCATCCCGGGTTTGATGAACGATGTCGCCTTTACCGAACATCCGGGTTACTGATTCGATGCACTGAACAGATCCCTGACGCTGTCTGTTTTCGCCAGCGCGCGGGCGGTGTCGCCCTGATGGTTCCTGGCATCGGGGTCAGCACCTTTTTCCAGCAGCAACCGGACTGCCTCGACATGCCCGTTGCGGCTGGCCAGCATTAACAGTGTCTCGCCTTCGCTGGTGCGCAGGTTCACCGGTATGCCTGCGTCCAGTAGCGGCCGGAGCAGCTCTGTCCCGCCGTTGCGGGCCAGGTCGAACATCCCCTGGGCAAAGGCAACGGCGTTCTCATCCTTCTGGCTGGCGGGCTGTTGCGGCTGGCCGGGTTTATGGTTCATGGGCACCCCGTGGTCAGGTTGGTGGATTGTGTGCTACAACCCTATTATCACAGAACGGGTTCATTGCAGACACAGCCAAAGGGCCAGAAGCCAACAATTAACAGGAGATAACCCCGTGAAACTTGAGGTTCGAGGCATCGAGGAAGGTCAGCCGATTGCGGAGAAATTTGCATTTGGGGTTTACAGCGAGCAAGACCACATGAGTTTCGGGCCGAACCGTAATCCCGAAGTGGTCTGGAGCGACGTCCCCGAGGCGACCAAAAGCTTTGTGGTGATGGTGTTCGACCCGGACGTGCCCAGCGTGGCGGATGACGTGAACCAGGAGGGTAAAACCGTGTCCAAGGACATACCGCGGGTGGACTTCTTTCACTGGTTGCTGGTGGACGTGCCCGCTGACCTTAGCCGCATTCCAGAGGGCGAAGACAGTGATGGTGTTATTCCCAAGGGCAAGGACTACGGGCCCGGCCCCATCGGTATCCGGGGCGTGAATAATTACACCCAGTTTCTGGCTGGCAACCCGGACATGGCCGGCACCTATGCTGGCTATGACGGCCCCTGCCCACCGTGGAACGATGAAATTATCCATCACTACCACTTTGAAGTGCATGCGCTGGATGTCGACAGCCTGGGTCTGGAAGGTGAATTTGACGGCGCGGCTGTTCGTGAAGCCATGGCGGGCCATGTCCTGGCCAGTGGTCGGGTGACTGGCACCTACACGCTGAACCCGGCACTTCGCCAATAGTTCCACCCGAAAAAAATGGATGCGCCCTATGCCTGAGACGGAACTGCAAAACCAGAAATCAGCGGCGGGGCGCACTGTTGCCAGCGAGGACTGTTCGTTCAAGGCCGAAATGAAAAGCGACCAGCTGGTGCGCATGGTTCCGTACAAGGGCGGCGACGCCAACCACGGCCATTCCTGTGTGAAAGGCCGCTTCGCCTTTCGCTATGCCACCCACAAGGACCGCATCAAGGAGCCGATGATCCGGGATTCCATCAACGATCCCTGGCAAGTGGTGTCCTGGGAGGAAGCCGTTGAATTCTCCGCGCAGAAGCTGATCCGCGCCGCATCGACCTGCTGAAAACGCCCCATGGAGGCCGTCACCGGCGTAGCGGCCGCACTGGTGGCGGTGTCAGCACCGACAGCGCTGGCTATCCGCCAGGCCCGGCAGGCCGGAATGACCCTGGTCGGCTTTGCCCGCCCCGGTCGCCACGTGGTGTATTCTGCCGGCGCGGGTTGCACAGGGGGTGGTGCGTGAGTGACCAGCAGTTGCAACACCTTGTGCGCATGATCAACCAGATCAGCGCCACCAACCTGCATCATGGTGACGAAGCAACGGCCGCCGAGGTGGTCGCCGGTCATATGCGTAAATTCTGGGCTCGCAGCATGAAACAAATGATCGTTGAGTACGCGGACACTGACGGGACGGAGCTACTGCCGGTGTCACGACAAGCCGTTGAGCGCCTCAAGAAGTGACATATCGCCGTATGCATTCTAAACAGTAGTCGTCCGGTATGGCACCCTGTCCCTCCACGCTGGATTGAGTCAGCGCCCGCTTGGCTGATCCAGTTCAGCAATTGGGAGAAAACCGATGAGCAAAGTCTGTGTAGTGATGGGTGTTGGCCCGGGCAACGGAGAGGCCTTTGTGCGGCGCTTTAGCAGCGAAGGTTTCGCGGTGGCCATGCTGGCCCGTAGCGAGGACTATCTGAGGCAGCTTGAGCAGTCGGTCGAGGGTGCCCATGCGTTTCCTTGTGACCTTATGGTGCCGGACCAGATTGCTTTAATGCTGGCGGCTATCGAGAGCAAGCTCGGACCCGTTTCGGTCATGTTATATAACGCCGGTGGCGGTATCTTCAAAAGCGTAGAAGAGGCCAGCCTTGAGGACTTCGAGGCCAACTGGCGCATCAATGTCCAGGGCCTGGTGGCTGCCGCCAAGGCGATTTTGCCGCAGCTTCGGCAGCACGACACCGCCAGCCTTATTGTCACCAGCGCCTCAGCGGCAACCCGGGGCCGCGCCAATACAGCGCCTTTCGCTTCGGCCAAGGCGGCGCAACGCAGCCTGGCACAGTCCTTGGCCCGCCAGTTGGGGCCGGAAAAAATCCATGTGGCTAATGTAATGATCGATGGTGTGGTGGATCTGCCCCGTACCCGTGAGTGGCTGGCGGACAAACCGGACGACTTCTTTGTGAAACCGGCGGCCGTGGCCGATGCCGTCTGGAATCTCAGCCAGCAGGATCCGTCCGCCTGGACGTTCGAGCTGGATATCCGCCCGTTCGGGGAGAACTGGTAAGGATCCGGCATTGACCGGGCTCTCGGTTACACCGGGTTAGTCGTCAGGATTTTTTTCAGAAAATCCTTGGTTCGTGGGTCCTGCGGGTTGTGGAAAATCTCGCTTGGCGGGCCCTGTTCCACAATCCGCCCGCCATCTATAAAGATCACCCGGTCCGCCACATCCCGGGCAAAGGACATTTCGTGGGTGACTACCATCATGGTCTGGCGCTCTTTTGCCAGCTGTTTCATCAACCCCAAAACCTCCTCGACCCATTCCGGGTCAAGCGACGAGGTAGGCTCATCAAACAGGATGACCTCGGCCCCCGTTGCCATGGCGCGGCCAATTCCCACCCGCTGCTGCTGGCCACCGGACATGGACGCCGGGTAGGCATCCGCCTTGTCGGCCAGGCCGATCCGGTCCAGTATTTCGCGGGCTTTGCGGTGGGCTTTTTCTTTTGGCCACCGGTCCACCACTAGCCAGCGCTCGGCAATGTTCTCCAGCGCGGTTTTATTGGCGAACAGGGCGTAGTTTTGAAACACAAACGCGGTTCGCCGCCGCATGGCAAGGATGTTCGCGCGGCTGGCGCGGTTCACATCCACCGTCAGATCGCCCACGGTGAGGGTGCCGGCGGTGGGTTGTTCCAGAAAATTGATGCACCGTAACAGGGTGGACTTGCCAGTGCCGGAGGGGCCGATAATGACGACAATTTCCCCTTTCTCAATGTGAAGGTCGATGTTTTCAAGAACGACCGTACTGCCAAAATGCTTGCTCAGGGACTTCAGTTCAATCATCGGCTATAGGCCTTGTTCAGACGGGCTTCAAGGTAATGCTGAAGCTTGGAGAGCAGTTCCACCACGATCCAGTAAATGACCGCTGCGACAATGAAGGCTTCAAAATACAGAAAGCTGCCGGCTGCCTCTTTCTGGGTGGCCCCCATCAGTTCGGTGACACCCAGGGTGAAGGCCAGGGAGGTGGCTTTGATTATGTCGATGAAATAGTTCATCAGCGTGGGCAGCGCCACCCGGGTAGCCTGGGGCAGAACGATCCGGCGCATGAGCTGGCCGTTGGTCATGCCGATGGAGAGCGCGGCCTCGGTCTGGCTGCGGTCAACGCCGATGATGGCCGCGCGGATGGACTCCGCCATATAGGACGAAAAATGCAGGGTCAGGCCCAAAATGGTGGCGGTCACACCGCCGATCACGGTCAGAGAGCTGAACAGCTGGGGCAGGCCATAGTAAAACAGGAACAGTTGAACCAGCAGGGGCGTGCCCCGGAAAAACGAGATGAACACGATGGCAAAGTGGTTGATGACCGGTATGGCCAGCACCCTGACAACGGCAAGCAGGCAGGCCAGGATAAGTGCCAGCACCATACCGATGCCGGCCAGCTCAAGGGTAAGAGGCAGATACCCGAGTAATATGGGTATCAGCCCAAGCATGTAATCAAAGTCGAGGACGGCCATGGTGAATCCCGCCTCAGGGGCGGGTAATGTCCGTGCCGAACCACTTCTCGGAAATGTCTTTCAGGGTGCCCCGGTCACGCAGGGTGGCGAGAGCCTGGTTTACTTCGTCTCGCAATGCACGGCCCTTCTCGGTGTCCTTGAACGGATAGGCATTGGTAATGCTGGAGAAGGTCGGGCCGGCCAGTTTCAGGGGTAACGGCTTTTCCTTGATGATCTGGCTGGCACTGACGCGATCCATCACAAACGCATCTACCCGGCCCAGGGCGGTGTCCCGCTCAAGGTTGCTTTCGTAAGTCTTGATGTCAATCTGGTCGGCGTAGGGCAGTTCCTGCAGCAGGTCCTCGAAATTGGAACCCAGGTTGACCGCCACGGTTTTGCCTTTCAGGTCTTCAACCCCCTGTATTTCATTGTTTCCCTTCTTGACCACGACTTGCGCGCCGTCGTAAACGTAGGGCTCGCTGAAGATGTAGGCCTTTTTACGCTCTTCGGTAATGGTGATCTGGTTGGCCACCGTATCAATGCGGCCCGCCCCGAGCATGCCGAACAGGCCTGAAAAGTTGGCGGTTTCGTACTTGACCTCACGACCCATCTCCTTGGCCAGGGCATTCATGATATCGACATCAAAGCCCTTGAGTTCATCCTGCTCCACAAACGTGAACGGGAAGTACTGGCCGGACATTCCGACCCTCAATGGGTCATCCTGGGCCAGCAAAGGGGTAGTCGTGAACAGGGAAACCATTAATAACGTATTGATCAACAGTGTTTTCATAAAGCCTCCTTCGAAGTGCCTTTTATCTGAAGCATAGTCCCTCTACTGACTTCCAACGAGTGATTCAATATCGGTGAGGATTGCGGGAGCGTTGGTTACCCGGGCCAACCAGCCCAGAGGAATGCCGTGCTCACCGCCAACACCGTGGATTGCCGCCATGGCTGGTCCAATAACCCACGCCCGCCCGCAGGAGTCACCCCCGCACTGTATGTTGGCGCGAACGGCCTCGGTGTAGCTCCCTGCATGGCTGAGGATGTGAAAGATCACGGGCATGGCCTCGTGCAGGTAACAGGTGCGGCCGAAGGTATCGCCTGCGCCCACGGCATTCAGATTGGAGCCGGACCGTGCCTTGTTGAGGTTGTCGGGGTCTGGCGCTTCCGGGGTGGCCCCATCGAAAGCGACGGAGAGAGGGTCACCCCGGAACAGGTGGTCCAGCAGCCGTGCTGCGCACTTTGCCCAGGCTACGGCATCGTCATTGTGGTTGGTCACCCGCACAGCGGCTTCGGTGACTTCCATCAGCTTGTCGCTGCCGCAATAACTGGCAACCAGTGGTGGCAGTTTGGACACGGCGGGCAGCTGCATATCATCGGCACCGCTTTCCAGCAGCAGTTGGCGGTCAATGGCCTCCGCCAAGTGGACCCCTGCTTTTTGTATCTCCGGTTCCTGATAGGTCAGGCTGATGGCACGGGTCACGGGGTCGGCCAACTGCTCACCGCTCAGGCACCGGGTGTAGGGCAGGACCTTCTGTACCAGGATGCGCTTCTGTTTGTCGGTCAGTTCCGCTGTGGTGCTTGCCTGCGCCTGCTCAATCGCCGTCTGTTCGATGGTGTGAAGATTGGCCAGGGTGACCCGGGTGGGATTGTCGATGTAGCCCTGCCACTGACCGCCGGGGCCGAAGAAAGCCCGGAACCGCCGTTGATAATCACGGATATTCAGGGTGCCTTCATTGGCCAGCAGACTGTCGCTGAGTACGCCGGTGGCTGCACCATAGTGGCTAATATCGCCGGCCTGCTTGCCTTCATGGGCAAAGTAGCCGAAGCCACCGGTAAAATACTCGGCTTTCGGAGGCAGGAATTCCGGTGACTGGCCCCCCACCTCAAGAATGCGTTGGCTGTCATACAGCCAGTGCAGCCCAAGGCTGGCCGCATCCGCCACCCAGCCACCGGCCAGGGCGGCGATCATTGCGGGTTTTCTGTCATTGGGCACGATGTCGCTCATTGGAAATCCTCGTTGGTCAGGCTCGGAGTTCGGGATTGAGTCACCAGATTGTCAACACCAACTGTACGCGGTTGCCTGATGCCAGTCACTGGCACAGGAATCCGGGGGAGGAAAGGTTAGCGATTGATTTTGCGGCAAGGCTGTCTTCCCGAGTCTGATGCGGGTGCCGGACGAGTGCCATGTCCCGCAGCATCGCAGCACACCATCTCCGCCTACCGGTCGTCCCAAGGGATGGCCCGATAGTCGAAGTGACCCTCAATCGTGGGTTTAATGATCCGGAAATAGGGCGAGGCATCAAAATCCCTTGGGGTAAACAGCGAGTAATGCCGGGTGTGGAAACGCTCGATCTCGCAGTCATCACAGTCCGGATCGTCGGCGGGAAAAGTATTCACGACGGGGAGGATTGGGTAGCGCAGCTGCTGGAAGCCTTCCGCAATAAATGTGGAACAGATTGCCCGGGTGGGATCGCCGCTCCCGAACGCCAGCAGTCGCTGGCGGTAACGCGTCGGCACCGGTGGTGTGGGCCACAGATAGCGCGCCAGATCAAACACGTTTTTCATGTCGTACTGCTGGCCGAGGCGGCCCAAGGCATAGTCCGTTAGCGTACGAATGTCACTGTCGTCAAGCCCGACCGGGCGGCATATACGGGTGTGAGTGTGCCGGTAAAAAGACAGGGGCAGTGAGCGAATACCTTCTTCAAGATCGGCCTCAATGAGTACATGGGCCTCGCCGTTGTTCGAGTTGCCAAGTCCGGCATGCGGACCCAGATACAGTGCCGCGTGCGACCAGGTCGACTGGGTCAGATACTTGATGGCAACACTGATGCGCGTGCTGCCCTCCACCAATAGAACGTCTCCGGGCTGAAGTGCATTCACCAGGGCTGTCCAGGTCGACGTTCTGGTGGAGTGTCGGGATATTTCTTTGGAGAGATAGGCAGCCAGACGCCGCGACAACCAGTTCAACAGCATGCAATTACCCCGGTCGTGTCTTTGTTACCAGTGATATCACAGACCGACAACCGGGGCGACTATTACGGAGGGGCTTTGCCCTGTTAGGCGGTGACAGGAACGCGTTGCCTCAAATGTGTGAATGGCATCAATCACCGTGACCCAGCAGGCCTGCAATACTGCAAAAAGTTCCGGGGGTTTTGCTCAGCGCTGTGATCAAATGGTTAAAGAAAAGTGAGTCGCAGTTGACACATATGGGCGATTGATTACGTAAAACGTTGAGGAGGATCGGAAGGAACTTTAAATATGATTATCAATCAGTGTGTAACATTTTCGTCAGCCGGGTGTCTCAGCGGCATCATTTGACAAGTGAAATCAACTCGCCCAGGCAACAAGGACTCTTTCATGACAGCAAAAAAATGGATTCTGGTCGCCGTGATCGCGGCGGTGGTCATCGGGTTTATCGCCAGCGGCGGCAATGAACTGTTGACCCTGCAGAATCTCAAGGATAACCAGCAGCAACTGGCCAGCTGGATTGAACAGAATCTGCTGGTCGCCGTGCTCGGCTATGTGGCGATCTATGTGGTGGTTACGGCGCTGTCACTGCCTGGTGCGACGATCATGACGCTTGCGGGTGGTGCGTTTTTCGGCAACCTCTACGGCCTGGCAGCGGTATCGATTGCCTCCACCATCGGCGCGTCCCTGGCGTTTCTTGTCGCGCGTTTCCTGATGCGGGATTCGCTGCGCAAACGCTATGGGGACTCGGTTGCCAAGATGGACCGGGGTATCGAAAAAGACGGTGCCTTTTACCTGGCTACACTTCGTCTGGTGCCGGTTTTTCCGTTCTTCCTGATCAACCTCGCCATGGGCCTGACCGGGATGAAATTGCGGACGTATGCGCTGGTGAGCTGGGCGGCGATGCTGCCGGGCACTTTTGTGTTTGTGAATGCGGGCACGCAACTGGGTCAGGTGCAGTCCACCGGTGACATCGTGTCCGCCGAGCTGCTGTTGTCCTTTGCGTTGCTGGGCCTGTTCCCGCTGATTGCCAAATTCGTGGTTGGGTTTATCCGCCGTCGGCGCGTATACGCCGGCTGGCAGAAGCCGGAATCGTTCGATTACAACCTGCTGGTGATCGGCGGCGGTTCGGCCGGCCTGGTATCGGCGTATATTGCCGCCGCCGTAAAAGCGAAAGTGGCACTGATTGAAAAACACGAACTGGGCGGGGACTGCCTGAACACCGGGTGTGTGCCCTCCAAGGCGCTGATCCGCAGCGCCAAGGCTGCGGATAATCTGCGCCATGCCAATCGTTACGGGCTGGAATCGGTGCCGGTGAAAGGCTCGTTCAAAAACATCATGAACCGGGTGCACGAGGTGATTGCTAAAATTGCGCCCCACGATTCGCCAGAGCGTTACCGGAAACTGGGTGTGGATTGCATCTTTGGTGAGGCGAGCTTCGTATCTCCCTGGGAGTTGGAGATAACCCACAACGACGGGCGAACCGAGCGACTGACCGCGCGCAGCATTGTTGTGGCTACCGGCGGTAAGCCGGCAATGCCGCCCATTCCGGGGCTGGCGGACATGCAGCCGCTGAATTCGGACAACCTGTGGCAGTTGCAGGAGCAGCCGGAACGGCTGCTGGTACTGGGCGGTGGCCCTGTCGGTTCCGAACTGACTCATGCCTTTGCCCGTTTGGGCAGCAAGGTGATTCAGGTGGAAATGGGCGACCGCCTGTTGGCAAAAGAAGACCCTGACGTGTCTGAGCTGATTAAAACGCAGTTTGAAAGCGATGGCATTGATCTCAGGCTGGGCCACGCCGCGAAAGAGTTCGCGCTTGAGGACGGTGAAAAGGTGGTTTATTGCGAACACCAGGGCGAACGCGTGCGGATTCCCTTTGATCAGGTGCTGGTGGCCGTGGGCCGCGCCGCCAACACCGAAGGTTTGGGGCTGGGTAACATCGGCGTTGAGACCTTGCCCAATGGCACGGTGCCGGTGGACGAAGACATGAGCCTGCGATTTCCCAACGTGTTTGCCTGTGGCGATGTGGCCGGGCCCTACCAGTTCACTCACGCTGCTGCCCATCAGGCCTGGTACGCCGCAGTGAACGGCCTGTTCGGCCAGTTCAAGCGCTTTAAGGTGGATTACCGGGTGATGCCCTGGGTGACCTTCACCTCGCCGGAAGTGGCCCGGGTGGGCCTGAGCGAAACAGAAGCGAAGGCGCAGGGCGTTGCCTACGAAGTTACCCGCTACGGCCTGGACGATCTTGATCGCGCCATTGCCGAAAGCGAGGACTACGGCTTTATCAAGGTGCTGACCCCACCGGGCAAGGACAAGATCCTCGGCGCGGTGGTGGTCGGCTCTCACGCTGGGGAAATCCTGTCCGAATTCACCCTTGCGATGAAACACGGCCTGGGCCTGAACAAGATACTGGGCACGATTCACCCCTACCCGACCTGGAACGAATCGGCCAAATTTGCCGCCGGCGAGTGGAAGCGCGCCCACGCTCCCCAAGGCGTACTGAAATTGTTGGAAAAGCTGCACGGCTGGCGTCGTGGCAACAACCCCAAAACCTCAAGGAGCCCGTATGCCCCTGACCGAAACCCGACCGGCCCGCAGTAAGCGCATCCCGGCGGTGGAAGTTCTCGAACCCAGGGCGTTCGATAGCTGGACCCACACCCGTGATGGCGAACCCCGCGGCTACATTGACGCGGATAAGCTCAAGGAGCTGTGGATTCACACTGGCACCGCGTGCAATCTGGCCTGCCCGTTCTGCCTGGAGGGCTCGCACCCTGGCGACGGGCGTATTCCGGGCATGAAGCTCAGTGATGTGAAGCCGTTTATTCACGAAGCCATCGACATGGGCGTGGAGCAGTTGTCTTTCACCGGCGGTGAGCCGTTCGTGATCCGCGATTTCGTCAACATCCTGGATTACGCCAGCCAGCACCGTCCCTGCTTCGTGCTCACCAACGCCACTGAGCCGTTATTGAAACGCCGACATCAGGTGCTGCCGTTGCTGGACAACCCCTACCCGATCCATTTCCGCGTCAGCCTGGACTTCCCCGACCGCGCCCGCCACGACAAGGATCGCGGCGAGGGCAGTTTCGATCAGGCGTTGGAAGGCATCCACTGGCTGATCGAACAGGGTTTCAAAGTGTCTATCGCACGCCAGACAGATCCGGAAGAAATCCCAGCGAACGTGGAAGCGGCATTTCGCGAGATTTTCCGCGACTGGCAGATTCCCGAGACCCTGGCGTTCACCGCCTTCCCGGACCTGGGCACACCGGGCTCGGAAGATGGCAGCCCGGAGATCACCGAGACCTGCATGGAGAAGTACCCGACCCAGGAAGCGCGGTCCCACTTCATGTGCACGTATACCCGCATGTTGGTGAAAAAGGGCGACCAGGTTCGTGTCTATGCCTGCACGCTGGTGGACGACGATCCCGAGTACGACTTGGGCGGTACCCTGGCCGAGAGCATGGACGAGCGCATTATGTTGCGGCATCACCGGTGCTTTTCCTGTTATCGGTTTGGGGCCAGTTGTTCGGCACCTGGCTGATCCGGGTTTCGGGTCTGTAGTTTGCGAGTTTCGAGTTTCGAGTTGCGGCCTTTGGGGGTGGGGAGACCTTCCAAAACGAGAATCGTTGCTTCTCTGATTGTTTTGGAAGGTCTCCCC
>NZ_JBBDSR010000073.1:0-4125 GCF_040904845.1 Marinobacter sp. | reverse complement strand
GGTGCGTTCGTCTCCCAGGGTCGCATTGGGGAAGATTTCGACGGTCACGGCGCCTTCGGTGCGTTCTGCCACCAGTTCCTGAAACTTCTCGGCGGCAATGTGGAAACCGTCCTGTTCGTTGACCACGTGGGCCAGGCGCAGGTTGACGGGATCCATGTCGGCGAAGTCGGCGGCACTGGCGGTAGCGGCCATGGCAAGTGCTATCCCCAAGGCCAGCGAGTAGCGTGCAACATGTTTCATTGTGCTTATTCCTTGTAGATGTCAGCGGCTTGTGGAGAATGCCCGAGGTCGATATGAACCGTCAAACCGGGTGATTCAAAGCTGACGATACAAGACGAATACGGACCATGACGTTTCCCTCGGGATCCCGATAGCCTTGGCACGTAACCAGAAACCGCCACCCGGCATGACCCGTGAGTGGCGGTTTCTCTTGCTGTTCATGGTCGGAGCGACAGGATTCGAACCTGCGACCTTTGCAACCCCATTGCAACGCGCTACCAAGCTGCGCCACGCTCCGATGTCGCTTCGAGAGGTCAGTGCGTGGAGGCAATACTCTCTCGAAGACGAGGCGTATGCTAGCGCGTTCCCGATAAAATGAAAAGTCCCGTTTGCACTTTCGTTTCAATTGGTTGGCTTACCATCGCCAGACACTGGGCGGGTCGGGGTCGAGGGGTTATCTTGTCCAGGGATTGACCCGCCAGTTATGGGCAGAAGAGGAGAAGGGCATGCCGTTGATCATGGGGATGAGCGTGCTGTTGGCATGCCAGTTTCTGGGGGAGCTGGTGAGCCGTGGGTGGGGCCTGCCGGTGCCGGGTCCGGTGATTGGCATGGTGATATTGCTGATAGCCCTGCTGGTTCTCGGCAAGGTGCCGGGCAGTTTGCGCTTGGCAGGCGAGGGCCTGCTTCGCTACTTGACCCTGCTGTTCGTGCCGGCAGGCGTCGGCCTGATAGTGCACTTCGAGCTGATCGGGAATGATCTCTGGCCCATCGTCGTCACGTTGGTGGTTTCCACCGCCGTGACGCTTGCCGTGACGGGAAGGGTGCTTGAACAACTCAACCGACGTCGCAACCGGAGAGTGGAACGGTGAATATTGCGGCCCTTGATCAGCTATGGGTCTATCTTTCCGGCAATCCATTGCTGTCGTTGTTGATGACACTGGTGGCCTTTGCCGCGGCGGTGCGCATCAATCGCGCCTTGGGAGGGAGTTCGCTCTTTCATCCGGTGACGCTTTCCGTGGCGATGCTGATCGGCTTGCTGTTACTGGTGGATATGGATTACGCCAGCTATTTCGAAGGGGCCCAGTTCATCCATTTTCTTCTCGGGCCGGCCACCGTGGCGCTGGCGATACCTCTCTACGACCATCGCGAGAAGGTCCGCCAATTGCTCTGGCCATTGCTGCTCGCCTGCATGGTGGGCATCATTACCGCGGTGGGGTCGACGCTAGGACTGGCGGCCCTCATGGGGGCAAAACCCGAAACGCTTCTCTCTCTCGCGCCTCGTTCGGTGACGTCACCCATCGCCATGGGCGTCGCCGAGCAGATCGGCGGTATTCCGTCGCTGGCCGCCGGGCTGGTATTATTGACTGGATCGATTGGCTGCGTCGTTGCGCCGTGGATCTTTCGTGTCCTCAGGGTGCGGGACCCGGCAGTGCAGGGATTCACCCTTGGGCTTGCCGCTCATGGTTTCGGCACGGCGCATGCCTTTGCACGGATCGGCGCCGTGGCCGGCGCGTTTTCCGGGTTGGCGATGGGGCTGACGGGCCTGCTCACGGCTTTCCTCTTGCCTCTGCTCGTTCGCCTGGTGGGCATGGGCTGAGAATGCCGTGCATTTTCGCAAGCCACATGGCGGATCGGGAAGGGCGACATGGCGAGTATGATTCGGGTCAGCAGATTTCTTCCCAGATCCGTTTGCGAAAGTCATGAGAGAGTGTTGTTGCCTTTTCCATCCTCTTCATGTGGGCGTCAGTGGCATGTTTGACCAGTGCCTGGTAGCAGTGGTGCATTTCAGCTGGGGTCGTGGGCGCTTCTTCCCCCTGGAAGCAGTCGGCCAGTCTCAGGCTGTTTTCCGCCATGGCGGCGAGAAACTCTGCCTCAAACTGCATGGCCTGTGTCAGGCTTTCCAACCAGGCGAGCTGCATACGGGCGATCGGGTTGGCGTTCTGTACCCACTGCTCCTGCCACCATTCGAACATCGCAATTGAAGGAATAAGGGGAGTGTTGGCGTCTCTGGATCGAACGTTGCTCATGACTGGACTCCTTTGCTTGCCTCGTCTGTTTGACGGGAATCGGTCGAGGTGCGTGATCTACACCACGATTATAGTTGACAAGCATGCCATGGGTGGTGAGCTGGGGATGCGTTTGCGTTCTCCTGACCTCGATCAAGCAAGTCATGTCTCGGTCGTGAATAAGAGGAAGGCGTTGGCTTCGACTAAAGCCGCAAGCACATTGGGTCGAGAGAGGGGAATTCTGGCATGTGGAGTGTGATAAAATCGGTTTTAGCAGCCTTTTTCGGTGTTCAGCGTGACCAACAGCGGCGGGAAGATTTCGAGAATGGCAAGCCCGTCAGCTTCATTGTCGTGGGTATTGCCATGGCCATGCTGCTGGTCGCCTTGGTGGTGTTGGTCGCGACACTGGCCGCAGGCTGAAGGCGCCTGACCGTTGATGTGCGCGTTTAGGGTTCGGCACGGCGACGGGTCAACTCGTCGGTAGCGTCCCTTACTACTCGACAAAACAGCGCTGGGTGTTACTGTATTCTGGTATGTACTCTGCATGGTTTCGGCGGTGGTTGATCGTGACGCCTCCTGAGCTCATGCCTCATTAACACACTGAATTCATTCATTGACGACAACAATCATGAGGAGGCGCCGATGCGCACGTTGCTCGTGAGGGTGGCAGCAGGTCTGACGCTGGCCCTGATCTCCCCCTTGGCCCTGGCCAATGGCTGGAACATGCCCACCGGGGTGACAGCGCTCAGCCGTGAGATCTACTCCCTGCACATGACCATCTTCTGGATCTGCGTGGCGATCGGCGTGGTGGTTTTCGGGGTGATGTTCTATTCCCTGTTTCGCTACCGCCGCTCCAAGGGGGCCAAGGCATCCAATTTCCACGAGCATACGGGCGTGGAAGTCCTCTGGACAGCGGTTCCCCTATTGATTCTTGTCGCCATGGCCGTTCCTGCCACGGCGACGCTCAAGAACATGTATGACGCTTCCGATGCTGATATCGATATCATGGTGACCGGGCAGCAGTGGCGCTGGCGCTACGAATACCTGGGCGAGGACATCGCCTACACCTCCAATTTAAGCACCCCGCGCGAGCAGATCAGCGGTGAATCGGAGAAGGCCGAGAATTACCTTCTGGAAGTCGATGAGCCGCTGGTACTGCCGGTGGATACCAAGGTGCGTCTGCTGTTGACGTCTGATGATGTCATCCATTCGTGGTGGGTGCCGGATTTGGCCGTGAAACAGGACGCCATCCCGGGGTTCGTGAACGAGAACTGGGTACGTATCGAAGAGCCCGGTATCTATCGCGGCCAGTGCGCCGAGCTGTGCGGCAAGGACCACGCCTTCATGCCGGTGGTGGTCGAGGCCGTGGAGCAGGATGACTATGAAACCTGGCTGGCCGAGCGCAAGGAAGCGGCTGAGCAGGAAGCCATGGGGGTGGACCGCGAGTGGGAGCTGGCCGAGCTGATGGAGCGAGGCGAGCAGGTCTATGGAAGTATCTGTGCCTCCTGCCATCAAGCCGATGGCTCGGGAAGCCCGCCAGCATTCCCGGCATTGGCGGGCAATACCGAAATGCTCGACGACGTCGATTGGCACATCGAGACTGTCATCAACGGTGTATCGGGTTCCGCCATGCCGGCCTTTCGTAGCACGCTGAATCCGGTGGAAATTGCCGCGGTGGTCACCTATGAGCGTAACGCCTGGGGCAATGACGCCGGCGATACCGTACAACCGTCGGAAATCGTCGAAATGCTGGAAGAGTGACAGCTGCCGACCTTTCCGTTTCTCTATTGCGATGGTAACCAGGGAGATTTCCGATGGCTTTTCATTTTCCCAAGCCGACTCCAGAACAAAGCACGACCACGGCCGATGCCGGACTGGCCGACTCACACCATCATGAGCG
>NZ_JBBDSR010000072.1:0-24841 GCF_040904845.1 Marinobacter sp. | reverse complement strand
CCCCCCCCCCCGAACCGGCTTTCGGAAACCGGACCCAGTTGGCAATAAATACCGACTGTTACAAATCGACTACCGTTCCTGAAGGATTCTCAGCATCCGGCGCAACGGCTCGGCAGCCCCCCATAACAGCTGGTCACCCACGGTGAACGCGGAAATGTATTCCGGGCCCATGGCCAGCTTGCGGATACGGCCGATTGGCACGCTCAAAGTACCGGTGACCTTGGCCGGGGTCAGCTCTTCGATGGTGGCATCACGGTCATTGGGAATGACTTTGACCCAATCGTTGGCATTGGCCAGGATCGATTCGATCTCGGAGACCGGCAGATCCTTCTTCAGCTTGATGGTGAGTGCCTGGCTGTGGGAGCGCATAGCACCAATCCGGACACAGATACCATCAATCGGAATCGGGTTATCGGAACGACCGAGAATCTTGTTGGTCTCTACGCCCGCCTTCCACTCTTCCTTGCTCATGCCGTTATCAAGCTGCTTATCGATAAACGGGATCAGGCTGCCGGCCAGCGGCACCTCGAAATGCTCCGTCGGAAACCCTGCAGAACGCATGGTGTCCGTTACTTTGCGATCGATCTCCAGAATTGCGGAGGATGGATCGTCCAGTTCGGTTTTGACGCACTTGTTGAGCTCGCCCATCTGGTTCAACAGTTCGCGCATGTTCTGCGCACCGGAACCGGAGGCCGCCTGATACGTCATGGGCGACACCCACTCGATCAGATTCTGCTCAAGCAGGCCGCCAAGAGCCAGCATCATCAGGCTTACCGTACAGTTGCCGCCAACGAAATCCTTCACGCCTTTGTCCAGGGCAGCATCGATCACATTGCGGTTCACCGGGTCCAATACGATCACCGAATGATCAACCATCCGCAGAGTGGAAGCGGCGTCAATCCAGTAACCGCCCCAGCCAGCATCGCGAAGCTTCTGGTAAACCGGGCCGGTGTAATCGCCGCCCTGACAGGTCACGATGACGTCCAGAGTTTTGAGGGTATCGATATCGAAGGCATCCTGGAGTGGCGGCACCCCCTCTTTGCCTACATCCGGTGCGGGCTTTCCCGCCTGGGACGTAGTGAAAAAGACCGGTTCGATATCGGCAAAATCGTTTTCTTCACGCATGCGCTGCATGAGGACTGAGCCCACCATGCCACGCCAACCTACAAGTCCAACCCGCTTCATGTGCGACCTTTGAACCTCATTTTATGCCCACCCACTGCCTTTATCGCTGGCAGGGACAGGAAGGGTGATCCCGCGGTAACTGCATCCCGTTACCGTCGGGTCTTGAATTCATACGTCAGAATCTGCCCTTTAAAGCGCGGCCAGAACTGCCTCACCCATTTCCCGGGTGGACACTTTCCTGGAACCTTCGGACATGATGTCCCCCGTGCGCAGGCCCTGGTCCAGTACTTTGCTGACGGCGGCTTCGATGGCATCCGCCGCTTTTTCTTCAGCCAGACTGTATCTCAGCATCATCGCCGCACTGAGAATAGTGGCCAGAGGATTGGCCACACCCTGCCCGGCGATGTCCGGTGCGGAACCATGACATGGCTCGTACATACCCTGCTTTTCAGAGTTCAGCGATGCCGATGGCAGCATTCCGATAGAGCCGGTCAACATGGCCGCTTCGTCTGAAAGAATATCACCAAACATGTTTCCAGTCACAATGACATCAAACTGCTTGGGTGCCCGCACCAGTTGCATGGCGGCGTTATCCACATACATGTGAGACAGCTCGACGTCCGGGTATTCGCGGCACAGATCGTTCATGACTTCGCGCCAGAGTACGGTCACTTCAAGCACGTTTGCCTTGTCCACCGAGCACAGTTTCTTGCCGCGCTGCTGGGCCGCCTCGAAAGCTACGCGGCCGATACGGCGGATTTCAGACTCCGTGTAGGCGTAGGTGTTGTAACCCTGGCGCTCACCGCTTTCCAGTTCACGCACGCCACGAGGCTGGCCGAAGTAGATGCCGCCGGTCAGTTCGCGGACGATCATGATATCCAGGCCTGACACGACCTCCGGTTTCAGCGAGGACGCCGACGCCAGCTGTGGGTAAAGAATCGCGGGGCGAAGATTTGCAAACAGCTCAAGATTCGAACGCAGCCCCAACAGCCCCTTCTCCGGGCGCTTTGCCATGGGCAGGCTGTCCCATTGAGGGCCGCCCACCGCGCCGAGCATAATGGCGTCCGCCTTGCGAGCCTTATCAAGCGTTTCATCAGGCAGCGGGCTGTCGGTTGCATCGATGGCAGCCCCCCCCACCAGGCCAGAGTCAAACGTCAGGCCAAGATCAAATTTCTCATTAATCCTATGGAGGACCTTCTCGGCTTCGGCAACGATTTCCGGGCCGATGCCGTCTCCGGGCAGCATTAGTACAGTTCTGGACATAGTATTTCCTTGAAACATTGCTTGAGTGTCGGATTACACCTGCGGCTAATCCGACCTACAGTTCAAATATTACGACGATTTCGTCGGTACCCGCGTAGGTCGGATTAGCCAAAGGCGTAATCCGACACGGAGTCAGTTACCAGCACCAAATAACCAGGGCGCGGTTTTCCGGCGGCTCTCTTCGTAGGATTTGATCAGTTCCGCGTCTTCCAGCGTGACACCGATGTCGTCCAACCCATTAAGCAGACAGTGGCGACGGAAGTCGTCTACCTCGAAACTGAAGGACTCACCAGACGGCGTAGTGACGGTCTTCGCCTCCAGGTCCACCGCCAGCCGATAACCTTCCTCGGCGTCGGCTTCCTGGAACAGTTTGTCAACATTTCCTTCTTCAAGAACAATCGGTAACAAACCATTCTTAAAGCAGTTGTTATAGAAAATATCGGCGAAGCTCGGCGCAATAATGGCCCGAAAGCCGTAATCATCCAGCGCCCAGGGCGCATGCTCCCGGCTGGAGCCACAGCCGAAGTTGCTGCGAGCCAGGAGCACGCTGGCGTTCTTGTAGCGGTCCTGGTTCAGCATGAAATCGGGGTTGATCGGCCGCTGGGAGCAATCCTGGTCCGGCTTGCCCTCATCCAGATATCGCAGTTCGTCGAACAGGTTGGGCCCGAACCCCGTGCGCTTGATGGATTTCAGAAACTGCTTGGGAATGATCATGTCCGTGTCCACATTGGAACGGTCCATGGGGGCCACAAGGCCCTGATGTTGCGTAAATGCGCGCATGGTTGTCTCCTGTGGATCAGTGGATCAGTGGATCAGTTCGCGAACGTCAACGAAATGGCCGGTAATCGCCGCAGCCGCCGCCATCGCCGGGCTCACCAGGTGCGTTCGACCACCAAAGCCCTGACGGCCTTCAAAGTTTCGATTCGACGTAGAGGCGCAATGCTCGCCCTGCCCCAGTTTATCGGCGTTCATTGCCAGACACATGGAGCATCCCGGGTCCCGCCATTCAAGGCCCGCTTCGAGAAAGATTTTGTCCAGGCCTTCCTGCTCAGCCTGGGCTTTCACCAGCCCGGAGCCGGGAACAACCATGGCCTGTTTGAATGTCGGTGACACCTTCCGACCTTTGACCACAACGGCAGCCTCGCGCAGGTCTTCAATGCGGCTGTTGGTACAGGACCCGATAAACACCCGGTCCAGCTTGATGTCCGTGATCGCCTGGTTGGGAGCCAACCCCATGTATTTCAGGGCGCGGACAATGCCTTCGCGCTTGATCGGATCCACTTCTTTTTCCGGATCGGGCACATGGCCGTCAACGCCCGCCACCATTTCCGGGGAGGTACCCCAGCTGACCTGAGGCTTGATTTCGGGGCCTTCCAGCTCTACGACTTTGTCAAAAGCCGCACCCTCATCGCTGTGCAGGGTGCGCCAGTGGGCGACGGCTGCATCCCAGGTTTCGCCTGTCGGCGAGAAAGGACGCCCTCTGACGTAATCAATCGTGGTGTCATCCACAGCCACCATGCCAACACGGGCTCCCGCCTCAATGGACATGTTGCAGATGGTCATGCGCGCTTCCATGCTCAGCCCCTGAATGGCCTCGCCGCCAAACTCGATGGCGTAGCCGGTGCCGCCAGCGGTGCCGATCTTACCAATAATCGCCAGCACCACATCTTTGCCAGTCACCCCTGGGCCCAGCTTGCCGTTAACCCTGACCAGCATGTTTTTCATCTTCTGCTGGACCAGGCACTGGGTAGCCAGCACGTGTTCCACTTCGCTGGTACCAATACCGTGAGCCAGACAGCCAAACGCGCCATGGGTGGAGGTATGGGAGTCGCCACAGACAAGGCTCATACCCGGCAGCGTTGCGCCCTGCTCAGGCCCGATGACGTGGACGATGCCCTGGCGCAGATCCTTGATCTTGAATTCGAGGATGCCAAACTCGTCGCAGTTCTTATCAAGGGTTTCGACCTGGATGCGGGAAACCGGATCAACGATGCCTTCAATGCCGCGCGCACGGTCAGTCGTGGGTACGTTGTGGTCCGGTGTTGCAAGGTTTGCATCCAGACGCCACGGCTTGCGGCCGGCGATCCTCAGGCCGTCGAAGGCCTGAGGTGACGTCACCTCATGGAGCAACTGCCGGTCAATATAGATCAGCGCCGAGCCGTCATCCCGCTGTTTGACGAGATGGTCGTCCCACAATTTGTCGTATAAGGTCTTGCCCGCCATGGTTCTCTCTCACTCTCTGGGGGTTTCTGTTGACTGCTTTATTGGGTACCAGTTTACAGCCTTAACCTGAATAACCCCAATTCATGTTTTTTATCTGTTACATTCCTATTTGGAATGCAGTATTACTGAATGGATTCAGTGCCAGTGCCGCCCATTCCCTAAACCGGGTCTTTAAGATGGATGCCAATTCTTTAAAAGCGTTTTTGACCGTTGTCGATCAGGGTTCGTTTTCCGAGGCCGCTGAGATTCTCCATTTGACGCAACCGGCGATTTCCAAGCGCCTGGCCGCCCTGGAGCACCAGCTTGGCACCCCGCTGTTAGATCGAAGCCATCGCCAGCTTCGGCTAACGGACGCAGGCGCACGGCTCTTGCCCCATGCCCGCAGGATTCTTGACGAAATTCATAATGCCCGGATGGCGCTGTCAACCGATTCGGCCGCCATAGAAGGCGAACTCCAGATCATTGCCAGCCACCACATCGGGCTTCACCATCTGCCAAACTGGCTGCGCCGATTTACCCGGGAATATCCCGGGGTGTCTCTGAGTCTGCAGTTTATGGAATCCGATGCCGCCTACGAGCAGATGCGCAAACGAAACGCGGAGCTTGCCTTTGTCACGCTGAGTGACAGCATGGCGAGTCAGTTTACGGTGTTCGACCAATGGTCAGACCCCATGGCGTTTGTCGCAGGGCCGGAACATTCGCTGGCGAGAACCGGCGCACCAACGCTTTCCGATCTCGCCTCGTACCCCGCCCTACTGCCGGACACCACCACTGCCACCTATCGTGTGGTGAGTCGGTTATTCCTGGAAGCCAACCTGCCCCTGCACCCGCAGATGCCGACCAACTATCTGGAGACCATCAAAATGATGACCAGCGTCGGTCTCGGTTGGAGCGTACTGCCATTGAGCATGGTGGACGACAGCATCCGGCGTCTCGATCTTGGCTTTCCTGTGACTCGCGTATTAGGGGCTGTCGGCTTAACCGGTCGCCAGCTATCCGGCGCTGCGAGGGCGCTGATTAACGTGGTTCGGGAGGAGGAACATCCGCAGGCGGAGGGCGCAGACCGCGCCAGGTGATGACAATAGCCACCAGCATGGCCGCCGCACCGCCCCAGAACGCCGCCGAAGTGCTGAAACCGTCTACCAGAAACCCGGAAAGCCACGCGCCCAGCGCGCCACCTGCGCCAAAGGTCAGCCCGCTGTACAACGCCTGCCCCTGACCGTGATGGTGCTTGCCGAAGAAACCCTGCACGTACTGAACGGAAATCGCATGCAAAGCGCCGTAGGAGGCTGCGTGCAGCAATTGGGCGAACACCAGCACCGCGAGGACATCCGTCAACTCCGCGATCAGAACCCAGCGGATCATGGTCAGCGTTAACGCGCCAATGGCAATCTGCCGGACCGACACCCGGCGCGTAAGCTTATGCATCACCAGGAAAAGCCCGATTTCCGCCAGCACCCCCAGTGACCACAGCAAACCGATAGAAAGCTTGCCATAACCGTGCTGCTCCAGGTGAATACTGAAAAAAGTGTAGTAGGCACCGTGAGATACCTGCAACAGGAAGTTCATCAGGAAAAACGCCACCACCGCCGGGTGGGTCACAATCGCCTTGAGACTGCCTTTGGGGGCAGGCGGCTTCCGCTCGCCACGCTCCGCCGGCAACAGAAACGCAGAGACCGCGATCCCTGCAAACACCGGTAGCAGCAGCCACGGCAACGTCTGAATCGGCACCCACTCGAGAATGCCACCTACCAGCGCGACCGCCCCAATAAACCCGACCGAGCCCCAAAGCCTGACCTTACCGTACCGATCCTTATGCTCGCCCAGGGATCGTAGGGTAATGACCTCATACAGCGGAAGAATGGCGTTCCAGAAAAACGTAAACGCCAGCATCACCAGCAAGAGCCCGTAAAAACCGGGCTCCAGAAACACTCCGGCAAAAAACAGCGAACCGGTAATCGCTCCGAACCTGACCAGCCGGACTCGTTGGCCAGTCCGGTCCCCCAGCCAACCCCAAACACTGGGCGCAATGATTTTGGTGAGCTGAATGGTTGCCATCAAGGTGGCAATCTGAAGATAGGAAAAACCCTGCCCCTCCAGATAGAGAGACCAATACGGAAGAAGCCCTCCAAGGAGGGCGAAGAACCAGAAATAGAGGTTAGAAAGCCGCCAGTAGATCACAGGCTCCTTCAGAGCTGGCCAAGCACCGGCGTAGAGACTTCAACATCGCCATTCTGCCCACGGTGTCGCAGGTAATGATCCATCAGCACAATGGCCATCATGGCCTCGGCAATGGGCGTTGCCCTGATACCCACACAGGGATCGTGACGACCCGTGGTGATGACCTCCACCGGGTTGCCGTGAACATCAATGCTACGACCCGGCAGGCGAAGGCTGGAGGTCGGCTTCAGTGCGATACTCGCCAGAATCGGCTGCCCGGATGAAATACCACCCAGCACGCCGCCGGCGTTGTTGGACAAAAACCCTTCCGGGGTCATTTCATCCCGGTGTTCCGTGCCTTTCTGGTCCACGCATCCGAAGCCTGCGCCGATTTCCACACCCTTCACCGCATTGATGCTCATCAACGCATGGGCCAGGTCGGCATCCAGACGATCAAAAATCGGCTCGCCCAGACCCGGCGGGACTCCCTCAGCCACCACGTTGATTCGGGCACCGATGGAATCGCCTTCTTTGCGAAGTGCATCCATGTAGGCTTCCATTTCCGCGACCTTGTCCACGTCAGGACAGAAAAACGGATTCTGGTGCACCTGATCCCAGTCAAGCTTTTCCGCCGTGATCGGACCCAATTGCGACAAATAGCCGCGAATGGTGATCCCCAAACGCTGCTCCAGGAATTTTCTCGCGACAGCACCTGCTGCCACCCGCATCGCCGTCTCTCGGGCGGATGACCGGCCGCCACCGCGATAATCTCTGACCCCGTATTTGTGGGCATAGGTGTAATCGGCGTGGGCCGGGCGGAACTGTTCGGAAATCTTGGAGTAGTCCTTGGAGCGCTGGTCGGTGTTTTCGATCAGCAGACCAATCGGTGTCCCCGTGGTCTTACCCTCGAAAACGCCAGACAGGATTCTGACTTCGTCTGCTTCACGGCGCTGGGTGGTATGTCGGGACGTACCAGGCTTACGGCGGTCAAGGTCCCGCTGCATGTCCGCTTCAGACAGTTCCAGCCCTGGTGGACAGCCGTCGATAATGCAACCGAGTGCGGCCCCGTGGCTTTCACCAAAACTGGTGACCGTAAACAATTTTCCGAAGGAATTTCCCGACATGATTCTATCTTACCCAGGGTTTATAAAAAGTGTCTCAGGATCTTTCCTGCCACTGTTGCAGGTCGTCCGCCGAAATCAGGAACACACCGTCGCCGCCGTTTTCAAATTCCAGCCAGGTCAACGGCAAATCCGGGTAGGCCTGTTCAAGCGCCACCCAGCTATTGCCCACTTCCACAATCAATAAGCCGCCGGGGTTGAGGTGGTCGACTGCTCCGGCAATGATTCGATGGGCAACTTCCAGGCCATCACCGCCAGCGGCAAGGCCGAGTTCCGGCTCATGGTGGTATTCGTCCGGCATGGCTGCCAGGTCTTCGGCATCCACATAGGGCGGGTTGCTCAAAATAACATCGTAACGCCCTTCGATGCTGGCGAACACGTCGGACCGGACCGTTCGTACCCGGTCCCCGACTTCATGCAATTCGATGTTGGACGCAGCCACTTCCAGTGCGTCGGCGGAAATGTCCGACAGGTCCACCTCCGCCTCTTCAAAGACCGTTGCGGCACCGATACCAATACAGCCGCTGCCTGTGCACAGGTCCAGTATCCGATGCACCGACTGGTCACCGAGCCAAGGCTGCAAGCCGCGCTCGAGGAGCTCGCCAATCGGCGAACGGGGAACCAGCACCCGCTCATCGACGTGGAAGGGCAAACCCATAAACCAGGCCTCGCCCAGCAGGTACGCCAACGGAACCCGCTCTTCGATGCGCCGATGCATCCGGCTGATAATCAGCTCACGCTCATCACGGGTCAGCCGGGCATTGAGGAAAAGCGTGTTGTTTTCCAGTGGCAAATGCAGTGATCGCATCACCAGTTGCACGGCCTCATCCCAGACGTTATCGGTACCATGACCAAAATACAGCGACGACGCAGAAAACTGCGAGGAGATATACCGCAGATAATCTCTGACGGTGTAAAGATCGTCTATGGGGCTGGTCACGGTGTTTCCTATTCTGTTGGTGTGCGTTGTTCGGCGCGTGTTGTATGAGCGGCATTATACGCTGTTTGGCGATGGGGCTGCAGCCCCCGTCAGCGGCGGACGTCAAAGCGCCAGCGGGCCTGAACTGGTGCGGCTGTCCTCATATCGATCAAGCGCTGCCGCCATTCGCTCACGTCCAAGCTGAATCAGTTCCGGGGCCTTGTGGTAGTCGTAGCTTCGGCAGGCGTTTTTCGGGACATTCACCAGCAAGTCCGGCGGATAACCGGCGATTTTGTACTGCACCAGCGCACTCTGCATGGTCTCGATGGTCAGGTTCATCACATCAAATTTGCCAATGCCGAGCTTATCCCAGTCTATGGTTTCGCGAACCTGCTCGACTTCCTCTTCGGCAAGCTTGCGGGCATCAGCGGCTTTCTTTTCCGCTACGCGCTTGTCAGCCTGGTTTTTCTCAACCGCCTTACTGATTTTGTCTTCCGGGCTATCAGCACCATCGGTAAGGCCTTTGCGACTGGTAAACGTTTTGATCGCGTCCCAGTCGAACCAGCGGGAGGCTTTGTCGCGAATCACATCCACCCATTCGTCGGCGTCGTCCGCTTCGCCGCCGGTGTTGCTGAACGCAGCATCTGGAATACGGTGTCGCCGGTCGTCTTCACCGCTCAGGTTCACCGCGACCACCATGTCTGCGTGAGATGAAATCGTCGGGACAATGGGCAGCGGATTCAGCAATGCGCCATCCACCAGCACCCGGCCGCCCATGACTAGCGGCGTCACCACGCCCGGAATAGCCACGGATGCGCGAATCGCCTGATCCATGGGGCCTTCCTGAAACCAGATTTCCTTGTGGGCAAGCAAATCGGTGGCGACCGCCGTATAGGCAATGGGCAAGTCCTCAATTCGAATGTCGCCCAACATGTCGCGAACCACGGAAAAAATCTTCTCTCCCCGAATGGCACCGACCGAGCTGAAGGTGACGTCCAGAAGCTTGAGTAAATCAAACTGGCCAAGGCCGGTGACCCAGTCCTTGTAGTCTTTCATTTTGCCGGCGGCGTACATGCCGCCAACCAACGCACCCATTGAACATCCGGAAATAGCCACGATCTCATAGCCACGTTCCTGAAGGATCTCAATCGCTCCGATGTGCGCGTAGCCTCGCGCGCCGCCGCTGCCAAGCGTCAGCGCAACGGTCCTGCCCTTGCCCGGCAGAGCCGGTTTTTTTGAGCCCTCGCCAGGCGCTTCGACGGAAGAAAGGTCCGAACTATCGATTACGGCAGCCGCAGGGTCAGTGGTCGCTTCCGGCCCGTCGGTGGTGGACGGATGATGCTGCTTGTCAGATGACTTGCTCACCGGGGCTACCTCGTGATCACAACAATTTCAATTCGGTCACCCTGGCGCTCGGGCGACGGGATGATAACCGCAGGCCCCACGGCTATCAGGGTTTGCCGGTCTTTGGCGATGCCGCTTTTTTCGAGCACCTGGGACAGTGAGGCCAGGGATTCGTTGGCGCGCCCCATGGCATCCTCAAGGGATTCTTCCTCACCGAGGGACACATAGCCGGTCAGCAAGACCTGGGCACCCTCTTCCTCGGTCCAGTTGTTCAGCATCCTGCGATCTTCCGCGCTCCACTCAAACCGGTAGGTAATGCCGCCCTGCCACGGCACAATGATCGGCCCACGCACTCTCGCATTGGCGGAATCGAGGCCGGGAATCACTGCGCCCTCACCGACTTCCAGATGCTCAACCCAGACGTACTCACGCTGATTTCCACGTTTCACGGTATACACCAGAGTAAGCCAGGTTATGCCGGAGCTGTCCGTAGTCGCGGCAACAAGATAGTCCTGATTTTCGTCGCGCCCATACAGCGTGGCCTGATCGAAAATCTGGTTTGCCCAGACATTACTGCGGCCGCAGCTGCGACTGCTGCACTGGAACAGCACCTGGGCACCGCGAGCCTGCAACAGTCTCTTGTAGTGTTCCCGGGCATCCTGGCGGCTTGAGTCACGACGAATCTGATAGAGGTTGCCAACGCCACGGACCGGGATTCTCGCCATTCTGTCGGAGCGAATTTCATTGTTCACTTCGCGAACCGGGCTGAACAACACCAGATGCCCCGAAGACACGACAGGCACATCCAACTCAAAGGACGACTGTGAAAAGGCTTCCGGTACCGATGCCAGGTCGGAATCCGCTTCCTGCGCGGACGCATTCACTACAACAAGGCACAATAAGCCCGCAAACACCCTGTGAGCGATACTATTTATCATCATTAATAAACATCCTGATTGCCTGTCTGACCGGCTCAACGTCGCCGTCAAGATGACAATGATGCCCCCCCGGAACGGTGACGGTTTCAAGGTGAGGCATGGCATCCAGCCTCGGCTGCCAGCCTTCGCGTTTGCTTAACAGCCCCTTTTCAGCCCGGATAAAGAGTGCCCGCGAGGTGACGGTCGCCAGTGAGGCGATCACCTGAGCTTCTTCGAGCATCATCGGGGAAGGATGGCGCAGCCGTGGGTCCGTACGCCACACATAGCCGCCATCCACCGGTTTCATATTCCGTGGAATCAAGGTCATCGCCGCCTCGGGGGACAGCGGGCTCAGGCCGCCTTCTCTGGCTTTACCAGCAGTTTCGGTGTCCGGGTACACCACCGGTTTACCCGACCCCGTCAGCCTCTTGCGAATCGCTTTTCGCAATTGCGGAATGGTTTCTTTCGGCGGGCGGCTGATCGGCCCGAGGCTGTCAATCATCACCAGGTTACGAACATGCTCCGGGAACGCCGCCGCATAAAGCACGCACACGATGCCCCCCAGGGAGTGCCCCACCAGGTCGACCTTTTCGGTCGATCCGTTACAAAAATACCGGTCAATCAATTCCGCCAGGTCTGCCACGTAATCCATCAACTGATAGCTCTGCCCTACGGGTCGATGGCCCGAGCAACCGTGGCCGGCCATATCCACTGCATAGACATCCCGAGACTCCGCAAGCTCTGGCGCAAGACGCGCAAAGGTCAGGCTGTTATCCAGCCAGCCGTGTAGCATCACCACCGGGCAGGTCTGGGTGCCAGAAGCCAGCGCGGGCCAGTGAAGGCCTGCCAGCTCAATGTGGCGGAGCGGCCAGGTCACTTCCTTATAAACGATGCCACGGGTTGATTCAGGCTTTACAACGGTATCAGTCATGGACGGGGTGGTTCGCTTTCAGTTACATGGTGTGGGTTGGGCGGTCTGAGCTCAGGGACCCTGCAAGGTAAGACTCGATCTTGGTGCGGGCGGTTTCGTCGTCGCCGCTAAATTGCACACCAATGCCTGCCGCCCGGTTTCCCTGGGCCCCTTTCGGCGTAATCCAGATCACCTTGCCGGCCACCGGAATTTTCTCTGGCTCATCCATCAGATTCAGCAACAAAAAGACTTCATCGCCCAGCTGGTACTGTTTCTGAGTGGGTATAAATAGCCCGCCCTGCCGAACGTACGGCATGTAGGCCGCATACAACACGGCCTTATCTTTGATGGTAAGGGTCAGAATGCCACTTCGTGCGCCAAAACCGGGGCCCATAGTTAACACCTTTCTAGCTGGCTGTTTCTCTGTTTGTTGTCGGGGAACCAATCAAATCCCCTGATATTCCGCAATGATAACAGTCGTGGCTGCTGTTGGCTCTTTCTGTCGGGCGAAAATGCCCGGTTCAGGCTGACGCCCGCTTGCGTCGAGGCATCAGCGTTTGCCAGGCCATTAACAGCCTGGTCGCTTCCAGTTCAGGGTTCACATTGTAGACAGTCGCCGATCGAGCTTCATGAATCTGTTCCAGTAGCTGGTGCGCCCGCCACGGGGGGTTGGAGGACGCCAGATAGCCGAGCATATCCGCGGCGTCGGCATCCCGTGGCTGCCCGCCGGCTGCGATTCGTGCCAGATCAGCCGCCCAGCGCTCAAACAGCCATAACGCCGCTTCCAGGCCAAGCGCCTTAAAGGGCTTGGCGGCCTCTCCGACTGTCAGCTTACCTTTCATGAACTGGCGAAATCCCTCCAGCGCCTGATCCCGAAGCGCCAGAAAATCCCCGTTCAGGTAGTCCAGTGCCAGGCGTGGCGCATTGGCCGCCATGGCCAGCGCCTTGGCCGCCTGCTCCGCCGTCGGGCGGTCTTTTTCATCGAGCTGCAGGATTTCCAATGACAGCCAGCGCGCCGCGACCTCTTCCTGCGGGACCGCAATAACCATTGACTGGCATCGCGAACGGATGGTCGGCAATACTGGCCGCCCGCTCTCCTGAAGCAGTATCAGCACGGTATCGCTCGATGGCTCTTCCAGTGTTTTCAACAGGGCGTTGGCCGAATTGATGTTGAGTTGATCGGCACGATCAATGATCGCGACTTTGCGCCGCCCTACCTGGGGCGACGACACCGCAAAGGTCGACAGCGCCCGAATCTGATCGACCTTGATCATGCGGGATTTTTCCGGGCTATACAGGCGGATATCCGGGTGTGTGCCAGCCTCAACAAGTTGGCATTGCTTGCAGTGGCCACACCGCGCCAGCGGTTCGCCGTTGTTTCCGCCGGGGTGATCGCACATCAACAGCGCGGCCACGGATTCCGCGAAGGCCCGCTTACCAACCCCACGCTCGCCATTGATCAGTAAGGCGTGTGGCAGCCGGCCTTCACCGATGCGCTGTTGCAGGCTATTCCAGGCTTCATCAAGCCAGGGCATTGAGGATTGCGTCGTGTTCAACCTGTTACCTTTGATGTTGTGCGGGATTCCCGGGCCATCTGTTTTCGTAGCGTGACCAACAGCCGCGTCATGGCAGCCAGCAGGCTGCGGTGCTCGCCGCTTGTCTGGCTGTCATAGTAATGCTTGTTGACCAGTCGGGCAAAAGACCGTGCCGCGCCTGCGGCATGGGGGTGAGCGGCGCTGATTCGTTCAGCAAGCTGGGCCGGTGTTTCACCCTGGCGGACCGGAATACCGTTGCGCTCACACTGCCGATGCCATCGATCCACCAAGCGAACGACGGGGTCGGAACGGCTTCCGCTGCGTACCCGCCATGCGGAGATCAATCCGGCAATCAACAACCCCACCCCAACGATACCGGCAGTGACATATCCCAGCTCTTTCAACCCCAGACCGCCCGGCAATCTCGACATCAGGTCCATCTGGGTCTGGCCCTGGTAACCGACCACCCAACGCTGCCATTGGTAGTTGATCCGATCCAACTGGAGTGATGCCCACTGCAACGCCGCCATATTCCCGTATCGCTGGGGCGAGGCCCAGTTGTCTTCCAGGAAAGAACCTTCTTCCGCCATGGCGTCCCGCAGGCCTGACTCAACCCTGTCCGGGGAGATGGCGGCGGTTGGGTCGACACGCACCCAGCCCTGCCCGTCGAGCCACACCTCCACCCAGGCGTGAGCGTCGTACTGCCGTACGATCAGGTATTCATCACCAGCACCGGGATCACCACCCTGATACCCCACCACCACCCGCGCGGGTATGCCGGCTGCCCGAAAGACGAAGGTCGCCGCGCCGGCATAATGCGCACAGAAACCCCGCTTTTCATCAAACAGCAACGCGTCTATGCCGTCATCAGGCATCGCCGGGGGGCGCAGGGTGTAGTAATAGTTGTCCTGGCGAAAACGTGACAGCAACGCTTCAACGACGGCCCGGTCGCTAGTTTCGGTATCCTGCAGTTTTTCAGCCAACGCTCTCGCTCTCGGGTTGCCCTGTTGCGGCAGCTGCAGATAGCGCCCACGGTTTTCCGGGCTCCGACCGTCCGTTTGCGAGGTTTCTTTTGGCGACAGCGCCATGCGGTAGCGCACAGTGGTGTCGGCAGGCCGCCGGAACCGGAACAGCGACTCATCCGCTGGCGAAACGTTATCAGACACCGCCACCGAGTTTTCCAGCGCAAAGGCCCAGGTCTGGTCTGTGGGCTCCAGAAGCACATCGTACTGGCCCCGTTCCAGGTCACCGACGCCGCCATCCACCGCGACGCGGCCGGGACGCCGGAACGGCTCATTCTCGCCCTGACGCCAGGTTTCCCCATCCAGCTGGTCCAGTATCAGTCCGCGCCAGTAACGATCACGGTAGGCGGGCAACTCCCCTCCAAAGGTGGCGCGGAAGGCCCGCTCACTGCTTTGCGCCAGGCTGGAGATGTCACCGGGACGCATGGTGTCGCTGATTCCGGTCCGGGCCTGCCCGGAGACCATGGGCACACTCCAGAGCGGCGACATGCGGGGGAAAAACACGAACAGCATGATGACAATGGGTAAGGTTTTCAGCAGCATTATCCCGAGCCGACGCCCGCCAGAACTCATCCCCGGAGGGAGGTTCGGCGCATTGAGCACCTGCAACCCAACAAGCAGGCAGGCCACCCCGGCCAGATTGACAATCGACCAGACGATCTCCTGATGAAACAGGAAATTGACCGTTGCCAGATACACCAGAATGAAAAACAGAACGTAAAAATCACGCTGCGATCGGGTTTCAAGCCATTTCAACCCCACGGCCAGCACAAAAAACGACGCTGCAGTGTCTACTGTAAAGCGCCCCTGCACTGTGGCGATGTATACGCCAATCACCAGGAACATGACGAGGGTTTTCGGCCACTTTCCAGGCAACCGCACCCGGCCACTCTGCGCCAGCCACCGCCAGCCCGCCAGCAGAGCACAAACGGCCATCAGCCAGATGGGCAACCGATCCCATTGCGGCGTCAGCAACAGCACGAAACTGCCGATCAGCCAGAGCAACGCCCGCGAAGGCAACACCGGATTTTCGCTGATAGCCCAACTGATAGCCCCACCGTGAGCGTGGATACTTGCCGACTTCATCGCCCCAGCCCTCCTTCCACAGTCCCGCCGGGTTCCGCCCGGCCTCGGGTGCCATACGCAACGGAGGTCTCATCCCGGGGTTTTTCGCGGCCAAATACCGCCAGACACTTCAGGCACCGTGCCGTGTGCGCAGGCCCTGTGTCTGGCTCAATCACCTGCCCGGGCAGGTTGAGACCAAACAGGGTACCCGAACGTTCCCGCTCGAGAACCTGGGCCGTCAGATAGCTGAGGCGCAACTCCACATCCACCCCCGGAAAGGCGTGGTAATCCAGCCAGTGCGGGCTGCCCTGCTCGCCTTCCCAGTCAGCCATGACCATCTGACCGGTGCGGGCGTAGCGCTTCCACTGAACCCGTTGGCTGGGGTCGCCTTCCCGCCAGGGCCGCATATCGACGTGGTCACTGCCATCTCGTGAGCGGGCATTGTCCTGGTCATCACCGTCGGTGACCGTGCCCGGTACGTCTGGGGCGGGAACCGGCTGGGGATAGACAATCCCGCAGGTCACCGGCCTCACCCACGACCAGGCTTTCAGAAGGCCGAACGGAAAGCGGGTCTCAATCCGGATACGATCAGGCCGAAAATATCCCCGGCGGGCGCTGGCCACGGTAATGACCATGTCGGCCGACTGTTTTGCAGCCACATGGTGCTGATCAACGATCAGCTCATCCCAGCACAGGGCAATGGCAACCGCGTCGTTTTTTCCCGAGACCGCGCGGAAGCGGAATGGCAGAAGGTCACCCACAAAGCCGTCACCGGCCTGCACCAGGGTCAGTTCCAGGCCGGAGAGATTGCGATGGGTCTGGTGCATGGCCGCAACCAGAAGCGCCCCTAACAGGAACGTCAGCAGGTAGATCAGGCTATTCTGATAATTGATACCGGTGATCAGCATGATCAGTAACAGCACGCCGAATACCACACCGGCACCGGTCGGCAGTATGAAAATGTTCCGTTGCGTGAACACCTGCTTGTCCGCCCGGGGAATCCTGCGATTCACCCACTGCCGCCAACGGGCGTGAATAACCTGAAACATGCGGTTCCTTAACGTTGAGGTGATCACAATACCACCACAAAGACCTTGAATTTTTGTCGGGCAATCCGAATACTGATTAATTAGGGAGCAGACTGACCGACGTACGTTCAGAAGCGCCTCATTTTCGTGGATCACAAGCCAAGAGGCTACACCATGACACGCCGAACGTCCCTTTCAATTGCCATCGTCAGCGCCACGGGGGCCGCCCTGTTCAACGGCAGTCTGATCGCCGGCGTTCAAACCATGACCGCCGATGAAATGGTAGACACCTACGTCAGGGATTCCGCCGTAATCGTGGTGCCCAAAGACATGCAGAAAAGCACGGCAGACCGCCAACGTATCATTCGTTCACTGACCATATCTGCCGGCGAGCCGGTATTGACGGAAGCAGAGGAAGAGGCCTACCGCGAAGCGTTGCAGAGGTATCAGGATGAAGGCAAATCCGATGCCCTGAAGCAGGCGGAAGAAGAGTTTCTACGCCGTGCCCTGCTGCTGCCCCAGGAAGAGCTGGCACGGGCCCAGCCGCCGGCAGACTTTACGCCGCAGATTCAGCCCATCATTTTTGGCCAGCAGGCGCAGATTCCGGATGAGCCATTCAGCCAGACGTTCCTCAATGACCAACTGGGGATTGCGTTTGACGGCCAGAACGTAAACTTCTCCATCGGTAACCCGCCGGGCATCGACCGGATTGAAGTACCCCACGCCATTAACGAAGGGCCAGTGAGCCTGACGCCCCGCCCGGGTGGCGGGTTTGATCTGTCGATTGCGGTGCCGGATCAGTAATACCCAATAACAGGATTACCTGATATAGACGGTGCCTATTGTGGCGCCGTTTTTTTTACTTCAGGCACAATAAACGCCCCGCCGAGGCGGAGCGTTTATTCAACACCTACTGTGTCAGGTCAGATTATTTACCGTAAACAGCCAGCTTGGTGTCAGTAACTGCCAGGTTGTCGATGGCGAAGGAACCGATGGAAGTGCCACCAATTTCAACCGCACCGATAGACATGTCCATGTAGACATTGTTCACGTCGATACGCAGAACGTCTGTGGCGGTGGAAGCACCGAGACCAGAGCCCTTATAGACGTCGAGGTTGACGTTAGCGAACCCTGCCAGCACCTGAGCTTCCTGAGAAGTCGGATCCAGACCAAATTCACCATCGGCATCAGCAGACATAACGTCACCATCACCGTCGTAGTCGAAGTTGCCTCCAGCACCCGTGATGACCATATCGCGAATGCCGATGCCCAGGAATTCAACGTCAAAGTCCATATCCTGTACATCGAATGCAGCAACGATGTTCAGGTGATCGGTGGCAGTGTCAACGCGGAAGTCTAGCTGTGCCAGGTTACCGTAACCGCTCATGTTGGAGATCAGTGTCGTGCTGTCTGACCCCGTGCCGCCGGCCAGCAGTTCCATGGAGCCTACGGTCATACCCCAGTCGATCGGGTTGCCATCCAGGGTGCCAACGTGGATTACTGCGTCGCCGTCATCAGCTACGTCGATATCGATCTTCAGCTGATCCAGCAGTTCCGTGCCCGTGCCGCCGGCAACACCGGAACCACCGAGTACGATGTCGTTCACTGCAAAAGAACCTTCATCCGTATACTTGAACTGACCGATACTGACTTTGGTTTCCAGCTCAATGGTCACACCGGCTTGACCGGTGACGTTGCCCATTGCGCTGTCGTCCATTGCTTTCAGGTCAGCGTGAGCCGCGAAAGGGGCGGCAGCGACCGCTGTGGCAAGTGCAATTTTCTTCAGGCCTTTCATATTATCTCCTTATAAACTCATTTTGTTGTTGTCTGAGTTTGTATTTTTGTAGTGGAGTCCCTTACCCCACGAGCTCATTTAAGATTGTTTTACAGTCCTAGTCCGTGACTGCATTCACAGTTCTTAACGAGTCGATTACAACCTGAAACAAACGCGCATTACTTCTCAGGTTCAGCCCTGATTTCCGGGAGCCTCGCCCTTGTCGTCATAAAACATCTGGAAAGGCTTTTCCTTTGTAACCGCCTTGGAAAATGACACTTCTCCACCGTCCATGTGAAACGGTGCCACTTTGTTCGCAGAAATGCCGAGCCGGTGCTCATGCTCTATCACCAACGCTTCGGCATCACTACCCTCTTCAACCTTGCCGGTATAAAGAATGACTGCCGCATTGATCTTCCCGCGTCGCGCAATCGACTTGATTGCCGCCCGGTACATCAGAATCCTCATTTGGGCGTTCGCCTGCTCCGCCTGCGCATCGATACTGATTCTCTTGACGGTTTCCCCGTCATCAAGCAGCATCCAGGCGGCGGGCATATTGGGTTCACCATCAATCAGCTCGCGGGTGTACTCCTCCGTCGCTTTTTCGGTGAGCTTTACCAATTGCTGTTGACCAATAACGGCGTATCTAGCCAACTCATCCTTGGTCAGCATTCCATCAGACAGCACGCTGTTCTCCGGTATTTCGACGGACACCTGATTTTCCTGGGACAAAGCATGGAAGGATGTGAGCAGAGCTGCGGTCAACGCCATGTTGACCAGTGACTTATTGAGGTTTGGCATCGTAGTCCTCCTTGTTATTTTCAATCGGTTTCCACACGGCACCCCCGGAAGTCGGTTAAAATAGATAACCAGCCTGTCCGGAGCTATCCAACACCATGGAAATGTCCGCTTTATTAGATCAGCGTGAGCTCGGAACCGACAATGCCCGTTTTGTGGGCTGATTATCATTCTTCTACATTTGTTACGGGGTTAGTTTGAACCTGCCTGTTGCCAGACCCATTACCAGCGAAGAGTACAGCCGCCTTTTGCACCATGCCTGCAGGGAATCCGATTTCGTTTATATCGGCAGCGTCGGATCCGGCGAATCCCGGGGCGTTATTGGCGGATTCTCTGCTTGTGCCCACCGATCCCTTAAGGTCGATCCAGGCCTGTCCGCAGCACAGGATTTGAGCAGGCTCGCCGACGAAATGGAGGAAGCGTTTCAGCACTACGGAATTCCACAGACAGAATTTGGCGAGCATCTGACAGGCGGCTGGATTGGTTATCTGGGGTATGAACTGGGCTATGTGAAAGAAAAACGCCTTATTGACCAATGCCCCGATGTTGATGTTCCGCTAATGCACGCCGGCCTCTATCTATGGTCCGCCAGTCACAACCGGGCAAGTGACAACTTCCACCTGTGGATCCACGCTGACTGCCCGGAGAAAATCCGCGGCAAACTTCAGGGCTGGCTGGCTGACGACTCAGCTTCACCGGCAGCCAAGTGGCGTATGCCCACACCATTTACGCCTACCCAACCCCGGGACGAATTCGTAGCCAGCGTTGCCGCTATCCGCCAGTACATTGAAGCAGGCGATTGTTACCAGGCTAACCTCTCGCAGGAGTTCAAAGGCCGCTATTCGGGCAATCCATGGCAGGCCTTTCGCGCACTGTCTGATGCCAACCCAACGCCGTACAGTGCTTTTATCCGCGCCGGAAGACATTCCATACTCTCGATTTCTCCCGAACGCTTTCTGGAAATCCGGGGAAGGACCGTGCACACCAGCCCGATCAAGGGGACCCGCCCACGCGGTAAAACGCCAGATCAGGATGCTGCCCTGGCGGACGAACTAAGTGCTTCGGAAAAGGACCGCGCAGAAAACCTGATGATTGTGGATTTGCTCCGCAACGATCTCGGTTTTAGCGCGGTGGCCGGCAGCGTCACGGTGGACCAGCTGTTTGCGCTTGAGTCCTATCGCAATGTTCATCATCTGGTCAGCCATATCCACGCCACTCTCAAGGAACATGTGTCACCGATAAAAGCACTGCTGGACGCCTTTCCCGGCGGTTCCATCACTGGAGCACCGAAGATACGGGCCATGGAAATCATCAGGGAGTTGGAACCGCACTGGCGTGGACCCTATTGCGGGTCGGTATTCTACTGGGGCCTGAACGGCGTCCTTGATAGCAACATCGCCATCCGAACCCTGCTCTGTGATGACGAGGGCACAATTCGATGCTGGGGTGGCGGAGGCATTGTTGCCGATTCCTATCCGCAGGCGGAGTATGAAGAAACGCTGACAAAGGTGCGGCCGTTGATGGAGTTTCTGGAAAAACTGGAGCTGTGAGTCGGTTAGTCGATGTCGGGTTACGCTTCGCTAACCCGACCTACGGAGCTGCGGGTGGTGTGTGTCGGGTTGCGCTTCGCTAACCCGACCTACCGTGCCTCTTATGTAGGTCGGATTAGCCGCAGGCGTAATCCGACAAACCCGAAAAACCGGAACCTCAGGCACCATGCACGGCACTGGCCTTGAGAAATTCGTGCCTGAGGTCCTCAAACGTGTGCACCGCCGGGAATTGCGGGAACTCGTCAATCACGTTCTGGGGCGCATGGAACAGGATGCCCGCCTCAGCCTGGCTCAGCATGGTGGTGTCATTGTAGGAGTCGCCTGCGGCGATCACCCGATAGTTAAGCAGCTGGAACGCCCGTACTGACTGGCGCTTGGGGTCACGCTGGCGCAGCATGTAGTTGGTAATTTTCCCGTTCCCGGCCACTTCCAGCTTGTGGCAGAGCAGCGCCGGATAGCCCAGCTTTTTCATCAGCGGCATGGCGAATTCGTAGAACGTGTCCGACAGAATCACTACCTGAAAGCGTTCACGCAGCCAGTTCAGGAATTCGGCGGCACCTGGCAGCGGGTCCAGTTCACTGATGACTTCCTGGATCTGAGGCAGGCCATAGCCATGTTCATCCAGTAGGCGCAGGCGCTGCTTCATCAACACGTCGTAATCGGGAATATCGCGGGTCGTTGCCCTGAGTTCCTCAATGCCGGTTTTTTCTGCAAACGCGATCCAGATTTCCGGGATCAATACTCCTTCGAGGTCAAGGCACGCGAGTTCCACAGTGATCTCCTGATAAACAGTCAGTGTTTCCGGGCCGCAATCATCGGCACGGTTGGTATTGGGCCGGTATGATAAGAAAATCTGCCGGTGAATGCATTGGCGATCTTGCCCGCTATAAGCATAGACGACCAGATTCCTTCAGGCGGGCGGCTGTTAATGGTAGATTTATCACACATTTATGATGGACATTCTTTTTCATGACTGACATTGCTTCGTTACAGCAGGAACTGGACGGCCAAAGCCCGAGAGCGATTCTGAAAGCCGCGCTGGCCCAATACGACAACATCGCGATTTCGTTCAGCGGTGCCGAAGACGTGGCGCTGATCGAAATGGCCCACAAGCTGACCGACAACCTCCAGGTGTTTACTCTGGACACCGGTCGCCTGCACGCGGAAACCTACGAATTTGTCGAGAAAGTCCGTACCCATTACGGCATTGCGATAGAGGTGCTGTTTCCCGATGCCGGCGAGGTTCAGGACATGGTCAACCGCAAGGGTCTGTTCAGTTTCTACGAAGATGGCCACGGGGAATGCTGTGGTATCCGTAAAGTCAGCCCACTGCGCCGCAAACTGGCCACCGTGGACGCCTGGATTACCGGTCAGCGCAAGGATCAGAGCCCCGGCACCCGCAACGATGTGCCCGTGGTGCAGGAAGACGGCGCGTTTTCGACCGACGAACACACACTGATCAAATTTAACCCGCTGGCGAACTGGACCTCCAAGGAAGTCTGGGACTACATCCGTATGACCGAAGCGCCCTACAACACCCTGCACGAAAAAGGGTTTGTCAGCATTGGCTGCCAGCCGTGCACCCGCCCGATCTTACCCGGGCAGCATGAACGCGAGGGCCGTTGGTGGTGGGAAGAAGCCACTAAGAAAGAGTGTGGTTTGCACGCTGGCAACCTGATTGCCAGCGATGATCAGTAAATCGGCAGGTCGACGTCCTTGAACAGCTCTTCAATCTCCGAGCGGCTGCCCTGATGCGCCACTGCCTCGTCCACCCGATCCCGGGTGAGATGGGGCGCGAAACGCTGGATGAAGTCGTACATGTACCCGCGCAGGAAGGTGCCCTTGCGGAAACCAATACGGGTGACGCTGGGCCGGAACAGTTTGCGGGCGTCGAGGGCCACCAGATCCGTGTCGACTTTTTCATCGAACGCCATGCTGGCAATAATGCCCACACCCAGCCCGAGCCTGACATAGGTTTTAATGACATCGGCGTCCGCCGCGGTGAACACCACTTTGGGTGTCAGCCCCTGTGACTGGAACGCTTCGTCCAGCTTGGAGCGACCGGTAAAGCCAAACACATAGGTGACCAGCGGGTACTTCGCCAGTTCGGGCAGTGACAGTTCCGACAGTGCCGCCAGCGGGTGGCTTTTGGGCACGATCACGCTGCGGTTCCACTTGTAACAAGGCATCATGATCAGGTCGTTGAACAGCTCCATGGCTTCGGTGGCGATGGCGAAATCCACCGCGCCATTGGCCGCCATTTCCGAGATCTGCATGGGCGTGCCCTGGTGCATGTGCAGGGACACCTCCGGATAGGCCTCAATGAAACCGCTGATCACCGGAGGCAGGGCGTAGCGGGCCTGGGTGTGAGTCGTCGCGAGGCTGAGGTCACCTTTGCGCTGGTTGCTGAATTCCTGCGCGATCTTCTTGATGCCTTCGACCCGCCGAAGGATTTCACCCGCTTCCTGGATGATAATTTCGCCGCCGGGGGTTATCCGGGTCAGGTGCTTTCCGCTTCGCGCAAACACCTCCAGGCCCAGCTCGTCCTCAAGCAGGCGAATCTGCTTGGATATGCCCGGCTGGGACGTAAAAAGGCTCTGGGCCGTTGCCGATACATTCAGATCATGGTGCGCCACTTCCCAGATATAGCGCAGCTGTTGTAGTTTCATCGACCCTGTCGCTCCCGTGAACTCCCCGAAATGTCGCGCTGTGCCCTTACTGTGCCTTCAGCCTCGCGGTATAGGAACAGAATACGCATAACGTTGTTGTTTTTCATTCTTTTTAAGTATACGAAACACCACTCAACCAGTTTAGACCAAAAAACGAATAACACCCCATCCCTAATGCCTCTTTTACAGTGGCCGTCCTTGACTTCACTGTGGCAAAGCACACAATCCGTTATCAACACCGCACGCGCAATCAGGGATACGATGCTACTGACCACCAAGTTCCTCAGACCAACCTCCGACCCCCGCGCCGTGCGGCGGGAGCGGCTGTTTCGTCTGTTGCAACCCGGTGCCCCAAAGCGACTGAACCTGGTAGTTGCACCTGCCGGCTTCGGCAAAACCACGCTGGCCAGCCAGTGGTGTTCCCAGTTGGGCACGTCCACCGCCTGGCTATCTCTGGATGAACACGACAATGAGCCAAGACGGTTCTGGCAGTATCTCACCGGTGCGTTCGAGCACAGCGGCCTTACCGGCATTGACGCTTGCCGCCAACAACTCAGCCACTGCTCGCTGCAGGAACTTGAAGGGCCCATTACCGGGCTGATCAACGCCCTGGCCGCCGACGGTGCCCGCTGGTCGTTGGTGCTGGATGACATCCACTTTATACAGAACAACGACATTCATCGTCAGCTTGCCTACTTTACCGACTACCTGCCGCCTGGCGTGACTCTGACCCTGGCATCCAGGACCGAACCACCACTGCCCCTGGCACGGTGGCGGGTAAGGCGTTGGGTTGAAGACATCCACCCTACTCTGCTGGCGTTTACCGAAGAGGAGTGCCGCCGTTTTTTCCGTGAAACCATGGCGCTCGATGTCTCTGAGCGTGATATCCGTCATATCCTGCAGAAAACCGAAGGCTGGGTGGCTGCCATGCAGCTATCGGCACTGACCGGCGTAACGACCGCCTCTGAAGATCGCTCTGCACCGGCCATCTCCATCGACGTGGATGAACGTCGGATCACCGACTACGTGCTCACCGAGGTTCTGGAACAACAATCAGACGTTGTTCGGGAATTTCTGCTCACCACCGCCTGCTGCCCGCGGTTGTGTGCTTCATTGTGCGATTCCGTTCGTGGCACGTCGGGCAGCCAGTCCTTGCTGGAAACGCTGCTCAGACAGAACCTGTTGGTGATCCCGCTGGATACCCGCAACCAGTGGTTCCGTTACCACGACCTGTTCCGGGATGCCCTGTTACAACGTGCCTGGGCTCAGGACTCGGAAACAGCCGAGGTGCATTGGCGGCGAACGGTGGAATGGCTGCTCACCCATGACCACGTTCAGGAGGGCATCTCCCAGATTGTGCGTCAACAGGACTGGGGCTGGCTCGCCAGGGTACTCGCGGAGCACGGCAATAACCTCAT
>NZ_JBBDSR010000071.1:0-25024 GCF_040904845.1 Marinobacter sp. | reverse complement strand
GCAATAAACGGGTGGTTGGCCCGCGGGCTATGGTTGTGCAGAGCGTGCGCGACCAGCTCTTTGCCGGTTCCGCTCTCGCCGTTGATCAACACCGTGATGTTGGAATGGGACAGCCGCCCGATCGCCCTGAACACTTCCTGCATGGCTGGCGCTTCACCAATAATCTCGGTATTGCGCTGGGTGCTTTCGGGCTGCGGTTCGGAGGTGGCCCGGCGCTCGTGGCTGTGGGCCACCGCGCGCTTGACCAGGGCGACGGCGTCGTCCACATCAAACGGTTTGGGCAGGTATTCAAACGCGCCGGTCTGGTAACTGGTGACTGCGCTCTCGAGGTCGGAATGCGCGGTCATGATGATAACGGGCAGGTCCGGGTGCCCCTCAACAATCTGGGAAAGCAGGGTAATACCATCGACACCCGGCATGCGAATGTCGCTGATGATGGCATCGGGCTGCTCGTGTTCCAACCGCATCATGATGCTCTCACCGCTTTCAAAAACCCGCGGCTGCATACCGGCCTGATTGAGGGCGCGCTCGAGCACCCAACGAATACTGCGGTCGTCGTCTATGATCCAGACGTTTGCCGATTGGCTCATTAGTTGTCCTCCAGGGGCAGGAAGATGATGAAGTCGGTTTTGCCGGGCTCGCTTTCGCATTCAACCAGCCCGTGGTGTTGTCCGATGATGCTCTGGGTGATGGACAGGCCAAGGCCCGTGCCACTGGCCCGGCCGCTGATCATGGGGTAGAAAATGTTCTGCAGCAGGTCCGGGGGAATGCCGGGGCCGTTATCGATGACGTCCACACGGCACACCAGGCGATGGCGCTTGTGGCCAATAGTGAACTGTCGCAGTGCGCGGGTGCGAAGCATGATAGTCGGCGGCTCGCCCTCGGCGTGTTCGGACTGGTTCTCGAAAGCCGCTTCCATGGCATTGCGGGCAATGTTGAGGAAGGCCTGAATCAGTTGCTCTTTGTCGCCCTCGAATTCAGGCAGGCTGGGGTCGTAATCGCGCCGAAACTGCAGCCGCCCTCGGCTTTCCGCTTCCAGCAGGGTTTTTACCCGCTCCAGCACCTCGTGCACATTGGTGGGTGCCAGCTTTAATGCTTTGTTCGGCCCCAGCATGCGGTCAACCAGCGAGCGCAGCCGGTCGGCCTCATCAATGATCACCTGGGTGTATTCGCGCTGGCCCTCGTCATTCAGTTCGCGGTCCAGCAACTGGGCTGCCCCGCGAATGCCCCCCAGTGGGTTTTTGATCTCGTGGGCCATGCCGCGCACCAGAATACGGGTAGTTTCCTGCTGGGAAATGATGTCTTCTTCGCGGCTGATGCGCAGTAACCGGTCACGGGGCTGAATTTCAATGAGTAGCTCTGTCGGGTCCAGGCTGACCGGAGATACGGAATAGTCCACCGTGAGCCGGGTGCCGCTGGCAAGCACGAATTCGGCTTCCCGGCGGGTGTAGGAATGGCCATTCTGGGAAGCCGCGTGAAGGGTGGTCAGGGCATCTTCGGAGTCTATTAACAGGTCCCGGACCGGCAGCCCCTGGCTGCGGGTTACGCTGGTTTCGAACAGGCTTTCTGCGGCTGGATTCAGATATTGAATGCGCAGGTTTCCCTCCAGCACCAGAATGGCGGTGGTCAGGCTATCCAGAATGTTTTTGTAGCCAGAGGCTTGGGGCTGTGGGGTTGCCATTGAGCGTGCCGTTGAAGGTGCCATGCTGCTGTCTCGATCAATTGGGATCACTGCGTCCTTCCCGGTTCTGCAAAAAGTGAACCAATTTCGGTTTTCGGCTAAGTTTGTGTGCCCGCTATACGGGCACGAGGCTATGGAGGCGTCTGCTGATGCAATGACGTAGTGCATGTTGACCGGGGCAAGCCCGTAAAGGCCGGACCGAATGCCCCGTTGCTGATCAGAGTATGGCGTTTTTATGGTGCATGCGCACTAAAATGGTGCGCATGAAGTGGGTGGGCGGCTTAGTTGTTGACGGAGGGGCGGTGAACGGTAAAGGAAATGGTGTCGCCGGATTTCACCTGAACACCGTTTTGGTCAACGATATTAACGCCTGCGTCGTGGCTGCCACGGAACACGTTACGCACGGTCACCGTGTCGGATTCGGTCTGGCCGACAGGCTGGCCATCAAGCGTTACTTCGTAGCGGTGTCCGTCCTGAAGTGTCGGTTCGCTGGTAACGCGAAACGCGACGTCACCGCTACCGCTGTGAAAGGCTTCATCGTTATCGGGAGAGAGGATGCTGACGCTGTCATACGCCGCGCCTTCCTCTTCGACCCGCTTTAGAAGCCGCTCGGGCTCCTCTACATCTTCCGGTTTGGGCAGTGTCACGGTGGTGACAGGCTTTACCCTGACTTCCTCGGCGCCGTCTGAGGGCTCGTCGGAAAAGGTCACATTGCCCTGGGCGTCGACATTGCGGTAGACCTCCGCCTGCGCCAAAGGGGTGCTGAAGATGAGAAAGCCAGCCAGAATACCGAACCATCCGTTCATGTCGCAGACCTGTAATGAGGGTATCCCCCGATTATCAATGGCGGGCGGGACGTTTTCAACAACCTTGCAGGCTCAAAGGGTTACATATCGTTAAGAGCAACAGAGGTGTGTCAACGCTCACAAAAAAGCCCCGCCGAAGCGGGGCTCTCTTTTAGCGATACAACCTGCTTTTAGCAAGACCTGCTCTTAGCAAGAATAGTAAAGCTCGAACTCAACCGGGTGAGTGGTCATGTTGATGCGCTCAACTTCGCCACGCTTCAGCTCGACATAGCCTGAGATCATGTCCTCGGTGAATACACCACCGCGGGTCAGGAACTCGTGATCTTCTTCCAGGCAATCCAGAGCTTCCGCCAGGGTTTCAGCAACCTTGGGAATGTTCAGAGCCTCTTCTTTCGGCAGGTCGTACAGATCCTTGTCCATGGCGTCGCCTGGGTGAATCTTGTTCTGGATGCCGTCGAGGCCAGCCATCATCAGCGCTGCGAATGCCAGGTACGGGTTGGCAGCCGGGTCAGGGAAGCGCACTTCGATGCGGCGCGCTTTCGGGCTGTTCACGTACGGGATACGGATAGACGCAGAACGGTTACGGGCGGAGTAGGCCAGCATAACCGGTGCTTCGTAGCCCGGCACCAGGCGCTTGTAGCTGTTGGTGGCCGGGTTGGTGAAGGCGTTGATGGCCTTGGCGTGCTTGATGATACCGCCGATGTAGTACAGAGCCGATTCGCTCAGGCCGGCATAGCTGTCACCCGCGAACAGGTTCTTGCCGTCTTTGCTCAGGGACATGTGCACGTGCATACCGGAGCCGTTGTCACCGACAACCGGCTTGGGCATGAAAGTGGCCGTCTTGCCATACGCGTGTGCCACGTTATGTGTGCAGTACTTGAGGATCTGAACTTCGTCTGCTTTTCTGGTCAGGTTGGCCGGGCCAACACCGATTTCACACTGGCCGGCGGTGCCGACTTCGTGGTGGTGCACTTCGATTTCCAGGCCCATGGATTCCATGGCCGCGCACATGGCACCGCGCAGATCGTGCAGGCTGTCTACCGGCGGTACCGGGAAGTAGCCGCCTTTAACGCCCGGGCGGTGGCCGATGTTGTTGCGATCGAAATCTTCGCCGGAAACCCAGGCCGCTTCTTCGGAATAGAGCTCATACATGGAGCCCTGCATGTCGGTTTTCCACTTGACGGAATCGAATACGAAGAACTCCGGCTCCGGGCCGAACAGGGCACCGTCGGCAATGCCGGTGGACTTGAGGTATTCTTCAGCACGACGCGCAACGGAGCGCGGATCACGCTCGTAGCCCTGCATGGTGGAAGGCTCGACGATGTCGCAGGTAATGTTCAGCGTGGTTTCTTCGGTGAACGGGTCCAGAACGGCGCTGCTGTCGTCCGGCATCAGAATCATGTCGGATTCGTTGATGCCTTTCCAGCCAGAAATGGATGACCCATCGAACATTTTGCCGTCGCTGAAGAAGTCGTCGTTTACTTCGGTGGCGGGCAGAGTCACGTGCTGCTCTTTACCGCGGCTGTCCGTGAAACGGAGGTCAATCCATTTCACTTCGTGTTCTTTGATCAAATCAACTGTCTTGGACATTGTGCATGCTCCATCGTGTTTCCCGCTGTGCGGGTGAATTCATGTTCGTTATGCCGGATCGCTCAGCGATGCTGACTCCGATCTGTTTTGAGGTGGAGGCAGCTTACCAAAAGCTGAGGCGTCTTACCTGCAAAAATCGGCTGACAGAGGTAAAGCAATTGCCTTGCCAATTTGGTGGATGTGCGCCAGAACGGCGCAACAGCACTACCTCGGGGCTTTTTTAGCGCGCCGCGGATGTTGCTATCCCCGATTTTGCACCCTATTGGTGCGTCATAATGGTGCATTCGCTGCTGTTATGCCCTAAATTGGTGCATCTGGATTGAGTTTCGAATAGGCGTTTTTCTTCATATTAACGGCACCGACTTTTCGATATACTGCGCGCCGCTTCATTTATACCCTGCTGTTTTTCGGATGCCAAATCGGAAAAGACGTTGCAGGGAAGCTTCGTACATGCCGCAGGACTATTTTTGTGATTGAAAAACTTCGTAATATCGCCATTATCGCCCACGTCGACCATGGCAAGACCACGCTGGTCGACCAGTTGTTGCGCCAGTCTGGCACGTTGGACCGTAAAGAGCTCGAAAGCGAGCGCGTCATGGACTCCAATGACCAGGAAAAGGAACGGGGTATCACTATCCTGGCCAAAAACACGGCGCTGAAATGGCACGACTACGACATCAACATCGTTGACACTCCGGGGCACGCGGACTTCGGTGGCGAGGTTGAGCGGGTAATGAGCATGGTTGATTGCGTGCTGCTGGTGGTTGATTCCATCGATGGCCCCATGCCGCAAACGCGCTTTGTCACCCAGAAAGCTTTTGACGCCGGCCTGCACCCGATTGTCGTCGTCAACAAGATTGACCGCCCCGGTGCCCGTCCTGATTGGGTAGTCGACCAGGTTTTCGACCTGTTTGACAACCTCGGTGCCACCGATGAGCAGCTGGACTTCCCGATTGTGTTTGCCAGTGCCCTGAACGGCATTGCCGGCATGGACCACGAGAAGCTCGACGACAACATGGACGCGGTATTCCAGGCCATCGTCGATCACGTGCCTGCACCGAACGTTGATCGCGATGGTCCGTTCCAGATGCAGATCTCCCAGCTCGACTACAACAGTTTCCTGGGTGTCATCGGCATTGGCCGCATCAGGCGCGGCAAGATCAAAACCAATTCCCCGGTGACGGCGATTGGTGCCGATGGCAAGAAGCGTCAGGGCCGTATTCTCAAGATCATGGGGCACTCCGGTCTGCAGCGTGTCGAGGTCGACCAAGCTCATGCGGGTGATATCATTTGTGTCAGTGGTATGGATGAATTGTTCATCTCTGACACCCTGTGTGACCAGTCCAATGTGGAAGCATTACCACCGCTGACCGTGGATGAGCCGACCGTTTCCATGACCTTCCAGGTCAACGACTCTCCGTTCTGCGGCAAAGAAGGCAAGTTTGTCACCAGCCGCAATATTAAAGAGCGTCTGGAGAAAGAACTGCTTCACAACGTGGCCCTGCGTGTTGAAGAAGGTGAGTCTGCGGATAAGTTCAAAGTGTCCGGGCGTGGTGAGCTTCACCTGTCGGTACTGATTGAGAACATGCGCCGGGAAAATTTCGAGCTGGCCGTTGGCCGCCCGGAAGTGGTGATCAAGGAAGTCGACGGCGTGAAGCAGGAGCCGTACGAAAACGTCATCATCGACATTGAAGAGCAGCACCAGGGCGCTTTGATGGACCAGATGGGTTTGCGCAAGGGCGAGCTGACCAACATGGTTCCGGATGGCAAGGGCCGTATGCGCCTTGAGTACACCATTCCAGCACGGGGTCTGATCGGTTTCCGTAACGCCTTCCTGACCATGACGTCCGGTTCAGGCATTCTGACGTCCACCTTCAGCCATTACGGCCCAATCAAGAGCGGCGACATGACCGCCCGGCAGAATGGCGTACTGGTGTCGATGGCCACCGGCGCGGCGCTGACCTACTCGCTGGAGACCCTGCAGAGCCGCGGCAAGCTGTTCCTGGACCCCGGTCAGGAGATCTATGAAGGCCAGCTGTGCGGTATTCACAGTCGTGACAACGATCTGGTGATTAACCCGACCAAAGGCAAGAAGCTCGATAACATGCGCGCTTCCGGCAAGGACGAGGTCATCGCCTTGGTGCCGCCGATCAAGTTTACCCTTGAGCAGGCGCTGGAATTCATCGATGGAGATGAATTGGTAGAAGTGACGCCCAAGTCTGTTCGTCTGCGCAAGAAACACCTGACTGAAAATGAGCGCAAGCGCGCCCACAAGAAGTAAACCTGCAGTACCGAGAACAAAGGGGCGGAGCCAATATGGCCGCCCCTTTTTTCGTTCACATCAGCTAAACTCCGGTTACCACTTTCTTTCCGGAGCCCCCCCATGCTCACGCTTTATCCCGAGATCAAGCCCAACGTCCAGCACCGGATTGCTGTTGATCCGCCTCATGATCTGTATGTCGAGGAGAGTGGTAATCCGGATGGCCTGCCGGTATTGGTGGTTCATGGCGGACCCGGCGGAGGATGCGAGGATTACCATCGTCGCTTTTTCGATGCAGAGCGTTATCGAATCATCCTGATGGACCAGCGCGGGGCCGGGCGTTCAACACCGCTGGCGGAGCTGGAGGGCAACAGCACCGACCGGCTGGTGTCTGACATGGAGGCGGTGCGCAGCTTTCTGGGGATTGACTGTTGGCTATTGTTCGGTGGCAGTTGGGGTTCAACACTCAGCCTTGTGTATGCCCAGGCGTATCCGGGTCGGGTTATGGGGCTGGTTCTGCGGGGGATTTTTTTGTGCCGCCCCAAAGATATTCACTGGTTTTACCAGGAAGGGGCCAGCCGGATTTTTCCGGATTACTGGGAAGATTTCCTCGCGCCGATCCCCGAAGAGGAAAGGGGTAATCTGGTTGCTGCTTATTACAGGCGGCTGACCAGTCATAATGATCTGGAGCAAATTCAAGCCGCCAAGGCCTGGTCGATCTGGGAAGGCCGCTGCGCTACGCTCCATCCCAACCCCCGCGTGGTAGAGCACTTCGGCCATCCACACGTTGCCATCGCGCTGGCGAGGATTGAATGCCATTACTTTATGAATCAGGCATTTTTACAGCCGGACCAGATTCTCCGTGATGCAGGCAGGCTGGCAGGCATACCGGGCGTCATCATACATGGCCGTTACGATATGGTGTGCCCTCTGGATAACGCGCTGGCGCTGGCTTCTGCCTGGCCCGAGGCGGAGCTGAGGATCATCCGGGATGCCGGTCATTCCGCCTCAGAGCCTGCCATTGTGGATGCCCTGATTCGTGGCGTAGAAGAAGTCATGTCCGGGGCGAATGGGACTTTGGCCTAAATTACACGATCAGGGGTTGCCGTCCGCCGGCCCCATGGATACACTCTTGCGCATTGTTAATGGTCCTTCCGCAGGGAGTTAGATGAAAGGGCTTATCCAGCGCGTCTCCAGTGCCAGTGTTTCTGTTAATAGCCAGGTTATTGCTGAAATCCCCACAGGGCTTTTGGTGCTGTTAGGTGTTGAGCGAAATGACACCCCGGAGCAGGTAAAGGCACTGGCCAGAAAGCTAGTCAATTACCGCGTTTTCCCCGATAACCAGGACCGGATGAACCGTAGCCTGCTGGATATCGGCGGCTCTCTCCTTGTGGTTCCCCAGTTTACTTTAGCAGCGGACACCGGCTCCGGTACCCGGCCGGGATTTTCGTCGGCTGCGCCGCCCGCGATGGCTGAAAGCCTGTTTCAGGAATTTTTCGACCTGGTGGGCCAGATGCTGGGTCGTGGCCGAGTGGGCAGCGGGCGGTTTGGGGCGGACATGCAGGTGTCGCTGGTGAACGATGGGCCGGTCACGTTTATGCTTGAGGTGGGAGCCAGTTCCTGAATTCGTAGCCATCCTGCACCATAATTGCGCGCGATCGTAATGTGTGGCCCCGATTGGTGCGCCGGGTGGGTCATTCAGGCGCTTAGGATAAAAATGTGATGGGTGAAAGACCTTTCACATTGCTGATATTGAACAATAATCAAGATTCTGGCCTCGGATTTGAATCGTGTCCGGTGGAATGGAAAGCGAACGTTAAAAATTTGCAAAATGGTACAGGTTGTATTAAAACGGCTTGGTCACGTAGTGCATTAACTTAATCATCTAAGTGGTTGAGCTGCAAAGACACGGCTAAGGTCGGGTCAATGAGGCATGGAGAAAACGTTATCCCTTTGTCATCAAACTGACATGGTGGCAACACAAAATAAGGCTCTGACCAGCCAAGCTGGTGGACGTCTCAAGAACGGGATTTGAACCCGTCGCTAAAACCTGAGTTAACTCAATAAAGGAAAACGCAACATGAAAAAAACGCTCATCGCATCCGCAGTTGCAGCCGCAACTTTCTCCGGCGCAGCGCTGGCTCAAGAAAGCAATCTGCCGACTGTTTACGGTAACATTCAGTTGGCAGTGGCTCATGACAGCGTTGATGGTGGCCCGTCATCACTAAACCATTTTGATAACGGCTCCACTCTCGGTGTTCTGCACGACCATGAAATCGCCCCGGGCACTGAGGGCTTTTTCAAGGCTGAACTGCACTTTGATGCAGACGATAACAACGGTGAGAACGACGGTATCTATGAGATCGACGAGGCATACGTCGGTGTGCGCGGCGATAACTTCGGCCAGATTTGGGTAGGTAAAGATGACTCTACCTACGAAACTGCTGTCACCGAAATCTCTGAGTTCTTTGAGGTTGCAGTACTCAACATTGGTGTCGACTACACCACCGGTGAGGGCGACCTGATTCAATACCGTTCTCCATCTTTCGGCGGTCTGACGCTGGGCGCTGGCGTTCAAATTAACGGCGACGTCGAGAACGCTGACAAGTCCTATCCGTATCAGCTGGCGGCTATCTACAACGTTGATGCCCTGGAACTGGCCGTTGCGGTCGACTCCAACGACAATGGCGATAACGACGGTGAAAATACATACGGCCTGCGTGCCAGTTACGACATGGACGCTCTGCGCCTGACTGGTGAGTTCCACACCCGTAAAGACGTTGGGGACGTTTATGGAGTAATGGGTGTTTACACCCTTGGTGCCAACCAGTTTGCGCTGGCTTATGAGCATGCGAAGGCAGATAACGCAGCAGACACTAAGCGCGATACAGTCACGCTGCAGGCTCTGCACAATGTCTCCGATAACCTGTATGTGTACGTTGAAGGTTATCTGGGTGGCGGCGACGACATCTACGGTTATGACTTTGAAGTGGGCGATGATGTCGGTGGTAACACCCCCGTTTCCGACGAACGCTCGATTGCTGCAGTTGGCGCTACCTACTACTTCTGATCCGCTAACCAGCTAGTCAGAAAGTAAACTGAAAAACCGGCGACCTTCGGGTCGCCGGTTTTTTTATGTATGCTTTAAAAAATACTATCAGGAGGGTTCATGGCCGAAGAGCTGGAAATCAAACTCAGTGTATCCGCTGATCATCAGCAAGCCGCTGTCGCGTGGTTGTTGGGCCGGGCCGAGGCTTCCGACGGTGCCTGCAAACGCCTGGCCAACCGCTATTACGATACGCCGTCAGGTGAGCTTAACCGCCAGCGAGTGGCGCTGCGTGTCCGGCAGGCTGGGGGCCAGAACATACAGACCCTGAAAACCCAGGGCGAGTTTGTCGATGGCGCGCACCGCCGGCAGGAGTGGGAATGGCCTCTGATGGGAACCGAGCTGAACATTGGTCTCGTGGCGGATACCCCGGTAGGGCAGGGTGTTAACCTGGCGGAATTGAAGCCGGTTTTCGAAACCAACTTCGAACGTCAGGTGATCATGATTAACGAAGGGGATACGGCCATTGAAGTGGCGGTGGATACCGGCAGTATCGTCGCGGGAAGCCGTGAGCGACCACTCCATGAGATTGAGTTTGAACTGAAATCCGGTGATCCGTCCCGTCTCGTGCGTTGGGCCCGCGCACTGGCGGCGCAGGTACCGGTGTTTCTCAATCTCGTCAGCAAGGCGGAGCAGGGGTACTATCTTGCCGGAATTCATCAACCCCACGCTGTTACAGGGTCAAGCCCGCTATCGGTGCCCGAGTTCCTGCATCAATTGAGTGTGTACTGGCTCCTTGAGTCTCCGGTAAATTTCCCCGGCCCGGCGCTGGAAAACCTGCGGCAGGCTGCTGCACAAGCGGGCGTGGAGGGGCGCTGGCAAAAGCTGGAATCTGAAATTCTTGGCGGTCACACCGTCCAGGGGCTCATCGATAATGTTCCGCGCCTGGGTGAGCTCCAGCTAGTTCTGGCTTCCTCCAACTGAGTGCACTTATTGGCGGCTAGCCGCGTAAACCTGCCATTTGCCTGATGGTGACGCTTTGGTGAGGCGAGTTTCAGGCTCCGTTTGCTTTGCTCTCTGCCTGGGCCTGGCTTTCGTGCCACCTCTCCAGAAACGCCCGGTATCGTTCAAGCGCTTCCTCGACCACTTCGACGGTCGGGGTGTCCTTTGATTTAACGAGTACAATCAATCCCTTGCCTTCTATTTCCTTATCCGTCGGCGGGTGGCAGACAACTTCGTCATCGTTATCAATGTAGGCCAGTGCCGTGCCGATGCCGTGGCGCACCAGTGCGCTGACGATGTCTGCCCAATTCAGATCGTCCAGTTTGAGGTCGTAGCGGTGGGGGTGGTCGTTCTCGTAGTTGAACATATCCTCCAGCACCTTTTCCGAACCGGGTGCCACTATGGCGCGAACCATGATTTCGGGGTAGGTGCGGACCGGGCGGATGATGGTGCGTACCCCAACGGCTTTGAAGCGCTCTCTATTACGGTCGCTCACACACTCTACGGTGGCGCGGTGGCCAAGATTGGACTCGGTCAGCCTGTGTGCAATATCAAAGGTCAGGCTGTCGGAGGCCGGATCCGACTCATCGGAGGCGAGCACCACAATGTGTCGGGCGCTGCCAGCATGAACGGCTTTCAGAGCCTCCGGATCGCTGCCGGTACCGTGGAAATGGACCAGCCCCACATCCGCCAGTTCAGGAGGAAGGCCGGTGGGGAATTGTCGGGTCAGCAGGATGATCGGAACGGTTTCGTACCCTGGAACGGAGCGAACCTGCGACGCAAAGCGCATGAAATACTGATCCCCGCCATTCTGGGGGGTATTGATGATCACGATATGGTCTTTCATTTTGTATACCCATCGTCCGGTTACGATACGTTCCCGGCGGTAAAACCGGTATTCAATAAAATCACTGACAATCAGGGTTAACAGCGTAATCGCGCTGATAAACATGATGGCAACGGTACTGAGCCGGCCAATGGCGGTCTGCGGGGCAAAATCCCCATAGCCCACCGTCACCAGGGTGGTCATGGTCAGCCAGACGGACTCTGCCAGCGTGAGGTCTTCTGCCCACCAGATCAGCAGTACCTGGAACACCAGAAGCCCGCCCAGAATGGTGAACAGGCGTTTTATGCGTGAGCGGATAATGCCCGACATCGGAAGATGCGCAAGCTGGTGTTCAGTATTGAGCGGGCGACGGTTTCTGAGCATTAACGGCCTGGACGGTTCAGTCGGGTGACGGTTCGTTATACAGTACGGGAAATATAACAGAGATACAGGGGTTTGCATTATGTCCGAGGCGTGGAGCGATCTTCCGACGATACTGGCCGAAGATGTTGAGGCTGGCTGGGATTCGGTGTTTACCCACGAGGCCCAGGGCTGGATGACCCCGCAGGCGGGACTGGCTGCGGAAGATGTGGCCGGTGCCGTGGCACGGAGCGTGTTTCTGAAGCAGACGCTGGAGCGCCACCCTGAGCAGATTCAGGCTCTGGTGGCGGCCCGGTCGCTGCGTGATCCCACCACGCCGGAATTTCTGCACCAACGCTGGCAGGATTATCTACAAGAGGTCTCTGACGAGCCATCCCTGCACCGGGCATTGCGGCTGTTTCGCCGCGAGAGCCAGTTCCGGATCATCTGGCGTGACCTGATGCGGTGGGCGGACCTGCATGAAACCATCGCCGCCACCAGCGGCTTCGCTGATACCTGCATTCAGGGCGCGCTTGACTGGCTTCACCGGGACAGCTGTGAGCAGTCCGGGACGCCCTGGGGCACGGACCCGGTCACCGGGGAAGAGTGCCCGCAAAAGATGGTGGTGCTGGGCATGGGTAAGCTTGGGGGGCGGGAGCTCAACGTCTCGTCCGACATTGATCTGATTTTTGCTTTCCCCGGTAAGGGCGAAACCCGGGGTGGTCGGCGATCCCTGGATAACCAGCAGTTTTTCATTCGCCTGGGGCAGCGGCTGATCCAGGCACTGGACCAGATCACCGCAGACGGGTTTGTGTTCCGCGTCGATATGCGCCTGCGGCCTTACGGGCAGAGCGGTGCGCTGGTGCTCAGTTTTGCCGCACTGGAGAACTATTATCAGGACCAGGGCCGCGACTGGGAGCGTTACGCCATGGTCAAGGCGCGAGTGGTTGCCGGCGACGAGCGCGCGGGGCAGGTGCTGATGGATAGCCTCCGGCCATTTGTCTATCGCAAGTACGTGGATTTCAGCGCCTTTGAATCGTTGCGCAGCATGAAAGCGATGATCGGCCGGGAAGTTCGGCGCAAAGGCCTGGAAACCAACATCAAGCTTGGCAGCGGCGGCATTCGCGAGATCGAATTCGTGGTGCAGGCGTTCCAACTGATTCGCGGTGGCCGGGACCGGGAATTGCAACAGCGGGAACTGCTGGCGGTGCTGAAAGAGCTGGAGGCCCTGGAGTTGTTGCCGTCGCCAGTGGTGAGGGAGCTGCGAGACGCCTATGTGTTTCTCCGCAATCTTGAACATGCGTTGCAGGGCATGGAAGACAAGCAAACCCAGATACTGCCGGAGGACGAACTGAGCCAGGCCCGGGTTGCCCTGGTTATGGGCTTTGACGGCTGGGAAGATTGCCTGCAAGCCCTGAGCGAGCATCGTGATCGGGTGGCGCGCCATTTCGCCGACATTATTGCAACCGAGGAAGACGAGCACGATTCGGCCTCCCTCGACGAGGGCTGGCACGAGCTCTGGCTGTCTGAAATGGAGGGTGAGGCTGCTATCCAATGGTTGGATGAGCACGGCTATGAAGACCCGGCAGGCAGCATCGGCCTGTTGGGCGACCTGCGCGAGAGCCGTACGGTTCAGGTGATACAGACTCAGGGTCGTAAACGGCTGAATCAGTTCATGCCGGTTCTGTTGGAGGCGCTGACGCAGGTGGAATCGCCCTCCCAGACCCTCGGCCGGGTTCTGCAGCTGGTGGAAGCCATCCTCCGGCGCACGGCCTACATGGTGCTGTTACTGGAGAACCCCGGGGCTCGCACGCAGTTGGTCAAGCTGTGCAGTGAAAGCCCGTGGATCGCGAAGCAGCTGGCCGACACGCCGTTGCTGCTTGATGAGCTGCTCAACGCAGAAAACCTGTACCACCCGCCCGCCAAAGAAGCACTGCAGGACGACCTGCGCCAGCAGATGCTGCGGATTCCGTTTGAAGACCTCGAAGAACAGATGGAATCGCTGCGGCACTTCAAGAAAGCCCATATCCTCCGGGTGGCGGCCTCAGAGCTCAAAGGCACCTTGCCATTGATGAAGGTCAGCGATTACCTGACCTGGATCGCCGAAGTGGTGCTGGATCATGTGGTGGACGTGGCGTTCGCGAACCTGGTCAGCCGGCACGGTTATCCGCGCCGGGCTGATGGCTCGGCCTGCGATACCGATTTTGTCATCCTCGGTTACGGCAAGCTGGGCGGCGTAGAGCTGGGTTACACCTCGGATCTTGATCTGGTGTTTGTTCACAATGCGGACCCAGAGCAGGCTACCGACGGCGACAGGCCCATCGACAACGCCGTGTTCTACACCCGGCTGGGGCAGCGCATTGTGCATATTCTCAGTACCCAGACGCCGTCCGGTCAGCTCTATGAGGTGGATATGCGGCTGCGGCCCTCGGGCAGTTCGGGGCTGCTGGTCAGTACGCTCCAGGCGTTCGAGAAGTATCAGCGCAACGATGCCTGGACCTGGGAGCACCAGGCACTGGCGCGGGCGCGGGGTGTCGCCGGCTGCACCGGCACGCTTGCGGAGTTTGAATCCCTGCGCCACGACCTGCTGTGTCAGAAGCGGGACCGTGACACCTTGCGGGGTGAGGTCACTAACATGCGTGAAAAAATGCGCACCAGCCTGGGCACACCGGAAGCGAACCAGTCGAAAACCTTTCACATCAAACACGACCACGGCGGCATTATTGATATTGAGTTCTTGGTGCAGTATTTGATGTTGGCCCACAGTTGCGACCACCCGGAGCTGACCCAGTGGTCCGATAATATTCGCCAGCTGGAAGAGCTGGGTCGCGCGGGCGTGGTGGCGGTAGAGGACGCGGATAAGCTGCGTGAGGTCTACATCACCCTGCGCTCGACCATCCACCGGCGGGCTTTGCAGAATCTCAACAGCCAGGTGGAGGGCGATGCCTTTCCAGACGAGCGGGCGTATATCAGCAGCCTGTGGGAAAAGGTGATGCTGGCATAGCCGGCGGCATTTACGTTCGGTGGAAATTTCCTGCTAGAATGCCGTTTCCCTGAAAAAGCTTGTATGGAGCAGAAACAATGTCGATGGCTGATCGCGATGGCCTGATCTGGATGGACGGTGAAATGGTTCCCTGGCGGGATGCCAAAACTCACGTGCTGACCCACACCCTGCATTATGGCCTGGGTTGTTTCGAAGGCGTGCGTGCGTACAACACCGCCAATGGCCCGGCGATTTTCCGCCTGAAGGAACACACGGATCGTCTGTTCCGTTCTGCCCATATCCTGAACATGAAGATGCCGTTCACCAAGGAACAGCTGAACGACGCCCAGTGCGCGGCAGTTCGCGACAACAACCTGGATGAAGCCTACATTCGCCCGATGGCGTTTCTCGGCTCCGAAGGCATGGGCCTGCGCGCCGACAATCTGAAGGTGCACGTCATGGTGGCCGCCTGGAGCTGGCCGTCGTACATGTCGCCGGAGGCAAAGGAACTGGGCATCAAGGTGCGCACCTCTTCCTACACGCGGCACCACGTCAACATCACCATGTGTAAGGCGAAGGCCAACGGCAACTACATCAACTCCATGCTGGCGTTGAACGAAGCCATCGCCAGTGGTTGTGAAGAAGCGTTGTTGCTGGATAACGAAGGTTACGTGGCGGAAGGTTCTGGCGAGAACATCTTTGTTCTGCGTGACGGTGTGCTGCACACTCCGGAACTGACGTCCTGTCTGGAAGGCATTACCCGCGCCACGATTCTTGAGTTCGCCCGCGAGCTGAACATTCCGGTGAAAGAGCGCCGTATTACCCGCGACGAAGTCTACATCGCCGACGAGGCATTCTTCACAGGCACCGCCGCTGAAGTGCTGCCCATTCGTGAGCTGGATGGCCGCGTGATTGGCGAAGGCAAGCGTGGCCCGGTTACCGAGAAGCTGCAGGCCATGTATTTTGATGCCGTGAAAGGCAAGAGTGACGCGCATTCACACTGGCTGACAAAGGTTAGATAGACCCCGTATGGGGAATTCCTATATCCGCCATGTCGGGCCAGCTGGCGGTTATCTGGTGGCCCGCTCTTTTCATCGCCAGTTTATGGAGGCCTGGTTTGAACCCGGCTTCTGGGGCGAGCGTGCTGTTCCGGTCACACACGGCGGCCGCGGTTCTGCCTGGTTTTTGCAGCTTGAATCCGGGGATCTTGTTCTTCGACATTTTTGCCGCGGAGGGGTTCCAGGGCGTGTAATTCATCGTGGATACTTCTACACCCGTGCCGATGCCGTAAGGTCGTTCGCCGAATTCCGCCTGCTTGATACCCTCAGGAAGATGGATCTTCCAGTGCCGGAACCGGTTGCGGCGGGTTACCGGTGCCGTGGTCCAATCTTTTATCACGCCTCTATCATTATCCGCCGAATTCCGGGTGCCAAACCACTTTCCCGGTTTGCCAGTAACGCCAACATAGGTGTCTGGAAGGATGCTGGTGCCTGTGTGCGCCGCTTTCATGATGCTGGCGTATTTCATGCCGATCTGAATGTTATGAATATTCTGGTGAGTGATCAGGTGTACCTGATTGATTTTGACCGGGGGAGGGTGATGCAGTCCGGCCGTAGCGGTCGTTGGAAAGCATCCAACATTGCTCGGCTTGAGCGTTCCGTGAACAAGAGCCTGGCGGATCTGGATGCAGGGCTGCGAGACCAACTGTGGCAAGCTTTTCTGGCAGGCTACCGGCCTGAGTAATCAGTAGATCGGTTTTTCTCCCGGTGCAGTACGGCGGAAACGTTTGTATTCCCATTGGTACTGTGCCGGAACATCAGCAATGCACTGCTCTACCGAGCGGTTCAGGGCAGTCAACGATTCGGTCATGTCGCCCGATACCATTCCCTGATCAGCCTCCCGGATAACGATCTTGAAGCCCTGGGCATGGGGAAGCCTCTGTGCGTATGTGATCAAAGGTTTTGCCCCGGTTTTCTGAATGAGCTTTGAGGCCAGTGTCATAGTGATGGTCGGGATTCTGAAAAACGGCGCAAATTCGCCGCCTTCACGTCTCGGAGCCTGGTCAGGCAAGATACCAACAACGCCGCCCTCCCTGAGAATGCTGAAAAGACGCATTATTCCTCGCCGGTCTGTCGCCACCAGCTCGGAGCCGCTGCGGCCACGAACCTTCTTCATGTAGTCTTCGAACCCCGGCTGGTTAGGCGGGCTGTAAAGCGCTGCCATTTTGTATCGGGACGCAAAAAAAAGGCCGATAAGTTCCCAGTTTCCGAGGTGTGGTGCGAGCAACAGCAGCCCACGGCTACCGGCCTGATAGTCCTCAAGAAGATGCTCGCCCTCAATTTCGCGGATCAGTCCAAGGCACCGTTCAATGGGCCACTCCCACATTAAAGGAAGTTCGAGCGCTGTGGCGGCAGTCTCCTGCATGCTTTTGCGTCCAAGTGTTTCGGCCTCCTGGTCACTTAGGTCCGGGTAGCACGCCCGCAGGTTTTTGCGAGTTGTGTCCACAGAGCGGCCATCCAGTCGCCATGCCAGGTTGCCCAGAAAACGCCCCAGACGCTGGGCATTTCTCAGACTAAGGAACGACAACAGATGAAAAGCCAGCTTGATGAACGTACGGGTCACAATAGTATCCAGCAAGGAGTGTACGGGGCGAAAAAAGTACCATTGTCGCTATGGGCGTACAAGTTGTGCTGTAGTTCGTTTGGGGCGGTTTGACTGTTTTTGCGCCGTCTGCGTGATAGAATTCCGCAACTTTTTACAGAGCATATCAGGCAACAATCTTATGTGGGATCAGATAAAACTGGCGTTTTTCCGGTTCGCGGCAGGCGGCTGGTTGCCTGCCCGGTGGTTCGAACCGGATCTGCCGCCTGAAGCTGAGCGTGCTTCGCGAACCGGCCACCTGAGGCTCGAAGTCGTCAGCCATTGCTGGAATTATTCTCACTTCCTTGTCTATCAGTTGAGTTCTCTGGTCCTGTTTCCTCCAAAAAAGCTGGATATCACCATGACGGTGTTTTACAGCCCGGAAGATGAGAGAACCTCGGACCTCCTGGCCTATTTTGGTCACCAGCTTGTGCCCGGAGTGACCTGGAACTGGCAGCCGATTTCCCGGCAAGAGCTGTTCCGCAGAGGGATCGGCCGAAATCGCGCGGCACTGGCTACGCAAGCCGACTGGGTCTGGTTTACCGATTGTGATGTGATGTTCCGGGAAAACTGTCTCGATACCCTGGCTGATGTCTTGCAGGGCCGTCGCGATGTGTTGCTTTTCCCAGAGGAGGAGCGAACGACGGATTTATTGGCTGAAGACAATCCGATGCTTCAGGCCGGAGCCGATCAGTCTCGGGTTCTCGATATCGATGCAACCTCTTTCACTACCCGGAAAATCAAAAAGGCGACGGGTCCTTTGCAAATAGCCCACGGTGATGTTTGTCGCGCTGTCGGTTATTGCCGCAGTATCTCACTGTATCAGAAGCCGGCGGAGAGCTTTGCCAAGTGCCATGAAGACCGTGCTTTTCGCTGGTTGCTGCGCAGTCAGGGCGAACCGGTGGCGGTGCCCGGCGTTTACCGCATACGGCATATCGTCAAGGGGCGTTATACTGGGAGCGAAACCCGGAGCAAGCTCAGGACCTGGTTGCGGGTCTGGCAGTCTCGGTTGCGGGACTGGCTGCAGAGTTGAAAAATTAATTCCCCCTTCAATGAGTGCCATGTTCTATGAGTAGTGACCAGCAAGCAATCAATGAAAATCGAGGCGCGATTCCCTTCTCCAGGCGTGTTGAGCGGAAAATGCCTCTGCTGCTGGCCATCTGGTTGTTTCTCTCTGTTTTAGGGCCGCATCAGGAGCTGTACAAAGTATTTTTTCACGGGGTTGTAATCCCGGCAGTTCTTGTGCTGCTTTTTTCCCGCCGCTTGGTTTCTATTCGCAGGGATCCGTTGTTTTGGGTATCGATAGCTTTTTTCAGTTATGCGGCAATTACTACGTTTATCATTGGACTGGGGCCAATTAATGGGCATTTGAGGGCGCTTCGGTGGGCTATTGAAGCAAGCTTCTGTTTACTGGCGCTCTGGGCGTGGATGCCGGATGTAGCAAGGCGAGCGTACTGGTGGGCGCGCTATCTTCTCTTCATTACACTTGCGGCATCAGTTGCAGCGATTATAAAGTTTGTGATTTTTGAAAACATGCAGGGTCGCCTGTCAGGGCTTGGCGGGTTACATAACCCAATTCATACCGGTGGGGTTTTGCTCACCTACCTGGCTATTGGCCACTTTGTACTACTCCGTGGAGAAAAGGCCTTGATCACCGAAAGAGATCGATGGCTACTGTTGTTTGCCACTCTTGGTGTCGGGTTGGCGGTTCTTTTTTCAGAAAGCCGCGGACCAATCGGCGCGCTTCTTATTTACGGTCTGTTTATAGGGTGTTTGCAACTGGTCACCCGGCCCAGTTTCAAGTTTGTGATTTGGACGTTAGTCGGAGTCGCCGGGGTCGTTGGGGTGGTTTCAGGACTACACGGAGCTGACAATTATCTTGGTCAGTTGCTGGACAGAGGGTCGTCTTACCGCCTTGAAATATGGCGCGGTTACATAGACTACCCTCCGGATTCCTGGTGGTTGGGGTTCGGCCTGGGTACAGAGAAATGGTATGTGCCAGCTGTTGAAGCTTATTGGAAACCAAATGATGTACCGGTTGGTCATCCACATAGCGTTTTTATCGGGACTTTGGTTGAGACAGGTATTATTGGCTCGATATTTTTGTCGTTCATGGTGGGGTTATTGGTTTTGTCCATTATGGTTTTCGCAGGTACTTCCCTAGATAAGCTGCGTCTGTTCGGGATACTAGGGTTGATCTGTATCCTGAGTTTTACCACTGGGCAAGGGGTGATTTCTTCAATTAAAACCTTTTGGTTAACTTTATGGTTTCCAGTTATTTTTATTTGGTTCTGGACCAGAATTTCAGATAAAAAAGATGATGAGTTATTTGGAGAAAAGGTCGGGTGACTTGCAGTGTTTTGGGGAATTCAGGTTCATTAGACTCAGTGTTTGACTCTCATTTCTAAGAAGATGCTTATGATCGTTTGCCATAAATACAAGTTTATTTTTCTCAAGACCAGCAAAACAGCTGGTTCATCAATAGAAATGGCTCTTTCCAGATTCTGTGGGCCTGACGATATTATAACGCCCCTTTCTGAAGAAGAAGATGCACTTCGTGTCAAGCAAGGCGGGGTGGCTCCTCAAAACTACCTCGAATATCCCTTTAGATATAAACCATCCCAGCTTTGGAAGTTTATCAGCCGGGGAAAATCTTTGCGTCGTTTTTACAACCACATTCCGGCCCGAAAACTAAAGCGGCGACTAGGAAAGGATATTTGGGACAGTTATTACAAGTTCTGTGTAGTGAGGGATCCATGGGATCGAACTATTTCCCAGTATTATTGGCGGTTGAGGAACGAAGATCAACCAATGTCGATTGATAAGTTCTTGGATTCCCGGCACATCGATTCGCTCATTCGGAAAGGAATCGGAGTTTATACAATTGACGGTAAGATTGTGGTAGACAAAATTTGTAGGTATGAAAACCTTGAGCAACATCTCGAAGAGGTGAGAAATGAACTGGGATTGCCTGAGCCCATTTCTTTGCCGCAGGCCAAGGCAACGTTTCGCAAGGACAAACGACATTATTCTGAGGTACTTAGCGAACATCAAAAAGAAAAGATCAGGGTGATTTTCAGCGATGAGATCAAGTTGCTGGGTTACGAATATTGACTCAGCGACGGCAGACGTCGGGGCGTGTTCGTTTTTAAATAAAGCAGGGGGTTCCATGAATGAAAGGCTGCTATTTTGTGTTTTTTCTTTTAACCGGGGGCGATTTCTTGAACACTGTGTGAGCACTATCGAAGAGTGTGTGCCAAATGCGGAAATAGCAATTTTCGATGACGATAGTTTTGACGAGTACACCCTTGATGCGCTCAAGACTTTGTCTGAACGCCATACGGTACTGCAGCCGGGCAATCAGTCCACCCATAAACTTGGCGGGCTATACGGCAACATGCAGTCTGCACTTGAGTTCGCCGCCGATCAAAGGCTCGTGTGTTTTCTTCAGGACGACATGCAGGTTGTCCGGCCTTTGGACAAGCAGGAAATTGACGCCTTTGATCGTTGTTTCGAAGATAACCCTCGACTTGCTTTTCTTCATCCTTGTTTCCTGAAAGGGATCAATCGCGAGAGGGACGGATCAACTCTGAGCTTTGATGGAGAGTTGAGCGCATACCGAAGGACAGGAACCGGCCAGAGTGCAGGGCAATACTTTTCAGCAATCCTGATTACTCGACCCTCTCGCTTGCTGGAGCAGAGCTGGGAATTCGGTCGCTCAGAGCCGGTCAATGATCGTCAGGCAAAGCAGTATTTCGATCGCATTGGGCATTTGTTTTCTCCGTTTGCCATGTGGTTGCCGGAGGTTCCCACATATCGGGGCAAGCGCAAAACTCTCGCGCTTCGCCTTGCTGAGAAGCGTCGCGGATGCGGCTTTTTTCCATACAAGTTGTTCGACGAGCAGGAGGCGAAAAGTTTTAGGGAGCGCTCTCCTGAAGTGCTTCCCATCGCCGAAGATTTCCTGGTTTGTACAAATCGTCGATTGGAGAAGCCGTGGGGCTACTACCCTATGCAGGGAAGTCGTTGGCTAAAAAAATTGAACAGTCTGGAATTGGCTCTCAGACGGATTTTCTGAAGCTCTAAAGAACTAAAATCTCAACTTATAGTAAAGAGGTATCTTTATGCGGGTATTCGTACTGACCACCGGACGTGCCGCCTCCAAGACTTTTGCAAATGCCTGTCAACTTTTGGATGGCATGTCCGTAGGTCATGAAACCAAGGCTGGGCACGTATCTGATCGACTATCCTTCCCCTATAATCACTTGGAAGTCGATAATCGTCTTGTGTGGTTCCTCGGCGGAATTGCAGAGCGTTATTCGGATGACCATACTTTTTATGTCTATCTTACAAGAGCACCGAAAAAAGTTGCCGAAAGCTATCTGAAGCGTTGGCACATAAAGGTTTCTGGCGTTAGGGCTTTTTACCATGGGATATTGATGTACTCCGACAAGCCAGAAGTCGCAACGGCAAGGCAAAGCTGTCGTTTGTTTGTGGATACGATCAACGAGAATATACGGTATTTCTTGAAAGGCCGAGCCAACTGGTGTGAGGTTAGGGTAGAGCACCTGCACAACGACTTCTTTGCCTTTATGGATCAGGCCGGTTTAGAAGGTGACCGGGAAGAGATAGCCAAAGTGTTGGGAAGTGTCAATAACGCTAACAAGACAAAGTACGACAAGGTTACCCCTTTGAAACGCATTGCCAACAGATTTTCTGATCGCAGGTTGAACCTTTGACCTACGGGGAGTTTCTGATGATTGTTTCGCACAAGCACCGCTTTATTTTCTTAGAATGAGCAAGACCGCCAGGAACCTCTGAGGAAATTGCTTTGTCCCGCTTCTGTGGCTCCGCGGACATTGTAACCCGGGTATCGGATGAAGATGAGGCCATTAGATTGCAAAGGTATAACCGTGAGGCTAGTCTTCATCCAGCCAGCTACATCCAATACAGTCCGGCGGACTGGTACCGTTTGTTAAAGGACAGAAAGCGTAAGCAGTACTATTACAATCATATTCCGGCCCGGAAGCTGAAGTCCAGGCTGTAGGCTGATGTCTGGGACGATTATTACAGGTTTTGTATTGTCCGAAATCCTTGGGATCGGGTGATTTCACAATATCATTGGTGCTATAGGTCGGTGCCTGAGCGTCAACGGCCTAGTTTCGAAAAGTTTCTGGATTCGCGGCACGTGCGGTCCTTTCAGAGAAAAGGATTTAAACTCTACACGATTGGTTGCAAGCTCGCCGTCCACAGGATTTGTTGGCACGAAAATCTTGCTCAGGACCTTGAGGAAGTGCGTCGTCACCTGGGACTTCCAGAGCCTCTGGAACTTCCTGTAGCTAAAGGAGGCCACAGAAAAGACAAGCGGCTATTGGGAAATTCTGACGAAGAGGGAGCGTGACAAGATCGCAGAGATTCTTCAAGACGAAATCCAGCTAACAGGTTATCGTTTTTGACGACTCTCAGAATTATGCCGGATTCCCCAGTTGCTCGATTCCATGATCCGTGCGGGTAACCTTCTGCTTCTTGGAGTTCACCCGCAGAGCTTTGTTAGCAGCTACCAATTCCGGATCCTTGTAACCGCGTTTATGGTCGAGGTGAATCACGATCGCGTTGTAGCGCACGTGCTTGGGCTTAACGCCCGAGTTCATAAGGCGTACCCCGAACTCTCTGTCCAGGCCACCCCAGGGCATCCGCTCGTCGAAACCGTTCACCGCCATAATGTCCTTTAGCCATGCTGAGCCGTTTGACCCCTTGAAATTACAAGCAGTTGGCGTGAGTGCATTGAAAATTCGTGCCTTAAGAGGCGTTGCTGTAAGTTTGCTATTCTTGTAACTCGGCCTGAGTCCGTTCGCCTTTAGCCATTTAAGGTCAAAGCAGTGACCATTGATTATGTCGTCCTTGCTGATGGTCTTACTGGTGCTCATGGGCAGCTTATGATATCCGCCAGAAAGGTACCGTTTAGGCTCCGCTTCCTTTTCATGCACTTCAAGGAAGTCTCGACGGGGTATACAGTCGCCATCCGTGAATACAACGTAGTCGGACGCTACCTCCAGAATAGACTTGTTAAGAATTCGGCATTTACGGAATCCTTTGTCCTCTTGCCAAACATGCTTGATCGTCATCCGGGTTGCTTCGCGGATGCGATCAATGACCTCGAGGGTTTCTTCCGTTGAGCCGTCGTCACCAATAATGAGCTCGAAATTTGCGTGGGTCTGAACGCTATATCCCCAAAGCACTTTCTCTAGCCATTCTGGAGAGTTATACGTGGTCATGATCACGGAAAGTTTCATGTAAACAGTCCTGTATAAAATTTTTTGAACCGTGGTCAGGCTGGTAATTCACGAGAGTATTCAAAGAGTTCGAAGTCCTTGTGGAACAGTTCCTGCACCATTCCGACCGTGTCCTCGTTGTAGTATTCTTGAAGCTTCTTGCCGGCTCCAGTGGCGTTGGCCTTGAATGTTTTTATCGACTCCGCGCCCGGTCTGCCTGAAATTTTTGCCCGGATATGGTTCAGGTCAGAGTCCAGTGACTCCACTTTGCCGAAAAAGTCGAAATCATCGAAGGGCAAAAGCAGTAACGAATGCTGGGGTGCCCAATGTGCGTTGCTGTATAGCTTTCCGTTCGCGAGGCCTTGAAGAAAATCAAAAAAATTCGACTCTCGCTGGGCATTCCGATCCCGTCGCTCTACTTTATCAAGATAAGCGGACAGCGTGCGGGTAAATGGGTTCCGTACAACCGCGAAGCGAAACATTATATCAACTTTATCCACTTCTGAGCGGCTAAGCTGAGACGGTACCGTAAAGCGTTTCTTTGCGAGCTTAGAGGGAACGTCCTCACCAAAGCTCAAACGAGCCAGGTTTTCCACGATCGTCGAGTTAGCTGCTTTTGGAATCCGGTTGCAGAAAAAACCGAGGCGGGTGTCGATACAGCCCCGGGCGTCCGCACTGTTGATGGAAATGCCACTGCGATAGGGATAACGCCGGTAAAACGGTGTGAAGGGAATTGTTAGCCGGTTCCGAGTTATTTTTTGAAAGAAATTATTCATAAAATTTCGATAGTTCCCGAAGAATCTCTGCTGTAATGATGGGGTTTAATCTATAGTCTTTTGCCGGCTTCATTTCATAGTCGAGTGCGTCAACTGAGCCGGAAGGATAGCTTACCAGCATCATGTCGTTCAGCAGTAGAGCATAATCCATATAACTATGAGCAATGCTCCATTGTCGCTTCGGGGGCATAAACAGCCCCTTACCTGTTGCATAATAGTTTGACGGCGTGGCACTGCAACCCAGTGTGCCTTTCATAAGCGTCGGGGCCATTTCAAAATGTTCGGTCCGGTAATTAATGCGCCGTGCAGTCTGCCCTGGCCAGTGTACCATCATGGGCACCCGCAACTGGTACTGGCCGAAGTTGCTGCCATGACCCCAGTAGTTCATGCCGTATTCGTTAAACTCCTGCCCGTGATCCCCGGTGATTACCACGATGGTGCTGTCGAGCAAATCCCTGGCCCGTAGATCATCCAGAACCCGGTCAACTTGGTTGTCCACGAAGTGCAATGTGGATTTGTAGTTGTTCTTGATCAGCTCCGGATTGAAGTTTTGATCGAGTGCCAGCTTGTTGACTGATTTCCAGTAGGGCTGGAATTTGACCGGATAGTCCTCTGGCACCCGGTGGCCGTGGGGCGTGTCGTAGAATAAAAATCCGAAGAAGGGTTGTTCTGGATTTCGCTCGGAGTGCGTAAATGCGAGCCAGTCATCGGTAATCCGGACATCGCGGTCCCAGGGCGCTTCCCCTGGCGTTTTGAGGCGCAGATCGGGGATGGATGAAAACGCA
>NZ_JBBDSR010000070.1:0-104458 GCF_040904845.1 Marinobacter sp. | reverse complement strand
CGATCACCCGCGCGCTCACCGGCTGCGAGCAGTTCGTTGGCCAGGTCATCGTTGTTGCTCAGCAGGCCGGTGGCGTGGCTGCCCAGGGCAATGATGCAGGCACCGGTGAGAGTGGCCATGTCCACCACGACTTCCGGATCGAATTTTTTCACGTAGGTGAGGGCGTCGCACAGAACCAGACGGCCTTCAGCGTCGGTGTTGAGGATTTCGATGGTCTGTCCGGACATGGAGGTGACAATATCGCCGGGGCGTGTTGCTGTGCCGCTGGGCATGTTTTCGGCGGCGGCAATCACGGCGACCACGTTGATGTTCGGTTTGGTTTCCGCAATCGCCTGCATGGCACCGAATACGGCAGCAGCGCCGCCCATGTCGTATTTCATTTCATCCATGCCCTCGCCCGGCTTGAGGCTGATGCCGCCAGTGTCGAAGGTGATGCCTTTGCCTACCAGAACGTAGGGTTTGTCCTTGGCTTTGCCGCCCCGGTATTCCATGACGATGAGTTTGGCGGGCTGGGCGCTCCCGGCGGATACAGACAACAGGCTGTGCATGCCCAGTTTTCTCATCTGTTTTTCATCAAGGATATCGGTCTTGATGACGTCGTGATCTTTTGCAAGTTGTTCCGCGCGTTCGCCAAGCCAGGTTGGGTGGCAGATATTGGGCGGGGTATTGCCCAGGTCACGGGTGAAGTTCATGCCGCGGCCGGTGGCCAGGCCAAGGTTAAAGGCATCTTTGAGTGCCTTGCCGGTACCGGAGGCCGCCACAGTCACTTTATTAAGTTTGCTCGCGGGCGGCTTTTCGCTCTTGAATTCGGTGAAAGTGTAAAGTTGTTCCTCAAGTGTGCGGCCAATCAGGCTCAGGCGAGCACTCTCGGAGCTGACGGCGTCCTCGCCGGTAACCGATGTGTCGGCCAGGGCGATCAACGCTGATTTTGACGGGCCATCCTTGAGTTGTCCCACCATCGCGATCAGCGCTTTGCGATAGCTGGCTGGTGACCGGTCCTTGTCGCTACCGGTGCCAACCACCAGTACACGGTTCCAGGGTTGATCCGTGACAGGAACGATGCTGGTCGCTGCGTTCTTGCCGGAGAGGTCGCCAGCCTGTTGCAGCGTTTTGATCAGCCCGCCAAGTGCCTCATCGGCCTGGGTGGTTGAGGCCGGCCAAGTGCCCTTGTCAGGGAGGGCGACGACGAGGGTATCGGCCTTGATGCTGGTGGTCGCTTTGGTGCTCAGGCTGAAATTCATGACAACTCCTGGTTTTGGATTCCTGATGTTTTGGTGCCCGGATTATTAGGAGACGTAGTAAGCCTCTCTGAATCGAAAGCAATACCTGTAGCATTGGGGTTTCCGGAGGATTTATCAAGCGGTGACAGCTCCTTAACCTGCAGTGCTGTCATTCAGTCCGCAGGTTACTTAGAATACCACCGTCTTTTTCAATCTACCCACAGCGCCTTATCCCGGCCAGAGACAACGTTTTGACCATCGTTTTCCGATACCTTGCCCGTCAGACCATAGTCAGCATGCTTGCCGTGTCCGGCATTCTGTTGCTGGTCTTTATGAGTGGGCGCTTCATCAAGTATCTGGCTGACGCCGCGGCGGGCGAGCTGGCGGCCGATGTGCTGTTCCAGATCATGGCTTACCGGTTCCCCGGCTTTCTTGAGCTGATCCTGCCGCTGGGTTTTTTCATCGGAACCCTTCTGGCGTATGGGCGGATGTACCTTGAGAGTGAGATGACCGTGCTGTTCGCCTGTGGCATGAGTGACCGGCAGATCCTCGGCAAAACGTTGTTGGCCAGTATTCCGGTGATGTTGATTGTTGGCGCGCTGAGCCTGTATGTGTCGCCCTGGGGCATGAAACAGGTTGAGGGTATTTTCAATGAGCAGCGCAAGGCTACGGAATTCGAGATGCTTGCGCCGGGGCGTTTTCAGGACCTGGAATCCGGCGGACGTGTGACCTACACCGAGGGCCTCAGTGATAACAAGCGTGTGCTGGAAGGCGTGTTCATGGCGGAGTACGGGCAGGAAGGCCTGACCATTATCACGGCGGACTACGGTTCCCAGGTGATTGACGAGGAAACCGGTAGCCGGTTTCTGATCCTCGAGGATGGTGGACGTTTCCAGGGCACGCCTGGACAACTGGAATATCAGATCACCGGCTTCGATGCCTATGGGCTCAAGATCCAGAGTGGAGAGGGTGGCGACAGAGAAACGGATGAAGGCAAAAGTACGCTGGCCCTGATGGCTTCAGACAACCCCGAAGACCGTGCTCTGTTGCACTGGCGGTTCACGCTTCCCTTGATTGTTCCGATTGTCACTTTGCTGGCGGTGCGCCTGAGCCGGGTGAACCCTCGTCAGGGCCGGTTTTTCCATCTATTGCCGGCCATGCTGGTCTACATCACGTACCTCGGGTTATTGATTGTGGCCAGGGATGCGATGGCTGACTCGAAAGTGCCCGAATGGATCGGGATGCTCTGGGTGCATGCTCTTTTCCTTGGTCTGGGGCTCTGGCTTCAGTTTGGTCCGGCCTGGCTTTACAGGCGCCGTCTGACCCGGGAGGGCCGTGCCGGTGCGTAAGATTGATCAATACGTGATGCGAACGGTCGGCGGTGCCATGTTCCTGGTCATGGTGGTGGTGCTGTCGTTGGACCTGATTTTCGGCTTTATTGCCGAACTGGAAGATACCCGCAACGATTACCAGACCGTTGAGGCCTTGTGGTACGTGATGATGACACTTCCCCGGCGGATCTATGATTATCTGCCGTTGGGTGCCTTCATGGGCTGCCTGGTGGGTCTTGGTGCAATGGCGAGTTCGTCTGAACTGACGGTCATTCGTGCGGCGGGTGTATCTCTCAAGCGGATTGTCTGGTCGGCCATGAAACCCGCGCTGATCATCGTCGTTATCGGGTTGCTGATCGGCGAATACGTGGCACCGCCGGCAGAACGTTTGGCCCAGAGCCAGAAGGCGATTGCACAGGGTGCCGGGGAAAATATCGCATCGGCCTCTGGTATCTGGCATCGGGAAGGCAATGTGTTCATGCACCTGAATGCGGTCAGTCCGAATGGCGAGCTCAGAGGGGTGTCGCTGTTCCGTTTCGATGCTGAGCGTTGGATGCTTTCTGCCAGTTTCGCTGAAAAGGCAACCTATCAGGGGGGGCATTGGCAGCTGGAAAATGTGGCGACCACGGTCATGGCTGAAGATCAACTGACTCAGGAAGTTCAAGGCACCCAGCGTTGGGATACCGGGCTGTCGCCCGAGGTATTGAGCGTGCTGATCGTCAAGCCTGAAAATCTGCCCGTGACCGGCTTATACACCTACGCCAGCTACCTCGACGAGCAGGGCCTGAGTTCCGCGAATTACTGGCTCGCGTTCTGGAAGAAGGTACTGATGCCGCTGGGCACGGCGGTGATGGTGCTGGTCGCCATTTCCTTTATCTTTGGTCCATTGCGGTCGGTCACGATGGGTTTTCGGGTGTTTACCGGGTTGATCGTCGGCCTGCTGTTCAAATACATGCAGGACCTGCTGGGGCCGATGAGCCTGGTTTTCGGGTTTAATCCGGTGCTGGCGATCCTTGTGCCCATTGCTATCAATGCGGCGGTCGGTGCCATACTGATGCGACGGGCCGGGTAACGATCAGTCTTTGGCAGGGTTGGGAACCTGGACGACCACACTGTCAGAAAAGCGGTCGGTGACGGACAGGCCGTTGATGGGCCAGAACAGCGCCAGCATTGCGGGAACGGTGATGATCAGGGTCAGTGTCCCGACATAGTAGGACGCCAGTAATGTCACGAAAAATACCGCCGCCGCCGTGACATATCGCTTCAGCGCCTGGGTCCAGTTCACCGAGGTGCCGTCCAGATTTTCAATCCGGATGCGCCATACCTGCATGGCCAGGGTTTGACCGGTGCGCGTCCAGAAGTAGGCAAAAAACAGGTAGAGCACCAGAAACAGCACGAAAGTCAGCAGCGGGTCGCCTCCCAGTGCGCCGCTCTCAGCCATTTGCTCGTAACGGTCCCAGCCGGTAACCCAGCCCGCCATCATTGTGTAGATCCAGGTCGCTACCAAAAGCACCGCGATACAGATCAGGCCATCGTAAATGATCGCCAGAAGTCGTTTGATAAAGGTGGCGGGGGGCAGCAGTTCCTCGGCGTCGTGGAAGCGTCGGGGCATGGGATCTCCTGTGATGTTGCACGTTTTTCCTGTTCTCAGCGTGTGCTAGAGTAGCGGATTTGCACGCGCATGTAAGTATGTGTTCTCAATCGTGAACCCGTTCGGGTTTATAGAAAGGTATCAAAGGGCTATGAAAACCGCAGAGTTGCGACAGGCGTTTCTGGACTATTTCAAGCAGCAGGGTCACACCATTGTGTCAAGCAGTTCGCTGGTGCCGGCGGACGATCCGACCCTGTTGTTCACCAATGCGGGGATGAATCAGTTCAAGGACTCGTTTCTCGGCCGTGAAGATCGCGGTTACACTCGCGCGACCAGTTCCCAGAAATGCGTCCGTGCCGGCGGCAAGCACAATGACCTCGAGAATGTGGGTTACACCGCACGCCATCATACCTTCTTTGAAATGCTGGGTAATTTCAGCTTTGGTGACTATTTTAAACGCGAAGCGATCAACTACGCCTGGACCTTCCTTACCGGTGAAAGCTGGCTGAAACTGCCTGAAGACAAGCTTTGGATAACGGTGTACGCCTCGGATGACGAAGCCTACGACATCTGGAACAAGGAAATTGGTGTTCCGGCGGAACGCATCGTGCGCATTGGTGACAACAAGGGCACGCCCTATGCCTCGGATAATTTCTGGCAGATGGGCGATACCGGGCCCTGCGGCCCGTGTAGTGAGATTTTCTACGATCACGGTCCGGACGTGGCGGGTGGGCCTCCTGGCAGTCCGGAAGAAGACGGCGACCGTTATATCGAAATCTGGAACGTGGTCTTCATGCAATACAACCGCACCGCTGACGGCGAAATGCTGAACCTGCCCAAGCCATCGGTGGATACCGGTATGGGGCTGGAGCGCATCACCGCCGTTCTGCAGGGGGTGCACAGCAATTATGAAATCGACCTGATGCAGGATCTGCTCAAGTCGGCTTCCGACATTCTCGGCGGAGTCGCCACGACGGAGGCGTCACTGCGCGTTGTTGCGGATCACATTCGCTCATGTGCTTTCCTGATCGCGGATGGCGTCATGCCCTCTAATGAAGGGCGGGGGTTTGTCCTGCGTCGCATCATCCGTCGCGCGGCACGTCACGGTAACAAGTTGGGCGCAACCCAGCCGTTTTTTCATAAGCTGACGGGTGCCCTGGTCGAGTTGATGGGAGACGCCTATCCACAGCTGGTCAGTAGCCGTAAGCAGATTGAGAAAGTGCTGTTGCAGGAAGAAGAACAGTTCGTCAAGACGCTGGATAAAGGCCTGCGTTTGCTGGAACAGGACATCGCCGAGCTCAAAAGTGATGTTATCCCCGGTGAAACCATCTTTGCCCTTTACGATACCTACGGTTTTCCGGTGGATCTGACCAACGATATCGCCCGGGAGCGCGGCCTGACGCTTGATTACCAAGGCTACGAGCAGGCCATGGAGCGTCAGCGCGAGCGGGCCCGAGCGGCAAGCAAGTTCGGTATTGACTATAACGCGGCGGGCCTGAGCATCGAAGGCACCACCGAATTCACCGGTTATGATCACATCGATGGCCATGAAGCGATTCGGACGGTGATTGTCGGTGATCAGGAACAAACCGCGGAAGCCGGGGATGAAGCCGTGATTGTTCTGGAGCGCACGCCGTTCTACGCCGAATCCGGTGGTCAGGTGGGCGATACCGGGCTACTGACCTGGAGTGGTGGCCGTTTTCTGGTGACCGATACCCGGAAAGAAGGCGACAACCACCTGCATATCGGCACCGTGCTCGAGGGTGAGCTTTTCCCCGGGCTGGAAGTGGACGCCCGCATTGATCATGCCCGCCGTGAGCGCACCAAGCGCAACCACTCAGCGACCCATCTCATGCACGCGGCGTTGCGCAGCGTGCTGGGCGAACATGTTACCCAGAAGGGGTCGCTGGTCGACCCGGACAAGCTGCGCTTTGATTTCTCGCACTTTGAAGCGGTGACGGCAGAGCAGCTGCAGGAAATTGAGCGCCAGGTTAACGAGCAGATCCTGTCCAACACGCCGGTGCAGACTGAAATCACCGATATGGAGCAGGCCCAGGCGAAGGGCGCAATGGCGTTGTTTGGTGAAAAGTACGGCGATACCGTGCGGGTTCTGAGCATGGGTTCTGACGCCTACTCCGTCGAGCTGTGTGGCGGTACTCACGTAGCGCGCACGGGTGATATCGGCCTGTTCCGCATCACCTCGGAAAGTGGCATTTCCTCGGGCGTACGCCGCATTGAGGCGGTGACCGGCTTCGGTGCGCTTGAATGGGTGGATGAAACCGAGCGGACTCTTCGCGAAGCGTCACGGCTGGTGAAAGGCTCCCGTGAAACCCTGCTTGAAAAAGTGCAGCAAACCCTGGATCGGAACCGTCAGCTCGAAAAAGAGATGACCGCCCTCAAGGCCAGGTTGGCGAGTTCGGCGGGCACCGATCTGGCGGGTTCAGCCGTTGACGTTGCCGGCCTGAAGGTGGTGGCTTCCGAACTGGAGGGCGCTGATCGGCAGGCGCTGATGGAGACCGCGGATCAGCTCAAGAACAAGCTTGGGGAAGGTGTCGTGGTGTTGGCCAGCGTGGACGACGGTAAAGTGACCCTGGTGGCAGGCGTGACCAAGTCAGCAACCGGGCGGATCAAAGCGGGAGACCTGATGAAGTACCTCGCCGCCCAGGTGGATGGCAAAGGCGGTGGCCGTCCCGACATGGCTCAGGGCGGTGGCAACGATCCGTCGAAATTGGCGGAGGCGCTGGCAGGCGTTCCAGCGTGGGTTGAAAAAAATAGTGCATAAGCAACTGTTTTGACAGTGAGCGGGCGTTTATAATTCCGCCTGCTTGAATTGAAACCGGCGGGGCGCGGCTCCGCCTTTGTCCTATTCTGGATACCGGGAAGAACATGGCGCTGTTGGTTCAGAAATTCGGTGGTACCTCGGTAGGCACGACCGAGCGCATTGAGGCGGTGGCCGAAAAAGTGTGCCGCTTCCGCCGTGAGGGTCACGACGTGGTCGTTGTGGTGTCTGCCATGAGTGGCGAGACCAATCGCCTCATCGGATTGGCACGCGGCATTATGGAAGAGCCTACGCCCAGAGAGATGGATGTGCTGGTCTCGACCGGGGAGCAGGTGACCATAGCGCTGTTGTCGATGGCGTTACAGAAGCTTGGTTGCAGTGCCCGCTCCTACACCGGGTCGCAGGTGCGCATCGTGACCGACAGTGCCCACACCAAGGCGCGCATCAAACAGATTGATGAGCAGCGTATGCGGGAAGACCTGGACGCTGGCAGTGTTGTGGTTGTGGCTGGATTTCAGGGCATCGATGAGAGCGGTAATATTACCACCCTTGGCCGTGGCGGTTCGGACACCACGGCGGTGGCCCTGGCGGCGGCTCTTAGGGCGGATGAATGTCAGATCTATACCGACGTGGACGGGGTTTACACCACCGATCCCCGGGTTGTGGACACCGCCCGACGCTTGCAGAAAATTACCTTTGAGGAAATGCTGGAAATGGCCAGCCTGGGCTCAAAGGTCCTGCAGATTCGCGCCGTCGAGTTTGCAGGCAAGTACAATGTTCCGCTGAGGGTTCTTTCCAGCTTCCAGGAAGGTGAAGGTACCCTGATTACTCTTGAGGATGATAACGCCATGGAACAACCGGTCGTTTCCGGCATCGCTTTTAACCGTGACGAAGCCAAAGTCACCATATCCGGTGTGCCTGATACACCCGGCAGTGCTTTGCGTATATTGAAGCCGATCAGTGATGCCAACATCGAAGTCGACATGATTGTGCAGAACGTGGGGGAAGATAACCGCACGTCTTTTACGTTCACGGTCCATCGCAACGATTTCAGCCGGGCGAAAGAAGTGCTTCAGGGCGTGGCGAACGAGTTGGGTGCCCGTGAAGTGGGCGGCGATAGCCGGATTGCCAAGGTCAGTATCGTTGGCGTCGGCATGCGCTCTCACGCAGGTGTTGCCACCAAGATGTTTGAAGCCCTGTCAAATGAGGGTATAAATATTCAGATGATCTCCACATCGGAAATCAAGATTTCCGTGGTGATTGACGAGAAATATCTCGAGCTGGCGGTTCGTGCACTTCACAGTGCCTTCGAGCTGGATAAGCCTGGGGTTGAGGAAGCCTGATCACGCGGAGCACAGGTCGGTTCGCGCAGGTTTGCTGACTAAGGGAGTCATCGACTGCGCCTTTGGGCACGTTGTCCCGTATAAGGGATTGTGCGTCTTTTGAGCGGAGAGTGCCCCTACAACATAACAAAGAAGTACACTATTTTTCGGAACAGGTAGCTCTGGATAAGGGAGAACAGGATATGTTGATTTTGACTCGCCGCGTTGGCGAAACTCTGATGGTGGGTGATGACATTACCGTTACCGTCCTTGGGGTGAAAGGCAATCAGGTGCGCATTGGTGTTAATGCCCCGAAGGAAGTGGCAGTACACCGTGAAGAGATTTATCAGCGGATTCAGAGCGAAAAAGACTCTGAGGGGCCGGAACCTGGCAATAGTTGAGAAACCTGAAAAGCCGTTCCGGGACAACCTGAACGGCTTTTTTATGCACGGCCAGAATGGGTGGCAAAAAACTTATGTCAACCCTATGAAAACAGAAAAATTATGGTAGTATACGCCCCGTTCTCAAGGAGAGGTGGGTGAGTGGCTGAAACCAGTTCCCTGCTAAGGAACCGTACGAGCAATCGTACCGAGGGTTCGAATCCCTCCCTCTCCGCCATTTCTTTTCGAAGAAAATGAGAGCAGGTTGAAGTTGCATTCAACCATTGCGAATGAAAGTGCGGCTGTAGCTCAGCTGGATAGAGTACCTGGCTACGAACCAGGCGGTCGGAGGTTCGAATCCTCCCAGCCGCGCCATTTTCGCAAACCCGTTTTTAGCGGCTGTAGCTCAGCTGGATAGAGTACCTGGCTACGAACCAGGCGGTCGGAGGTTCGAATCCTCCCAGCCGCGCCAAATTTAAGTTAAAACGCCTCAACCTGAATTCTCCAGGTTGAGGCGTTTTGCGTTATGTACCCTGTTTCTCAGGCGGTTAGAAGTCCACAGAATACCCCAGGGTCATTGTGCGACCACGGCCCTTGAAGTAGCGGGCATCGTTTACCTGGGCGCTCTGGGAGTAATAGGTGATGTAATCTTCGTTGAACAGATTAGCCACGGCCAGATTAACCTTGCCGGTAGGTAGCTGATAGCCCACGGAGGCGTCAACGAGGGTGTAACCGTCAAATTCCTTTTCAGGCTCTTCGAAGCTGCGGTCAAAAGCGTGGCTGGCTTGAATCTGGGAATCCAGCTTGCTGCTCCACTGCGCGCGCCACTTGGCGGTCAGGCGGTTGGGCGGAATGTTGAGGCCGTCCAGTTTGCTGTCCACGCTGCCGTCCTGGTTGCTGTCGAACTCACCGTTGATGCGGGAATAGGCCAGTTCCACCCGGTGCTGCTCGTGCGCGTCGATGCCGAGAGTGGCTTCATAACCGTCAATCTCGGTTTTCTCTCGTCTGACGAAGTAGGTGCCATCAATCAATTCCAGTCGCGATCCGAGTTCAGAGTCCGATTCGTAATAGCTCAGCTCAAAATCCACCGGGTGGTAGTCGATGCGAAAGCCAATTTCACGGTTTTCGGTGACGACCGGCTGCAGGTCCAGAAACTCATCCACGTCCTGGTTTTCCTGATCGATGCCTCGAAGTACCCGGCCCACATCTGCCATGCCGAACCCTTCGGCGTAGTTGGCAAACACGCTGAGCCAGGTCATCGGCTTATAGACCACACCGGCGTTGAAGAGAGTTTCCTCGAAGTCCGGGTTGCCACCGTCAACGGTCACGCCATTGGCGGAGGAGAGGGTCTGGAAGGTGTCGACATCCAGCTCGGCAATTTCATGTCGCACGCCGGTGTTCAAAATCAGGTTATCAACGGGCTTGATCTCAGCCTGAAGGAAGGGCGCGTAATTGAAGAAGTCGGTTTCCGGTACCCAACTGCGGTTGGTCAGGACCAGGGTTTGGGCGGTGGTATCCTTGAGAAGGTCAAGGCCGCCGGTGAGCTTCAGGTGATCATCCAGCAGGCCTGCTTTGGTCAGGGTGAACTTGGCCCCCAGTTTGTCGGATTCCGCCTGTGACTGGTCGAACAGAGTGCCGTCCGGCGCAATAGATTCGTCCTGGAACGTCGGGGTGAGTGTCGCACCGAAGCGACCCTCGAACTGCTGGCTGTAAGCTTGAGCGTTGAACACCATGTCGTAGAGGTCATCGTGTTGATACTTAACGCTGGTGGTCAGTACCTGGTTGCGGGGAGCCTTGCCCTCGGGATCGCCCTTCACGGAGGTGGTGGGGATGCCGGCGGCGCGGTCACCATTCACGCTGACATAGTCCTGTTTGCCGGTAATGTCGTAACGGTTGATCTCGAATTCCACATTCTGGTTGTTGTCGATCCAGTAACCCAGCTTGGCGAACACGTCGTAGGCGCGTGAATTCATCAGATCACCCTGGGTGTTGTCCACGCCCACCAGGTCACCGTCGGCGTCAGTGTAGGCACCCTGTTCCTCGTAGCTGGCACCTACCAGGTATTCGAAGTCCTCACGGGTGCCTTCAACGCGGTAGTTGAGCTTGTAGCCCAGCGTGTCGGAGTCGGGGTCATCGGTCGGTGCCGTGCCCTGAATGCTGGCGTGCTGGCGTACTTGATCGCTCGAGGGGCGGCGGGTGATGAAATTGATGATGCCGCCGGGGGCACCCAGGCCGTGAATGGCGTTGGCCCCGTGAATCACCTCAATACGCTCCACCATCGACAGGTCGATGGTGTGGGTGGCGCGCCCGGTGCTGCGCAGCGGGTTTGACTGGGGCACGCCGTCGATCAGGAACAGTGCTTTGCGGCCACGGAACGTTTCACCGGAACCGGTCATTTTTTCCCGGTTCGGGGTATAGGACGGCAGCAAATTGGCGAGTGCGCGGGAGGAATCCGATGATAGATTGAGTTGCTGCTCGATCTGCTCACGGCTGATTACCGTCACCACCTGAGGCGAGTCGTCAATCTGCGTTCCTGACCGACTGGAGCTCACCACCAGTTCGTCCAGTGTTTTGCGTTCAGCTGTCTGGGCAGATGCGGTGGCAACCGCGAGAGACAAGATTGCGATGCCAAAGCTTTGAGGTTTCAATGCCATGTGAGAGATCCTGGATTGAGTTTTGGGTTATTGGATGTCGTGAAATCGGCCAGGATTTTATATTGAATGAGAATTGTTAGCAAATCGTAATGCTTGTCACGAATAATGCCCGCTATTGTCCGGTGCCTTCGTTGGACCAGGCCTGGGGTAGAGGGCAGGTGGAGCAATATTTGATGGGCTGCGTGGCCCGGTAGTAAAAGCAGCAGGTCTTGCGAAGGCGCACGGTGCTATCCGTGCAAGCCGGTCTTGGATCAAAGTAGCGTTTGAGCGGGTTGTAACCGGTACCAAAGAGGTCCTCAGGGGCACGGTGCACAAGGTAGTCGAAGTCTTGGGTGATGCGTTGCCGGGTTTCGGGGCAGGCGTGGTTGGCCATCCGTCGCTCATACAGGGAGTAGACCCGCACGGCGGTGTTTTCCCAGAGCACGGGAAGTGGCACCCGGGAAACGGCGCGAAAAGTTCGCCACAATGGGGCCAGGTGCCCGGCAAACAGCTGACTGATCACCCCATCCCGCCAGCCGTTACGCAGGCCGGAGGTAGGGGTTGAGACCGTCAGGTCTTCCAGTGGCAAACGGGATTGCCAGAGCCCGTCTTCGTGCCGGTATTCCAGGAAGCTGTTATCGATAGACAGGTTTAGCCCCCGATCCAGAGCAGACATGGCATACAGAGCGCTGGCGGTGGTCAGAAAGGCGATGCGTTTGGCCAGCAGGGAGGCGGTGACGTATCGGTTCGGCGAGCCTATGACTGGCGTTAGCCGGTCCAGCAGGTCCGTGCAGGTCTCGGGCACCAACAGCTGAGCCGCTGGCAGAGCAAAGACGTGGTCGCGGGCATGCGCCGGGATCAGTTGGCATTTTTCCGCCAGTTCTTCCTGGTGCCGAGGGTCAAGCGTCAGCCGCATCGGTGACTCCAACGGATTGGGTGGCCATAGCCTTGCCAAAGGGTACGCACAAAGGGGTGTCGAACAGCGGATCACGGATGATGCGACAGCCCAGGTTGAACACGTCCCGCACCATCGTTTCGGTCACCACATCGTCCGGGTGACCCTGGGTGTGAACTGTGCCATCCCGCAGGGCTACGATATGGTGAGCGTAACGGCAGGCCAGGTTGAGGTCGTGCAATACCATCACGATGGTCTTCTGACCTCGCCGGTTAAGGTCCGCCAGCAGATCGAGAATGTCGATCTGGTGCGTGAGGTCCAGGTAGGTGGTCGGCTCGTCCAGTAACAGCACGTCGGTGTCCTGGGCAAGCGTCATGGCGATCCAGGCTCGTTGGCGCTGGCCACCGGACAGTTCGTCCACCGGGCTGTGGGCCAGCTCTTCCAGATCGGTATCTTTCAATGCCTGATTGACCCGGTCTTCGTCCTCCCGCGTCCAGGATTGTAACCAGCGCTGATGCGGGTAACGGCCCTGACGCACCAGTTGGTGCACGGTCAGGCCCTCCGGCGCAGTGGGCCCCTGAGGCAGGATCGCCAGCCTTTGCGCTACCTGGCGGGTGGGCCGTTGCTGGATGTCGCGGCCGTCCAACAACACCACGCCCTGCCGAGGCTTGAGCAGTCTCGCGAATGCTTTCAGCAGGGTGGACTTGCCGCAGCCATTGCCGCCCACCAAAACGGTTATGCGTCCTTCGGGGATGCTCAGGTCCAGATTCCCGATCACCTGATGATCTTCGTAAGCAAGGCTCAGGGAGCGGCTTTCCAACGGTGGTGTGAGGGTAGACATAGCCAACTCCTGATCAGTATCGCTGACGGAACAGCAGATAGATAAAAAAGGGTGCGCCGATGGCGGATACGAAAATACCCGCAGGCAGGTCCAGCGGCACAAACACAGTGCGGCCGATCAGGTCGGCGATCATCACCAGCAGACCACCGATGATCGCCGCCACCGGGGCCAGGCCGGAAAAGTGCCGGTCCACCAGCTTACGGGCAATGTGCGGAGCAATCAGCCCGACAAATCCGATGGCACCGGCATAGGCCACGGCGGAACCTGCCAGCGCCACCGCCAGCAATAGCAATAACATCCGGCTGCGCTGTACCGCCAGCCCCAGACCGCTGGCTACGGTGTCGCCGAACTCCTGCAGGTCGATGGCACCGGCGCGGGTCAGGGCCAGCGGCAGCAGCACCAATACCCAGGGGGCCAGGGCACGGACATCATCCCAGTCGGACCCGTAAACACTGCCAGTCAGCCAGACGTAGGCGGTCATGGTGGTGGTGATCGGGCTGAGAGTGATCATCAGGGTGGTGGCCGCACCCATGGCGGCGGACAGGCCGATGCCGATCAGTACCAGTCGGACCGGCGTGACCCCCTGTCGCCAAGCCAATAGATAGATGGCTAACGCGGCAACCATGGCACCGGCGATGGCCACAACGGGCAGCCAGTGAATGCCAAGATAGGGGGTTAGGAATGACAGGAATGCCACCGCAGCAACCGAGGCCCCGCCGCTGATGCCAATGATGTCTGGCGACGCCAGCGGGTTGCGCACCAGTGCCTGCAGGATCAGCCCGGAGACGCCTAAAGCGGCTCCCACCAGGAACGCCATAACCACTCTGGGGAGTCGCAGGGTGTCGATAATAAAACCGTAAGGGCCGGCGGAGTCGCCCAGCAGGGCCTCTATCACAGTGACTGGCGAAATGAGCACGGTACCGATGGACAGTGACAGTATCGTCAGGGCCAGGCAGGCTAATGCGAGCAGGGTGGTGACTGCCAGAGTGCGAGGGTTGATGGCCACAGATACCGGGCCGGCGACCAGGCGGCGACGCTTATCCATGGCGTAGCCCTCGTCGTGCCAGGTGAATAAAGAAGGGGGTGCCGATCAGCGCTGTCATCACACCCACGGGAATTTCCTGGGGCATGATGACAAGGCGCGCCACCACGTCTGCGAGCAGTAGCAGGCTGGCACCGAACACCGCGCAGCCCGGGATGATCCAGCGATGATCCCGGCCAAGCCAGCTCCGTACCATGTGAGGCACAATCAGCCCTACAAAACCAACGTTCCCCGCCATCGCGACAGCACTACCAGCCAGACACACGGTTAACACGCCCAGTGTGGCCTTCAGCCTGGCTACGTTCTGCCCCAGCCCGCGGGCGATGTCATCGCCGGACATCAGCAGGTTCATGTGGCGTCCTAGCAGCAGGCACAGGGCCAGCGACGGTAACACCAGGGGCAGGGTGGGCCATACGGTGTCCAGGCTGCGCCCGGATACCGAACCGGCGAGCCAGAACAGCACGCTGTCCAGCCCTTCCTGATTGGTCACCAATAAAGCCTGGGTGAAGGACACAAACAGCGCGGTGATCGCGGCACCGGCCAGCACCAGCCGCACCGGACCAGGTCCGTCGCGGCCCAGAGTGCCAAGGGTATAAACCAGCGTGCCGGCCACCGTCGCCCCGGCCAGCCCGATCCACAGAAGCTGGTCCATGGCGGATACCGCCAGCAGGGTGGTGGCCAGTACAATGGCGAACACAGCCCCGGCATTGACTCCGAAGATCGCGGGGGAGGCCAGTGGGTTGCGGGTAAGGGCCTGCATCAACGCCCCGGCGACGGCCAGCGACGCACCTACCAGGGTGGCAATCACCGCTCGTGGGAGACGGGAGCCGTATACAATCAGGTGGTGGGTGTTGGTGGCGTCAAAGTGAATCAGGGCCTCTATAACCGTGGTCAGAGGAATGGCTGTCTGGCCAAGGGCCAGGCTGGCGCTGAAGGCAGTCAGCATAAGCGCTAGCCCGAACAGCAGTCGGCTGGCCGGCGTGGTCATCATTCTTCGTCCAGGCCGAAGTGAGCGATCAACTGGTCCAGCATGCGATTAGCGCCCAGAATGCCGCCAGCCAGGCTCCAGTCCACCCGGTCCACGGCGTAGACCCGCTCTTCACGCACGGCGTCCAGGTTGTCCCACAGGGGGTGGTCGGTCCAGGCATCAAAGTTGTCCTGCACGGCCGTCTCGTCTTTCATGAAATAGAACACCACATCGGCATCGATGATCGGGATACTTTCCTTGGTGGTGAGCTTCAGAACCCACTGGTTCTTTGGATGTGCTGTCGGGCGGGTGAACCCCAGGCTGTGGAGGACGGAGCCTGCGTAACTGCTGTCCAGGTAGAGGCGCGCGTGATCGGCACGAATATTCAGCACCGTGGCGGACATCGGCCACTGCTCGCCAAGCGCGTCCCCTGCCTGTTGGCGAAAGTCCGTCAGCCGGTGCTCCCATGCTCTCCAAAGTGCCTGTGCCCGGGTTTCGCGATTCAGCGCCTGGCCCATCACTTTCAGGGTTTGGTGAACATCGAACACGGTATCAAGTGACACGGTGGGGGCGATTTGCGAGAGCTGATCGTAGATTTTTTCGTGGCGACGCTTGGAGGCAATAATCAGGTCAGGCTGAAGCAGGACGATGGCTTCCATGCTCGGTTGGGTTTCCAGCCCGACATGGGGTACGCCCTCCAAGGCAGTGTCCAGATAGTCGTAGTTGGCACCCTGTGCCCAGGCGTCCACCACACCGGCTGGGGTGATTCCCAGGGCCACGGCGGTGTCATTGGCACCCTGGAACAGCGTGACCACCCGTTTGGGCGTGCCGGTGATGCGGGTTGTGCCTTGGGCATGAGCCACCACCCGGCTGTCCTGACCGGCATGGGCGGTCGGGCTCAGTGAAAGGCACAGCACCCAAAGTGTCAGAAAGATGAGCCGACCGGACACGGCGGCGGAGGTGATATACGGCGAGGAATGCATGGTGAAACCCTGAAATTTGCCGTAATGATATAGATTATTATTTATATTAACAAATGGCCGGTTCTCGCCCAATCAGAATGGGTGTGTGGCGGTCAGTCCCGGGGAACCTGGGGCAGAACACCGGGACTATAGAATTACCACATCAGATCATCCGGAATCTCATAACCCGCATAAGGGTCATCCTCGCCCACGTCATCCTTGTGCCGATCATGCAGCACGACAACGGCCGTTTCATCCCGCTCCTGGATTTTTCGTGCTACGCCTTCGGCCACTATCTCGTACTGGTCACTGACGAAAACAATGGCCAGACGCCCGCGGGAAAGCTGGTCAACCATGGCAGTGTCCACAAAGAGTTTCTTGATTTTCTGGTCGTGGACAAACTGATACGAGGTGTCGCCTCTGGAGCGGTCAAGCCGGTTGGTTTCCACCAGTTGACGAATCTGCGCCTGAACGGCTTTCTTGCTGGCCTCTTTCTGGCGCTCAAGGTTCAGTTGGCGGTCGTGCTCAGCCTTTTCTTCCCGCGTCTTGCGGGCGCGAATTTCAGACTCGCTGACCTGGGCCGTCCCTTTCGGTTGTTGCTTGCGTTGCTTCTTCTTTTCGTTGCGAATGGCCTTGGCTTTTTTCTCATCGGCAAGCCCGGCTTTCAGTAACTGATCCTGAAGTGATGCCATCGACGACTCCGTAAATAATGACTAACTCTGTTAAACTGGTGAGGTAGTATACGCGCACTCTCGACTCCGCCATAACCAGCGTTATTCATTTCAGGATTCTCTATTTATGTCTTCCTTTAATCAGCTCGGTCTGTCTCAGGCCATGATCTCCAATCTTGAGCAACTGGGATTCAAGCAGCCCACGCCCATTCAGGCCAGGGCACTGCCGGCGGCGATGGCTGGGAAGGATGTGATCGCCATGGCGCAAACAGGCAGCGGTAAAACCGCGGCCTTTGGTATCGGGCTGATTGAAAAACTCAGGCCGAAACAGTTTTCGGTTCAGGCACTGGTGTTGTGTCCGACCAGGGAACTTGCCGATCAGGTGGCAAAGGCGTTGCGGGAGCTGGCGCGGGCGAAAGCCAATGTGAAAGTGCTGTCGCTGTGTGGTGGTGTCTCCATTGGTCCGCAAATTGGTTCCCTGAGTCACGGTGCGCACGTTGTTGTTGGCACGCCGGGGCGCATTCAGGACCATCTCCGCAAGGGCACCCTGGTTCTTGACCGGTTGCAGACCCTGGTGCTGGATGAGGCCGACCGGATGCTGGACATGGGGTTCCAGGATGCGGTTGAGGATATTATCAGCCGGGCACCCTCGCAACGTCAGACCCTGATGTTCTCAGCGACCTGGCCCGGCAGTATCCGAACGCTCAGTGAGCGTTACCAGACTGGCGCAGTGGATATTCGGGTTGAAGGGCAGGTCGAAAAGCCTGACATTCGTGAAATATTCTACGAGATTGCTCCTGGGCATCAGGCAGACGCATTGGCCGCGGTGCTGTCTGAGCACCAGCCAGCCTCGTGCCTCGCTTTTTGCACCACCAAGCAGCAGTGCGACGAGCTGGCTGAGGCATTAGGGAATCGTGGGTTCTCGGCCTTGCCCCTCCATGGTGACCTGGAACAGCGCGAGCGAGACAGTGTACTGGTTCGGTTTGGCAATCAGAGTTGTTCGGTCCTGGTGGCAACGGATGTGGCGGCGCGGGGGCTGGATATCAAGTTATTACCGCTGGTGGTGAACGTAGAGCCCGCCAGGGACCCTGAAGTACACACCCACCGTGTCGGTCGAACGGGGCGTGCCGGCGAGGCTGGCCTGGCAGTCACGCTGTGCACTCCGTCCCAGGGGCACAAGATTTCCCGGTTGGAATCCCACCGTGGTGAAGAGGTCCAATGGGGTGATACAGAGCGCCTGCTGGCCAACCCCGACAAACCTGTGGCGCCGGCCATGCGCACGCTCTGTATTTCCGGTGGTCGCAAAGACAAGGTTCGCCCCGGTGATGTGCTGGGCGCGCTGACCGGTGAGGCCGGGCTGCCTGGCAAATCGGTTGGTAAGATCGATCTCTTTGAATTTCAATGCTTTGTAGCAGTAGATCGCGGCGTGGCTGGTGACGCACTGAGACGGCTGGAGGAAGGTAAGATCAAGGGGCGCAGACTGCGCGTTCGATATGCCTGAAGTTATACAGCACTGGGGTGGGCCTGCATTGTCATAACAGGCCGGCGGCCTCGGAAAGCGCGTATAGTAATTCCCATTTAGGTTGCTCGCCGAGTCCTAAAACGGTAAATTACGCGGGATTTTGCCTCCTGAATTGCAATGGACGGGCCGCAAACGTTAGTCGTAGCGCACGTTTCATGCAAATCGGGGAAATCAAATAACTCAATACAGGTAGCTGTTCGATATGAATGAGCTGATGTCACAAGCCGTCGAGCTGATGATTGCCGGCATGGGGTTCGTGTTCGTATTCCTGGTTATTCTGGTGTTCGCAACCGGTGCCATGTCGAAAATCATTGCGCGGTTTGCGCCAGAGCCGGCAACCCCGGCGAAAACACCACGTGCCAAGCCCAAGGCTCCGGCGTCGGTTGACCCCGACACTGCCGCAGCCATCAAAAAGGCGATTGCACAATTCCGGTCACGCCACAAGAAGTGATCCGGTAAAAGATTAGAACCTTTAAACAGAAGGCTGACACGATGACTGACACAAAGAAACCGCTGGGGATTACGGACGTTATCCTGCGTGACGCCCACCAGTCCCTGCTCGCCACCCGTATGCGGCTTGACGACATGCTGCCCATTGCCGAGAAACTCGACAAAGTCGGTTTCTGGTCATTGGAATCCTGGGGTGGAGCTACCTTTGACTCCTGCATCCGTTACCTGGGCGAAGACCCCTGGGAACGTATTCGCGAACTGAAAAAAGCCATGCCCAACACGCCGCAACAGATGCTGTTGCGTGGTCAGAACCTGTTGGGTTATCGCCATTACGCGGATGATGTCGTAGACCGTTTCTGTGAGCGTGCCGCCGAGAATGGCGTCGACGTGTTCCGTATTTTTGATGCGATGAACGATCCCCGTAACATGGATCGCGCCATCAAGGCCGTTCGTAAAACAGGCAAGCATGCCCAGGGCACCATCGCCTACACCACCAGCCCGGTACACACCATCGAGATGTGGGTAGAGCTGGCGAAAGAAGTTGCCGACATGGGCGCAGACTCCATTGCCATTAAAGACATGGCCGGTATCCTCAAGCCGTATGTGGCTTTCGATCTGGTCAGCCGTCTGAAGAAAGAACTGGATATCCCGATTCACATGCAGTGCCACGCTACCACTGGCATGTCCACCGCGACCGCCATCAAGGCGGCGGAAGCGGGTATCGATAACGTGGATACGGCCATTTCCTCCATGAGTATGACCTATGGTCACTCTCCCACCGAGGCGGTGGTTGCGATTCTGGAAGGTACTGACCGTGATACCGGTCTGGACCTGAACTTGCTGGAAGAAATTGCCAGCTACTTCCGGGAAGTTCGCAAGAAGTACGGAAAGTTTGAAGGCAGCCTCCGTGGTACCGATTCCCGTATCCTGATTGCTCAGGTGCCGGGTGGCATGTTGACCAACATGGAAAATCAGCTGCGTGAGCAGAACGCCAGTGACAAATTCGACCAGGTTCTGGAGGAGATCCCCAAGGTTCGCGAAGACCTCGGCTTCATCCCGCTGGTGACGCCGACTTCCCAAATCGTGGGTACCCAGGCGGTGCTGAACGTTCTGACCGGTGAGCGCTACAAGTCGATTTCCAAGGAAACCTCCGCGATTCTGAAAGGTGAGTACGGTGCTGCACCGGCACCGATGAACAAGGAATTGCAAGAGCGTGTTCTGGATGGCAAAGAAGTGGTTACCTGCCGCCCGGCGGATCTGATCGAGCCGGAAATGGACAAGCTGACTGACGAGCTGAAAAAACTGTCCGAAGAGAAGAGCTTCAAGCTGGCCGAGCAGGAAGTGGACGACGTTCTGACCTATGCCCTGTTCCCACAGATTGGCCTGAAGTTCCTCGAGAATCGTGGCAATCCGGATGCGTTTGAGCCAGTCCCGAGTGCAGAAGATGCCGGACCTGCCGCAGCACCGGCCAAGAAGGCTGATGGCCCTGAAACCTACACCGTTGACGTGAATGGCAAGCAGTATGTGGTTGCGGTTTCCGAAGGTGGCGAGGTTAGCCAGATTGAAGCCAAAGGTGGCGCGGCTGCGCCGGCGGCGTCTTCCGCACCGGCCCCTGCGGCTGGCGACGGTGAGCCGGTTCTGGCTCCGTTGGGCGGCAATATCTTCAAGGTGCTGGTTTCTCCGGGTGATGTCGTGGAGGAAGGCGATGTAATGATCATTCTCGAAGCCATGAAAATGGAAACCGAGGTGCGTGCATCCAAGGCCGGTACGATCGGCGAAGTCTTCATCAAGGTCGGTGATGCCGTCTCCCCTGATGATGAAATGCTGACAATCGCATAAGGGCCAGCATTCCATGGAAAAGTTAATGACACTCTGGACGGGTAGTGGCCTGTTCAATATAGAGATTGGCCAGGTGATCATGATCGCCGTTGGCTTTCTTCTTCTGTTCCTTGCGATTCGCAAGGGTTTTGAGCCTCTGCTGCTGGTGCCCATCGGGTTTGGCGGTATTCTGGCGAATATTCCGGAGGCGGGGCTTGCCCTGACTGCGGCGGAAAACGCGATCCACTTCGCCCTGAAAGCTGGGAGCACCGAGTTCCTTGCTGCGCTGGCAGCGCCGCTGGACGTGGCATACCAGGCCGGGCAGGCAGTAACGCCAGAGCTGAAAGACACCTTCAAGGAAGCGGTGAAAGAGGCCAGCTATTCCGACATGGCGATGGCAAACTCCATTGCCCAGGATGCCGGTTATGGCCATGGCATGCTGTATAACTTCTACTCGGTGATTATCGGCAGCACCATCGGGCCGCTGGTGATCTTCATGGGTGTGGGCGCGATGACGGATTTCGGTCCGCTGCTGGCCAACCCGAAGACCATGCTGCTGGGTGCTGCAGCCCAGTTCGGTATTTTCGGTACGGTATTGGGTGCGGCGCTGCTCGACTGGCTTGGCATCCTGGATTTCACCATCCTGGAAGCCGCGGCAATCGGTATCATCGGTGGCGCGGATGGCCCAACCTCCATCTACGTCTCCAGTGTACTGGCTCCGCACCTGCTGGGTGCCATCGCGGTGTCGGCCTACGCTTACATGGCGATGGTGCCGATGATCCAGCCGCCGATCATGAAAGCGCTGACCAGCCAGAAAGAGCGGGCCATCAAGATGTCCCAGCTTCGCCCGGTGAGCAAGAAAGAGAAGATCGTTTTCCCGCTGGTGGTTCTGATTGCGGTGGTTCTCTTCCTGCCGGATGCAGCTCCGCTGCTGGGTATGTTCTGCTTCGGTAACCTGCTGCGCGAATGTGGCGTGGTCGAGCGTCTGAGCGATACGGCCCAGAATGCGCTGATTAACATCACCACCATTTTCCTGGGTCTGTCGGTTGGCTCCAAGCTGATGGCGGATAAGTTCCTGGACGCCCAGACGCTGGGTATCCTGGGCCTGGGCATTGTGGCCTTTGGTGTGGGTACGGCGTGCGGTGTTTTGATGGCGAAGCTGATGAACCGCTTCACCAAGGAAGCTATCAACCCGCTGATCGGTTCTGCCGGTGTATCCGCGGTGCCAATGGCAGCACGGGTCTCCAACAAGGTAGGCCTTGAGGCCAACCCGCAGAACTTCCTGCTGATGCACGCGATGGGCCCGAACGTGGCCGGTGTTATCGGCTCTGCGGTTGCTGCAGGTGTGATGATCAAGCTTCTGAGCTGATCTCGCTCTTCCAGTACCAAAAACCCCGCCGGGCTTTTGCCTAGCGGGGTTTTTTAATGAAAATCCCGGGAGTTAATCGGTAATGAATGGATCAGGTGGCTGAGATCCGAAAGCTTCCCCGCCATCACATGAACCACTTCCCCCTCTCTTTCCAGCACGCCCTTCACATGCAGCAATCGTGCGGTCAATAATGGTTTCCGCTGCCGTCGTGCCGTTTCCAGCCAGACAATCACGTTGACGTTGCCGGTTTCATCCTCAAGGGTGACAAAGGTAACGCCAGAGGCGGTGCCGGGGCGTTGGCGACCGGTAACCAGGCCGGCGACCTGGACCGGGATGCCGGCTTTGGTGGTTTTGAGCTGTTCGGCACTGAGGCAGAATGTCAGGTGGCCCTGTTCCCTTAGCAGGGCGAGCGGGTGGCGTTGTAGGGTCAGGCCCTGACTGGCGTAATCGGCGAGAACGTTCTGGCCCTCCGTGGGCTCGGGCAGTTGCTCACAGGTGTCCGGTGTGTAGTCTTCATTGTCTTCGGCGGCAAAGAGTTCGGCCGGTTGTTCGTGGCCCAGCAATTGCCAGTAAGCCTGATGGCGGTTGGCGGTGAAGTCTGGCATGGCGTTGGCCCCCGCCAGCAGTTCCATGTCCCGTTGGTGGAGGTTGGCCAGGCGGCGGAGCTCGTTGCTGGAACGGAAACCCGGGGAAGGGCGGTTCTGGCACAGGCGGTCAGCGCCGCTGGCGGACAGACCCTGTATCAGTTTCAGCCCCAGGCGAAGGTGGCGGTCAGGGGTTTCCAGAGTGTGCTCCCAGTGGCTGTGATTCACATCCACGGGCAAGACGGTAACGTCGTGGCGGCGAGCATCCTGAACCAGTTGAGACGGAGAATAGAATCCCATCGGCTGACTGTTGAGCAGGGCGCAATAGAAGGCCGCCGGATAATGGCGCTTGATCCAGGCAGAGACATACACCAGCAGGGCAAAACTGGCGGAGTGGGACTCCGGGAAGCCATAGCCGCCAAACCCACAAATCTGTTGATACAGCCGCTCGGCGAAATCCGCGTCGTGGCCTCGGGCCAGCATGCCGTTGATGAGCTTGTCTCGAAACGGGCTGAGGTCGCCGTGGGATTTCCAGGCGGCCATGGCGCGCCGGAGTCGGTCGGCTTCGCCGGCGGTGAATCCGGCGGCCACCATCGCGAGTTTGATCGCCTGTTCCTGAAAAATAGGCACACCCAGCGTGCGCTCCAGCACGTTCTGTATCTCGGCGTTGGGGTACTCCACGGCTTCCAGGCCGTGTTTCCGGCGTAGGTAGGGGTGCACCATGTTCCCCTGGATGGGGCCGGGGCGGACGATGGCGACTTCGATCACCAGGTCGTAGAAGCAATCCGGCTTCAGTCGCGGCAACATGCTCATCTGGGCGCGGGACTCCACCTGGAAGACGCCGATGCTGTCCCCCTGTTGAAGCATCTCATAGGTAGGGCGGTCGTCGGCGGGGATATCGGGCATGCCAAAGGGTTGTCCGCGCTCTTCGCTGATCAGTTCCAGAGCCCTGCGGATGGCGGAGAGCATGCCCAGGGCGAGCACGTCTACCTTCATGAGTCCCAGACTTTCCAGGTCGTCCTTGTCCCACTGGATAACGGTTCGGTCGGTCATGGCGGCGTTCTCCACCGGGACCAGCTCGGCCAGGGGGCCGGCGCTGATGACAAAGCCACCGACATGCTGGGACAAGTGGCGGGGAAACCCCAGCAATGTGTTGACCAGGGTAAAGAACTGGTTCGCCACTTGCGGGTTACGGGTCAGGTGTTTGTCCAGGATCTGGTGGCGCCAGTCCGTGGCCCGGTCCCGCCAGTCAATGCCTTCCAGCAGTTGTTCCACCAGGGCCGGATCAAACCCCAGGGCTTTCCCGACATCACGGATGGCGCTTTTCGGGCGATAGCGGATGACGGTCGCGGCCAGGGCCGCCCGCTCGCGGCTATAGCGCCGGTAGATGTACTGGATAACCTCTTCCCGCCGTTCGTGCTCGAAGTCCACGTCGATGTCTGGCGGTTCGTCCCGGTCTTTGGATATAAAACGTTCAAAGAGCAATTCGGTGTGGGCGGGGTCAACCTCCGTGATGCCCAGGCAGTAGCATACCGCCGAGTTGGCTGCGGAGCCCCGGCCCTGGCAAAGAATGCCCTGTTGGCGGGCAAAGGCCACAATGTCATGAATGGTCAGGAAATAGTGCTCGTAACGCAGCTCCGAAATCAGCGCCAGCTCCTTGCGAATCAGGGCCTGGACGCTCAGGGGGGTGCCTTGGGGATAGCGGCGGCGTTCTCCCTGCCGGGTCAGTGCCTGTAGGTAAGCGGTGGCTGTTTTCTCTGCGGGGACCAGGTCCGAGGGGTATTCGTAGCGCAGGCTGCCGGGTTCAAAGGTGCACTGATCCGCGATAATCAGGCTTTCTTTCAGCCAGTGCTCGGGAAACAGGCGCTGCAGAACCGGCAGCGGCCGAAGGTAGCGTTCGCCATTCTGGAACAGGTGGTGGCCGGCGTTCTCCAGTGAAGTGTGGTGACGCAGGGCCGTGAGCACGTCCTGCAAAGGCTGGCGTTCACGGCTGTGCATGTGGACCTGTCCGGTGGCGGTAATCGGGCAGCGCAGGTCTGCGGCAAGCTGGCGCACCCTGGCCAGGTGTTGCTCTTCACCGGCTTCCAGAGTGCGGGTAGCCGCCAGCCTCAGGCGGTGTTCAAACAGTTGATGTAACCACTGGCCACAGCCCAGAGCGTTGTCATAAGCGGCGCAGCCAGGCGAAGGTGGTAACCACAAGCAGAGACAGTCGTCGAGGGCGTGATTTTCGAGGTCCTGGCAGAACAGCTGGTATTGACCCTTTTCCGCTCGCCGCCGGCCGGTGGTGATCAATTGGCATAGCTGACCATAGCCAGTCCGGGTGCGGGCCAGCAGGATAAAACGGGGGGTGGCACTGTTGGCCGGTGCGTTACTGAGTTCAAATTCGCTGCCGGTAATCAGCTTGACCGGGCTGTCCTTTAAGGCAATCCAGGCCCTTGGAATGCCGGCGACCGAGCAGGCATCGGTGATCGCCAGGGCCTGGTAACCCAGTTCGGCGGCCTGTTCCGCCAGTTCATGGGGGTGCGATGCGCCGGTGAGGAATGTGAAATTGCTCAGGCAATGAAGTTCGGCATAAGACATGGCAGCTACCCGAACCAGCCATGGATGAACCAGCCATCGCGAACATCCCGGAACACCCAGGCCAGTTGACCACTGGCCAGTTGGGCGATGTAGTAATCCCGGTGGACTCGATGGCCATCCCACCAGCCCCCGCTGATACGCTCCGGGCCGGCAAACCAGGTGTTGGGTGTTTCCTGCAGGGGGTGTGGGCTGTTCAGCAGCCATAAGGGCCGGTGGGGCTGATGGTTTGCCTGCCTGCTGGTGGCGTGTGCCCGGCGCTGGATGTCGGCAGCGGTCCAGGCATGTTCCGGGCGATGGTCAGCCTTGGGTGCCAGCTGTTGCAGGGCGCTGTCTCCGAGCCGGGCCTGTAGCCGGCTGATCAGGGTATGCCAGGCTTCGTTCAGGTCGGGGGTTTCTCCCAGCAGATCATGACCGGTACGGGCTTCCCGCCCCAGGAAGCGACTGACAGAAAGCGTCAGGGAGGTAACGGGTGCTTTCAGGGGGTGCTGCTCAAAGCGCAAACGAAGCAAATCCAGAAACGTCTCGGCCCGATGTTCCGGCCCCGAAGTGCGAATGCGCAGTCGCGTGGGCTCAAGATGGCGATGGTTCAGAACCAGCCGCAGGCTGTCGGTATCCTGCTGACGCCAGCACAGATCCTCCTCGAGCTCTCCCAGCAGGCGGCGCAAAGGAAACAGCAGCCCTTCGGAATGTTCAACATCCTGGACAAAATCTGCCTGTTGGCGAAAGTGATGGGGAGGCCGCCAGGGTTGTTGGGGGTCTGCCCGGCTGCCCTGAATTTTCTGCAGGTAAGCCAAAGTTTCCGGTGATAATCGACGGGCCAACTCCTTGGTCGGTAATGCCATGACCTCCCCCAGCCGCGACAGGCCCAGTCGGTTCAGGCGGGTAAGGGTGCGGCTGTCCAGTTCCATAGCACTCAGGGGCAGGCTGGAAAGCTGTTGCATCATAGGGCCCCTGTCGGCGGTACACTGGCCCTGGCCAGCACGGGCGCACAAGCGGGCGGCCAGGGGGGTTGGTCCGGTTGCCATCCAGGCGGTGAGCTGCCTTTGGGAGAGCGCCTGTTCGAACGTTTGCCATACGGCCGGCAGGCCGCCGTAGAGCTTTTGCAGGCTGCCAACCTCCACCAGTAACCCCTCCGGTGGGTAAGGGGTGATGTTGGCGGCATGGCGATACAGCCAGCGGGCCTGCTCCGCCAGAATGTGCTGTTCCCGGCTGGCATCAGCCCGGGCGATGATCAGTTCCGGTGCCAGGCTGAGGGCGGTTTTCAGGGGGGTGCCTGGTTGCACTCCCTGTGCCTGGGCTTCCGCACAGGCCTGGAGTACTCGCTGACCAGTGGCCTCCACAACCACCAGTGCCTCTGTGCCGTTCTCGTCGTTTTTTCTGGCGCGGCGAATATGGTCCAGCAAAAGGTGCGGAAAGTGCAGGTATACCCAGAGCATGATCGTGTGCCTTTGTTTTGTTAGCCGTCCAACCCGGTCCAGGGGCCCTGAACCACTGGGCCGGGCTCAGCGAATGACCGGTTTGCCATGGCAATGGTGCAGCGTTGTCCCGGCCAGCTTCCCCTGCGCTTCAGCACGTGGACTCGCAGTTCCTGGTGCTTTCCCGCGTCCAGTTCCAGCCTCAGGGCGGCGGGTGAGCTTTGCTCTGCCTGCTTGTGGCTGCGAAAGAGTATGCAGACGTTGCTGCCAGCTTCGGCGGCCAGCTGCAGCCGGCGAACATCCCGGGCCGCCAGTTTGCCGGGCCAGGCCAGAACCAGGCCGGTGACCGGAGATCGCAGGCAGTTTTCCAGAGTCCACAGCAGGTCACCGTTATCCTCGGTACGGACCATAACGACCTGCTCCAGGTCCACACCTTCTCGCGCCAGAGCAGGGGCATAGGGCGTGTGTGGCGGGTTCAGCCAGAACACCGTCTTGCCGGCGTGGGTCGTGCGCCGCATCAGTGGCAATACCAGTTGTAACTCACCAATGCCGGGAGCTTCCAGCAGGCACTCGCTCAGGGCTCCCCGGGGCCAGCCGAGACCGCCGAGGTGGTTGTCCAACACCTGGTAACCGGTTGGCTCTGCCGGTTGTCTGGCCGGGGTGTGACGGTTTCCCTGCCAGACCCGGGCATCCTGTATCAACGTGTTCAGAAGTTCGCTCATAACGGTGATCTTGGCCCTTAGTAAAATACTGTTTAAATATACAGTATTCTGAACCGGGCGGGAATTCAATAGCGGGCTTGATAATCTCGGGTTCGGCACCCACGCTTGTTATATGAGCCATCAATCAGGGAGAAAGGGCCATGAGTTCATTGACCGGACAATCCTGCGAAGCCTGCCGGGCGGATGCCCCGAAAATCGCAGAACAGGAGAAAATCAGCCTGTTGCGGGAAATTCCGGACTGGCAGACCGTCGAACTGGACGGCGAAGAGCAATTGCAGAAGGTGTTTAAATTCAGGAATTTTGCCGAGGCGCAGGCGTTTACCAACAAAGTCGGAGAGCTGGCTGAGGCCGAGGGCCATCATCCTGCGATTCTGCTGGAATGGGGCAAGGTGACCGTACGCTGGTGGACTCACAAGATCGGTGGCCTGCACAAAAATGATTTCATCATGGCGGCACGGACCGATGCGGCCTACGCGAACTGAGCGGGTAGGCCAGGGTGGTCGCCCTTACAGACTGGCGATGTGGCGGATCATCCTCTGACGCATCTCCTCATCGGGTAAAGCCCCCATGGCGGCTCCCATGTTGTCGGCCATGTGACGGGCCTTGCTGGTTGCCGGCGTTGCGGCGGTGACCACCGGGTGAGCAACCACAAACTTCAGGAAGAACTGCCCCCAGGAGTGAGCATCGAATTCCGCGGCCCAGGCCGGGACCTCCTTGCCTTTAACCTTGTCCCAGAGCCGGTTCCGGCCGAAGGGCGCGTACACCAGTACGCCGATGCCCTTATCCCTGGCCAGCGGTAGTATGCGTTCTTCCATCGTGAGATTGTCGATGGCGTAATCGATGCCAATGAAGTCGAGAGGTTCCCGCTCCATAATGCGTTCCAGGTCGTCATACTGCCGGGGGAACGTGGTGGTCACGCCGATGTGACGCACCCGTTGTTCTTCACGCAGCTCCTTGAGAATACCCAGTTGGGTCGGTACGTCGCCCAGATTATGAACCTGGATCAGATCGATAACCTCTTTGCCAATACGTTGGAAGGAGGCTTCGATCTGTTCCCGGGCAGCGTCAGCATCGGCCTCGCCACCACCAAATCCGGCAACGTTTACCTTGGTGGCCCAGAACAGTTCATCGGTAATGCCCAGTTCCCCCGCAATGTCCCCGGCCACAGCTTCCGACGCACCGTAGCTCGGGGCGGTATCAAAGACCGTGCCGCCTTTCTCGACCAGAGTTCTCAGAACGTCCCGGAGGGCATTCTGATCGTTGCTGCTGGCCACGCGGGAGAAGGTGGCAGAGCTGCCCAGTCCCACTACGGGCAGACGCTGTCCGGAGGAAGGAATGGTTCGGGTGATCAGCTCCAGCTGTTTGTTTTCCGCCCAGAGCAGGTCAGGTTTCAGGGCCAGCGTGGCACCGGCGGCGAGGGTGAGCTTGAGATAGTCCCTGCGGGAAATCATGGTGATATCCTCTGTTCCGTGGCGGCCCGTGGTTGCCCCGAGGTCGCGATTGACTGCTGTGTTCTGCCCAGCCAAAGCGCCAGTAAAGCCCACATCAACGCCAACGGAACCGCAACGCTGGCAATGGCAGCCAGCCCCATACCCAGGCGGCCAAGCAGACCTTCGACCTGAGCGCCCACCACATCACCACCACGGTAGACGAAGGTATCGATAAACGCCTTGGCTTTGTATTTGTCTTCCCGGCTGGCGACGGTATACAGCGTTTCCCGGGCCGGGCGCATGATGGCTCGCTGTACTGCACGGAATGAGGCTTCCAGGGTGATCAGCGCGGCCAGCGAGCCGACCATGGCCAGGCCGATAAAACCAAAGGCTGTTGTTAAAGGTAGCAGAGCCAGGGTGATATGCACGCCAAGGCGTTTCATCAGGTGGCCGGCCACCAGGGCCTGCATTACCAGCGTGGCGATCTGGGTGATCAGATCGATTCGGGCGAACAGAGTGGTTCTCTGATCCGTACTGTCGCCGAGTTCCGCAACCATTTGTAAGCGGGTGAAATAGATGAACGTGGCCATGATGGCCAGAATGATGACATAGGTGCCGATGCCCAACAGGTAGCGGGAGCGGAACACGGCCCGAAAACCCTCCCAGGCGCTGCCGCCAATCAGTTCCTCATCGTCCATGGCCGGCCGGTTATCGTGATCGCGCTGAGCCCGGTCGGGCTGGATATGAGTGATCGCCCAACAGATCAGCAGCGCCAGCACCAGGAACCCGGTGCTGACAAGAAGCAGGGCGGCTGTGCCCAGTGGCTCGGCCAGCATGGCTGTCAGCCAGGGCCCGAAGATGGCACCACAGGTGCCGCCCACCGCGATCACCCCGAAGAAGCGCTTGCCCTGATCCAGGGTGAAGCGATCCGCCATCAGCGCCCAGAACACCATGGTGATGAACAGGTTGAATACGCTGAACCAGACGTAGAATACCTGCCCGGTAGCGATGCCGATAACGCCGGGGGCCAGGGTCATGATCAGATAAAACCCGACCAGGCTGAGCCCGAAAAAAAGATAGGTGATGGTGATAAACGTCAGGCGGGGTAACCGGCTGACCAGTAATCCGAACACCGGATTGACCAGCAGGGTAATGACCGCTGTGCCGACAAACAGCCAGCGTACCGTTTCAATGCCGCCCTGTAGCCCAAGGGATTCGCGGGCAGGGCGCAGAACCATCAGGGCAGTGAGCACGCAAAAAAAGAAGAGTGCGGCTAGCAGAACCGGAAGGATCTCGTTGCGGTTGATGTTGAACAGCTTGGCAAACGGGTGGTCCATAAACAGATGCCGGGTTCAATTTTCGTTGAAACGCAGCTTTCAATTTAGACCATGGCGCGTGTTTGAGTTAGCCTTGCATTCCGCCGTTGCCCATTGATTGAGACGGAACCCTAATGCCCATCAACGCTTTTCATGCCCTGGCCTGTCCGCTGGACGGCGAGCCCCTGAGCCGAACCGGCTCAGCCTGGGGCTGTCCGACCGGTCACAATTTTGATATCGCCCGTCAGGGCTATACGCACCTGTTGCCCGTACAGAACAAACGATCCCGTCACCCTGGTGACAGCAAGGAGATGGTCGCAGCGCGCCAACGGTTCCTGAATGGCGGTTTTTATCAGCCCATCGCCGATGCGGTAAACCGTGCGGTGTTGGCAGATGCGGCGGATAATCAACCGTTAAGCTGCCTGGATGCTGGCTGCGGGGAAGGCTATTACCTGAGACAACTGGCCGCCTCAGACAGAGAGGGCAGGTATCTGGAGTTGCTGGGTGTAGACATCTCCAAATGGGCGGTGCTGGCCGCGGCAAAGCAGGACAAACGCCCGGCCTGGGTGGTGGGCACCAACGCCAGGCTGCCGGTGCTGCCGTCATCCGTGGACCGGGTGCTATGCTTGTTTGGTTTCCCCGTGTATGCCGAGTTTGCCCGGGTACTGAGAGCCGGGGGCCAGCTGCTTCAGGTGGACGCGGGGCCTGAGCATTTGCGGGAACTGCGTGAAATCATTTATCCCGTGCTGAAGCCTGAAAAGGCTGTGGTGCCTGAAGATCCGGATGGCTTTACCATCCTGAGTACCACGACGGAGCGATTCGCCCTGGCGCTGAACAGCCCGGATCGGATTGCGGATTTACTGGCGATGACGCCACATTTGTATCGTGCGACGGCCCAGGGGCTTGAGCGTGCCGCGGCGCTGAATTCGCTGACGGTGACGGTGGACGTTCGTCTGACCTGTTACCAACGTAACACTGAAAGCCCCTCACAGGATGGAGAGGAACGTATCTGATGTCCGATCTTAAAGACCCACGAGTTCTGTTCGCGGCTGAACGCACATTGCTGGCGTGGAACCGCACCAGCCTATCTTTCATTGCATTCGGGTTTCTGATCGAACGCGCGGGGCTCTTGCTGCATGCGCTGGCCCCGGAGGCGGTGGGAGCGATAAACGCGGTGCTGGCGTTCTGGATCGGTATTCTGTTTATTCTCCTGGGGGCGTTTGCTGCGGTCTGGTCGTCGCGCCAGTTCCGCGCCCTGTTGCGCACTTTGAGCCCCGCGGAGTTCCCCGCAGGTTACGGGTTCCGCTGGGGGCTGGTGATCAACCTGATTGTGGCGTTTCTGGGTACTGTGCTGGTGGCCGCGCTTTTCGTGGGGCGGGTGTAGGCGTTACGCCTTTGGCCGCCGGTCCCCGGCCATGATTTTGGCGACAAATACCGATTTGCCATAAGTCTCGAACGACCACTTCATGGTGTCCGACAGCACCTTCATCACCTCGTCATACTCGCCAAAGATTTCGGTGCTCATGCGCCCGGAAATCACCTCCAGATTCGTCTGTTTCAGGCGGTCGATCAGGTCCCATATTGGTTGTTTGTAGTCGTCTTTGAGCGGATAGCAGCTCAGTTGCACGGATAGATACATAGTGCCTCCCCGGGGGTCAGTACCCCTTTGCTGATGATGTACTGCGTCTTGGATCAGCGCCACCGTAAAGCGTTCCATCGGCATCCAGAAGAATGCTCTGAATCGCGCCCATGGCGCTGGTTGGTTTGATGGTGTGGCCGCGGGCCTCGAGCAACCGCAGCGTGTCCGGGCTGAAGCCCTGTTCGATGAAAATCGCATCCGGCAGCCATTGATGATGCATGCGCGGCGCGTTTACCGCGGTCTGAATGTTCATGTTGTGGTCAATCACATTCAGGATCACCTGCAGGGTGGTGGTGATAATACGGGAGCCGCCGGGGCTGCCGGTGACCAGAACATTACGCCCGTCCTTGCGCACAATGGTCGGGGACATGGAGCTCAGCATGCGTTTGCCCGGTTCCACCTTGTTGGCTTCGCCACCTATCAGACCAAAGGCGTTGGGTACCCCCGGTTTGGCGCTGAAATCGTCCATTTCATTGTTGAGCAGGAAGCCGGCACCGGTGACGGTAATACCGGAGCCGTAACTGAAATTGATGGTGTAGGTATTCGACACCGCGTTACCCCAGCGGTCGACGATGGAGAAGTGGGTGGTTTCCGGGCTTTCATAGGCCCCAGGGTTGCCGGGTTGAATGTCGCTGGCTGGCCGGGCTTTATCGGGGCTGATGCCCTTGCGCAATTCGGCGGCGTAGGCTTTGTCCTGTAGCCCTTTCAGCGGCACATCGACAAAGTCGGTGTCGCCAAGGAATTCTGAGCGGTCTGCGTACGCCAGTTTCATGGCTTCGGCCATGTAGTGCAATGTGTCGGCGGAATTATGGCCGAGCTCTGCCAGCGGGTAATCTTCCAGAATGTTCAGGATCTGGATGATGTGAGTGCCCCCGGAAGAGGGCGGCGACATGGAGAACACCTCATGGCCGCGATAGCTTCCCTGGGCCGGCTCCCGGACCGAAGGCTGATAGTGTTTCAGGTCCTCCCGGGTGATCAGACCATCGTGATTCTGCATCTCCTCCACAATGAGGCGTGCGGTTTCGCCTTGGTAAAAATCCTGAATGCCGTGGTCGGCCAGCCGTTGCAGAGTGGCGGCCAGTTCCGGTTGACGGAAGCGTTCGCCGGGCTGCCATGCTGAGCCGTCGTCCCGATAGAACGTGGCGCGGCTGGCGGGCCAGCGGTGCAGGCGATCCGCAGCCTGCTCCAGGCCTTCGGTGAAGCGGGGCGGCACCACAAACCCATTCCGCGCCAGGTCGATGGCTGGAGCCAGTGCCTCCCTGAGCGACAGCGTACCGTGTCGATCCAACGCCAGTGCCATCCCGGCCACCGTGCCAGGCACACCGGACGCACGGTGAGTAAAGCGGCTGCGATTGGTCACCACGTTGCCATCCTCGTCCTGAAACATGGTCTCGGTTGCGGCTGCGGGTGCCTTTTCCCGATAATCAATGGCTTCGACCGGGCTGCCATCGCCGGGTGCCACCAGCATGAAACCACCGCCGCCAATATTCCCGGACCGGGGTTGCACCACCGCCAGCACAAACCCGGCGGTAACCGCGGCATCCACCGCATTGCCGTCGTTTTTCAGCACGCGCAGGGCAGCGTCTGTTGCCAGGTCGTGGCTGGTAACTACCATGCCGTGGCGGCCCTCCTCGGGATGGTGTCGCTCACCCTCCAGGATCGCTTGCGCCTGCAGGGCGGTGGTAAACACCAGCAGCACCAGGGCAAATCCGGCGCGGGCGGCGAGTGAGCGGCCCTGGGAGGCGTGTTCGGGGAGGCCCCGAAGGAGGTGTCTGTCCATGTGCCTGTTCCTCGTTTCTGGCGTTGAGATAGGCTATGATAGCCGGTCATTTTTACGGGTGTGAACCTTCGCCCCCGCTTTCCCCGGATCAGAACTAAGGAAAGGCTTTCATGGAGCATACCTATCGTCTTGTGATTTCCTGCCCGGACCGGGTTGGAATTGTCGCCAAGGTGAGCAATTTCCTGTCCACCTACAATGGCTGGATTACCGAGGCGAGTCACCATTCCGATACCCACTCGGGCCGTTTTTTCATGCGCCACGAGATCAAGGCCAGTTCGATTCCCTTCGGCCTGGATCAGTTTCGTGCGGCGTTCGACCCGATTGCCCGTGAATTTGACATGGACTGGCACGTAGCCGATTCCGCCCAGCCCAAGAAAGTGATCCTGATGTGCAGCAAGGAATCCCATTGCGTGGCCGACCTGCTGCACCGCTGGCACAGCCGCGAGATCAACGCCGAGATTGTGGCAGTGATTTCCAACCATGAAGATTTACGCCGCATGGTGGAGTGGCACGAAATACCGTATCACTGCATTCCTGCCACGACAGATAACCGCGACGAAGCCTTTGGCGAAATTGACGGGCTGATCGAAGGCTACAACGCCGACGTGGTGGTGCTTGCCCGTTACATGCAGATCCTGCCGGCGTCCCTGTGTGAAAAGTACACTGGCAAGGTGATCAATATTCACCACAGCTTCCTGCCATCATTCGCTGGTGCGCGCCCATACCATCAGGCCTACAGCCGTGGTGTGAAGCTGATCGGGGCCACCTGCCACTATGTTACTCAGGACCTGGACGAAGGCCCGATTATAGAACAGGACGTGATCCGCATTACCCACAGCGATGCCATCGAAGACATGGTGCGCCTGGGCAAAGACGTGGAGAAAAACGTGCTGGCCCGCGGGTTGCGGTCGCACATTGAGGATCGGGTGATTACCTATCAGAACAAGACGGTGGTTTTTGATTAAGACCTGTTCGCAATTGCCCCGCTAAGGGGCTGACTGTGTTAGTATTGGCCGCTTGTTAAAGAATAACTATGGGGCAGCAAAAACGCCCTGAAACGACTTCCAGCAAACGCAAAGGAACCTTTCTCGATGGGTGAGTTAGCCAAAGAGATCCTGCCGGTAAATATTGAAGATGAGTTGAAGCAGTCCTACCTCGATTACGCCATGAGCGTCATCGTCGGGCGGGCCCTTCCGGATGTTCGTGACGGCCTCAAGCCGGTTCACCGTCGTGTTCTGTTCGCCATGTCCGAACTGAACAATGACTGGAACAAGGCTTACAAGAAGTCCGCCCGCGTGGTCGGTGACGTCATCGGTAAATACCACCCCCACGGTGACTCCGCGGTCTACGACACCATCGTTCGTATGGCTCAGCCGTTTTCCCTGCGTTATCCGCTGGTTGATGGTCAGGGTAACTTTGGTTCCATCGACGGCGACAACGCCGCCGCCATGCGTTACACCGAAATCCGCATGGAGAAGGTCGCGCATTCGCTGCTGGCGGACCTGGACAAGGAAACTGTCGATTTCGTCGACAACTACGATGGCACCGAACGGATTCCCGAGGTCATGCCTACCCGGGTACCGAATCTGCTGGTTAACGGCTCTTCCGGTATTGCCGTTGGTATGGCTACGAATATTCCGCCTCACAACCTGACAGAGGTGGTCAGTGGGTGTCTGGCGCTGATCGACAACCCGGATCTGACCATTGATGAGCTGATGGGATACATTCCCGGCCCGGATTTCCCCACGGATGGCATTATCAATGGCCGCGCGGGCATTGTTGAGGCTTACCGCACGGGTCGTGGCCGTATCTACATTCGTGCCCGCCACGAGATCGAGCACGATAAGAAAACCAACCGTGACGCCGTCATCATTACCGAGCTGCCTTATCAGTTGAACAAAGCGCGCCTGATCGAGAAGATCGCGGAACTGGTCAAGGAAAAGCGCCTGGAAGGCATCACCGAGCTACGTGACGAATCCAACAAGGAAGGCATCCGCGTGGTGATTGAGCTGCGCCGGGGTGAAAACCCTGAGGTGATCGTCAACAACCTGTTCGCTCACACCCAGCTGCAGACCGTGTTCGGTATCAACATGGTAGCGCTGATTAACGGCGAGCCGAAGATCCTCAATCTGAAAGAAATGCTCGACGCGTTCGTGCGCCACCGCCGTGAAGTGGTTACTCGCCGGACCCTCTATGAGCTGCGTAAGGCTCGTGAGCGTGGCCATATTCTGGAAGGCCTGACCGTCGCCCTGGCCAACATCGACGAGATGATCGAGCTGATCAAAGCCTCCCCGACGTCGGTGGAAGCGAAAGAGAAGCTGATGTCGAAGGGCTGGGCTCCGGGCGATGTGCTGGCCATGCTGGAGCGTGCCGGTGAAGATGCCTGTCGCCCCGACGACCTGCCGGAAATCTACGGCCTGCGTGACGGCCTGTACTATATGTCGCCCGAGCAGACTCAGGCCATCCTGGACATGCGCCTGCACCGTCTGACCGGTCTGGAGACTGAAAAGCTCCAGAACGAGTACAAGGACATTCTTGAGAAAATCGCCGGCCTGCTGGAAATCCTGGCGGACCCGGATCGTCTCATGCAGGTCATCCGTGAAGAGCTGGAAGCCGTCGTGTCCGAATTCGGAGATGAGCGCCGTACCGAAATCACCAGCTCCCAGCGTGACCTGACCATCGCCGACCTGATTGACGAAGAAGATCTGGTAGTGACCATATCCCATGGCGGTTACGCCAAGACCCAGGCGGTCGAAGACTACCAGGCCCAGCGGCGTGGTGGCCGGGGCAAGGCCGCTACGTCCATGAAGGACGAGGATTTCGTCGAGAAACTGCTGGTGGCCAACTCTCACGACACCATTCTGTGTTTCTCCAACCGCGGCAAGGTCTACTGGCTGCGCGTATTCGAGATTCCCCGCGCCAGCCGTGCGTCCCGTGGCCGTCCGATGGTGAATATTCTGCCACTGGACGAAGGCGAGCGCATCACCACCTTCCTGCCAGTACGGGATTACCCGGAAGACCAGTTTGTACTGATGGCGACTTTTGCCGGCGTGGTCAAGAAGACGCCTCTGCCGAACTTTTCCCGTCCGCGCAGCAATGGTCTGATCGCGCTGAACCTGGATGAGGGCGACACCCTGATTGGCGCAGCCATCACCAAGGGCGATGCCGAAGTGATGCTGTTCTCGACCGCCGGCAAAGCTGTGCGCTTCAACGAAGAAGCCGTGCGCCCGATGAGCCGCACCGCCCGTGGCGTTCGCGGTATCCGCATGCCTGCGGGCCACCATGTGGTGTCGTTGATTATTCCGCAGGAAGACGGCGTGCTGCTTACCGCCAGTGAAAATGGTTACGGCAAGCGCACGGCTTTCGACGAGTTCCCGACTTACAGCCGCGGCAGCCAGGGTGTTATCGCCATGCAGTGCTCAGAGCGTAACGGTAATCTGGTGACAGCGCTGCAGTTGTTCGAAGGCGACGAAATGATGCTGATTTCGGACAAGGGCACACTGGTACGTACCCGCACTGATGAAGTGTCGGTACTGAGCCGGAATACTCAAGGCGTTCGCCTGATCAAGCTGAGCCAGGAAGATGAGCGTCTGGTAGGCGTCGAGCGTATTGCTGAGACCGACGCGGAAGAGATAGACGGTGAAGAAGAGATAAGCGGTGAGGACGATGAGCAGGGCGTATAACTTTTGTGCAGGCCCGGCAACCTTGCCGGAAAGCGTGCTGCAACAGGCACGGGACGAAATGCTCGACTGGCGCGGCACCGGCATGTCGGTGATGGAAATGAGCCATCGCAGTGATGAGTTTGTGGAAATCGCCGAAACAGCGGAAAAAGATCTTCGTGAATTGGCCGGAGTTTCAGATGATTACGCCGTACTCTTCATGCAGGGTGGTGCCTCGAGCCAGTTCTCAACGATCCCTCTGAACCTGTTGGGTGACAAGTCGTCCGCGGATTACATCAACACCGGTATCTGGTCGAAAAAAGCCATTGCAGAAGCCAGCCGTTATGGTGACATCAACGTGGCGGGCAGCAGCGAAGCGGACGGTTTTACCACCATTCCGGACCAAAGCGCCTGGACCACCCGACGTGATGCGGCTTACCTGCACTACACGCCAAACGAGACCATTGGTGGGCTGGAGTTTGATTTCATACCCGACAGCGGCGATGTACCGCTGGTGGCGGATCTGTCGTCCACCATGCTGTCGCGTCCGCTGGACGTGTCGAAGTTCGGGTTGATCTATGCCGGTGCCCAGAAAAACATCGGGCCGTCGGGCCTGGTGGTGGTCATCATCCGCAAAGATTTGCTGGGCAAGGCTCGCAGAGAAACTCCGACAATGATGAATTATCAGGTCATCGCCGATAATGCCTCCATGTACAACACCCCGGCGACCTATTCCTGGTACCTGGCGGGGCTGGTGTTCAAGTGGCTGAAAGCGCAGGGCGGGGTCACGGCCATGGGTGAAACCAACCTGCGCAAAGCGCGGAAGCTCTATGATTTCATTGATACCAATGATTTCTACGCCAATCCTATTGATCCTCGTTTCCGCTCCTGGATGAACGTACCGTTCACTCTGGGGGACGACGGGCTGAACAATGAGTTCCTGAAAGGCGCGGATGCTCGGGGACTGCTCAACCTGAAGGGACATCGCTCCGTCGGCGGTATGCGCGCGAGCCTATACAACGCTATGCCCGAGGCCGGTGTCGACACGCTGATGGCCTACATGGCCGAGTTTGCCAGGGAGCGTGGCTGATCATGACCGATGAACAGACCCGCCTCGCAGAGCTGAGGGAAGAGATCGATCAGCTGGATCAGAAAATCATGGAACTGATCAGCGCCCGCGCCACCTGCGCGCAGGAAGTGGCCAACGTGAAAACCACCGCCAATCCGGATCAGGATGTGTTCTTTTACCGTCCCGAACGGGAAGCTCAGGTATTGCGGCGTATTAAAGAGCAGAACCCGGGGCCGCTGTCCGGCGAGGAGATGGCGCGGCTGTTCCGCGAAATCATGTCCGCCTGTCTGGCGCTGGAAAAGCCCATGCACATTGCCTTCCTGGGCCCGGTGGGCACCTTTACCCAATCCGCAGCATTGAAGCATTTCGGCCATTCCGTGGTCAGCGTGCCGCTGCCTGCGATTGACGCAGTGTTCCGTGAGGTGGAGTCCGGCGCGGCTCATTACGGCGTGGTGCCGGTGGAAAACTCCACCGAAGGCATGATCAACCACACTCTCGATATGTTCATGTCATCGCCCCTGAAAATCTGTGGCGAGGTGCAGTTGCGGATTCATCATCATTTGCTGGTGTCGCCCGCCTTCAAGGATCAGGACGTTACCCGGATCTACTCGCACCAGCAGTCGTTTGCCCAGTGTCGGCAATGGCTTGATACGCATCGGTACGGGATTGAGCGTATTACCGTCAGCAGCAACGCTGAAGCGGCGCGTCGTGCGGCGGAAGAGCCCGGCGCAGCCGCCATCGCAGGCGACATGGCCGCCGAGCTGTACGGCCTTGAGAAAGAGGTCGCCAGCATTGAGGATCGCCCGGACAATACCACGCGGTTCCTGATCATCGGCCGCGAAGAAGTGCCGGCCAGTGGCCACGACAAGTCCTCGATTCTGGTGTCCATGCGCAACAAACCCGGCGCGCTGTATCAGTTACTGGAGCCGTTCCACCGCCATGGCCTCAGCCTGACCCGGATCGAAACCCGGCCATCGCCCAGCGGCACCTGGGCCTATGTGTTCTATATCGACTTTGAGGGTCATATGGAGGGCGATCAGGTGCGTAAAGTGCTGGCGGAAGTCGATGACGAAGCCGTGGAACTGAAACGGTTGGGCTCCTACCCGATCGGGGTTCTATAAGCCGACTAGCAGGATGGTGTGATGACGATTGATTACCAAAGCCTGGCGGTCAGCGGCGTTCAGGCGCTGTCGCCTTACCAGCCAGGAAAGCCCATTGCCGAACTTGCCCGCGAACTGGGTTTGAATCCAGCCGATATCGTCAAGCTGGCCAGCAATGAGAATCCGCTTGGCCCCAGTGAGCAGGCGATGGCAGCCGCGCGTGAGGCATTGAGTGAGCTGTGCCTCTACCCCGATGGCAACGGCTTTGATCTCAAACAGGCCCTGGCGGCGCGTTTTGGCGTCGACATGGCTCAGATTACCCTCGGCAACGGCTCCAACGACGTGTTGGAGGTGATCGCCCGCTGTTTTGCCGACGCCGATTCCGAGGTGGTGTTCTCCCAGTACGCGTTTGCGGTCTATCCACTGGTCACGCAGGCGATTGGTGCAAACGGCGTGTCTGTTCCCGCCAAAGACTGGGGGCACGACCTGGATGCCATGGCGGCGGCGGTCACCGAGCGCACCAAGCTGGTGTTTGTGGCCAACCCCAATAACCCCACCGGTACGGTTCACGGTGCGGATGCCATCGTGGCGTTCCTGGAAAAAATTCCGGCACGAGTGCTCGTGGTGCTCGACGAAGCCTATTGTGAATACCTCCGGGGCGACGGCTACGCCGACGGTGTTGAGCTGCTGTCACAGTTCCCCAATCTGATTGTTTGCCGCACCTTCTCCAAGGCCTGGGGGCTGGCAGCGCTGCGTGTTGGCTACAGCCTCAGTTCGCCTGAGATCGCCGACATTCTTAACCGCGTGCGCCAGCCTTTTAACGTCGATACGGTTGCCCTGGCCGCCGCCACAGCGGTGCTCGATGACGAGCTCTATTTACAGCGCTCCTGTGAAGTGATCGCTGTCGGCATGGTGCAGTTGGAAGCCGGTTTCCGGGAATTGGATCTGTCGTTCATTCCTTCTGCGGGAAACTTTATCGCCGTGGATGTAGGCGACAATGCCATGGCGGTTTACCAGTCGCTGCTGGAGCAGGGCGTCATTGTGCGCCCGGTTGCCGGATACGGCATGCCCCGGCATCTGCGGGTGTCCATCGGGCTGGAACATGAAAACACCAAACTGCTGAACGCCCTGGCCAAGACGCTTGGTCGTTCAGGGCAGGGAGCATAACCGTGTTAACGGTTGAGCCATTGTTCAAACGGGTAGCCATTATTGGCCTGGGGCTGATTGGCGGCTCACTGGCGAAGGCCGTGCGTCTGAACGGTTTGGCCGGCACGGTGGTGGGCACCGACAAACGTGAGGAAGAGCTTTCCCTCGGTATAGAGCTGGGCGTTATTGACCAAGCGGCAGCGTCTCTCGCGGAGGCCGTGTCGGGCAGTGATCTGGTGGTTCTGGCGGTGCCGGTTCGCGCCACCCGTGAGGTGCTGGAGGCTGTGAAACCGCACCTGTCGGCCGATGCCGTATTGACGGATGTTGGCAGCACCAAAACCAGCTTTGTGAACGATGTTCGCGCCGTCTTTGGGGGTGTGTCTCCCCGGGTTATTCCCGGACACCCCATCGCCGGTTCCGAGAAAAGTGGCATTCGCGCTGCCAATCCGGAACTGTTCGCCAGTCACAAGGTGATCCTGACGCCAGGGGATGACGTTGACGCAGGTGATCTGGCCCGCCTCAAATCTCTCTGGGAAGGCTGCGGTGCCACGGTGCTGACCATGTCCGTGGCTTACCACGATGAGGTGCTGGCGGCGACCAGCCATTTGCCTCACCTGATCGCGTTTTCGCTGGTGGACACATTGGCCGGTGAGGACGAGAACCTGGATATTTTCCGCTACGCGGCGGGCGGGTTTCGCGATTTCACCCGTATTGCCGCCAGCGATCCGGTGATGTGGCATGACATCTTCCTGTCCAACCGGGATGCGGTTTTGCGAGGCATTGACCACTTCACCCACGATCTGGACCAGCTTCGCACCGCCATTGCCAATCAGGACAGCGCGACCCTGCTCAGAGTTTTCAGCCGTGCCAAAGCGGCGAGGGAACATTTTTCAAAAATGCTTTCAGGACAGGCTTACGTGACAAATAACAGTCAGAAACAGGTAACGTTCCGTCTTCAGCCCGGTGGCAGCATGACCGGTGATATCCGGGTGCCGGGTGACAAGTCCATTTCTCACCGCTCCATTATGCTGGGCGCGCTGGCGGACGGCGTCACCGAAGTGAAAGGCTTTCTCGAAGGTGAGGACAGCCTCGCCACGCTTCAGGCGTTCCGCGATATGGGCGTCACCATCGAGGGGCCGGATGACGGCTTTGTTCGCATACACGGGGTCGGGCTGAACGGTCTTCAACCACCGCGTGGGCCGCTGTATCTGGGGAACTCCGGTACGGCCATGCGCCTGTTTTCCGGGCTTCTTGCGGCTCAGTCGTTTGATTCCGAGCTCACCGGCGACAGCAGTTTGGCCAAGCGGCCCATGGGGCGCATTGCAGATCCGCTGCGAGCGATGGGTGCTGTCATCGATACCGCGGAAGGTGGCCGGCCGCCCCTGAAAATCCGGGGTGCCCAGCCACTGACTGGTATTCATTACGAAATGCCGGTCGCCTCTGCGCAGGTAAAGTCCTGCCTGTTGCTGGCGGGTCTGTATGCCGAGGGTGTGACTTCGGTTACCGAGCCCGCACCGACCCGGGATCATACCGAGAGGATGCTCGCCGGGTTTGGCTACCATGTGCATCGGGACAGCGCCACGGCCAGCGTTTCAGGTGGCGGTAAGCTCACCTCCACCGCCATTGACGTGCCTGCCGATATCTCATCGGCAGCGTTCTTCCTGGTGGCCGCAAGCATCGCGCCGGGCTCTGAATTGACCCTCCGTCATGTGGGCATGAATCCGACCCGGGTCGGGGTCATTAATATCCTCCGAATGATGGGGGCGAACATCGACGTGCTGGACGAGCGCGAAATCGGCGGTGAGCCGGTGGCGGATCTGAAAGTACGCTCTGCACAGCTTCAGGGCATTGATATCCCGGAAGATCAGGTACCTCTGGCGATTGATGAATTTCCGGTGTTGTTTATTGCTGCGGTTTGCGCACAGGGAACCACCGTGTTGCGGGGTGCTGAAGAGCTGCGGGTGAAGGAAAGTGATCGCATCCAGGTCATGGCCGACGGCCTTGCCGAGCTTGGGGTTGAAACCACTGTTACCCCTGACGGCATCATTATTGAAGGCGGCCAGACCATCGTTGGCGGCAAGGTCAACAGCCATGGCGATCACCGCATAGCCATGGCTTTTGCTGTTGCCTCCCTGCGTGCAGCGGGTGACATTGAGGTGACCGACTGTGCCAACGTAGCGACGTCGTTCCCGGGCTTTGTGGCGCTGGCCCGCCAGACCGGTATTCTGATCAGCGCCGAAGGAGGGGAGTAATGTCCTTCAGTATGACACCTGTCATTACCGTGGACGGGCCCGGAGGCTCGGGTAAAGGTACGATCACCCAGATGCTGGCCAGGGAACTGGGCTGGCACTTGCTGGACAGTGGTGCGCTTTACCGGCTGACCGCATTGGCAGCGACCAGGCAGGGTGTGGCTCTGGATAATGAAGCGGGCCTGGTAGCCGTTGCCGCCAGCCTTGATGTGGCGTTTGAGCCGACTGAGCCCGGTGAGCCGGTGAAAGTGATTCTTGCGGGTGAAGATGTTACCGTCGAGATCCGCACCGAAGCCACGGGGGACAACGCCTCTCGGGTTGCGGTCATCCAGCCGGTCCGGGATGCGCTGCTCCAGCGGCAGCGGGATTTCCAGCAGCCGCCGGGGCTGGTCGCAGACGGTCGCGACATGGGCACGGTGGTGTTCCCGGATGCGCCGGTCAAAATATTTTTGACCGCCAGTGCCGAGGAGCGGGCAAGCCGACGATACAACCAGTTGAAGGACGCCGGGGTCGATGTTAATATTGACACCCTTTTAGAAGAGATACGGGTTCGCGATGAGCGGGATATGAATCGCTCTGCAGCCCCGCTCAAACCGGCGGATGATGCGCAAGTCATTGATTCTACAGGTTTGAGCATAAAAGAGGTGTTGGACAGGTGTATGGCCGTAGCAGGCCAGGCCTGACCACACCTTTTTGTTGTTGGAATGCCGGAGCAGTGTTACCTGCCAGCCACAGGCTGTCTTCGGAAACTACTAACAGACCGTGTTGCTGGTAGCACGGAGCATACTTGCGTTGATCATATAGGACTCATAATGAGCGAGAGCTTTGCGGATCTTTTTGAAGAAAGCCTAAAAGAAATTGACATGCAGCCAGGTTCCATCGTCCAGGGAACCGTAGTGGATGTCGACAACGACTGGGTCACCGTTAACGCCGGACTGAAGTCCGAAGGCGTTATCCCCGCCTCCCAGTTCCTGAACGAAAAAGGCGAGTTGGAAGTTGCCATTGGCGACGTTGTCGATGTAGCTCTCGACGCTGTGGAAGACGGTTTCGGTGAAACCCGTCTGTCGCGCGAGAAGGCTAAGCGAGCTGAAGCCTGGAAGGTACTCGAGAAGTCCTTCGAAGCTGAAGAAGTGGTCAAGGGTATTATTAATGGCAAGGTCAAAGGTGGTTTCACTGTTGATCTGGCCGGCATTCGTGCCTTCCTGCCAGGCTCACTGGTAGACGTTCGTCCGGTTCGCGATACCGCGCACCTGGAGAACAAAGAGCTGGAATTCAAGGTTATCAAGCTGGACCAGAAGCGTAACAACGTGGTTGTTTCCCGCCGCGCCGTTCTGGAAGCTGAAAACAGTGCTGAGCGTGAAGCTCTGCTGGAAACCCTGACCGAAGGTATGGAAATCAAGGGTATCGTCAAGAATCTGACCGACTACGGCGCGTTCGTAGATCTGGGCGGTGTTGACGGCCTGCTGCACATCACCGATATGGCCTGGAAGCGCATCAAGCATCCGAGCGAAATCGTGAACGTGGGCGATGAAATCAGCGTTAAGGTTCTCAAGTTCGATCGTGAGCGTAACCGCGTATCTCTCGGCCTGAAGCAGCTGGGCGAAGATCCCTGGGTTGATATCAAAGGTCGCTATCCGGAAGGCAGCAAGGTTACTGCGCGTGTCACCAACCTGACCGACTACGGTTGCTTTGCCGAGCTCGAAGAAGGTGTTGAAGGCCTGGTTCACGTATCCGAAATGGACTGGACCAACAAGAACATTCACCCCTCCAAGGTTGTCCAGGTTGGCGACGAAGTGGGCGTGATGATTCTGGACATCGACGAAGAGCGCCGTCGTATTTCTCTGGGTATCAAGCAGTGTGTATCCAACCCATGGGAAGACTTCTCCGGCAACTTCAACAAAGGCGACCGTATTTCCGGCAAGATCAAGTCAATCACTGACTTCGGTATCTTCATCGGCCTGGACGGTGGCATCGATGGTCTGGTTCACCTGTCAGACATCAGCTGGAACGAGACTGGCGAAGAAGCCGTCCGCGAATACAAGAAGGGCGACGAAGTTGAAACCGTTATCCTGTCTGTTGATCCCGAGCGTGAGCGTATCTCCCTGGGTATCAAGCAGCTGGAAAGCGATCCGTTCGCCGAGTTTGTTCAGCTGAATGACAAGGGCTCCATCGTTAAGGGCACCGTATCCGCCGTTGACGCCAAGGCAGCCACGATCGCCCTGAACGACGAAGTTGAAGCTGTTCTGAAGGCTTCCGAAATCAGCCGTGACCGCGTTGAAGACGCGCGCAACGCGCTGAAGGAAGGCGAAGAAGTTGAAGCGAAGATCATCAGCATCGATCGCAAAAACCGCGTGATCAATCTGTCTGTGAAGTCCAAAGACGTCGAGGACGATAAGCAGGCCATTGAAACCGTGCGCAGCAAGACTGCAGATACAGCTTCCGGTGCGACCACCATTGGTGATCTCATCAAGGAGCAGATGCAGCAGCAAAACGCCAACAAGGAATAAATTTCCGGTTGGTACGAAAAAAACGGGCTCTAAGAGCCCGTTTTTTTTGTGTTTTTTTCTGGTTTGGCTAAACTAGGATCATGGAGCTGGTAACCGGCTATCCAACAATAAAGAAGAGGGAAACGCCTCATGACGAAGTCCGAACTGGTTGAGCTGATAGCGTCGAAGCAGACTCAGCTATCCGTCAAGGATGTGGAGTTGGCCGTAAAAACAGTGATTGAACACATGTCGCAGTCCCTGTCGAGTGGGCAGCGAATCGAAATTCGTGGATTCGGCAGCTTTTCCCTGCATCATCGTGCAGCGAGAACGGGCCGAAACCCAAAGACCGGCGAGGCAGTTCAGTTGCCCGCCAAGTTTGTACCGCATTTCAAGCCAGGCAAGGAACTGCGCGAACAAGTGAATGACAGCCTGAAAAAAGGGTTCTGATCAGTTCTCATAGCGCATTACACTGACCGGGGTTTATTTGACCGTCCCGTAGGGAGCAAGACAGCGATGGCAGGGTTGCAGAAAGTTCTAATCATTCTGTTTGTGTTGTTTTTGGTCCTGGTGGCGCTGGTCTTTTCCCTCAACAACCAGATGGCGGTATCGCTGAATTTTCTGGTGTTTGAAACTCAACCCCACGGGGTCGCTATCTGGATTGTCCTGTCTTTTGTGCTGGGCGCTCTGGTGGGTGTGCTGATCACCATGCTGGCGACATTCCGCACATCTGTTTCCCGCCGACACCTTCAGAAACAGCTTGCCCGTACCGAGCAGGCATTGGAGAAATCCAGGGCCGAGAACGACCGGACACTTTGATGGAAATAGTGCTTCAGTGGCTGCTTCTGACCGTCGCTGTCGCGGCCGGTTGGTTTGCCGGGCGCCTCGGCAGCTCTGGCCGGCGCTCAAAAAAAATCATCGCTGATGAAGACTCCGTCAAAGACCGCCTTCAGTTTTTGTTTACCAACTACTCCGATCAGGCGGTTGAAAATTTCGTCCAGTCTCTGGCGGTCAATCGTGACACCGTTAGCCTCCATCTTTCTGTCGGTGCCCATTTTCGTCATAAGGGCGAAACCGACCGCGCCATCCTGATTCATCAGAACCTTCTGGCGCGCCCAGAACTTCCCCCCCGATACTCCCCGCAAGTGACGTTTGAGCTGGCCCTCGACTATCTGAATGCAGGGCTTCTTGATCGTGCTGAAGCCTTGCTTCAGGAGTTGATGGGTGATCGGGAGTACGGCCGAAAGTCCTCGTTACAGCTGATCGAGCTGTACCAGCAGGAAAAGGAATGGGAAAAGGCCGCCCAGGTTGCGAGAACGTTGACCAATGGCCAGACCGACCCGGCTGTACTAAAAGTGTTGGCGTACATCACCTGCGAGATCGCAGACGAAGCCTTTAAGACCGATGATCGCTGGGGTGCCCAGAAACTGGCGAAAGAAGCGCTGGAGTACGACGGTGCCTGTGTCCGTGCGACCTTCATTCTGATGAAACTGCAGGTTCGCCAGGGCAATTTCAAGGAAGCCACCAACCAGAGCTTCAAAGTATTTGACCAGAACCCGGAGTTTGGCTCTGAAGCAGTGGATCGGTTAATGAAGCTCGAGCATGAGCATGGTGACATCGGCCGGCTTTCCAAGAAGCTTCGTAAATTGTATGAAACCTGGCCAAATACCAGTTTGCTGCTGGCCCTGGTGGAATCCGTGGAGCGCGCATCCGGACGGCCAGCGGCCATTGAGCTGTTGCGCCGTGAACTCGAGGTGCGGCCAAGTGTCCGGGGTCTATTACGGCTGGTGGAAATGGCCGGCTATGAAAAAGGCATGACCTCCGACGAAGGCCGCCTGGTCAGCCGTATCGGCCATCTGATTCTCGCCAACCGGCCGGTCTATCGCTGCGTGAGCTGCGGTTTCTCCGGCAGACAATTACACTGGCTATGCCCAAGCTGCAAACAATGGGAAACCGTACGCCCGATTCAGGGTGTTGAGGCCGAATAACGAAGGACCTGACCGTGCAAACCAAACATGACCCGAAGATCATCGTTGCCCTGGATTTCCCCTCAGAGGATCTGGCGCTAGCGCTGGTCGACCAACTGGACCCCGGAAAATGCCGGCTGAAAGTTGGCAAAGAGCTCTTCACCCGCTCCGGCCCGGCCCTTGTGCGCAGCCTGCAGAATCGCGGCTTCGAAGTGTTTCTGGACCTGAAGTTCCACGATATCCCCAACACCACCTCAGCGGCGGTGGCGGCCGCCGCGGACCTGGGCGTCTGGATGGTCAACGTTCACGCCTCAGGCGGTGAAAACATGATGCTGGCCTGCCGCGAGCGCCTGGAAGCCTTTGGCGCGGACCGGCCTTTGCTGATTGCCGTCACGGTACTGACCAGCATGTCCGCCGATGACCTGGCGGGCATCGGTATCTCTGAAAGCCCGGAAGCCCAGGTGTCCCGGCTGGCAACCCTGACAAAAAACTGCGGCCTGGACGGCGTCGTCTGTTCCGCCCAGGAAGCACCAAAACTGAAAGCAGAGCAGGGTACCGACTTCAAACTGATCACCCCGGGAATTCGCCCACTGACCGCCGATAAAGGTGATCAGCAGCGCATTATGACCCCTGCGGATGCCCTTAAGGCCGGGTCCGATTACCTGGTTATCGGGCGTCCTATTACTCAGGCGGCTGATCCGTTGGCGGCGTTGGAGGCGATCCACGCAGAAGTGCTTTCGGTCTAGCTTTGGTGCGTCGCGGCTGATGCTGGCCCTAGCCTTTCAACTGAGGGGGAGGGCTTACATCCTCGCCTGGTGTGCAGCGGTGACATAGTCGGTTCGAAAGCCTGAAAAGCGTAGGTCGGATTAGCGAAGCGTAATCCGACAAAACGTTTACCACCCAACATGCGTTCAATTTTGTCGGATTACGGCTGCGCCTAATCCGACCTACGTTTGTGACTATCGCACTAAGTCCGAAGGAGGGGGCTCCACCCACACCCATCCCGCCAAGCAAGCAGGCTAGGGCAGGACTTGGCCATCATTCTCCAATCCACGCAGAAAAAACACCAAAGCCAAAAACGAAAAAAGCCCGCTAACTCAAAGAATTAGCGGGCTTTCAAAATAGTGGCTCCCCGACCTGGGCTCGAACCAGGGACAAACGGATTAACAGTCCGTTGCTCTACCAACTGAGCTATCGGGGAACGTCGTCATGTGACGAGGCGCGTATATTAAGGTGACTATACCGCCCCGTCAACCCCTGGCTAAGAAATTTAGCCGAGGGCTTTTTGCAACCGTTCGATGGCTTTTTTCAGGTTATCCATGCTGGTCGCAAAGCTCAGGCGCATATGGCCTGGGCTGCCAAAAGCGGAGCCAGGGACTAGGGCGACGCCGGCTTCGGTGAGCAGCTTTTCGGCAAACTCGACATCATTGCTGACATCGCTGTCGGCATCAATGGCGGCCTGAAAGCTGGGGAACACGTAAAACGTGCCGTCGCCGTTCAGGCACTCTACGCCTGGCAACTTGTTCAGCGCCTCGACCAGCCAGTCATGACGCTCCTTGAAGGCAGTGACCATTTCGCCGACGCAGTCCTGTGACCCTTCCAGGGCGGCCACGGCAGCGGCCTGGGAGATGGAGGCCGGGTTGGACGTGCTCTGGGACTGGATCTTCTTCATCGCCCCGATGATTTTCGCCGGCCCGGCGGCGTAGCCGATACGCCATCCTGTCATGGAGTAGGCTTTGGACACGCCGTTCAGCACGAAGGTGCGGTCGTAAAGCTCCGGTGTGGCGTTGAGGATGTTACAGAACGGCTTTCCAGTCCACAGGATCGGCTCATACATGTCGTCGGTGGCGATCATGATTTGCGGGTGCTTTTTCAGCACTTCGCCAATGGCCTGCAGCTCTTCGAGTGTGTACGCCATGCCGCTGGGGTTGGACGGGCTGTTGATCACGAACAGGCGGCTGCGCTCGGTGATGGCGTTTTCCAGCTGCTCTGCAGTGATCTTGAAACGGGTGGCGGCGGTGGTTTCGATGACTACCGGTTTGCCTTCTGCCACCAGCACCATGTCCGGGTAGGACACCCAGTATGGTGCCGGGATGATGGCTTCGTCACCCGGGTTCAGAGTGGCCAGTGCAAGGTTGAAAAAGCTCTGTTTGCCACCACTGCTGACTAATACCTGGTTGGCTTCGTAATCCAGGCCGTTGTCCCGTTTGAACTTCGCAATGATCGCCTTTTTCAACGCGGGCGTACCATCCACGGCGGTGTACTTGGTCTGGCCGTTGTTGATGGCTTCAATGGCTGCCTGCTTGATGTGATCCGGGGTGTCGAAGTCTGGCTCGCCAGCACCGAGGCCGATGATGTCCTGGCCTGCAGCGCGCAACTCGGCTGCTTTGTTGGTGACAGCGAGGGTGGGAGAGGGCTTGATTGCCTGTACTCGGCTGGAAAGTTGAAGGTCCAAACTTGCGCTCCTTAAAGCTGCATCTGATAGGGCTGCAACACGCCGGCACCCCGTGGTTCTGGTGGATTTGCGGGCGGTCATTGATTGCAGTGATGGTACCATGAAGCCAGCGTAACGATAAATTTCTCTGTAAACTGCGACGATTGAAATTCCGAACCCTTTACCGGAGGTTGGCTGCCAATTATGGCTACTTCAGAAACTGGCGCGCTGATGAAAGACGGCGCGTTCAAGGTCGATTCCCCGTTCCAGCCAGCGGGCGACCAGCCCAAGGCGATTGAGGAGCTGGTGGACGGTATCCAGTCCGGTCTTGCGCACCAGACCTTGCTGGGGGTGACCGGGTCCGGTAAGACGTTCACCGTCGCCAATGTTATCCAGCAGGTGCAGCGGCCCACCCTTGTCATGGCCCACAACAAGACGCTGGCCGCGCAGTTGTATGGTGAGTTCCGGGAGTTCTTTCCGGACAACGCCGTGGAATACTTTGTGTCCTACTACGACTATTACCAGCCTGAGGCCTACGTACCGTCGTCGGACACGTTCATCGAAAAAGATGCGTCCATCAACGAGCATATTGAACAGATGCGGTTGTCGGCCACCAAGGCGCTGCTGGAGCGGCCAGACGCCATCATTGTGGCGACGGTGTCGTCGATATATGGCCTGGGGGATCCCCAGTCCTACCTGAAAATGATGCTGCATCTGGATCGGGGTGACCAGATCGATCAGCGCTACATTCTGCAGCGATTGGCGGAGCTGCAGTACACCCGCAACGACATCGAGTTTCACCGGGCCAACTACCGTGTTCGCGGCGATGTGATTGACGTGTTTCCGGCGGAATCCGAAAAGGAAGCCATCCGCATCGAGCTGTTCGACGACGAGGTGGAAAACCTCAGTTACTTCGACCCGCTCACCGGGGAGGTTCTGCGCCGCGTACCGCGGGTGACCGTATACCCGAAATCCCACTACGTCACGCCCCTACAAACCGTGCTGGATGCCGTTGAACACATCAAGGTTGAGCTGGACGGCCGCTTGCAACAGTTGCGTGACAACAACCGTCTGGTCGAAGCCCAGCGCCTGGAAGAGCGCACCCGCTACGACATCGAGATGATGCTGGAGCTGGGCTACTGCAATGGCATTGAGAACTACTCCCGGTACCTTTCTGGCCGGCGTCCCGGCGCAGCACCGCCGACGCTGTTTGATTACCTGCCACCCAACGCGCTGCTGGTGGTGGATGAATCCCACGTGACCGTCTCTCAGATCGGTGCCATGTACAAAGGCGACCGGTCGCGCAAAGAAACCCTGGTGGAGTATGGCTTCCGCCTGCCGTCAGCGCTCGACAACCGGCCCATGCGTTTTGATGAGTGGGAGCGGATAGCGCCGCAGATGATCTTTGTCTCCGCCACGCCTGGCAACTACGAGGCCGAGCATACCGGGCAGGTGGTTGAGCAGGTGGTCCGCCCGACCGGGCTGCTGGACCCGGCAATCGAAGTGCGGCCCGCCTCGACCCAAGTGGATGACCTGCTCTCCGAGATCCATTCCCGGGTGAAAGTCAAAGAACGGGTGCTGGTGACCACACTCACCAAACGCATGGCGGAAGATCTGACCGACTTCCTGATGGAACACGATATAAAAGTGCGTTACCTGCACTCCGATATCGACACCGTTGAGCGGGTTGAAATCATCCGTGACCTCCGCCGGGGTGAATTCGATGTGTTGGTGGGTATTAACCTGCTGCGGGAAGGGCTGGATATGCCCGAGGTCTCACTGGTGTGTATTCTGGATGCGGATAAGGAGGGTTTCCTGCGCTCCGAGCGTTCATTGATCCAGACCATTGGTCGGGCAGCCCGTAACCTGAATGGCAAAGCCATACTCTACGGCGACCGGATCACCGGCTCCATGCAGCGGGCCATTGACGAGACGGCCCGACGCCGGGCGAAACAGGCGGCGCACAATGAGGAGCATGGTATTACCCCCAAGGGCCTGAATAAGAAGGTCGCTGATATTATGGAGGGAGCCGGTAGCGGTGGCCGGGGTCGCCGCAAGGCTGAGCGCCCGGGGCAGAAAGCGGCCGAAGAGGCCGAGAAGTATCGGGCCAGAACGGGCAACAAGTCTCCGCAGGAGGTGCTCAAGGAGATGGCGCGCCTGGAGGACGATATGTACAAGGCGGCGTCCGAGCTGGATTTCGAGAAAGCCGCCCGCCTGCGGGACGACATCGCCGAACTGAAGGAAGCGGCATTGCGAACCGGCTAGCTGTATTAACGTCGCGGTCCGACAATGACCGCGGCCTGCAGTGGCTGGTTACTGCCGTAGCGCGACATCCTGTCGAACACCCGGCGATCGATCGGCAGGTATTGCTTGTCGGCCATGGTTTCGCCGGCGTGCACATCGATCTCCGGATCGTGCAGGTAGACGAACTGGTCATCGATGGCACACACAGTGACCCAGTGCGGCACCCGGCTGCGGTTGAGCTGCCAGGTGCTGATCAGGATCACCGGCACGTGGCCTTCATGCAGCGCTGATTCCATGCCTGCAAGGGTCAGTGGATCGTGGTGGATGGCGATGCCGGTCTGCCCGATATCGTGCAGGAACCCTTCATGCACCAGCTCCAGAACCCGCTTCTTGTCGTCGTTTCTCACCGTGTCCTTGAACAGCGCACCTTCCTTGCTGATCCAGGCGCTGGCGTGAAAACCCCGGTGCCACGCTGACAGTGCCAGGCCGTGAGGGCCGCAGCCGCCATGACCGGCCAACATGAAAATGGTGGTGGCCTCGCGCCAGATCTTCAGTTCCTCCAGGGTGGTGACTGGCTGTTTCTCGTCCAGAGTAGCCATCGCCATGATCAGCGCGGCCGGGCCACAGGAAAATTCCGTGGTCTGCGGGTAATAGGGCACTTTCGGAAACTCGCGGGACGGTTCGTAAAACAGAATCCGGCGTTCAAAGCGTAAGGCGTCACCGTGGTCTTCGTAATAATCTCGATAGGTGCCGAATTGTCGGTACCCCAGCCGTTTGTAGAGGTTGATTGCAGCTGCGTTGTCGTCACGCACCTCCAGGCGCATAACGATGCGGTCGGCCTCAGCCGCCTCTTTCTCGGCTTCCCGAATGAGCATTTCGCCAACGCCGCGACCACGAGCCGTCGGTGACACCGCAAGGGAATAGATCCGCGCTAGCCTGGTGGCGGCGTTCATCAGTACCAGGCAATAGCCGATGAGCTGGTTGTTCAGTTCCGCGACCACCAGACGATCCCGGGGCATGTCCAGGAAACGACGGAAGCTGCGGCGGGAAATCCTGTCGTCGCGGAAACTGCGGTTCTCCAGTTCCATCAGTGCGTCAAGATCGCGGCTGCTCGCTTGGCGAAGGGTGACATCGGACATAAATACGTGCCTTGGTACATCGTGGTCGGGGCGGCTCGCAGGCTTCCCGTATCACGCTATTATGGTAGAGAGTCGGGCAAGCGCAAATAGCGCCATCATGCGTAAAAGCACGCATCTTCAAAGCATTGTGCGCTTGTGGGGGCGGGCGTATTGTTGCCGGCAATCGAGCGGATTTATCCTCAGGGAGGACCTGCATGTCCCGTTTGCTTATCGTCGTGGATCGCGCCAAAGACTGGGCACCTTATTACCCCAGCGAAGACGTGCTTACTTTTGATCAGTATCTTCAGTTTTCGGCCCCAGCGGCGAGCCGGGTGCGGGTGATCAACCTGTGCCAGAGTGCGAAGTATCTGAGCCGCGGGTATTACTGTTCCCTGCTTGCCGAAGCGCGGGGGCATCATGTGGTGCCATCGGTGATGACCCTGAATGACCTGAGTCGCAAAGGGCTGTTCTCTCTTGAGCTTGAAGAGCTGGATGCCAGTGTCATGACCTGGCTGGAGGCCGCCGGTTCTGAAATTGACCCGGCCAGTGACGACCGCAATGCCACTCACGAAGTGCGCATCCGCACCTTTTTCGGCCAGGCCAGCCATGCGGATCTGAAGCCGGTTGCCCGCGCGCTGTTTGAACGCTTTCCCTGCCCGATTCTGGAGGTGGTCTTCAAGCGCCGGAAGACCTGGCAGATAGCGTCCATGAAGCCGGCCGCACCGGCGGATCTCAACGAAAAAGAGCAGGATGTTTTTGCCGCTGCCTTTGATCGGTTCAGCAGCATGGTGTGGCGCAAGCCCCGCACCCGTCGCCGCTACCGCTTCGACCTGGCAGTGCTGGTCAATCCGGAAGAGGAAATGCCGCCCAGTGACAAGATCGCCCTCAGCCGGTTCGAGAAAGCCGGGCGGAAGCTGGGCATCAACGTAGAGCAGATTACCCGCCGCGATTACATGCGCCTGCCGGAATACGACGGGCTGTTTATTCGCGAAACGACGGCCATTGATCATCACACCTACCGGTTTGCCCGCAAGGCTGCAGCGGAGGGCATGGTGGTGATCGATGATCCGGTTTCCATCCTGCGCTGCACCAATAAAGTGTTTCTCGCGGATCTGCTGAAAAACAACAAAGTACCGACACCGAGGACCCTGATTCTGTCTAAGGATCAGAAGGATGCCTCAGAGCAGGTAATCCGCGAACTGGGCTTTCCGGCGGTGATCAAGATTCCCGATGGTGCGTTCTCCCGTGGGGTCAACAAGGCCGAGGATGAAAAATCCCTGAAAGCCGGATTAAAGGAACTGTTCAAACAGTCCGCGCTGGTGCTCGCTCAGGAGTATTTGTATACCGATTATGACTGGCGAATCGGCGTGCTGGGTGGCCGGGCCATCTACGCGTGTAAATATTACATGGTGAAAGGCCACTGGCAGATTTATCAGCATGGTGGTGCGGAGGTGGGCAGCGGCGGCTTCGAAACCATGCCCACCTACGAGGTACCGCGAAATGTGATTCAGGCGGCGCTGAATGCCACCCGGTTGATTGGCAACGGCCTGTATGGCGTGGATATCAAACAGTCGGGCAACCGCGTGGCGGTCATTGAAGTGAACGACAACCCGAGTATTGACGCTGGCGTGGAGGACCGTTTTCTGGGGGGCGAGCTGTACACCCTCATCATGCAGGAGTTCCTCTCCCGCATGGAAGACAATCGCCGCCGTTAAGGGTTGGCTGACCACACCCGCAAGCTGCCGAACCAGGGGTAGCCTGCGAATTGTCTGCTAAGGTCGGAACTGTTGAACGCGGGTGTATCGGCCGGCGAGTCAAAAAACAGCTCCATGTAAACCTTGTTGCGGAGGTAGTGCAGGTGCATTCGGGTGTGGGGCGGCAGTTCGCCGAGGTGTTCCACAAGCAACCCGTGAATGTCTTCCCTGGACGGCAGTTGCTCAGACGTCTGGGTGTGGCTCTCGTCGTTTTCCGCGTCAATGTGGAAGTTGATGTCGAGGATGTTGTCCAGCACATCCCGCATACCGGTCACGACCCGCATACCAATCTGATGGCCTTCGGATACGCTGATTTCAGGCCTTACCACCAGATGGACATCCAGGAGGATGTCGTGGCCCATCCGGCGGCTGCGCAACTCGTGAACGTTGCGCACGCCCTCGGTGTCACGGGCAATGGCTTTCAGCCTGTCGGTGTCTTCCGGTGACAGGCCGGTATCCACCAGTTCCTTGACGGCGCTCCAGGTGAATTTCCAGCCAATGTGAATCACAATGCCTGCAATGACCACGGCCGCCAGGATATCGAGCACGATAAAGCCCGCCATTGCGCCGAGGGTGGAAAACAGCACAATCACCGACGAGAAAGCGTCTGTGCGGCTGTGCCAGGCATTGGCAATGATCAGTTCGGAGCGAATGGATTCTCCCACTCGCCGGGTATAGCGGTAGATCCACTCTTTTCCGATTACCGAAGCGGCCGCTGCAACCAGAACGGGCCAGCCCGGTAGCTGGTGACCGGCACCGGCCATCAGCCGCAGAATATTATCCCAGGCCAGAGCCGCACCAACGGCGATCAGTATGCTACCGAGCACCATGGTCCCCATGGTCTCAATTCGCTGGTGGCCGTAGGGATGATTCTGATCCGGGGCCCGGCGGGACGCACGCATAACGCCGAGTACCACAAAGTCCGAGGCGACGTCTGTGAACGAGTGAATGCCGTCGACGAGCAGCGCCTGGGAATGAAAAAGTGCACCGGCGATGACTTTAATGACACCCAGAGCGGCATCCAGTAACATGCCTATTATGGTGACATGTGTTGCGGCCTGACGCTCGGCGTCCAGTCCGGTACCGTGACGGACTGACGAACTCGGTGGTTGTGACATGCGAAGCTTCCTTGGCAATTTCACCGCCATTATAACGACAAATCGCGACCTGATTGGCCACAGAGCAAAAAGTGGTACTTCTGTGTAATTTATGCACATCGTGACAAAACAGTGAAACCGTAACATCGTGTGAGGGCGCATTGGCCCAATTAGGAAATATTTTATAAATCATTGAAATTAAACATAAAAATAGCTGATCAAAAAATGATCAATCTGTAGGCTGGCGCAGTTATCAAGGGATGGGAACCGTTGCCCCGCGATTTTGCACAGGTTTATCCACAGATTCCGTGGAAAAGCTTACGAGACGTCCACATGACGCGGGTTTGCGGGTTAAATGAGTAAGTTGGAAGATGCTGTGGACAACTTCCGGTATACTCCGCGGCACTCAAAGGCAAGGAGTTTCTTTCCATGTACGGTGCTATTCGCCACCTGTTGTTTCGGTTGCCCCCTGAGCAGGCACACGCCCTCGCTTTGTCGGGGCTCGACCTGGCTAACCGCCTCGGTGTGCTAAAGGCCTGCTCGCCGAGAATAGAGGCATGCCCGGTGAATGTTATGGGTCTGGACTTTCCAAACCCCGTGGGGCTGGCTGCAGGGCTGGATAAAAACGCGGATCACCTGGGTGCGCTGGGTGCGCTGGGGTTCGGGTTTATTGAAGTTGGCACCGTGACACCGCGGGCTCAGCCCGGCAACCCGAAACCGCGAATGTTCCGCTTGCCAGAACACCAGGCCATCATTAATCGAATGGGGTTTAACAATGAGGGTCTGGACCATCTGATCGCGCAGGTCGACAAGCGCCAGTACCGGGGAATCCTCGGTATCAACGTAGGCAAAAACAAGGATACGCCAAACGAAGAATCGGAGTCAGACTACCGCAAAGGCATCGCGGCGGTTTATTCCCGGGCGGACTACATTACCGTGAATGTGTCATCGCCCAATACGCCTGGGCTGCGGGACCTTCAGTTCGGCGACTCCCTCAAACGTCTGCTCGAGGCCATCAAGCACCAGCAGGTCGAATGCGAAGGGCTCCATTCCCGCTACGTTCCGATCGCCGTCAAGATTGCCCCGGATATGGCCGACGAAGGCATCCGCTTTGTCGCACACGCGCTGCGGGATTCCGGGCTCGACGGCGTCATTGCCACCAACACCACCATCAGCCGCGATGCGGTGCAAGGCCATGCCCACGCGAACGAGGCTGGAGGGTTGAGCGGCGCACCGGTGCGTGAGCCGTCCCTGAGACTCATTCGTGGCCTCTATGCGGAATTGGGTGAGGATCTGCCGATTATTGGCGTGGGTGGCATTGTGGACGGTGCCAGCGCGGCCGAGAAGATTCAGGCGGGTGCAAAATTGGTTCAGGTCTATACCGGATTTATCTATCGTGGCCCGGCATTGATTAAAGAGGCGGTGGAAGCGATTCGCCAGTTGTCGCAGGCATAAACGAAAATGGGCCCGCTAAGCGGGCCCGTGCGGGGAACGAACCCCGTGGCGTTTCATCGCATGGTACGGGTCGGGAGGACCCGTTTTGGTTGCTCTGTGTACTGCGTCAAATTGTGTGTATAAAAGATCAGACTAAAGATCGGGGGTCATGGACGTCACGCCGTGACGTTTGCCAGTCTGTGGATGCCGGATACGCCGGTCATGCCCTCCCATTGATCTGTGCGGCCTTCGCGCCACCCGTTTACCCACTCCTGGTGGGCTTCAGCCTGTTCCAACGGGCAGCTGTCTTTGGATTTGCCGGACACACCGGCCAGATAACCCCGTTTGAATGCACGAGCGTACATATCTCTTTTCTGTCTTTTCATGCCGTTCCTCACTGATGGATTAACAGAACAAGCGTGTACACTTCTGCAGTGGCCCAGGCAGTTGGAGTCCCTCCGGGACTTTCCACTATTGCCAGCTCCGGCCAGAGCAGTCAGGATCCTGTTAACGGAGAACCTTTTCGGTTCTCCCGAACGACGCGTCACTTACAAGGTAGTTCGAACCTCGCGCCGATGTACACTAATTATTTCATCTATATGAAGCTTCTCTTATAGTTGTGTGACATAACGAAAGCGCGCCTTTCATGAGAAAATGCGCCATACCATGCAGTTAGCCGAATGTCGTTTATTCCGGGAGTAGAACTTGTCTGATTCTGTCTTTTTCGTAACCTGTCCAAAGGGTGTTGAATACCTTCTGGCGGATGAACTTCGCACCTTCGGCATGGAGCCGGTGCGGAATGCGCCTGCGGGCGTGTGGGCAGAGGGGCCGCTGGAAAGTGGTTACCGGGCGTGTTTGTGGTCACGGCTGGCGAACCGGGTCATCCTTCATATCGACGAAGTCGGTGCCATCAGTGGCGACGAGCTTTACGACGGTGTCGTGCACCTGGACTGGCAACAGCACATTCCCGCCAACGGCAGTTTCCGTGTCCTGTTCCTGGGTCAGAACGAGGCGATTCGCAACACTCAGTACGGTGCCCAGCGGGTCAAGGATGGCATTGTCGACCGTATGCGTTCGGGGACCGGGCAACGGCCATCGGTCGACGCCAAAACGCCGGATGTCATGATTTCCGCGCGGCTGAACCGGGGCCGACTGTCTCTTGGGCTGGATTTGAGTGGTCACAGCCTTCACATGCGAGGCTATCGCACCGACAAGGGCATAGCGCCGCTCAAGGAAAACCTGGCGGCGGCACTGCTGCTGCGAGGCGGGTGGCCCGAGATTGCGAAGGCCGGCGGCGATTTTATTGATCCGATGTGCGGCTCAGGCACGTTGGCGGTCGAAGCGGCCCTGATGGCGCTGGACATCGCCCCCGGACGAAACACCGATCGGTTTGGGTTTGAAACCTGGCCTGGCCATCAGCCGGAATTGTGGCTGCAACTGCGTCAGGAAGCTGAGCGCCGCGCCCATGAAGGCAAGCAGGGTCAGCAGCCGCGGGTTGCCGGATACGATCAGGACAGCCGGGTGATTGCCACTGCCTGGAAGAACATTCAGCGCGCGGGCCTGGACGGGTTGGTGCATGTGGAGTGCCGGGCTGTTGAGCAACTGACGCTCGAGGGTGAATGGGCTGAACAGGGGCTGGTGTTGACCAATCCGCCGTACGGCGAGCGGTTGAGTGAACGCAAGGAACTGGGGGCGCTGTATCGTTCCCTGGGTGACGCCGTGAAAGCGGCGGTTCCGGGGTGGCGTCTGGGCGTGTTCACCGGCGCGCCGGAGTTCGGCAAATCCATCGGGCTGCGCAGTTACAAACAGTACAACCTGTTCAACGCCAAGCTGCCAGCCCAGTTGCTCCTGTTCTCAGTGGATGACGTCAGCGCCATGACGCCCCGGGAGCCCGGTATACCGGGTGAGGTTCAGCCCCGCATTGCCAATGCGGAGCGGGCGGCCATGCTTGCTAACAGGCTGAAGAAAAATCAGAAGGCCATAGGGCAGTGGGCCCGCAAGCAGGGCATAGAGTGCTATCGGTTGTATGACGCGGATATGCCGGAATTTGCGTTGGCGATTGATGTGTATGACGGGTTGGTGCATGTGCAGGAATACGCTGCACCCAAGTCGGTCGATGCGCGCGCTGCGCGTGAGCGGCTGGCGGAGGCCATGGCAGTGATTCCGGACGCTCTGGGTATTGAGCGGGACGCGATGGTGTGCAAACAGCGCCAGCGTCAGACGGGCACGTCCCAGTACGAGAAGCAGGCGGCCAGTGGTGAGTTTTTCAACGTTCACGAGCACGGCTGTGTGTTGAAGGTGAACCTCAAGGATTATCTGGATACCGGGCTGTTTCTGGATCATCGCCCGGTCCGCCACTGGATTCAGCAGCATGCCGCTGGCAAGCGGTTCCTGAATCTGTTCTGTTACACCGGGGCAGCGACGGTGCACGCGGCGGTGGGAGGGGCCGCCCGGTCGCTGAGCCTGGATATGTCGAAGACCTATGTGAACTGGGCGCAGGACAATCTGGCGCTGAATCGGGCAGATGCACGCCATCATCTGGTGGAGCAGGCGGATTGTCTGGCGTGGCTGGCGGCGAAGCCGTCACCGGACCAGCGGTTTGATCTGATCTTTATGGACCCGCCGACCTTCTCGAATTCGGCCCGCATGGCCGGGGTGCTGGATATTCAGAAGGATCACGGCAAGCTGGTGCGCCAGGCGATGCAGCGGCTGACGTCCGAAGGGCTGCTGATTTTCTCGAACAATTTCCGGCGCTTCAAGCTAGATGAGGCGCTGGAGCAGGAGTTCGCCATTGAGGAGGTGTCGCGGGATACCCTCGACAAGGATTTCCAGCGCAATGCGCGGATTCACCGGTGCTTTCATATCCGCCACCGGATTTGATGTTTTGGAGCACAGGCCAGGTGTGGCCCTCCCCCGGGATACGCTACGAGCACATCCATGTGCGCTTGATCTCCGGCCATCCATGGCCTCCGACAATCCCGGGGGAGGGCCACACCCGGCCTCTCAGAGCTCTCTGCTATCTTTTACCCTTCGTACCCTTCGTACCCTTCGTAGGTCGGATTAGCGAAGCGTAATCCGACATCCAACCAATCCGACACCTAACCCATGCCAAATGATGTTGCAAAATATCTTGTCGGATTACGCTTCCGCTAATCCGACCTACTAGAATTCATACCTGACACCGCCGGAAAACTGGAAGGTGTTCACCCCAGAGCCGGTGTCTTTGAACAGCCGGCCACCCTCAAACACCAGATAACCATTGTCGATCACTTCGAAGTCGAGACCGGCCAGCCAGCTGATGCTGAAGCTGCTGTCGGGGAAGTCGCCGTCGAGCGCCCGGAACTGGCCGTTGCCATCGCCATCGAAGTTGGCCAGCTCTGCTTCTCCGCTGATGTGGGAAAAACCGGTCTGGGCGTATACGTTGGCGTAGTGGGTGATGGGGTAATGCAGGCCGATGTACCAACTGGCGAAGTAGTCGATGGAGAGGGTCAGGTCGCCGGTTTTGGCGTCTTTGTACCCACCACCGGCACGCACTTCGGCGTGGAACAGGTCGCTGATGTGGCCGCCGATCACCAGAGTGCCCACTTGGCCCCACGCGGCTTCATTGGAAATTTCGCCGATGCTGCGATGGTTCAGGGTGGTGGCGTACAGGCCGATGTAATGCATGTCTTCACGGGCCTTCTCTCCCGCTGCGGCCAGGTCGGCACTAATAAACAGTGCGATGGGCAGCAGGACTGCCGGCAGGGTATGTCGCAACACCTTGTTCATTGTTATGGGCTTTCCTGACGATTGCGGGTACGGGCAGATTCTGCCTTCTGTAACGGTCTGTTACGTCGACCCGCGTCACACTTCCCTCAGTCTTCCAGCAGGCCTTCTTCCCGCGCGAGCAGCAGCAGGGCATAGACGCCGTTTTCGGAGAGTGTGGGTTCCAGCCCTTCGTCGAACAGCAGTTGGCGGCGGCGGTCTTCGAGGCTGTCGGTGTCGAGGGTGGTGATCAGCTCGGTGATCGGAGCCACTTCGAACGGTGGCTCCATGCTGACGGCGGTGAAGATCAGATCCACCAGAATCTCGTCCGGGTCCATGCCATCGGTGAAGACGGTCTGGTCCGGCAGGTCCTGGTGTAGTTCCTGCGCCAGCTCAATCACTGGTACGCCCTGTTCCTCCAGGTAGAGCAGGTCGACGTCGCCCAGGTCGCTGTCTTCGGAAATCCAGCTGTCGTCCGGCGCGATGACCACGGTTTTCAGTCGTCCGTCCTCCAACGACCAGGACATGGCGGTGGGGAAGACGGTGTCGTCGGTCTGGCAGTATTCGATGTCAAGAAATCGTGGTAGTGGCAAGGTTAACTCCCGGTGCTGTCGTGCCAGGTGAATGTGTATCGGTTATTGGCTTCGTGCCATACTGTTCCCAGTATTATCAGTTAATCAGGAGCATCATGGAACACGCGCAGTTTAATCAAGGTCTGCTGAACTTTCTCGATTCCTCACCAACTCCCTGGCACGCAGTGGCCACCATGAAGGATCGTCTCGATGAGGCCGGCTTTACGGCGTTGGATGAGAAAGACGAATGGGCGCTGAAGCCAGGGCAGGGCTACTACGTGATTCGCAATGGCTCATCCATTGTCGCATTTCGGACCGGGCAGGGCGATGTGGTCGGCAAGGGCGTCCGCATGGTGGGTGCACATACGGACAGCCCCTGCCTGAAGGTAAAACCGAACCCGGAACTGCGCCGTAAAGGTTTTTTTCAGCTGGGTGTCGAGGTCTACGGCGGTGTGTTGCTGAACCCCTGGTTTGATCGTGACCTGTCGCTGGCGGGTCGCGTTACCGTGCTGGATGACGCTGGCACGGTCAGGGATACGCTCGTGGATTTCCGTAAGCCGGTAGCGTTCATACCCAGCCTGGCGATTCACCTGGATCGTGAGGCCAACAGCAACCGCACCATCAACGCTCAGACGGACCTGCCACCGGTCATGATGCAGGTGCCGGATTCCGATACCACCACCTTTGCGTCGCTGCTGGAACACCAGATCGCCAGCGAATCCGGTATTCAGGTGCGCAAGGTGCTGGGTTATGAGCTGGGCTTTTACGATGCGTGCGGTGCGTCCTTTGTGGGACTGCGGGACGAGTTTATTGCCTCGGCGCGGCTGGATAACCTGCTCAGCTGCTACATCGGGTTGCAGGCGTTGATGGACGCCTCGGGTGACGAACCCGCGCTGCTGGTCTGCAACGACCATGAAGAAGTTGGGAGCATGTCGGCCGAGGGTGCCCAGGGGCCCTTCCTGTCAGCGGTCCTGGATCGTTGGTGTGGGGCGGACAAGTCCCGTGCCATTGCCCGTTCGATGATGATCTCGGCGGATAATGCCCACGGCGTTCACCCCAACTACGCGGATCGTCATGACGAGAACCATGGCCCGCTGCTCAACCAGGGCCCGGTTATCAAGGTCAATCACAATCAGCGCTACGCCAGTAACAGCCGCTCCGCAGGCGTCTATCGTCTCATCAGCGACGAGCTGGGGCTGCCTTACCAGACCTTTGTGGTGCGCAGTGATATGGGCTGTGGCAGCACCATCGGTCCGCTGACGGCGGGGAACCTTGGGGTGACCACGCTGGATATCGGCGTGCCCCAGTTGGGCATGCACTCGATCCGTGAAATGACCGGCACCGAAGACGGTTTCACTCTGTATCGGGTGTTGCAGGCTTTTATGCAGCAGCCTCAGGTATTCTGAGGTCTGAAACGAAAAATGCCGCTGGCTTCATCAGAAACAGCGGCATTTTGGAATACGTGGCTCCCCGAGCTGGGCTCGAACCAGCGACAAACGGATTAACAGTCCGTTGCTCTACCAACTGAGCTATCAGGGAACAGCTTAGCGGTGAGAATATTAAGGGCTTTATTCGCCAGGGTCAACCCTCTGAATTGAAAGGTTAAAATTTGTACTATCAGTCTGCTCCCCACCCGGTTCCGCCCGATATCGGCAAGCGTGTACTGCGATATCGGCCGCCGCCCTGGCTTCGTAACGGCCACCTGCAATCGGTGTGGCCCACGTTATTTCGCAAAGTGCCCATGGCCGAGCCGGAAACCGAGGTTCTGACCACCAGTGATAACGACGAGCTACACCTGGACTGGTATCGCCAGGGCAGTGACCGGCTGGCGATCCTCTCTCATGGGCTTGAGGGCCATAGCCGCCGGCCCTATGTTCTGGGTATGGCTCGTGCGTTGCTGACGGAAGGCTGGGACGTACTGGCGTGGAACTTCCGTTCCTGCGGCGGGGTCATGAACCTGCAACCCCGGTTCTATCACAGTGGTGCCACGGAAGACCTGGATCGGGTGGTTCGCCACGGCCTGTCCAAGGATTATCGGGCCTTATTTCTGTCCGGTTTCAGTATGGGCGGAAACCTCACGTTACTGTATTTGGGGCAGCAATCGGAGAACGTGGACAGCCGGATTTGCGGGGCCGTTGCCTACTCGGTGCCCTGTGACCTGGCGGGCAGCGCCGATGAGCTCGCCAAGCCCAGCCGGAAAATCTACATGCAACGGTTCCTCCGGGACCTGCAGGGGAAGATGCAGGAGAAGGCCACGCGGTTTCCGGAACAGATCGATGTGACCGGCTTCGAGACTATTCGTAATTTTCACGAATTCGATAATCGGTACACTGCGCCACTTCATGGCTTTCGCGATGCCGATGACTACTGGTCCAGCTGTTCCGCGCTGGGTAAGCTGAAGGATATCCGGGTGCCGTCGCTGATGGTGAATGCGGCGGATGACCCTTTCCTGTCGCCCCGGTGTTTTCCGGAGTCCAGCGAGCTGCTGGGCCGGCACGTTCAGTTGGAGGCTCCTCGTTGGGGTGGCCACGTGGGTTTTGTTGAACACGCCCGGGATGGCTACTACTGGTCGGAGCGCCGTGCAGTGGCCCACGTTCAGTCGGTGGTCGGGTCTTCGGTCGAAAGGAAATAAGAAGAGCCAGGCGTGTGCCGGGCAATCCCGACATACGGTCTATTTTAACAACGGTGCCAGCTGCGGCCAGATGTTGGTGAGCAACTGGCTTTGCGCCTCGGCGGTGGGGTGAATGCCGTCGTCCTGCATCATGCCGTCCTGGTTGTAGATGCCATCGAGAAAGAACTCCACCAGCCCGGTGTCATACTGTGCGGCCAGTTTCGGGAATATGTCCGCAAACGCCCGGGTATAGCGTTCGCCGTAATTCGGTGGAATCTGCATGCCGACCAGCAGGGTGTGGGCACCGGATTCACGGACCTGTTCAATCATTTTTGCCAGGTTTTCTTCGATCACATTCGGGGGGAAGCCGCGCAGGCCGTCGTTGCCGCCCAGCTCGATGACTACCACATCGGGCGTATTTTCATCGAGCAGGTCAGGCAGGCGGCGCAGACCGCCGTCGGTGGTTTCACCACTGATGCTGGCATTGACGACCTGCCAGTTACCCAGGCCCTCGGCGTCAAGCCGGTTGCGCAGCAGCGCGACCCAGGCTTCATCCGATTGCACGCCGTAGGCGGCGCTGAGGCTGTCTCCGACGATCAATAAGGTAGTATCGGAAGTCTCACCCTGATTGGCTTGGGCTTGTGTAAAGACGCAAAGAAAAGCGACGAAAACTATTGATCTCAGACGTAAAAATACCGTATCCATAGACAACCTGTTTAAAGACGTAAAACCGATGGAGAATTCGTGAGCAACCTGACCGACGTTCCTACTCAAGGGCAGTACAAACCTATGCTAAAAGTCAGCAACCTGACTCATAGAGTCCGGCTCGAAACCGATACGTTGACGATCTTGCAGGGGGTCAGTCTGGAAATCAATCGTGGAGAGTCCGTAGCGATTGTCGGCCGGTCCGGCTCAGGTAAAACCACTTTGCTGGGTCTGCTGGCTGGGCTGGATACCCCAACGGAAGGCACGGTGGCGCTCGACGGTGCCCTTATCAGCAAACTGTCCGAAGACGAGCGTGCAAAACTTCGGGCACAGCGGGTCGGTTTTGTGTTTCAGTCTTTCCAGCTGCTGCCGGCGTTGACGGCGCTGGAGAATGTTATGTTGCCGCTCGAACTGGGTGGCATGGATGCGCCCGCGAAAAAAGCGCGGGAACTGCTTGAGCGCGTGGGCCTGGGCGAACGCCTCAACCACACTCCGCGGCAGCTATCCGGCGGGGAGCAGCAGCGGGTAGCGATCGCGCGGGCCTTCGCGTCAGATCCGGTCGTGCTGTTTGCGGATGAGCCTACGGGCAACCTCGACAACCGCACGGGTCAGGCGGTGTCTGACCTGCTGATGGCGCTCAACCGGGAGCAGGGCACCACCCTGGTGATGGTGACCCACGATGAACACCTGGCGGTGCGCTGTGGCAGGCAATTCAACATTGAGGCTGGCATCCTGACTGAGCCAGACGCGGCCAACACAGAGGAGCCGGTGTCCTGATGGCTGCGTCCCAGAAACTCATGTCCATTCGGCGTGACTGGCGCGAGCGCGATGTTCGCGTGGTGCTGGCTGCGCTGATGATCGCAGTTGCTACGGTTGCCACCATCGCCCTGTTCGCCAGCCAGTTGCAGCGTACTCTGGTGACATCCGCCAGTTCGTTCCTGGCCGCTGATCGCCAGCTCGAAGCAGAGAACGGCCGGCCTGTTCCTGAGGCCTGGCTTGCCGAAGCAAAGAATCGTCAATTGGAAACCGGTCAGATGGTTGAATTCTCAACCATGGTTTTCGGGGCGGACAGCTACCAGTTGGTATCGATCAAGGGGGTCAGTAACGAGTACCCGCTGCGCGGACAAATCGAATACCAGCGTGGCCCTGATGAGCCCCGGCAAGTGGTGTCGCAAGGCCCCGGGTCAGGGGAGGTCTGGATCAACCCCAGGCTGCTCAGGCTGTTGGATATAGAAGTGGGTGACGCTCTGGAGGTGGGTAATCTGGAGCTGACGGTCTCTGGCCTGTTGGTCCGTGAGCCCGATGGTGGTTTTCGGCTGTCGGCGCTGGCCCCTAGGGTGATGATGCACGTGGACGACATACCGGAGACCGGCGTTCTGCAAGAAGGCAGCCGGGTGGAGTACATTTACCTGTTCGCCGGAGAAGAGTCGGCGCTGGAATCCTACTATCAATGGCTGGAGCCGCAGCTGGAACCCAGCCATGAATGGGAAGGGGTGCGGGACGGGGAAACCTTCTCCCAATCTCTTCAGCGCGCGGAGCGCTTCCTGTTGCTTGGCGGTAGCCTGGCGGTGATGCTGGCGGCTGTCGCAGTCGCCGTTGCCAGCCGGCAATACGCGCTGTCACAGCGGGACACTGTCGCGTTGCTCAAAACATTGGGCGTTCGCAGCCGCGGCATTGGCAAGTTGTATCTGAAACGCCTCGGGCTGTGGGGAGTGGCCGGTGCGGTTGGTGGGCTGATTATTGCCTTGCCGCTGTACTGGTTGCTCTCCAAGCTGCTCAGCGATGTGCTGGACCGCTCGGTGGACTATCAGGTTGACCCCGGGGCTCTGGTGCCTGCGTTGCTGACGGCCTTGGTGTCGCTGTTTGCCTTTGCCTATCCGCCCATTCGCCGGCTACGTCATGTGCCGGCCATGAGGGTGTTGCGGTCCCAGCCCGGTGAATCCGGCCGGGAGGCCTTGCCCGATGTGGTCATTGCGGTATTGGCGGTATTCGGCCTGGTATGGATGTACGCGGGCGAAATATCCCTGGTACTGGCCCTGCTTGGCGGGCTGGCGCTGTTATTGGGGACCCTTGCACTGCTGGGCTGGATCATGGTGCTGAGCCTGCGAAAAATAAGCGGCGGCGGTAATGCCTGGCGTCTGGCGCTGGTCGGATTGTATCGTCACCGACGTGCAAGCCTGTCCCAGATCGCGGTGTTTGCGATGACGCTTATGCTGGCGGCCACGCTGATTCTGGTCAGAACCTCACTGCTCGCAGACTGGCAGGACCAGTTGCCTGAAGACACCCCCAACCATTTCCTGATCAACATCGCGCCGGATGCTGTCAATGAGATCGATGAGTTCTGGCAGACCCGTGGGCAGCCGTTGGACACCTTGTATCCCATGGTGCGGGGACGGTTCACCGAATTGAACGGAGACCCCGTGAAAGAATCGGTGACCAAGGACGAACGGGTCGGTGCGATTAACCGTGAACTGAACCTGACCTGGATGGACTCGTTACCGGATGACAACGAAATCATCGAGGGTGAGTGGTTCGAATCGGGCGACACCACGGGCGTGTCAGTGGAGGCCGAGCTGGCGGAAAAACTGGGCCTGAGAGTAGGTGACGAGCTGACGTTCACCATTGGTTCCGACAAAGTAACTGAGCCGGTTACCAGCATACGCACGGTGCAGTGGGACAGCATGAAACCGAACTTCTACATGGCGTTTCCACCTGGTGGTGGGCTGGAGGATATGCCCGCTACGTGGATCACCAGCTTCTACCTGCCCGGTGGCGACAAGTCGATGCTGAACGAGTTTTCGCGGGAGTATCCCACCGTGTCCGTGCTGGAGATCGATCATATTATCCAGCGCATTCAGGCTATTGTTCAGCAGGTTACCCAGGCCATTGAAGCCATTCTGGCCCTGATCCTGGCCGCGGCGCTGGTGGTGATGGCTGCGGTAGTCAGCGCCACCCTGCAGGATCGCCAGCGGGAAGGCGCGTTGCTGAGAACATTGGGGGGGCGTCAGTCCCTGCTGGTGCGCAGCACGATGCTGGAGTTTGCGCTGCTCGGGCTGTTTGCCGGGATACTCGGGGTGATAGCGGCGGAAGCTGCGGTCTGGGCCCTGCAGTTCCGCATGTTCGAAGGGCAGTTCCAGTGGCACTGGTCGGTGGTTTTGCCGATACCGGTCTTCAGCGCCATCGTTTTGGCGTTGTTCGGACGCTGGCAGTTGCGACCTGTGCTGAATGTTTCACCGATGCTGCTGCTCAGGCGCCTGGAATAATCCGGGCGCTTATCGGTACTCTGAAAGAATCGCTTCCAGCTCGCCGTTTTCCTGAATGACGGCGAGCTCCGCGTTAAACCGATCGGCAAAATCAGTCCAGTCTTTACGGAGCATCAGGCGGAAGGGGTAGTTACTGATGCTCTCTTTAGAGATACGGAACTCGCCCTGCAATCCTTCATTTTTCAGAATCCACTGGCCCACCAGGCGGTCGGCGATGGCGGCATCAAAATGCTGACCGTGCACCACAAACCTGAACATATCCCGATCACGGGACACATCAAAGCGTTTGATGTTGCCGGATTCAAAGTGTGTCTCCAGAGCGGGGTATGAATAGCCCAGATGGGTCACAACCGTTCTGGAAAACAGGTCTTCCGGCTTTTGGTAGCCAAGCTGGGAACTGGCGGGAATGAACAGCACTTCCTCGAGCGGAACAATGGCATCGGTGAACAGAAAGCGGTCTGGGTTGTCTGTCCATTCGATGGCGCGCGAAGTGGCATCGATACGACCTTCCAGCAGCATGGCGTCAACGCGCTTGCGCGGAATCTGCTCGGGAACGACGGTATAGCCAATCCGGTCGGCAATCACACTAACCACGTCCCATATGATGCCGGCTGATTTGTTGTCTTCAACGATCAGGTAGGGAGGGTAGCCGTTGGGCGACACATTAAAGCGCAGGACACGGTCTTGCTCGCTGGAGTTGGCAAGGACGGAAAAGAAAAGAGAGCTACTGATCAAAAAACCGATTAAGGATAACGCGTGAAGTGCAATGCGATGGGAAAGTGACTTGGTTGGCATAGATTGGGGCATCCCGATGTTGGTACGTGGTGCTAACTCGGCTACATCCCTGCCAATAACTCGCCAATTGTTACTTTATCGTAAGGCCGTTTCAATGATTATTTATGCAGATTGAGAAAAAGAAGATACTTTATGCATGATGAGAAAAACGGTGCCCGGATATCCGGGCACCTGACGATCTGCTGATTTTCAGGCCCAGGCCCGGCGCAACACCGCCCGGGCGTCCTCCAGGCTGACTTCCTTGGGGTTGAACATAATAGCGCCGTCATCCAGGGCCAGGTCGGCAATTTGTTCCAACTGACTTTCCGTGACCTTACCGGTCTCTTTCAGAGTGCGCGGCAGCTTGCAGTGCTTGTAGAGCGCGTCTCGCAGGCGGCGGATGGCTGAAATGCTGGCTTCTGCACGGCGGGACGAGGGTGTGGCAGCGTAGACCTCCGGGCCGTCCAGATATAGCAGCAGCTCACCCAACGGTTCGCGAATCGACTCAAGGTTATATTCCAGCACATAGGGCATGTACAGGCTCATGCACAGACCGTGCGGAAGCTGGCAGATAGCGCCGGTGGCGTGGCCAAGCGCGTGCACCAGACCTACCATGGAGTTAGAAAAAGCAATGCCCGCCATGGTGGAGGCCTGCGCAAGCTCCAGCCGGCCATCGGCGTCTTTGGGGTTATCCATCACCGCCAGCAAAGAGGTGCTGATCTTTTTGATCGCTGCCGTGGCATAGGCATCACTGAGGGGGTTTTTACCCATGCAGGTGAAAGCCTCGGTGGCGTGGGTGAGGGCGTCCATAGCCGTCGCTGCGGTAATGTGGGGCGGCAGCGTGAGCGTCATGCGCGGGTCGATGATGGCCGCGTTTGGCAACAGGAACGATGAAGTGAAGGGCAGCTTGACGTGCTTTTCAGTATCGGCGATCACCGCCACGGCGGTGACTTCGGACCCGGTGCCGGCGGTTGTTGGCACCACAAAGAACGGCTTGAGCGGGCGCTTGAGTACGCCCGCCCCGGTGTAGACTGAGATGTCGTCGCCGCCTTCCGACACCAGAATGTTGACGGCCTTGGCGGTATCAATGGCGGAGCCGCCACCGACAGCAATGATCGAGTCACACTTTTCACTGCGATAGACGCCAGCAATATCGCGGACCACCGAGGTGGAGGAGTCCGGTGGAACATCGTCGTAAATGCTGACAATCTCCAGCCCGCTTTCCTCGCAGGCGGCAATAACCGGGTCGAGCAGGCCGGCGGCGCGTACGCCCTTGTCGGTCACAATCATCGGGCGTTTGGCGGCCATGCCCGTCAGCTCATAGGGAATGTGCTCCAGAGCAGACTTACCGGCGATGACTTTAACCGGGCAAAAGAACTCATAGTATTTGTTCGTCATTATGCTCTCACCGTTTCCACAAAATGGGTTGCAACCTTGAGGTAAATTCGTGCCGCACTGATCAGCTTTTCTGGCAGGTGCAGATTAGCGGGGTATTCCTTTACCGCACGCTTGGCGACTAGCCGGGGCAGAATAAAGGATTCAAGACGGTTCAGTACCCGCGTCATGCGAATGGCGTAGCTGATATCACCATCCACCAGCATCCGGTCGTGGGCGAAGGCGACCGATGTTTTTTCCTGGAAAGACAGCACCAGAAAGGCGTGGGCAACGTGTTTGAACTGGATGGAAAGGTCCACCGGGCGCGGCGCGGTAGTGCCGTGATAAAGAAAACGACCGCTACCGGTATGCTCAACGATCAGATTGGAACCTTCGGGCATAACCATCATTTCAAACAGAAAACCGTCCGGCAGGCCTTGGGCTTCCTTCTGGACTGTGGCATCCACCTCACTGACGGCCTGAAGCGCGCGGCCCATGACCTGGAACATCAGTTCCACGTAAAGGCGTCTGGCCTGGAAAACCATCGGTTGGATACGTTTCGCTAACATGGCAATCGTCCGATTGTTGTTGATGTAACCTAATTTTTAGAGTTATTGCTCTAAAAGTCAATGCGGACGGTGACATGGTTTTTGCGTCAGTAGGGCAACTTCATGGAAAATTCTGAAAAATCAGCGGTGAACACGAAAAAGCCCGGCGTGTGCCGGGCCTTTCTAATCGTACGATTTGCCTAGTTCGTCAGGTTTGCCAGCTTGCGCCTGGCCTCTTCGGCCACGTCACCCTCGGCTTTGGCCGCCGTGCTGTAATACTGAATGGCCTCCTCGCGGCGGTTCTGCTTGACCGCCACATCACCAAGGCGCAGGAAAGCAATGGAGGTGGGCACCACTTCGTTGGCCTTGCTGAGATTCTCCTTGGCTTTGTCGAGCTTGTTCTGGTCCAGAGCGTTCAGGCCATTGTGCAGCCGGTAGCTGAACATTTCGGGGTAGAGCGCCACCGCCTTGTCGAAATCCTTTTCGGCCTTGGTCTGTTCGTCCAGCTCTTCGTAGATACGGCCCCTGAGCGCGAAGAACATGGCTTCGCCCGACTCAAGTTTGATGGCTTCATTGATTTTTCCCAGAGCCGCGCTCATGTTGCCGTCGCTTGCAAGTTTCAGAGCAGCTTCATGAGCGTCATAGGCGGGCTGCAGGTCACGGGCCTTGGCCAGTTTCCGATCGTACACATCCTTGTTGCGCTTGCCATTAACGCCCAGCTCTCTGACCCGTTTTCGGTTTTCCTCAACCCGCTTCTGGGAGGGAGGGTGGCTGGCAAACAGGCCCTCGACGAAGTTTGATTGCCGGCCTTCAGACAGCTTCAGGAAAAGTTCCTGCAATTCCACTGCGGCTTGCGGGTCATACCCCACTTCCACCATGTATTCGATGCCGTAGTGGTCCGATTCCAGTTCATCGCCCTGGCTGTACTGCGCCATGGCAAGCTGGGCACCCAAGGCCGCGCCGCCCATCAGCAATCCGCCCCATTCATTATCAGACAGCGCAAAGCCCAGCCCGGCAACGCCTGCATTGACCAACATACCTTTCTGCATGCGCTGGACGCTGTGTCTGGCAGCGGCGTGGACAATCTCGTGCCCGAGTACCGACGCCAACTGAGCCTCATCCTCCAACTCCGTCAGTAACCCACGGTTGATGGCAATCTTGCCCCCGGGCAAGGCCCAGGCGTTGGGCACGTTGCTGTTAAGCACCACAAATTCATAGGGCAGGTCGGGGCGATCGCTGACCGCGGCGAGTTTCTGGCCCACCTCGCGCACGTACACCGTCAGTTCCGGATCGAGATAGAACTGGCCGCCCTGGGTTTGCTGAGTCGGGGTGTATTGCTCCGCGCCCATGGACAGTTCCTGGCTTTCAGGAATCAGGGACAACTGTTTTTCCCCGGTGACCGGGTTCACGGAACACCCGGCTATCACGGCAAAGGCAGACATCAGGGTCAGGCAGCGCAAGAACAGTCGGTTTGTCACGATTAACTCCTGTATTCAGTCCTTGATCCGGGTGCGGTCCGCATTTCCGGTTTGAATACCGGCAGTTTATACCATTTCCCAACAAGGTGGGGATGAACTGAAGGAGCGTCGATCTGTGGAGCTGATTGGAGGCAAAGTGTATGATAACAGGCTCTAACCCCGACCTTTTTTGACGCCAAACGTGGATACTGCATGGGTGAATATCTGGAATTGATTGCGCTGTCCTGGTTTCTGGTGTGCTGGCTGGGGTACAGCGAGTATTCACGTCGGAAAGCGACTGACAGGCCGTGCCTGTCGAACACCCTGGACCTCTACCGGGAAGACTGGATGCGCGTCATGCTGCGGCGCGACAACCGAATTTCCGACGCGTCCGTTGTTGGTAATCTGGAGCGCAACGGTGCCTTTTTCGCCTCAAGCTGCCTATTGATACTGGCCGGTATAATTACCGCGCTTGGGTACACTCAGGAAGTCATGGAAGTCTTTAACACCATGCCATTCGGCAACCTGCCCAGCCGGGCGGTGTGGGAGATGCGAATGGTGGTACTGCTGGTGGTATTTATCTATGCCTTCTTCAAGTTCACCTGGTCCATGCGCATGTACAATTTCGTGGCTGTGCTGATTGGGGGCGCACCACCCCCGGATGACACCAAAACCAGCCCTGCTGGCCGGGAAGCGTTTGCCCAAAGCGCGGCACGGGTTTGCAACCTTGCCGGCGACGCTTTCAACCTCGGCCTGCGGTCCTATTACTATGCGCTCGCCGTGGTGGCCTGGTTTATCCACCCTGTGGCGTTCATTGGCGCATCGACTCTGGTGGTGGTGATTCTCTACCGTCGGGAGTTCCGCTCCGATGCACTTCAGGCGCTCAGGGCCGGCAAAGTCTTTGACGAACCCGCCCCCAAAACAGAACCATCGCAAAAAACCAACAGCAACCGAACTGGCACGACTGAATGACTGACGATACCCGACTGAACCGCGTTCTCCGGTTTATTGAAACACTGAACCAGGCCCGGGAACTGGGCCTGGCCGTTGAAGAGGCCAGCGATGGCGTATTGACCATGCGCCTGCCCTACAGCGACCGGATTATCGGCAACCCGGACACCGGCGTCATCCATGGCGGGGCCATTACCACATTGATGGACACTACCTCCGGATCGGTGATTATCTGCGCGCTGCCGGATTTCGAGTTGTGCCCAACCCTCGACCTGCGAGTCGACTACATGCGCCCGGCCGAACCCCACAAACCGGTATTTGCCCGCGCCGAGACCTATAAGATCACCCGTAACATCATCTTTACCCGCTGTGAGGCCTATCAGGAAGGCGGCGAAACCATCGCCAACTGCGTGGGCACCTTCATGCGCATCGGCAAGGAAGCGACGCCCAAAAGCTACCGTGACCTGATCACCGGAGGTGAAGCATGACCGATCCTGAAATCCTCCGGTACACCCGCGAAACCGGCAATTTTTCCCGCCTGCTGGAAAGCGTGCCCTACGCCAGATTCATCGGCCTGGAATGTGAGCGTTTTGGGGATGACCTGATCTTCCGGCTGCCCAAAAAGGAAGAAAACCTGGGCAACCCCATCCTCCCGGCTATCCATGGCGGCGTGATCGGTGGGTTCATGGAAATGTCCGCCGCCATCTACCTGATGATGTCGCAAGACAGCCTGCGCATGCCCCGCATCGTCGATTTTTCCCTGGATTACCTACGCGCCGGCCTGAACCGCGAAACCTACGCCGAGTGCCGCCTGACCCGCCAGGGCAACCGCGTGGCCAACATCATGGTCAGTGCCTGGCAGAAATCCCGTTCCCAACCGATTGCCACTGCCAGAGCCCACTTCCTGTTAGAAGACTGATTTCCCCTGTTAACCGGGGCTTGAAATGCCCCGGTCTGCCCCCATTTCAGGACTCAGCGTATTAAGCATTGGTGCAGGCAAGCACACGCCTCGAGACGTCCCTGTACGGCTCGGGCTCCGTACCCGCGCCGCTCCACCAAACCAAACAAAGCAGGAGACAAAAGAACCATGACGGTAGAAGCGCAAAAAGAGACCCTGGGATTCCAGACCGAAGTGAAGCAGTTGCTTCACCTGATGATCCATTCCCTGTATTCCAACAAGGAAATCTTCCTTCGTGAGCTGATTTCAAACGCCTCGGATGCCGAAGACAAACTGCGTTTCGCGGCCCTGAAGGACGACAGCCTGTATGAAAGCGACCCAGAGCTGAAAATTCGCCTCGACTACGACCAGGAAACGAACACCGTCACCCTCACCGATAACGGCATCGGCATGACCCGCGAAGACGTGGTTCAGAACCTTGGCACCATCGCCCGTTCCGGCACCGCCGAGTTCCTGCAGCAGCTCTCCGGAGACGAGAAAAAAGACAGCAAACTGATCGGTCAGTTTGGCGTTGGTTTTTACTCCTCATTCATCGTTGCCGACAAGGTAGAAGTGCTGACCCGCCGTGCCGGCACGCCCGCTGAAGAGGGCATTCGCTGGGAGTCCAACGGCGATGGTGAATTCACCATCGAGCAGGCTAACCTCGAAAACCGTGGCACCCAGATTGTCCTGCACCTGAAAGCCGACGCCAAAGAATTCGCCGATGGCTTCCGGCTTCGCAATCTCGTGAAAAAATACTCCGACCACATCTCCTTCCCCGTGGTTATGAAAGCCGAATCAGAAGGTGAGGGCGAAGAGAAGCAGGGTGAGTACGAAACCGTCAACGACGCCACCGCGCTGTGGACCCTGCCGCGCACCGAAATCAAAGACGAAGAGTACAAAGAATTCTACAAGCACATCGCCCACGATTTTGAAGACCCGCTGACCTGGTCCCACAACAAGATTGAAGGCAAACTCGACTACACCAGCCTGCTGTACATGCCGGCCCGTGCACCGTTCGATATGTACAACCGGGAAGCGCCTCGCGGCCTCAAGCTCTATGTACAGCGCGTGTTCATCATGGACGACGCCGAGCAGTTCCTGCCGTTGTACCTGCGCTTCACCAAGGGTGTGATTGACTCCAACGATCTGTCGCTCAACGTCTCCCGCGAGATCCTACAGAACGACAGCACCGTGGAAAGCATCCGCACCGCGGTCACCAAGCGGGTTCTGGACATGCTCTCCAAGTTGGCCAAGAAAGAGCCCGAGCAGTACCAGAAGTTCTGGGGTGAGTTTGGCACCGTATTGAAAGAAGGCCCGGCGGAAGACTTCAGCAACCGTGAGAAAATCGCCGGCCTGCTGCGGTTTGCCACCACCCAGACCGGTGAGCAGACCCAGAACGTGTCACTGGACGACTACATTGGCCGCATGAAAGAAGGCCAGAACAAGATTTACTACATCACCGCCGACAACTTCATGGCCGCCAAGAGCAGCCCGCACCTGGAAGTCTTCCGCAAGAAAGGCATAGAGGTGTTGATCCTGTCTGACCGTATCGACGAGTGGATGATGGGTTACCTCAGCGAGTACGACGGCAAACAGCTCCAGGACGTTGCCCGCGGCGACCTCGACCTCGGTGAAGTGGAAACCGAGGAAGACAAGAAGCACAAGGAAGAAGCCGCCGAAGAGCATAAAGGCCTGCTTGAGCGCATCAAGACGGCTCTGGACGACCGGGTTCAGGACGTGCGGGTGACCAACCGCCTGACGGACTCGCCGGCGTGTCTGGTGGTTGGTGATTTCGACATGGGCGCGCAGATGAAGAAGATCATGGAAGCGGCGGGTCAGAAAGTGCCCGACAGCAAGCCGATCTTTGAAATCAACGTGGACCATCCGCTGGTACAGCGCCTGGAAAACGAAAAAGGTGACGAGCGCTTCGGCGAGCTGTCTGCGGTTCTTCTGGACCAGGCAACTCTTGCCAGCGGCGAGCAACTGCAGGACCCGGGTGCCTATGTGACCCGCCTGAACCGTCTGTTGCTGGAACTGGCGAACTAAAGCCCCCATGCAGCAGATCATTGTGGACATTGCCATCAGCCCGGATGAGTGGATCAAGCTCTATCAGGGTGTGGCGACCGATGTTCATACCACCGCCCGGGACGGACGCTCTGTCCGCTTCCCGGCGCGGATTCTCTCCCGCTTTTATCTGCGCGATGGTGTTCGTGGCAGTTTCCGCATTGTTTTTGATGGCGAGGGCAAGTTCGCCTCCATCGAACGGCTCTGATAACCGCCGCCGCTCATTACTAAACAGTCACCGTCAAATGTCACGTATTGCGCTACAGTTTTGAGGTGTGTGGTTGTCTTCATCCAATGGCAAGGAGGTCAATATGAACGTATTCGAAGCGCTCAGACACGATCACGAAGTCCAACGGGATTTACTGAACAGGCTCGAAGATACCCAGGGGGCCGAGCAGCTCCGCCAGCAAAATTTCGCCAAACTGAAAGACGAACTCTCCCAGCACGCAGCGGCGGAAGAGAAATGCTTCTATGCCCAGTTGCTGACTGTGGATCTGACCCAGGACAAGGCCCGGCACAGTGTGGCGGAACATAAAGAGATGGATGATCTGGTCGAGGAACTGGCAGAAATCGACTACAGCAGTCCCCAATGGCTGCAAAAATTCAAAGACCTCAAGCATCTGGTAAGCCATCACCTGGACGAAGAAGAACAGGAAGTGTTTCAGATGGCCGGTAAGGCATTGACCGACAAACAGAAAGAATACCTGGGTGAGCAGTACCGCAACGAAATGGAGCGCCATCGCAAGGCCTCCTGACACCGCCGGGGACTGGCCAGCGGGTGCGGAACCCACTACAATTCCGCCCCGCTCATTCTTTGAACACCCCGGAGACCCCATGCGAATAATCCTCGCCCCGATGGAAGGGCTGGTGGACGCACCGATTCGTGAAACCTTGACGAAAGTCGGGGGTATTGATCGTTGTGTGACCGAATTTATTCGCGTGACCCACGGCATGTTGCCGCCCCGCGTTTTTTACAAATACGCCCCGGAACTGCACAACGATTCGCTCACCGAAGCAGGCGTACCGGTTGCCGTGCAGTTGCTCGGCTCCGACCCGGTTCAAATGGGCCGCCACGGGGCAAAAGCCGCCGAGCTCGGTGCCACCCAGGTGGATATCAATTTTGGCTGCCCGGCCAAAACCGTCAACAAGCACAAGGGTGGTTGCGTGTTGATGCGGGAGCCGGAATTGATGCACGAGATCGTGGCGCAGGTTCGCTCGGCTGTGCCGGCCTCTATACCGGTGACCGCCAAGATGCGTCTCGGTTACGAAGACCGCTCCATGGGCGTAGCCTGCGCCCAGGCACTGGAAGCCGCCGGGGCCGGGGAAATCGTGATTCACGCCCGCAGCAAAGTCGATGGCTACAAGCCGCCTGCCTACTGGGAAGACATCGCCAAAGCGCGGGAAGCAGTGAGCCTGCCGGTGATCGCCAATGGCGACATCTGGTCCGTGGACGATTACTGGCGTTGTCGTGACGTATCGGGTTGTGATGATGTGATGATTGGCCGCGGCCTGATCGCACGCCCGGACCTGGCCCGGAAAATCCGCGCCAGCCAACGCGGTGAATCGGTGCCGGATATGACCTGGCCCGAAGCGGTGGCTCTGGTTCGTGAATACGCCATTGCCCTGCAAACGCGCCTGGAAGACCGGTTTGTGACCGGTCGCATCAAACAATGGCTGAACTACCTCCGCCAGGGCTTCGCCGAAGCGGAATTGCTCTGGCCCGAGGCCCGCAAACTCCGCCAGGTCGAACCCATGCTGGCCTGCCTGCAACAACCGGTGAGCATCCCCCGCGCTGCCTGAAACCGATCAGCTCTCCATCTCCGGTTTGTAGGCCCCATTGCGTGCGGCACTGTTCAGCTTTGCCCGCAGGTGCAGGGCATCCTGGGCGGCGGGTCCATTCTCAAGGTTTCCGGCCCAGGCATGCTGGGCCGGTTCCTGAAGCGCGCGACCGTAGGAAAAACTCAGTTGCCAGGGTTGTGGGGCGTGTTGATTGAGGGCGTGGAGGTTGGCCGTTGCCTGTTCCGGCGTTTGGCCGCCGGAGAGGAACACAATGCCCGGAACGGCCGCCGGCACGGCGCGTCTGAATACGCTCAACGTGGCTTGTGCCACCTGCTCCGGGCTGGCCTGGCTGGTGTGGGATTTACCGGGTGTCACCATGCTGGGTTTGAGCAGCATGCCTTCCAGACCAACACCGTGGCGATCAAGCGCCCGGAAAACCTCCCTTAGCACCGCTTCGCTGACCTGGGCGCAGCGTTCGATCGTGTGATGGCCATCGATCAGCACTTCGGTCTCTACAATCGGGACGATGCCCAGAGACTGGCACACAGCGGCGTACCGGGCGAGTATTTCTGCGTTGGCTTCCATCGCCAGCCGGCTGGGGTTGGTGTCGGTGATGTGGTACACATCGCGCCACTTGGCAAAGCGGGCACCCTGTTCCCGAAAGCCCAGCAGGCGTTCCTCCAGTCCATCCAGGCCAAAGGTGATCTCATCACCGGGTGCGTTCGCCAGCGGGCCTTTGCCTTTATCCACTTTGATGCCCGGAACAATGCCCTGACGCTGCAGGAGTGCGGCCATGGGCTCGCCGTCGAGGCTGAGCTGATCCAGCGTTTCCTCGTAAAGAATAACGCCGCTGATGTAATCACCCAGACCGGGTGTGGAAAACATCAGGCTACGGTACTCCCGCCGTTTATCTTCGGTTGACTCAACCCCGACCGCCGTAAACCGCTTGGCAATGGTGGGTGCGCTTTCATCCGCAGCGAGAATGCCCTTGCCGGGGTGAATCAGTTGGCTAATGGTTTCTTCCAGTACCTGTTGTTGGCCCATGCTGTTTCTCCTTCAATCAGCGCACGTGCGCCCGTGATCCTTTATGTTCGCCATTGTGCTACTGCCCAACTTCCACGGCAACCCGCGAAAAACGGACTATGCTTGCTGTGGTCCGGGTTGCGAGTGTGGCTGCTGTGGTTTATTGCAGACGGCCTCATGATAAATGCAAGCTATCGATCTGGTTAGAAAATGCAACTTAATCCAATGTGGGGGTATTGGAGTACATTGGATAGTGACGAATAAAGAGTTTTACCACCAACAAGTTTGGCGAGAAACGGAGAGAGTAATGGACGCTTACGATGTGAACAGCGAAGGTAAATGCCCGGTCATGCATGGGTCGAGGACCAGCATGGGTAACAAAGGCCCCTCAAGCCACGATTGGTGGCCTGGCCAATTGAATCTGGGCATCCTGCATCAGCATACCCCCAAGTCAAACCCGCTCGGCGATCACTTCAACTACGCCGAGGAATTCAAAAAACTTGATCTGGCAGCCGTCAAAAACGATCTTGCAGCTCTGATGACCGATTCCCAGGACTGGTGGCCCGCAGACTACGGTCACTATGGACCGTTTTTCATTCGTATGGCCTGGCACAGCGCTGGTACCTATCGTGTTGGCGATGGCCGTGGTGGTGCGGGTTCTGGCTCTCAGCGCTTTGCACCGCTGAACAGCTGGCCGGATAACGGCAACCTCGACAAGGCTCGACGCCTACTGTGGCCGATCAAGAAAAAGTACGGCAACAAACTGTCCTGGTCGGATCTGTTTATTCTGACCGGTAACGTGGCCCTGGAAACCATGGGTTTCAAAACCTTCGGCTTTGCCGGTGGTCGTGAAGATATTTACGAGCCGGAAGAAGATATCTATTGGGGTGCGGAAGACGAGTGGCTGGCCACCAGCGACAAGGAAAACAGCCGCTACTCCGGCGAGCGTGATCTGGAAAACCCGTTGGCAGCCGTGCAGATGGGTCTGATCTACGTCAACCCGGAAGGCCCGGATGGTAAACCTGATCCGCTGGGTTCTGCGAAGGACATCCGCGAAACTTTCGCCCGAATGGCCATGAACGATTACGAAACCGTAGCACTGACCGCCGGCGGCCACACCTTCGGCAAAACCCACGGGGCCGGTGACCCATCCAACGTCGGAGCCGAACCGGAATCCGGTGGCATCGAAGACATGGGCTTCGGCTGGAAGAACAAGCACGGTAGTGGCCATGGTCGCGATACCATCACCAGTGGCCTGGAAGGGTCATGGACGCCGACGCCGACCACCTGGGATATGAGCTATTTTGATGTGCTGTTTGGCTACGAGTGGGAGCTCACCAAGAGCCCGGCAGGGGCGAATCAGTGGCAGGCGAAAGGCCTGGCCGACAAAGACATGGCTCCCGATGCGGAAGACAGCTCGCAGCGTGTCGGCATCATGATGTCCACGGCAGACATAGCCATGCGGGAAGATCCGGAGTACCGCAAGATCTCCGAGCACTTCCACAAGAATCCGGAAGAGTTTGCAGACGCCTTCGCCCGCGCCTGGTTCAAACTGACCCACCGCGACATGGGCCCGAAAGACCGTTACCTGGGCACAGAAGTTCCGGCCGAAGACCTGATCTGGCAGGACCCAGTGCCCGCCGTGGATCATGAACTGGTCAACGCTCAGGATGTTGCTGACCTCAAGAGCAAGATCCTGTCATCTGGCCTGTCGGTCTCTGAGCTGGTGTACACCGCCTGGTCGTCGGCGTCCACATTCCGTGGCACCGACATGCGCGGTGGCGCTAACGGTGCCCGCATTCGCCTGGCCCCGCAGAAGGACTGGGAGGTCAACCAGCCTGAACAGCTGGCCAAGGTCCTGAAAACGCTGGAAGGCATTCAGAGCGACTTTAACGGTGCCCAATCCGGTAATAAGAAAGTCTCCCTCGCGGACCTGATTGTGCTGGGTGGCTCCGCCGCTGTCGAAAAAGCGGCGAAAGATGCCGGCCATAACGTTGACGTGCCGTTCACGCCGGGCCGTACAGACGCCACCGAGGAGCAGACCGACGCAGAATCCTTTGACTGGCTGAAGCCGGATGCGGACGGTTTCCGCAACTATCGCCGCACGGCTTTCACGGTGCCGGACGAGGAAATGTTGATGGATCGTGCGCAACTTCTGGGCCTGAGCGCCCCGGAGCTGACGGTGCTGATCGGCGGTCTGCGCGTGCTGGACGCTAACCACAAGCAGTCCAAACACGGTGTATTGACCAAAACGCCGGGCAAACTCACCAACGATTTCTTCGTCAACCTGGTGGACATGAACATTGAATGGAAGCCAGTGTCTGACGAGCGGTATGAGTTCGAAGCCCGGGATCGGAAAACCGGCGATGTGAAGTGGATGGGCACCCGGGTCGACCTGGTGTTTGGTTCCAATTCACAGCTGCGCGCCATTACTGAAGTCTATGCGCAGGACGACGCCAAAGAGCGTTTTGCCAAAGACTTCGTGAAAGCGTGGAACAAGGTGATGGATGCGGATCGCTTCGATCTGAATTAATCCACTGGCTACGAGAAAAGGGCGCGGTCAGAGATGACCGCGCCCTTTTTTTTGATCCGTTGATAGCAAAAGTTCAGCCATCTGCGCGTATGGTCTATGGTGTTAAGTGTAAATAACCGATGACCTCCGGAGGCGCATCTGATCACTTATCTTCTACTGATATTGGCGATGGTCCTGCTGTCGGTAACCATATTGGGCAAAGTGCGCCTTCATGACTGGTGGATTCGGGTGTGTGAGTTTCCACGGGTGCAGATTGCCACGCTGGCCACAGCAACGGCCATTGCCGCTTTCTGGCTGGCGCAGGGCGAGTTGCGAGGCTGGGTACTCGGGTTGTGCAGCGTGGTCCTGGTGCTGCAGTTATACCGCATCCTCCCATGGACGCGGCTCTGGCCCCTGCAAGTGCACGCTGCCGAGCCGGGCCAGAAGGAACGCTGTGTGACACTGATGGTTGCCAATGTGCTGACGCCAAACCGTAACAGCGATGCCCTGATTCGTCAGGTGCGGGAGCGGGAACCGGATGTGCTGCTGACGCTGGAATCCGACCAATGGTGGGGCGACCAGCTTGATAAGGCCTTTGGCGACTGGCCAACCATTATCCGGGTGCCGCTGGACAACCTGTACGGTATGCACCTGTATTCCAGGTTTCCCCTGGAGGAAGCCGAGGTGAATTATCTGATTCAGGATGACATTCCGTCGATACACGGCTGGCTCAAACTGCCCAGCGGTGACCGTGTGAAGTTACACGCGCTGCACCCAAGGCCGCCGGCTCCCAGCGAAAGTGAGGAATCCCTCTGGCGCGATGCGGAATTACTGCTGATTGGTCAGCAAATCCGTCAGGGCGATTACCCGGCTATCGTCGCCGGTGATCTCAATGATGTGGCTTGGTCACGCACCACGCGGCTGTTCTGCCGGATCAGCGGCATGTTGGACCCGCGGCGGGGCAGGGGCATGTTCAGCACGTTCCACGCCGGCCACTGGTACCTTCGCTGGCCGCTGGACCACGTCTTTACCACGGAACACTTTACCCTCGGAAATATCGAGAGGCTGGCTCCGTTTGGGTCGGACCATTTCCCGATCCTGGCCACTTTGTGCTTCCGGCCCTCGCGAGCCGATGAGCACGACGTACCGGAAGCCGATCGGGAAGAGCGCCAGGAAGCACGGGAAAATATCCGCGAGGGAAAAGAGCGGGAGCAGGAAACCTGACAGCGGTCACTGCACCCGCTGTTCGGTCTCCGCTGCCCCGTCCGTTGGTACCAGCGCGCGGACCAGATCCTTCATGTTCAGAACGCCGATTTGCTCGCCCTTTCGCATTACCCGGTAGGTTAGCTCGGTGTCGCCTTCGGACCTGGCAATCACCGATTCCAGGTTGTCCCGCTCGGAGATATCGCCGGCGCAGGTTTTCGGCGCTTCCGTGGTTCTCTTCATGATCGAGCGCACACGCAGTACCCGGGCCCGGTTGATATCGCTGATAAAGTCGATGATGTACGGGTCGTTCGGGTTCATCAGGATTTCCTGAGGTTCGCCCTGCTGGACGATGTAGCCGTCCTTGAGAATGACCAGGTGGTCGGCCAGCTTCAGCGACTCGTCCAGATCGTGGGTGATGAACACCACTGTTTTCTGAAGCTCATCCTGCAGCTCCAACAGCAGGTCCTGCATGTCCGAGCGGATGAGCGGGTCCAGTGCGGAAAAGGCTTCGTCCATCAGCATCACGGGTGAATTGGACGCCAGCGCCCGGGCAATGCCAACACGCTGCTGCATGCCGCCAGACAACTGGTGGGGGTACTGGTTCTCGTTGCCCTCCAATCCAACGCGGGCCAACCATTTTCTGGCGTCTGCCTCAAACTCCTCCACGGTATAGCCACGCACCAACAGCGCCATGCCGGCGTTCTCCAGCACGGTCTTGTGGGGGAGCAGGGCAAACTTCTGGAACACCATGGACATTCGTTCCCGCCGCAGTTTGCGCAGCTTGTCTTCGTTGAACGCCAGCACATCATCACCGTCGACGCGGATTTCCCCGGCGGTTGGTTCAATCAGCCTGTTCAGATGGCGGATAAGGGTGGATTTTCCCGAGCCGGACAGCCCCATGATGACGGTAATCTCACCCTCACGGATATCCACGTTGATATCCTGAAGGCCCAGCACATGGTTGTGCTTCTCAAGCAGTTCGGCCTTGCCCATGCCCCGACGAACGTACGCCAGGGCAACGTCTGGAATGGGGCCGAAAATCTTGTACAGGTTCCGGATGGAAATCTTGATATCCCGATCCACAATTCGCTCCCTTACTGTTTCTGTGAGGCGTTGATGCGCGCCAGAGACGCCTTGGTCACACGGTCAAGCACGACGGCCAGAATCACGATGCCCAGGCCGGCCACCAGGCCCACGCCCAACTCCAGATTACGGATGCCCTGCAGCACCAGTACACCCAGGCCCGGAGCAGATACCAGGGAGGCAATCACTACCATCGCCAGGCTCATCATGATGGTCTGGTTCACGCCGGCCATGATGTTGGGCAGGGCCAGGGGGATTTGAACCTTGAAGAGTTTCTGGCGGCTGGTCATGCCGAAGGCATCGGCGGCCTCGATCACATCCTTGTCCACCAGGCGGATACCCAGGTTGGTCAGGCGGATCACCGGCACTATGGCGTAGAGGATGATAGCGATGCCATAGAGTTTGGATTCGGTCACACTGAACAGGAAGATCAGCGGGATCAGGTACACGAAGGGGGGCAACGTTTGCAGCATATCCAGTACGGGTATGGTTAGCCGCTGCATCATGTCACTGCGGGACATGGCAATGCCGATGGGCACGCCGATCATCACGCACAGAAATGCGCACACAAAAATAATCGCCAGTGTTTGCATGGCGTAGTCGTAGTAATCGATAAAGGCCAGCAGGGCAAGGCTGGCACCCACGAACGCCACCAGCTTCCAGGATTTGGAGACCACAAACACCACCGCCAGAAGCACCGGGATGACGATCCACCAGGGCGTAGTCAGCATGCTGTAGAGGGCACCGTCGAGGGCCCAACTGAGTGGTTGAGTCAGTGGATCCAGCACAATGCTGAGGCTGTCCTTGATGGCCAGAAAGCCCTCTTCCAGGCCTCTGGTCAGTTCCCGGGATTTGGGAAACGACGCGCAGGAGGCATTAAGCGCATCCATGGAGGGAAAAGGCAGGTCCCAGAGGGAGTCGGGCTCCGCCTGGGTGCCCTGAGATTTTCTAAGCAGTGCCGCCATGGTCATGGGTGCATCGCTTTGTCCTTCGGCACACCACTGCTCAAGGCCGAGTGATGAAAACAGGAAATCATAGCTAGCCATTTGCGTTCAGTGTCCCCTGCGCATTACGGATAATGGGTTGTGGTGCAGTACTCCGGCAGCCGGAGTGGGCAGAGCCGATGTTCCGGCCCTGCCACGGCAGGACGGCTATCAGTTCAGCACGGCAGCGAGGCGCTCACGGGCGGACTCGTTCAGCCAGTTGGACCATTCGTCGCTGTTGTTGCTCAGGAAGTACACGGCAGCTTCCTCCGCAGACGCGTTATTCTCGTCCATCCACGCCAACAGACCGCTCATGGTGTCGGTTTTGAACGTGAGATTGCTGAGCATCTCGGTCACTTCCGGTTCACGATCTTTGAAGTCGGTGGTGACAGAAGTCAGGATGGTCGCCGCCGGGAATTCGGACACGCCGGGGTTGTCCGCATCCTGGGTCTGGTTACGGCTGTGCACATCCTCCTTGTACTCACCCAGCTCAACGCGGGTCATGTCGTACTTGCCGAGTGGAATGGTCGGGCCCCAATAGTAGCCGAACCAGGGCTCTTCATCCTGCACTGCGGAGGCCATGGACGACGCCAGGGTCTCACCGGAACCGTGGTTAAACACTTCAATACCGGACGATTGGAGATCCAGCGCTCGGATCAGGTTGTCACTGACCACACGGCAGCCCCACCCGCTCGGACAGTTGTTGAAGGTTCCGCCCACCAGCTCGGGGTTTTCCATGACGCCCTCAATGGTTGTCAGCTCAGGGTGCTTCTCCGCCAGATAGGTCGGAATCCACCAGCCTTCGACACCGCCGGGATCAAGCACTTTCGCCAGCCGCTCAATCTTGCCTTCTTCCTCCAGGCGCAGGTAAGCCTCACCGGCGGAGTTCAGCCAGAGTTCGGTCACGATATCCGGCTCGCCATTTTCGGCAACCGAAGTGACAGCAGGCACGGTGTCCGAGGGCACGATAGTGACGTCGCAGCCATACCCTTCTTCCATAATGAATTTGGCGACGTTGGTGACAACCGTGTTGGAGGCCCAGTTCATTTCAGTGATCGACACTTCACCGCAATCCGCCTGGGCGATTGCCGGGACGGATAGCGCGCAAAGCGCAGCAACAGGCATTAGCTTTCGCATGATCTGTTCTCCTTTTCGGGTTTTGAAGAGTGCAGCAAAGATGCCGCTGGCGAGACCGGAACGGCCTCGCCGGAAGAGGGGGGTGTATCAAGACCGACTGCTGATTGAGGATGAAAAATGGCTCGTACCTCGGTTAATACCTACCCTCCAGAATAACGGCATAGGTGTGAGTTACAAGCCTGTAAAGAAAATTGATGTGAATTAACACAAATAAGCTTAGACAATTTTTGCTGCTCGGGCCGCGTGAAGCTTTTTATAGCTGTCGACCAGGCGCAGGTGCTTATCCAGACCCTCCAACCGCATACTGGTCGGTGTCAGACCATGGAAACGGACCTCGCCAGTCACCAGGCCCACCACATTGGTGATGGTGTCCTCGCCATACATTCGCTGCAGATTGACCAGAAAATCCGCCAGCTCAAGTTCATCATCGAGGGTGATTTCCAGCACCGCGCTCACGGCGCGGTAAAACAGATTACGCTCCACGGTGTTGTCATTGAACTGCAGGAAGGTCTCCACCCGCTCCAGGGCTTCTTCATGTTGCTGCAGAGCCAGATTGATCAGCAGCTTCAGCTCAAGAATGGTGAGCTGCCCCCATACCGTGTTCTCATCGAATTCAATACCGATCAGGGTGATGATGTCGGTGTAGTCATCCATCTGGCTTTCTTCCAGGCGCTCCACCAGATCGCTCAGTTGATCATCGCTCAGGCGGTGCAGGTTGAGGATATCCTCGCGATAATCCAGCGCCTTGTTGGTGTTGTCCCACACCAGGTCGTCCGCCGGATACACTTCCGAATAGCCAGGCACCAGGATGCGGCACACCGGTGCGCCCAGCTCTTCGTATACGGCCACGTAGGTTTCCTTGCCCAAGTCCTCCAGAATGCTGAACAGGCCCGCGGCTTCTTCGGCGGTGGTGCCGGAAAAATCCCATTCACAAAATTCCACATCCGACTTCGCACTGAAGAAGCGCCATGACACCACCCCCGTGGAATCAATAAAGTGTTCCACAAAGTTGTTGGGCTCGGTGACCGCCAGGCTGTTGAACGTGGGCGGTGGCACGTCGTTCAGGCCCTCGAAACTGCGGCCCTGAAGCAGTTCGGTCAGGCTTCGTTCAAGGGCGACTTCAAAGCTCGGGTGGGCACCGAAAGAGGCGAACACACCGCCGTTGCGGGGGTTCATCAGGGTGACGCACATCACCGGGAACTGGCCGCCGAGGGAGGCATCCTTGACCAGAGTGGGGAAGCCCTGGGCTTCCAGTGCCTGAACGCCTTCCAGGATGTTTGGATATTTTTCCAACACGTGCATGGGCACGTCCGGCAGTGCGAGCTCTTCTTCGATGATCTGCTTCTTCACCGCCCGCTCAAAAATTTCCGAGAGACACTGAACCTGGGCTTCCTGCAGAGTATTACCGGCACTCATGCCGTTGCTGAGGAACAGGTTCTCGATCAGGTTTGACGGAAAATACACCACCTCGCCGTCTGACTGACGTACGTAGGGCAGGGATACAATGCCGCGTTCGGTGTTGCCGGAGTTGGTGTCAATCAGGTTGGAGCCAAACAGCTCGCCATCCGGGTTGTAGATCGCCAGGCAGTGATCATCCAGAATGCCCTCCGGCAACTCGTCATCGGGACCCGGCCTGAACCATTTTTCATTCGGGTAATGCACGAACTCGCTGTTGGCGATGTCTTCCCCGAAAAACTGGTCGTTGTAGAAGAAGTTGCAGTTCAGCCGTTCGATGAATTCGCCCAGCGCTGAACACAAAGCGCTTTCCTTGGTGGCCCCTTTGCCATTGGTGAAACACGTCGGTGAGGCCGCATCGCGAATGTGCAGTGACCACACATGGGGCACAATGTTGCGCCAGGAGGCAATCTCGATTTTCATGCCCAGATCCTCGAGGATGCGGGTCATGTTGGCGATGGTCTGCTCCAGGGGCAGATCTTTGCCTTCAATAAAGGTTTGGGTGCCGCCCTCGGGCTGGGTCATCAGCAGGGCCTGGGCGTCTGAGCCGAGGTTGTCGACGGTTTCGATCTCGAAGGTCGGGTTGGTTTGCACCACTTTCTTGACCGTGCATCGATCAATTGACCGCAGGATACCTTGCCGATCTTTATCGGAGATGTCTTCCGGCAATTCCACCTGAATTTTGAAGATCTGGTTGTAGCGGTTTTCCGGGTCCACGATGTTGTTCTGGGACAGGCGGATGTTCTCCGTGGGAATGTCCCGTGCCTTGCAGTACACCCGCACGAAATAGGCCGCACACAAGGCAGACGATGCCAGGAAGTAATCAAACGGGCTGGGCGCGGAACCATCGCCCTTGTAGCGAATGGGCTGGTCGGTAATGACAGTGAAATCATCAAACTTGGCTTCAAGTCTGAGGTTGTCGAGAAAGTTGACGTTGATTTCCATTACAGATTCACCTGGATTGAAGAATGTGGCGCGACGTGACGTTAGTGGCGGCCATTATCCAGTTTTTAGGGGCGTTCACAAAGCGACTTCACATCGGCAAGAAACCGGTCGACCTGCTGCTCGCTGGTCGACCAGGAACACATCAGCCGTGAGCTGCCCCCGATGAAATCGTAGAAGCGCCAGCCGCGATCACGCAGAGCGGCCTGCAGGGGTTCGGGCAGATCCACAAATACCCCGTTGACCTCGCGCGGGTAGCGCAAGGAAACCCCGGGCAAGCCCTGAAGCCCTTCCGCAAGGCGGGCAGCGCAGGCGTTGGCGTGTTGGGCATTGCTCAGCCAGACATCGTTTTCCAGCAGGCCACACCAGGGGGCCGAGATGTATCGCATCTTGGAGGCCAGTTGCCCGGCCTGCTTGCAGCGCCATTCAAAATCCTCGGCCAGCTGGCGGTTAAAGAAAATCACCGCCTCCCCCAGAGCCAGTCCGTTTTTGGTGCCGGAAAAACACAGCACATCCACGCCGGCTTTCCAGGTGATTTCAGACGGGTGCACGCCCAGGGCGGCGACCGCATTGGCAAAGCGGGCTCCGTCCATATGGACATTCAGTTTGTGCCGGTCAGCCACCGCGCGGATGGCGCGCAATTCGTCCGGGGTGTACACCGTGCCCACTTCGGTGGCCTGGGTAATGCTGACCGCCTTGGGTTTGGGGTAATGAATGTCGGTGCGCTTGGTGACCAGGTGTTCAATGCTCTGGGGTGTGAGTTTGCCATTGCGGCCTTCGCCAAGGAGCAGTTTTGCCCCATTGGACGCGTATTCCGGCCCACCGCACTCATCGGTCTCGATGTGAGCCAGTTCGTGGCAGATCACGCTGTGAAAGGACTGCCCGATAGACGCCAAAGCCAGGGAGTTGGCGGCGGTGCCGTTGAACACAAAAAACACGTCGCAGTCGGTACCGAACAGATCCCGCAGGCCGTCTGCCGCTCTCGTGGTCCAGCGATCCTCACCGTAGGCCGGTTCATCCATCCGGTTGGCCGCCGCCATCGAGTTCCAGGCCTCGGGGCATATTCCGCTGTAATTATCACTGGCGAACTGTTCGGAATCTGACACGTTATGCGCTCCCGCGGTACCCTGAGTTTGCTATGAAACGTCCAAATTACAGGAAAAGCCTCCGATTTCCAGTAGACGTTTGAACATTAAGTGACGGTGAGGAAGCTCTGAGCGCTTTCCGTCTCAGGTTATGGTTGAATAGGGTTTGATCAGACGTTCAGGTGTTAGTCTCGGCAACCTTCAATGACCGGAGCAACCACCATGAGTGAGGATGTGCTTTCCGGATTACTTCGCCGTATTCGCCTGCGCGGGGCTCTGTTTTTCAATGTCGAATGTGTGGGCACCTGGGTCACCGAGGCACCCGCTTCTGCGCTGATTGCCAATGCCGTGATGCCGGGGTCCGAACACCTGATGGAATACCATGTCGTGGTGGGTGGCACCTGTTGGGCCGGTATAACAGGGGAGCCACCGTTTCAAATGAATGCGGGGGATGTCGTGCTCTTTCCCCACGGGGATGCCCACGTGATGTCCAGTGTCCCTGGCTTGCGGGCAGAACCGGACCTTCCGTTCCTGATTGCCAATCTGAAGCTGCGCACCGGCTTACCGTTCATGGTTCGCCAACAAGATGATAAACGCATTCAGCCGGCCGCCCCTCAAACTGAAATCGCCTCTTATCCGCCCGCTGCCACGTTGCTGTGCGGCTTTCTGGGCTGCGACAGCGGTCCGTTCAATCCTATGCTTTCCGCATTACCAAGGGTGATTCATGCCCGAGCCAGCGAGTTGTCGGAGGACAGCTGGGCCGGTCAGCTCGCCAGGCTTGCGGAAACGGAGTCCCGTGGGGCCAGGCCCGGTGGTGAAGCCGTTCTCGAACGGATGAGCGAAATGATGTTAGTTGATCTGGTCCGGCTTTACCTGAGTTCCGTGCCAAAAAGCCAGACCGGATGGCTCGCCGCACTGCGGGATCGACACGTTGCCCGAGTTCTCAGCCTGATGCACAGCCGGCCGGCGGAAGCCTGGACGCTGGCAAAACTCTCTGACCATGCTGGTCTTTCACGCTCCGCGCTGCAGGAGCGGTTTGTCGAGTTGGTCGGTCAACCCCCGATGCATTACCTGAGATGCTGGCGCATTCAGATTGCATCCAATCTGTTGGTCGAGAGCAATGCCAAGATGGCCACCATCGCCCATGAAGTGGGCTATGAATCGGAAGAAGCCTTCAGCCGGTCCTTCAAACGTGCCGTGGGCCAGCCACCCGCGACCTGGCGTCGTGAGCGGTCGGTTCAACAAATCCGGTAGAACAGTCATACGCTCCGGACGGATGATCATTCATCCGGAAGACCTATCCTCCCACTATAGTACTGCCTGCCGCGCGCCCGGTTTCTGAAAGGGAAGAGTGTACGTTCGCTGCTGCGACAGACTCATACCTTTACTGTTTCAGGGAGAAAGATCATGGAAGCCATTCAAATGTTTGATGAAAACAAGCTCAATGCCTTTGTGGGGCAGGTGCTTGGTGACCTGGGAGGCGCGTACAGTGCGGCGCTGGTGAAGATTGGAGATAAACTCGGGCTGTATCGGGAGTTGCAGAGCGGAGGCCCCGCCACTTCGGCGGAACTGGCCGAACGTACCGGCTATTCTGAGCGGTATCTTCGTGAATGGCTGGCCCATCACGCCGCCTCAAACTATCTGGACTACGACGCCTCAACCAAACGGTTCCGGTTGCCCCCGGAACAAGCGATGGTGTTCGCCGACGAAGACAGCCCGGTTTACATGATGGGGGGCTTTGAGAACGCCTTCACCACCTTTGAGAACGAGCCCAAGGTGAGAAATGCATTTCGCACGGGGGAGGGCGTGGCCTGGGGTGACCAGGCTCCGTGCATGTTCTGCGCGGTGGCGAGGTTCTTTCGCCCGGGCTACGTGCACAATCTGGTGCAGAACTGGTTGCCGGCGCTGGACGGCGTGGTCGAAAAGCTCGAACGGGGTGCAAAGGTGGCTGATATCGGCTGCGGCCATGGTCATTCAACGCTGTTGATGGCGACCGCATTTCCGAATTCGACCTTCATCGGTTACGACTTCCACGGTGGCTCCATTGAAGCTGCCAACGAGCATCGTGATGAGGAGGGCCTGGATTCCGGTCGGCTTCGCTTTGAACAGGCAACGGCGGCCGATTTCAAAGAGGGTGATTTTGATCTTGTGACCTGCTTCGATGCCCTGCATGACATGGGCGACCCGGTTGGGGCTGCTGCCCACATAGTCAGGCAGCTCAAGCCGGACGGTACCTGGATGATCGTGGAGCCTATGGCCGGCGATGAGCTGAGTGATAATTTCAACCCGGTAGGGCGGTTGTTCTACGCAGCCTCGACCAGCATCTGCGTGCCTACGGCCCTGGCGCAACAGACGGGGCTCGCGCTTGGTGCCCAGGCTGGCGAGCGTAAACTGACGGAAGTCATCAAGGAGGGTGGTTTCCGACACGTACGCCGGGCGGCGGAAACGCCGTTCAACATTGTTCTGGAAGCGCGCCCGTAACACCGGAGATGAAAGCCCCGGAAGCAACTGCTCCCAGGGCTTTCGTGCTGGATCTGCGGATAGTGTGAACTTAACAACGGATTAAAACGTTGTCTCCAGCACCGTCCCCATTTTCCTGCTGCCTAGTGAGGCATCAAAATCATCCCCCTGCCAGGCCGGATGGCCAGCGATCATCACCAGTGGCACCACGCCGTCGGTGCGGTTAACCAGCTGTTCGTGCTGGAACTCGTCGCGGTACTGGCGCTTAACCGTGTTGTTGTGGTCCAAACGCCGCAGAGCAGACGGATCGATCAACGTCAGGTCTGCCTGATCGCCCACTTCCATGCTGCCTCCTTTCACCCCGAACACGCGAGCCGGGTCACGGGTGAGGCGGCGGACGATGTAGGCCACATCGATATCGCCACCGTCGGAGGCCATCTTCAGCGCCCTCAGGTTGCCATCGTAAAACGCCATGTTGGTCAGGTGAGCCCCGCTGTCATTAAATCCTGGCAGTAGCTGGCGGTCCATCAACAGGTTGCGCACCATGCCTTCGTCGCGGTTGGCGGAAACGGTGTGCCAGCTCAGATCCCGGTCAAACGCCCGCAGCATGGCCAGCACGAAATCGCCTTCGTCCTTTACGTTGGTGAAGTAATCTTTCAGCAGGGTGGTCTCTGCTCCCCCCCCCTGGACGGCCTCGTCTGAGTTGGCGGCCTTTACCCGGTCAAACACGTCCGCAAAGGTTTTGCCTTCCCACGCTTTGAGCGGGCAGACGTCGATGGTCATGTCTTCCAGAGTGCGGTTGAACGCATAATCTTCGAGCCGTAACAGGCGTTTGAGGCGGCTCAGGCCGAAACCGGTTTTGCCGCTCATCCACATCGCCTTGAAGCGTTGAATGTACTCTGGATCGTTGAGGATTTTCATCCGGCCTTCGCGGTCTTCCAGTTCGGTTTCGTTAAGAATCCGCAGCTCTTCGATTTCCTCGGACAGCGGCGTTACCGCGCCATCGGACCAGACCTTGAAGGGCGCAGCCAGGGCCTGCATGTGAAAGTCGCCCTTCAGCAAGCGGGAGTTAAGTACCCGCGCCAGCAAGCGGGCCAGCCGTATGATCTTGCGATTGCTCTGCACATCCAGTGCCGCCACCACCGTGGTTTTCAGCGGTTTGCCGTGGAGCCGGCCGCAGCTGAGCAAAAAGGTTTTGAGGGTGCCAATGGTGCTGTCCTTGGGTGGCGTTGCCTGCCACACGCCGCCTTTGCGACGCACCACGTCCGTCAACCGTTTGATTTCGGCGTACTTGGCAAACTGGGTGGGAATGGTCTTGCGGGTATTGGGCTGGTTCGCCAGATAGTGGAAAGGCAGGGCGTCGGTGGAAAAGCCAGCGTAACCGTCATCCAGCGCCTGTTCCAGCAGTGCCTCCATCGCCTGCAACTCGTCTTCGGTGGGCTCTCTGGAGATGCTGGCGTCAAAGCCCATTACTTCAATTCTGAGCATGGAATGGGGCAGCATGGTCACCAGGTTTGGGCCGAGGCTGAGCTTGTTCAGGTGCTGCAGGTAGGCCTTCGGGTTTTCCCAGTCCACTTTGTCCGCGGTGGCGCGAAGCACCTCTTTTGGAATATTTTCGACCCGGGCGTAGCAGTCCACAATCGGGTCAGCGCCGTCCTTGCGCTGGGAACCAAAAGCCAGCCCCAGGCTGCAGTTGGCGATGACCACGGTGGTGGTGCCGTGACGAACGGATTCCGGCAGCCCCGGTGCAACTTCCAGCTCGAGATCGTAATGGGTGTGGATATCAAACAGCCCGGGCATGGCCCAGTATTCGCTGCCATCGATAACCTTGCGTGCACTGTTTGGGTCCAGTCCTTCGCCCCGGGCGGCTATTTTGCCGTCGGCAATGGCGATGTCCTCGCGGCGGGGCAACTCGCCGGTGCCGTCAAAAACCTTGGCACCGTGAATCAGGTAATCCCAGGTAACAGAGTCTGTTGCAGCGTTGTTCATGATGGTCTCACGTTTTGTGGTTCTGAATGTTGGTCTGGCTTTCAAAATAGGCGGCCAGTATTTGCGTGCCTTTCTCGATCAGGTCGTCCCGCTTTACATCGTCATGCCCCTGGAAAACATGCCGGTGAACGATGCCCTCGGCCATGGCAAACAGGCAGAACGCGGTGGTTTCCACATCGTCCCGCACATACCGGGCAACGAATGCCCGCACCCGCTCCATCAGCACTGCTTCGCCCTCGTCCATCAGCTGTTCCAGGGCAGGGTCTACCCGTCGGCGATACTCCAGCACGTCATGAAGCCCGGATTCCTGCTGATGCAAATCATAGAGAAATCCAAGTGCCTGGCGGAAAACATCACGGATGTTGGTGCCAGCGCCAGGCGTTAACTCAAGCCGCGCCTTCGGCACGGTGAGGTGATCGTGCAGTTCAGCAAACCGCTGGCGGGTGATTTCCAGAAGCACGTCGTGCTTGTTGTGGAAATATTGATAGAAGGTGCCCGTGGCAACGCCAGCGCGGTCGGCAATGGACTTCGCCGTGGTGGCCTCAAAGCCATGAACGGAAAATTCACCGAACGCGGCGGCCAGTAGCGCGTTGCGTTTGCGGATGGCTCTTTGCTGTCTGGGTGCTGGTTTCATAGCGGATTCCAAAGTGTGTCATGCAGGATAAACAAAAATTAAACCTGACGTCAAGTTCAGGTATTGGAGGGTAACCCATTCCCATGACCAACCGCGTAACAGTCATTACTGCATTCGCTGGGGCATTCTGAACGGGCGGATACGGGCGTGCAGACGGCTAATTGATCAATCCACCGTCATCGACAGGATTCTCGATAGGTGGCTGTAGGGCAGGCCTGTTTCCTCGTGCCAACGGTTGAAGGCTTGCTGTGCCTGCATCAGCCCTTTTTTGCTGCCGGGCGAGGCGTCCAGCATCTCTTCTCGATACAACGCGGCAATGACATCCCGGGAGAGGATAAAACCGTCCCAGCCGACCCAGCGTAGAAAATACTGGGCGGTGTTGCCACCCAGCCGGGCTCCGTTGCGTTTCAGCCAGAGCAACAGTCCGGCCTGGTCGCTGCTGGGCCAGTCCGCGAGGAATCGCCCGAAACTCCCGTGCTCCCGGGAGGCATCCACAATCATCCGGGCGTTTTCCGGTACCGTGAGGATTTTCTGGGTGTTGCGCACAATCCGCTCATCACCAGACAACCGCTCCAGCACCTCCGGCGGCACCTGCTGCCAGTAAACCGGCACAAACCCGTCGAAGGCGGCCTCAAACCCTGGCCACTTGTTATCGATCACCCGCCAGACAAAGCCCGCTTTGAACACACAACGGGTCAATTCTGACAAAAAGCGGTCATCACTCAGAGCTTCCAGTTCGCCCGGTTCCGAAACTCTGGGTAACCGGGCGCGTATTTCAGATTCGCCGCCTTTCTGAATAACGGCCTGTTCGTAGAGTCGGGAAAACGTCATAACAATGTCTGGAAGCCTTGTAAGTCAGTTCTTAATTGCTTCAGTAGGCGGAATCACCGCCCCCCTGTTCGTAACGAACCTTGGAATCGCGCATCAGCTTGGTGCCTTCGCGGGTCATTTCACGGCCTTCTTCTACCATGCGCTCGCCCTCGCGAATTCTTTCCTGACCGTCCCTGATCCGTTTCTCACCTTTTCCCACCAATGCCTCACCCTCGGACCACTGTTCGCCTACCACTCTCAGCGCAGTGCCCTCATCCTGAATCTGCTCACCGTAGGTGGGCTCACGGAATCCTGCGCAAGAACTCAGAGTGCTAACAACGACAGTCAGAAGCAATACGTGCAGTATATTTTTCATTTCGCTGTTCCCCCTGGTAGATGCTGAAAAGTTCAACAATGAAAGAACTTGGCCGATACCGAGCCAACATTGGCCGGATAGAACTAAGAACACCCGGAATTACTTTAAGTTCCCAAGCCTGAAGAATTTTCTAGAGACAATGGTCATGTTGGAGAAAGGCGTTTCGGCCAGGGTGGTGGGCCGTAAACTGTGTAAAACCTACCGCCAACTCGGTAATTTTTACTCGATCAGTCCAACTGGCGTTGCCAGGCCGCCGGCGCGATCCCATGAGGAAAACGCGGTTAATACAACAGGTAACTGCTTGCTTCGCATATTTTTCTAGAAAAACACGCCATAACCGGTGGTGGCATGCCTTCTGCACGTCATTAGTGGGTGCATAGCGCTCCAGGCGCTTGTCGAGACTTTTATTCGCAAAAGGAAAACCATATGCACAAGCTACTGAAGTCCTTACTTATAACCGCAGCCATCGCCCCCTCTTTGGTGTTTGCTCAGGCAATGGAGGGTGACCGGGAAGTCACTATCAGCGGCCAGGGTCAAAGCGATAAGGATCTGGATAACAGCGTCTTCGCCATGACCGCAAGCTACGGCCGATACTACAGCGACCGAAGTCTGTTCGGCGTGCGTCAGTCCCTCAGCTTCTCCGACCGTGACGGCGAAAGTACGGACTTTGATGGCGCGACTGTGGGCTTTTATGACTATCATTTCGGCAGAAGCGATTTCCGTCCCTATATTGGTGCGAATCTGGGCTACAACTACGGTGATCGTACCGATGAAACTTTCTCAGGTGGTCCTGAAGCCGGCCTGAAGTACTACGTTCTGAACAAGACATTCGTGCAGGGGACGGTGCAATATCAATTCCTGTTCGACAGCTCGAGCGAAGTGGATGATAATTTTGACGACGGTATTCTCTACTACGCCGTTGGCATGGGTTACAACTTCTGAACTAGGCCAGGGCACAGACCCTGGGCCACACAGATTCAGGCAGGGACGTTATGGATATGCCCACGTTCGATGAGCTCAGGGAATTGCTCCAGCGTGACCCGGAAGGCTTTGAGATATTGCGCGCAGAATTGATAGAAGCACGCATCCAAGACTGTTCTGCGTGCCATCAACGCCGGCTGCGGGGCCTTCAGTTTGTGATTGATGCGCGGCGACGGTTAGCCGGCAGTCCGGTAAAGGCACTGCTTGATATTCAGGGCATGATGTACGACTGTTTGCACGGTCTGCAGCAGGCCCTGCTTGGCGAGCAGGGCCTGCCTGAGCCATCGTCCCGGAAGAGCGCACGAATCCTGCACTTTCGACCATACCAAGGATGATGTCGCGACTGCTGGCTTTTACAGTTTCCTACCGCTTCCCATAGCGACCGCCATAGTACTTCGCCAGCGGTGCGGCAGTCATGCCGTGCACCACCAGTGAGGCGGCCACCAGCAGACTGGCACCCACCCAGACCGTCTCATTGCCGGTCTCGTGGTACACCACCATGGCGTAGAAAACCGCTGCCACGCCGATGGGCCCGAACCAGCCAGCCAACAAGGCCACCGGCAGATCCCGCCAAAGCCGGATGACAGGACGTAACAGCAGTATTATCGGCAGACGGCGCAGTACCAGAGTCGCCAGGGCCAGGCCCAGCCCGGCCCAGCCAAGATTCAGCCAGCCAGACCAGGGGATCATCAGGCCAACCAGCATGAATACCGGTAGTGTGAGGAAAAGATTAACAGCCTCCTGGATTTCGCTCTCTTCACTACGGTCTTTGCCCCCGACCCGCTGATCGAAGGCAATGCCGGTGACAAACACAGCCAGAATGCTGTCCGTGCCCATAAGTTTGGCGGCACCCAAGGCCAGCAGTGTCAGCGCCAGGGTAGTGACCAGGAAGGAGGGCTGGTCAATCAGGTCGCGGGCCTCTGCCACGCGCAGGGCAGTGCCGGCCAGGTAGCCCATCAGGGCACCGATGGCCACCGCCCCCAGTACTTGCCATCCCAGAACATGGACAAACCATTCCTGAAGCGCGGTGTGCGAACTTTTGATCAGCAAAATCGGCAACATGACGAGCGGCAGGGCCAGTCCGTCGTTCAGGGCGGCCTCCGCTGACAGGGTATGGCGGAAGCGGCCAGGCAAATTTTTGGTTGCCACGCCACCCGTGACGATTGAGCTGGAGACAACCGGGTCGGTGGCGCACACTGAGGCCCCCAACATAAGGGCAGTCATTAGCGCCACGTCAAGAAATCCCAGTGCCAGCCCGCTGCTTATCAACCACATCAGCGGCATCCCGAGCCCCAGAATGACCATCAGGGTCCGGCTGTGGTCGAACACGAATCTTGGCGGCAGACGCAGGGCGATACCCATGAGACTGACCCCCAGGCTCACGCGAGCTACTTCTTCCAGGATCTTCATCTCATGGCCCCAGCCGGCGGGGTCCAGCCAGCCCAATACGGGGCCCGCGAGCACTCCCAGCAGGAACGCCAGCAAGGGCAGAGACAAGATGCTTCGGTTAAGCAACCGGGACACCATCCCGATCAACAGGACCGTTGCGCCGACCAGCGCCAGGGCGATATTGAGTTCGCTCACGCTACACGCCTCATTACAGGTTGGAATTCACGAAGGACCAATAGAGCCCTGTTAGTTTGGCCCCAATTTTCCGGACTTCAAGGACTGCCATCGAAGTTGATCTGCTGGAACGCTTCTCGCTCGTCAGGCGAACGATACAACGGCAGGTTATCGAGTCGCTGATCCCTGTTGCTCGGGGTGCCGGCCCTTTATCAGGCATTCCCCCATGGGCCGATCCTCATCCTGCGACGACAGCGCCGAAGGCTACCGGAGTTGACTGTCCTTACTGCCACGGCGGTTAATGCCGCCTGAATAATGCGCCTGCTTTTCCAGAGCAGACTGACACGCAACACACAGGCGAACTCCGGGAATCGCTGTGCGCCGTTCCTCGGGAATAGCACGGTCACACTCTTCACAATGGGTGGCGCTCTCCCCGGTTACCAGCTGGCTACGCGCGCGTTGCACGGCGTCCTCCACGCTCGCATCAATTTGATCCTGAACGGCACCATCTTTTGACCAACCACCAGCCATAGCGCTCTCCTCTTGCACCCCAGCCTGTTTCCAGGCCCTGGTACTGTTAGTGTAGGTTACTGCAGCCAATTGCAATGGGGTATCAGGATGAAAGCCGCCGGCCTGCTTATCGTGTTTCTCGCCCTTTACGGGTGCTCCGGGAAACCCTATGGCATCGACACAAACATCACGGCAGACAGCGCTCTCACAAACAGAGTGTACGTTGTGAGCCATGGCTGGCATGTAGGGCTCGTTATTGCCGCTGAAGACCTCAACCTATCAATCCCGGGCCTGAAAGAACGGTTCCCAGAGGCCGAGTATTACGAACTTGGCTGGGGTGACGAGGGGTTCTACCAGGCCCGGGAGATCACCGCAGGTGTGACCCTGAGGGCGATAGTCTGGTCACGGGGCACTGTTATGCACGTTGTGGCATTGCCGGTTTCTCCCGTTGAGTACTTCGCGGGGAGCGAAGTGGTGGATACTTGCCTGAGCGCTGAGGGCACCGATGCCCTGAACCGGTACCTGTCCAACAGCTTTGCCCGAGAGACCGCCAACAACCTGGTTGAACTCGAGCGCGGGATTTACGGTGATAGCCAGTTCTACAGGGGCGAAGGCCGGTACCACCTGCTCAATACCAGTAATAAATGGGTCGCGAAGGCGCTACAAAGCGCCGGGATGGAGATAGCGCCCACCTTCAGGCTGACGGCCGGCAGTGTTATGGGGCATGTTGTCGAGAACCGCAGTGACTGCGCCTTGAAAAGGTGAAAGAGTAACCATGCTTTTCAAGCACGCACCCGGTCACATGGCTCTGGCAAATAAACCGAAAGGCAGCGCCTTCAGTACATAGCTGAGCGGTGTCCAGGGCCACCAGGGCACATAAGCGCGGCGTTTTTCGGAATCAATGGCTTTCACCAATGCCTTGACGCCGGTATTGAGGTCCACCCGGAAAGGGGCATTGTCTGTACCGCGGTTGATATCCGTCAGAATGTAGCCGGGCAGAATGTTGCTGACGTTAATGGGCTTGCCCCGGGTATCCAGTTGCAGGCCCTCAGCCAGCGAGGCCACGGCGGCTTTGGTGGCGGCATACACGTTCAGCGGGCCCCGGAACCCACGAACACCGCTGACCGATGACATCAGCACCAGATGGCCGCTGTTCTGTTCCCGGAAAATTTCCATGGCCGCCTCGCTCTGGGCGATGGCCGCGATAAAGTTGGTTTCTGCCGTGTGTCGGTTGGCGGCAAAGTGCCCGCGCCCGATTGGCTGGGAACTGCCAATGCCCGCATTCACCACCACGCGATCTAGACTGCCCAGCTCCTCCCGGAACCCCCGGAACACCTCAAATACCTGATCGTAATCGCACACATCCAGCCCCCGGACCAACACCCGAATGTTGGGGTAGGCCTGCTGCAATTCCCGCTGCAGCGCCTCCAGCTTATCGGCCCGCCGCGCACACAGTGCAAGGTTGCAGCCCTTGGCGGCCCATTCGCGGGCCATGCCTTCGCCAAGACCGGTACTGGCACCGGTGATCAGGATATTCTTTCGCATGGGTTTTGCCTTGTTATATTCGGATGGTTTGCGCTCAGACTAGCATGAATGGCATTCATGGGAATGGGGCGTGGCGGGTTTTGCCCCGTTTCCGCCTTGGACGCTCTTTTGCCTTGGGTCTATGCTTAAATCAGAGGTGCCCGACGTGAGTCAGCGGCGCAAGGAGTGGTCGATGAACCGACAGAAAATTGTGCGCAGGAACAACGTCCACCTGATTGGAGATGGACCGCGCACTATGATGCTTGCCCATGGGTTTGGTTGCGATCAGACCATGTGGCGATACCTGGTACCACGCTTGCGAGAGCATTACACATTGGTGCTTTTTGATTATGTTGGGTCAGGCGGTTCGGAACTATCGGCGTTTGATCCGGATCGCTACGGGTCACTGGAGGGCTATGCGAGAGACATCACCGAGATTTGTGAGGCACTTGAACTTCAGGACGTGGTGCTCGTGGGCCACTCGGTGAGCAGCATGATCGGTCTTATTGCGTCCCAGGAAAATCCGGTCCTCTTTAACCGGTTGGTGATGATCTGTCCCTCTCCCTGTTTCCTGAATATACCCCCCGACTACCTGGGCGGCTTTGAGCGGGAGGACCTCCAGGAACTCCTTGACCTGATGGAGAGAAATTATCTGGGCTGGGCCAGCTTCATGGCCCCGCTGATCATGGGACGCGAAGCACCACCAGAACTGATTGATGATCTGGCCAAAAGCTTCTGTTCTACCGATATCAGAGCTGCCAGGGCTTTCGCCCGGGCGACGTTCTTTTCGGATTATCGCCACATCCTTCCCGATGCAAAGCACCCCGCGCTGATTCTGCAGAGCGAAACCGACGCCTTGGCCGAGCAAAGGATTGGTCTTTACATGCATGAACGGATGCCTGGCAGTACGTTTTCGTTGATCAAGGGGGAGGGCCACTGCCTCCATATGACTCACCCTGCCGAAGTGGCGGATGTCATTGAACGTTTTTGCGCCGACCGGAGTCGCTGAATGCAGGCGTTTGCCGAATTCGGCCCTGAAAAGTTCCCCTGCGGTTGCCTGGTAACCACGGGGCCGGGCACGCCGGGTGATCGAATGATTGTGTTTGCGAACCCGTATTTCTATAACCGGCTGGGTTTCACCAGCGGCACCCTGGTTGGGCAAGCTCTTGCCTCCGTGCTCACCCCCGCATCCCGCATCATTCTCGACAGTTTTATGCTGCCCATGCTCAAACATGAAGGAAAAGTGGAAGAGATTCTGCTGGAGATACTCAGCTCCGACGCTGAACGCGTGCCCGTGGTGGTGAATGCGGTAATCGACCGGCCGGGAGAAGAATACATCTACTGGAGCTTGTTTCGAGCCGTTCAGCGCGACAAGCTGTACAAAGAACTGAACCAGACCCGGGACATGGCCGAGGAGGCAAACCGGGCAAAATCCCGATTTCTTTCCAGCATGAGCCACGAGTTGCGCACCCCAATGAACGCCATTCTTGGTTTCAGCCAGATCATGAAAGCCGACCCAGCTTTTCCCGAAAGCCACAGGAGCGGTGTCGACGAAATCATCAAAGCGGGTCATCATCTGCTCGAACTGATCAACGAGGTTCTTGACCTGGCGCGGGTGGAAGCGGGGCAGATCGACCTGTCACTGGAGCCGGTTCCGGTCACCACGGCCATTGAAGGCGTACTGAGACTGGTGCGGCCACTGGCCGACAAGCGAGGCATACAGTGCCGCCTCACCGGTACCGCAAACCTGGGCGTGATAGCCGACCGCACCCGCCTTAATCAGGTGCTGCTGAACCTGGTCTCCAATGCCATCAAGTACAACCGCGACGGCGGTGAGGTTACCGTGAATGTTCAGCGCGTTCAGGAGAACAACCACGCCCAGGTGCGTTTGTCCATTTCCGATACTGGGCCAGGCATCGACCCTGAGGATCTGGCTGGCTTGGCCGCCCCCTTTCACCGTCTGCAGAGCGAGGACAGCGGCATTGAAGGCACAGGCATTGGCCTGACGATCACCCGGCAGATCGTCAAAGCCATGGACGGAACCCTGGGGATCAGCAGCAAGGTCGGCGCAGGCAGTACGTTCTGGATAGAGCTGCCCGAATGCCAGCCAAAGGTTCCGGTGCCGGAAACTCCGGCGGAAAAGCCCGCCGCTGATTCCGCAGCAGCACCGCAGCAACCGTCAGACATCGTGCTGTACATCGAGGACAACCCGGTCAATCTCATGCTGGTGGAGCAATTCATCCGCCGCCATGGTAAGGCCCGGATGGTGCCTGCAGATTCCCCGGAGAAAGGCATTGAACTGGCGACCACCCTCAAGCCGGCGGTTATCCTGCTGGATCTCAGCATGCCGGAAATGGACGGCTTTCAGGTATTAGAAATACTGAAGGCGAAACCGGCATTGGCGGGCGTGCCCATCATCGCCATGACCGCCCATGCCTTGCCCGCAGACATCCAACGGGGCAAGGCCGCCGGCTTCGACGACTACCTGACCAAGCCCCTGAAACTGAAACATTTCTTTCAGGTTCTGGACCGGTATCTTGCGGGTTAAACCCGGCCCACGGAACCCAGGAAACCGTTACACCAACGCGCCATTAACAATAGCCCGCAACTCCTGACGGATCGGGTAAGTCGATGAGGGGATCAATTGCGTCATGAAGATCACCACCAGTTCCTCCACAGGATCGATAAAAAAGTTAGTGCTCGCCAGGCCACCCCAACCATACTCGCCGACCGATCCGTTGATCTGGGATTGGGCGACGTCAGTCTTTACTGAAAAGCCCAGACCGAAGCCACTCCCGGCATAAGGTGTCTCGCTGAACGCACCGACGGAGAGGCCTGGCAGGTCCTGATTGCCGGGTAGATGATTGCGACGCATGAATTCCAGAGTCTTTCGACCAATAATCCGCCGCCCGCCAAACTCCCCGCCCTGACAGAGCGCCTGGGCAAAGTGGAAATAATCGTCAATGGTGGAAACCAGCCCGCCGCCGCCAGACAAAAACTTCCTTTCGTGCCGGAAAGGGGACGTCTGCGGATCGTCCTGCAGCTTGAACTGATCGACGGGATCGTACTGATAGCAGGCGGCGAAGCGGTCAAGCTGATCGTCACGAACCTGGAAGCCGGTGTCGCGCATGCCCAAAGGTTCAAAGATATGCTCGCGCAGATACTCATCAAACGGCTTATCAGCCAGCAACTGCACCAGATACCCCAGCACATCCGTGCTGACCGAATAGTTCCAGGCGGTACCCGGTGAGAACTCCAGCGGCAGTTCCGCCAGCTGATCGACCAGCGCTTCCAGCGTCATATTCCGGCTGCCATCCAGCTTCAGCTCCCGGTAAGCAGCGTCAACGTTGGTGCGGTTCATAAACCCGTAGGTCAGGCCTGACATATGGGTGAACAGGTCGCGAATGGTCATGGTGCTGGTGGCGGGTGTGGTCAGGAAGTTGGGATAAACACCGCTTTTGTAAACCCGCAGGTTTTTCCAGGCCGGAATATACTTGTGTACGGGATCATCCAGCAAAAACCGCCCCTGCTCATAGAGCTGCATCATGGCGATAGACGTAATCGGCTTGGTCATGGAATAAATGCGGAAAACCGTATCCCGGCAGACCGGCTTGTTGCGCTCCACATCCATCAGCCCCTGGGCTTTCAGATAGGCAATTTCCCCACGCCGGGCCACCAGTGTCAGCGCGCCGGGCAATTTCCCCGGTTGGATATAGCGCCGGTCAAGATGGTCTGCAATGCGAGTAAGATAGTCTGGTGAGAGGCCGGTGACCTGTTTGGATTCCGTCATAGAGATAATAACTTCTTGTTTGGTTTTGAAGGAATTGTGGCGTTATTAAACGATGATCCCTGAACTTACGGCCAGGGGCAAAAAATAAATCTGTCAGATTTACGGCGTTCATAGCCAGCGACGAATCCGCTGCTCATAGGCCCGGAATTCATCACCGAACAACGCCCGTAGGGCTCGCTCTTCAGGAGCAATCTGAAAGTGATTCATATGGTGGTATTTGCACGCCGGAACGAGATCACGCCGGCCAGCGGGAAGAGCGTGCCCAGTAGAAACAGGGCGGCAGCAACAAACAAACGGAGCGTGTCACCGATCTTGATGGGAGGGCTCACGGCTGCGATGCCCCACATCGCAAACGCCACAATCACAACCAGAGCCAGGGGCGGAATGCGTTTTTCCAGCATGTACTTCCTCCTTTTCCAGCCTTCATCAAGCCAAGCCCGACCAGAATGGAGAGAGCACAAGCTATTGTCGAGACATTCAACATAAGGGAACCAAAAACGTTTAGCCCGCCTGGCCACCAGCGGGAAAAGCTGACATATCCATCCACATCGCCTCCCAAACGTGGCCATCGGGATCCGCCAGGTTCCGGTTATACATAAA
>NZ_JBBDSR010000069.1:0-4583 GCF_040904845.1 Marinobacter sp. | reverse complement strand
GTTCACCGCGCCTGCGACCACGACTACGCCATTGGCGACGACCGGTGGCGATGTGGAGTAGTAAAACCCGTCCTGCCGGTGGGGCATGTTGTGCATCAGATCCAGCTCTCCGTCCTGGGCAAAATGTCTGCAACGGGCACCGGTGGACGGGTCCAGGGCCAATAGCCTGGCATCGGAAGTGGGCAGGAACAGCTGGGCATTACATTCAACACTATCCAGATTCTCGGCAGGAGACTGACTTGTTTCTACCGGTGGCAGGTCATCCTGTTCCGGTGGAAGGTAGGAAACTCCCCTGCAGGTCTGGTGCTGGCGCTGACTCTCGGAAGGGACCTGGGCGTCGTACACCCAGCGTTCCTCTCCGGAATCGGCATCAAGCGCCACTAACCAGTTGTGGGGCGTGCAGAGATACAGGGTGTTGCCTACTTTCAGGGGCGTTGCCTGGTACGTCGTTTCGATGATGTCGTCAGGGCCTTTACGGTCGCCGGTCTGGTACTCCCAAGCGAGTTCCAGCTGGTCAACGTTGTCGGGGGTAATCTGTGCGAGGGGCGAATAACGCTGCCCGAGGTTGCTCCTGCCATAACTCAGCCAGTCACCCTCCGGCACATTCCCGAGCTGGGGATCGCCAATAACCGACTCAGTTGGGAGCTCGCCCGCTATGCGGTGAACGTCATAGGGGATGCTCGCTACCGCAAACAGTCCCACCCCAGCCCAGACAACCGCCAGTAAAGCAGCCCCCCAACGAGGGTTGCCGCGCCCGGGGAACAGTAACGGGATGGCCAGCAGGAGTAGGACCCCCAGCCGTGAGGCCAGGGGCCACCAGTCAAACCCCGCTTCCCAGAACGCCCATAGCGCCGTGGCTAACAACAGCAGTGCATACACAACCTGAGCGACGGGGCGTCGAGGTTTGATCAGCAGCGCAACGACAATCATCGTCGCCCCGCCCAGCAGGTAGTACCAGCTTCCACCAAGAACAACCAGCCAAACGCCCCCGGCAAGCAGGCATACGCCGAATAGGAGGAAAATAATAGTCCAGAATATCATGGTTTGGCTCCTTTGCTTGGTCCGAAGTACAACAGGCCGGATCCCATTCCTATCGTCACCAATGCCAGAAAAATGGCTAAAACCAGTAGCCCTAAACAACCTGGCTGGGGGTCATCGCGCTAGCTCTGATGCTCGAGGTAGTGCACGCTGAAAGAGCCGCCGCCGTCGGTCCAGACCTTACGGCAGGAAAAACCAGACCGTTGAGCCAGCACCTGGAAGCCCTCTATCGAATACTTATAAGAGTTCTCTGTGTGAATACTTTCACCTTCCTGAAAGCGGAAAGCTTCCCCCGCCACGTTTATGACCTGAGCCATTGTGCTGACCAGGTGCATCTCTATACGGCTGAATCTGTCATTGAAAAACGCCTTGTGGACGAACCGCTCAGGGTCAAGATGGGCGTCTAACTCCGTTTCGAGCCGGCTGAGCAAATTGAGATTGAATTGTGCCGTTACGCCAGCCTCGTCGTCGTAGGCTGCTTCCAGAATGGCGCGCTCTTTGATCAGATCGACCCCGACCAGCAATCCGCTGCCCGGGGGCAAAGCCGTGTATATGCCTGCTAGAAAGGCGCTGGCCTCCGCCGGCGAGAAATTCCCGATACTGGAGCCGGGGAAAAAGGCGACAATGCGCCCTTCCGTCAATTCGGGGGGCAAGGGGAGGCGCTTGCTATAGTCCGCACAGATGGCGTGTACGTTCAACCAGGGATAGTCAGTGGCAAGTATACTGGTGCTTTCGAAGAGGAAGTCGCGGGAGAGGTCAATGCCGAGATAATTTGTGATGTTCACGTGTTCCAGAAGTAAACGGACCTTGCGGCTGGCACCGCTGCCAATATCAATTAAGGAAACATCCTCTCCTGCTAACTCGCCAATTTCTTCCACCACCGTGGCCAGAATCGCCTCTTCCTTGCGAGTGAGGTAATACTCGGGCAGTTGGCAAATCTCTTCAAATAAAGCCGACCCGCGCTGGTCGTAGAGGTATTTTGGTGAGGAATATTTTGGCTGGGCCCGCAGGCCCCGCAAAATGTCTTCCTGCATGGAAAGTGAATACGCTTCTGTCGGCTGGTGGTCATAAAAATGCACTGCCGTTGTCATGGTTAGTCCTCCCTGGCCAAGCGAAAACCGGTGAACGCCCAACGTGCGTGAGGCGGGTAAAAATTGCGGTAGGTCGCGCGAATGTGAGACTCGGGTGTGATGCAGCAACCGCCGCGTAGCACCATTTGCCCCGACATGAACTTTCCGTTGTACTCTCCCAGGCTGCCCGTTAAAGGTTTGAACCCGGGGTAGGGACGGTAGGCGCTCCCCGTCCACTCCCAGACATCGCCAAACATTTGTTGTGGTGTTTGCGCCGGGTTCTCGGGCGCTGCCGGCTGAAGCTTGTCGCTTTCAAGAAAATTGCCGGTAAAAGAGACATCAGCGGCCGCCACTTCCCATTCGGATTCAGTCGGCAGGCGAACACCAGCCCATCTGGCATAGGCATCGGCTTCATAAAAACTGACGTGGCAGACTGGCGCTTCAGGATTGACGGGTTGTGGGCCAGCGAGTGTCCTGTGGTGCCACCCTGCATTGGAGCGCTGCCAATACAGTGGGGCTTTCCAACCACCGTCCCGCACTGCACTCCAGCCATCGGATAACCAGAGCTCGACGCGCTCGTAACCCCCTTCGTCAATAAATGCCATGAATTCACGATTGCTTACCGGCCGACTGCCGAGCTGGAACGGGGCAATATATTGATGGTGCTGAGGCATTTCATTGTCGAACGCGAAGCTCTTCGCGCCCTGATGGTGTCCGATAGCCTGCATGCCTGCGTCGTAGCCGATCCATTCCAGGGGCGGCGGTTCTGTGGGCGGGGGAGAGGCGACATCGCTACGGTAGACGGGCATCAACGGGTTGGTCGCCAGTATATTTTTGATATCCATCAGCAGTAATTCCTGATGTTGTTGCTCGTGGTGCAGCCCGAGTATTAGGCGAGAAAGAATGTCGTTATTTTCTACCCCGGGCCTGGATACCACGGAACTCAGCAAGAAACGCTCCATAGCCACATCCACACAGTGTCGGTAGGTGTAGGTTTCGGCTACGGTCGGGCGTGACAGGCAGCCACGGGTGGGGCGGGGGTAGGGGTCGCTGTGGGTTTCGTAATACGAGTTAAACAAATGGTCGTAAAGCGGATTAAATGGTTGGTAATTCTTCGCGAACGGCAAAAGTAAAAAGGTCTCGAAGAACCAGGTTACATGAGCCAGGTGCCATTTAGGTGGGCTCACGTCATCCATGGTTTGCACCACATAATCCTCATCGGCGAGAGGTGCGCAGATGGCTTCGGTGGCTGCACGCACAGCGCGATACTTCTGCAGGTAAGCCAGATCGGACGTCGGCCATTGAGTCCGCGTATGTTTCAGGTCACTCAGCTGTGCAGGTAGCGACATCATCAAACACTCCGTGTTGCCCATGACTCCGTGCCGTGACCTACGGGCTGAAAATTAGCAACTGCATTTCAGTAAAGAATCCTGAGAAAGATGCGTCAACCTTAAATTATTGCAATAAGTATGCTTTTTTCAGGCACTCGCAATTCAAGTGCTTGGTGGGCTATACGTTTCTGTAACCTTCATTCCATGCGGTCTACAAACTGCTAGATTGATCAATGAAGCACTATCCCACAGGTAAAGCTGATAGTTATAACCAACTGGAATAGGCCGACAGAAACTGATGCCCCGGAGGTATAGCATGCCTTACGATAAGAATTCCGATCTGCCCGACAATGTACGGGACAACTTGCCTTCCCACGCTCAGCAGATCTATCGCAAAGCGTTTAATTCGGCGTGGGATGAATACAAACTGCCAGAGGATCGGCGCGGAGATTCCGGCCGAGAGGAAACGGCCCACAAAGTGGCGTGGGCGGCCGTCAAAAAGGAGTATCACAAAGAGGGTGATGAGTGGGTTCAGGATAAGTCCTGAGCCTTTCTCTGCAACCGGGGCACGGGGACAATCACCACTTCGTAGACTCGCCACTGATCACACCCCCCTCCTCTCTGAGCCGCACTGCCGCGTTCTGTACCGATCCTGGCAGTCCAGTTCCTCTGCCAACCCTTCCGGCTTGCCGGTCTTCAGGGAGTGGGGCCTGCGGTCGAGCAGGTCGCCTACGGACTCCTTGGTATTCTTATAGCCGTGACGGAATACATCCAGGCCTATCACCAATGGCACCAGCGAATCTCTCCTGAAGGCGGCCATTAATAAAGGGGTATAACAACCGCTCTTGAGTTGGTCACTGTTAAAAAAAGAGCAGGACCGAAGCCCTGCTCGAAGTCGACGCTCTTGCAAACAACCGGAGCCCGGCCCGGTGACTTGTGACTACGCAGCATGCAAGAGATGTGCCGCAAATTCAGCGGGCGTCGAGTAGGCCAACTAAGCCACCTGGGAGCGCCGGTCCGGTTAATGCGGCGGATACGCGAAGTCAGAACGGGCAAATCTTTCCCGTTTTCGGTAAATATTGCCGAAATGTCGAGCGACCGACGCTGTAGCCCCAAAGTTTGCAAGCCCTAACAGGGTGGCCTG
>NZ_JBBDSR010000068.1:0-109373 GCF_040904845.1 Marinobacter sp. | reverse complement strand
CGCAGCGCAAAGCCTGATGGGCAAAACCGTTGCGTTCATTGGCGGCGGTAGCTACCGCAAATACCTCTGTGCCAATGTGCAAAGCTGTCTGGAACTGGAGCCGGGTACGACTGCAGTCGAAGGTGCTTCCAGCTTTGTTAATCCGCTGACTGCATTAGCCATGGTGGAAACCATGCGCGCTGAAGGCCACAAGGCTATCGTTCACGCTGCCGCCGCCTCTAACCTCGGGCAAATGCTTAACCGCATCTGCATCGCCGATGGCATCGACCTGGTCAATATCGTCCGTAAGCCTGAACAGGAAGCGTTGCTGCGCGATCTGGGTGCCAAGTACGTGGTCAACTCCAGTCGCGACAGCTTCATGGCCGACCTGATCCAAGCACTGATCGACACCGGCGCTACCATCGCTTTCGATCCAATCGGTGGCGGTCGCCTGGCTAGCGATATTCTTACCTGCATGGAAGCCGCCGTCTCTCGCAACATGACTGAATACAGCGTGTATGGATCTGACATTTACAAACAGGTTTATATCTATGGCGGCCTTGATCGCGGCCCCATCACACTGAACCGCAGCTTTGGTTTTGCCTGGGGTGTAAACGGCTTTTTGTTGTTCAATGTATTAGGAAAGCTGGGTAATGAAATCACCGCCGCCATGCGTAAACGCATAGCCGCCGAGATCAGAACGACCTTCGCCAGTCACTACACTCACGAAGTATCCCTGGCCGGCGCGTTACAGCTGGATGCGATCTCGGTTTACGGCAAGCAAGCTACCGGAGAGAAGTTCCTGATCAAACCACAGAGCTAACCTTTAGCGTCTGGCCGCAAGGCCATCCTGGGGCGTAACGTCAGGAGCGTCCCAGGGCTGCTTGAGATCGGTCAGATCGCAGTTCAGGGAATGATTTTCTCGGCGCGCAGGCGATCGAACAGGTCTAAAAAGGCACCGCGTGTCTCGCGGAAATGGTCGAAACCAAAGTCGCGGCACTTGGTGGTATCGTTGACGCACTCCTGATCGCGACCGAGATCGGCGTCGGTGTGCCACCAGGAAGCCAGCTTGCCGACGTCCGGCTCCACCAGGTTGTGCTTTTCTGCAATCTCGCGCCAGGTCGATTCCGCGTCGGCCATCTGCTCCTTCAGCGGGTGCGGCGTCTCGGGACAATCCGCAACTTCAAGGCCGAAATACTCGCCGATCTCGCGCCACATGCGACGCCAGCGGAAGACATCGCCATTGACCGTATTAAAGGCCTGATTCGCCGCGCCCGGCGCAGTCGCCGCCCACTCCATTTGGCGCGCAAGAACGAGGGCATCCGTCATGTCGGTCAGCGCATTCCACTGGGTCTGCGAGCCCGGGAACACGAACGGCTGGTCGGTCGCCTTGCAGATCGAGGCGTAAACGGCGATTGTTGTGCCCATGTTCATGGCGTTGCCGAGTGCATAGCCAATCACGGTGTGCGGGCGGTGCACGTTCCAGGCAAAGCCGTGACGATTGGCGGCCTCGAACAGCACATCTTCCAGCGCGTAGTAGAAATTGTTCCCCGGTACCCGCGGCTCGGATTCGCGGAACGGGGTTTCGATTCGCCCGCTCCCGTAGGCCTCGAACGAGCCCAGATACTGCTTGGTGCCCGTAACCAGCGAGGCATGTTCTAAGTTGTCGCTATCAACCGCCTCGAACAAATGACGCATCATCGCGCTATTAGCTTCGACGTTGGCGTTTTCGTTGTCTCGACGAATCCAGGTGCAGTAGAAGACGTGAGTAATCGGCAGCGCGGCAAGCGCCCTCTTGGTGGCCGGTTTGTCCAACAGATCGGCGGCAACGGGAATCACGCCGTTCTGTTCGGTGGCGCGGCGCGACAGACCATAGACGGTCCAACCGCTGGCCACCAGATAAGCTGCCAGATTGCCACCGGTAATGCCAGTGGCGCCCACAACAAGTGCTGTGCCTTTACGCATGATCAATTGTCCCTCTTGAAAATTCAAAAAGAGCTGGCGTCACGCCAGATCAATAAATACAGTCTGGCCAAGAGAAATCGTTGCTACAATCGAAAGTATCGAAAATCTTTATTGCATGAGACGCAACACGATGAACTTGAATGCGATGGATCTTAACGCCCTGCGTTTCTTCGAACGCGGCACTGCTCGGTCAGGGGCTGGTCATTTTTCCCACCTGGCTGATCGCCGAGGAGCTTGCCGAGGGTGCTCTGGTTCCACTACTTGAAACGTGGCGCAGCGAGGTCATGCCTGGCCACCGCGAGCTTTATGTGCTGACCCCCGAACGCCGAATCAGAACGCTCAAGGTGCGTGCCTTCATGGATTATCTGTTCGAGGCGGTATCGCCTCTTCCCCCCTGGGATCGCTGGCGGGAAAGGCTTCAGCGCTAGTCATATTAAACGGCCTGGTGGGTGCGGCCTCATCGTCAGCGAAGGAACGCCGGTGTCCCCCGAGGCCCAGGGGTATATTCATCTCTCCGGCATCGGCTTACGATACGTCGCTGCCGGATCACGGATCGTTTCAATCGAGTCGAGTTGCCGAAATCCCTGTCGAAACGGCACAACCTTGAGGGCACCGTCAGGTCCGCTTTGTATCTAAACGGTATGCTGCAGTATATTGACTTTTTTGACTCATACCGACTAGCGCATAGCCACCTCCGATATCACCCAGAGGATATTCATCGAAGGGTTACGCTTTTGAGGGAATGAGTAAATGGTTAGTCGCAGGATTATAGCATTGCCGCGCCTCCCGTTGCGCTCCCGGTTCAGGATTGAGATGTCATGGCAGTAGCCCCGAAAATCAGTGACTTTTACGTGCCGGATCTGTGCCGGGTGCGCTCCGTGTTCCTGCTACTGGTCACCAGCGAACTGATGGTGCTGGCGCTGTCCATCGTGCAGGCCGAAGGCGGCTGGATCGACTGGAACTATTTTGGCTTGCTGTCGCTGTTTGTGCAGTGGACGGTACTCACCAGCGCGGCGCTCATCTGCCTGTTGCGCGGCTGGCTGTCACGGCTGACAACCCCGCGCGCGACCCTGGTGATGATCGCCATCGTGCTGGTTGATGTTCTCGCCTTCAGCCTGTTCGCCGACAGCGTACTGCACCCCCAACCGGGCGTGATCGACTGGCAGGCCATTGCCAAAAAACTGCTGCTGGCCCTGCTGATTACGCTGATGGTACTGCGTTATTTCTACCTGCAGCACCAGTGGCGCCAGCAACGTGAAGCGGAAATGCAAGCGCGCCTGACGGCCTTGCAGGCTCGCATCCATCCGCACTTTTTGTTCAACAGCATGAACACCATCGCCAGCCTGATCGCGGTCAATCCGGAACGGGCCGAAGACGCTGTACTGGATCTGTCGGAGCTGTTCCGCGCCAGCCTGCGCGCCGATGACCGGCTCATTCCACTGCAGGATGAGCTGGACCTGTGCCGGCGCTACCTCGACATCGAGGCACTGCGCCTCGGTGAGCGGCTAACCCTGGAGTGGCATATTGCCCCGGATCTGGACACACAGGCGATCCCGCCACTGACTCTGCAACCGCTGCTGGAAAACGCCATCTACCACGGCATACAGCCCCGCCCGGAGGGGGGCACTGTCAAACTCGAGGTGTCCCGGCGTGGCAATTTTGTCTACGTCATGGTGCAGAACCCCAGGCCGGACCCGTCTTTCAGCGGTCATGATGGCAACCGCATGGCGCTGGCGAATATCCAGTCCCGGTTGCAGGCGCTGTTCGATGAACAGGCGGTCCTCAAACACAGCCACCAGAACGACGTGTACACTGTCACCCTGCGGCTACCGGTCCATAAGGCCGGGCAAAAGCCGGAAATGAACACAGCTTCAGCGGCCAACAGGCAATGACACCTATACACGACAACCGTAAAATTCTGATCGCCGATGACGAGCCCCTCGCGCGGGACCGCCTGCGCCGCCTCGTCGAGGATATCCCGGGTTACCAGGTGTGCGGTGAAGCGGGCGACGGTGGCAATACCCTGCGCCAGGTGGCAGAGCTCGACCCCGACATTCTGCTGCTGGACATTCGCATGCCGGGCATCGATGGCATGGAGGCCGCTGCCGCCATCAGCCGGCTCGACCGCCCGCCCGCTGTCATTTTTTGCACCGCCTATGATCAGCACGCCATCAAAGCATTCGAGGTTCGAGCTGCGGCCTACCTGCTAAAACCCGTACGTCGCGAAGCGCTGGCAGAAGCCCTGAGTCGCACCGGACAGGTGAACCGGGTGCAGCAACAGGCCCTGACCTCCCGCGAGGCGGCGGCTGGCGGGCAGCTGGCCATTCGCTCACACCGCGGTACCGAACTGATTGATATCGGGGCAATCCTCTACTGCGAGGCCGATCAGAAATACGTCACCATTCATCACACCCGGGGTGAAACGGTGTCGGATTACACCCTGAAAGAGCTGGAAAACGCCTTCCCACAGTCGCTTCTGCGCATCCACCGCCACACTCTGGTCGGCGCGGACTTTATCCAGGCCCTGAGCCGCAGTTCCAGCGGTCAGGCTTCGGTTGTGCTGCGTGACGGGCTGGGGGATCTTCCGGTCAGCCGCCGCCACGCCAGCGCGGTCAGGCAGTGGCTTCAGGAGCATCGGGCAGGCTGAGCACCACGGGACATTTGGACGGCGTCAAGGTAACCTTGACGGACATTTTTTACATTGGCACAGCACATTATGTCAGAACGAACTCTTCGTATTGCGACCCGCAGCAGTGCTCTGGCGCTGTGGCAGGCCGAATTCATCAAATCCGAACTGGAACGGCTCCACAACAACATCACCGTGGAGCTGGTCAAGATCAAGACTCAGGGCGACAAGATTCTCGACGTTCCTCTCGCCAAGATCGGCGGTAAGGGGTTGTTCGTGAAAGAACTCGAGGAAGCCATGCTCGACGGCCGGGCTGACCTGGCGGTGCATTCCATGAAAGACGTCCCTATGGAGTTCCCCGAGGGGCTCGGGCTGGTGGCCATCTGCGAACGGGAAGACCCGACCGATGCGTTTGTCAGCAACCACTACGATACTGTGGATGCCTTGCCTCAGGGCGCGGTGGTCGGCACCGCCAGCCTGCGCCGCGAGTCTCAGCTGCGCGCCTATCGCCCGGACCTGCAAATTCGCATGCTGCGAGGCAACGTCAACACCCGCCTGGCCAAGCTGGATGCCGGCGATTACGATGCCATCGTGTTGGCCAGTTCAGGGCTGAAGCGGCTGGGATTCCACGACCGCATCCGTTACTGCCTGCCCGATTCGCTGTCCCTGCCTGCAGTCGGACAGGGTGCGCTGGGCATTGAGTGCCGCCTGGACGACTCCGACTTGCTGGCCATGCTGGCACCCCTGAACCACCACGACACCTGGGATCGGGTCAGCGCGGAACGTGCGCTCAACCGGCGCTTGCAGGGCGGCTGCCAGGTCCCGATTGCCGCATACGCCCTGCTTGAGGATGACCATACGGTGTGGCTTCGCGGGCTGGTTGGTGCTGTCGACGGCACCCAGATTTTCCGCGTGGAGGGTCGCGCGCCGAGAACCGAAGGCGAGCGTCTGGGCCGGGAGCTGGCCGAAGACCTACTGGCCATGGGGGCTGACAAGGTATTGGCGGAAATCTATGGCCACACCCCTACCTGACCACAAGCTGCTCGTCGCGCGGCGGATACTGATATGCCGGCCCGAGCCCGAAGCCTCCCGGCTGGCCGATGCGTTCCGCGAGGCCGGAGCCGAGGCACGGGTACTGCCGCTGATTCGGCGGGAACCGCTCCCGGAAACGCCGGCCACCCGCACCCTGATCCAGAATCTTGACCTGTACACCCACGTGATTGCCGTCAGCCCCTATGCCGCCGGCCTGTTTTTGGCGCTGGCGGACAACTGGTGGCCGCAGCTTCCCATGGGTATTCGCTGGTACGGTGTGGGGGGCGGAACCGCATCGATATTCGCCCAAAGCGGCCTGGACCCCTGCAAACCCGCCAAGGGCTGGACCAGCGAAGCATTACTTGCGCTTCCTTCGCTGCAGACTTTTCACCATGAAAAGGTCCTGCTGGTCAGAGGCGAAGACGGCCGCGAGCTGATACAGCAGACGCTGACCGAGCGTGGGGCCGATGTGACCCTGCTGCCGCTTTACCGGCGCCTGTCGCCAACCCCCGATAAAGCCTCACTGGACAGCGCTCTGCTACACTTTCACCCCGACGCCGTGATCACCCTGTCGGGAGAAACTTTGAACAATTTCATCGCACTGAGTAAGAATAGCGGCCATAATCCGGAGACAACATTGCTGGTGGTTCCTGCCAGCCGGATTGCCCAACGGGCTCATCAGGTGGGGCTGACACAAACCTGTGTCCCGCAGAGCCTTGCCGACACCGACATTGTGGCTGCCGTCGCCCAGGAGCTGGACCGCCGGACCGGTAGCGCCGGAAACACCAAGTAAGGATGCCCGTGACTGACTCAAACACGCAACTGCCCGCACCTATCGCCAAAGATCAGCCCGCTCGCCAGAAGCTCTGGCCATTGTGGCTGCTGTCCCTTGTTGCCATCGCTCTGGTCATTGCCCTCGCACTCTGGAATTGGCAACAATGGAACAACCAGCAGAATCAGCAGCAAATCCTCACCGACACCGGCGACGATGTGTCTCGTCTTGAACGCCTCTACGGCGAGAGCGGCAGTGAGCAAAGTGAGAGAATCCGGGCCCTTGAGAACAAGCTGACCGCTCAGCGAGACCTGATCGCCACCCAGCAACGGCAGATTGACCACAACGCCCGTGAACTGCTGGAAGCCGGCAACCGCACCCGTACCGACTGGTTGTTGGCAGAGGCTGAATACCTGTTACGGGTCGCCAACCAGCGGCTGTTGATTGAAAAAGACATTCGCGGTGCACTTGCGGCCCTGAAAGCCGGCGATGACGTTCTCAATGAATCCGACGACATCGGTGTCTACCCAGTGCGGGAACGGCTCGCAAAAGAGATTCTGGCCTTAAAAGGCATCGCCGATGTGGACCGCACCGGCCTTTACCTGACACTGGAAGCGGCCATCGACAGCGTTAACCAGCTCACCGACGACGCGCTTGTAAACGAACAGGCACCCGGGTTTGTCACCCGCGCCGACGAAGCCCTGGGAGACGAGCCCGGCGGTGAAGCCGGCATGCTCAGCCAGGGCTGGTCCCGGGTAAAAAGCACGCTGGCGGATGTCATTGTGGTACGTCGCCTGGATGAACCAGTAAAACCCCTGCTCTCCCCCGACCAGAGCGCTTACGCCCGCCTAAACCTGCAACTGATGCTCGAAGAGGCAGAAATGGCGGTACTTCGCGGTCACCAGGAGCTGTATCAGCGCGCGCTGATCAAAGCCGGCAACGCCATCAGTGACTGGTATGACAACAGCAACCCACAGGTGGCGGCACTGACCGAAACCCTGAGTGATCTTCAGGACCGTAATATCGACCCGAGCCTGCCCGACATCAGCCGGTCCCTGGAACTGCTGAAGGCTCGCCTCGAAGGCCGCCAGCAGGCGGCAGAGCCCGACAACGACCAGCAAAATAGTGAAAACGGGAGCGGGGAGAACGATTCATGATTCGCCTGCTTCTGATCCTACTCGTCGCATTACTGATCGGTACCGGATTATCACTGGGCCTGCAGTACGATCTTGGCTACATCCGCATCAGCCTGGGGCACTATCTGATTGAAACCAACTTCTGGGTTGGGCTGGCCGCCCTGCTCACCCTGGTGGTGCTGTCGGTTCTGGCCATCAACCTGGTGCGCCGGCTACGCCGGGGAACCGGGCTGATGACCGGCTGGCTTGCCCGCGGCAACGAACGTCGCGCCCGCCGCCGGACCACCAAGGGCCTTCTTGCCCTGGCCGAGGGTAACTGGCCCCGCGCCCGTAAGCTGCTGACCTCATCGGCCAGCCATGCCGACACGCCATTGATCAATTATCTGGCGGCGGCACAAGCGGCGTTTGAATCCGGCGATCACGAGGCAGTAGACGAATTGCTGCGCAAAGCTTTTGAGAGCACACCCGGTTCGGACATGGCGGTGGGCATCACCCAGGCACAACTGCAACTGGCTGGAAACCGCCTGGAACAGGCACTGGCCACGCTGATTCGTCTGCGCAAACAGGCCCCTCACCATCCGTTCGTACTGAAGCTGCTAAAAAGCACCTACCTGCGGCTGGAAGACTGGCGCGAACTGTCCCGGTTACTGCCGGAAATGCGCAAGCGCAACCTGCTGGCGGCCGACGAGTTGGAGAACCTGGAGCGGACGGTGTGGCTGAACCTGCTGCAGCGGGCTGCGGAAGACTGCCGCCGCCAGACCGGCGGCGATTCCGCCTCACTGGAGCCGCTGACCCGGTTATGGGACGAGCTACCTGGCGTACTGCGCCGGGACGAGCACACCATCCGCGAATACGCCCGTCTGCTCGCCGCCCTGGGTGACGAAGCCCAGTCGGAAACTTTGCTGCGGAAGGTGCTGCGCAATCACTGGAGCGACGAGCTGATCAACCTGTTTGGCCGAGTCAAAGGCCACAAACCGGACGAACAGCTGCTCATTGCCGAACAGTGGCTGAAAGATCGCCCCAACAACGCCGAGCTGTTACTGGCACTGGGCCGACTGAGCCTGAGAAACGAACTGTGGGGCAAGGCCCGGGAATATTTCGAGACCAGTTTGCGACTGCGCCGCAGCCGCGAAACACTGGCGGAACTGAGCCGGCTGAACGCCCATATGGGCGAAGGCGACAACAGCGTTAAACTGCTCATGCAGGGCTTTGTCAAAGACAGCGAATTGCCGGACCTGCCAATGCCGAAGGCGTAAGATCAATCAATGCTGTCGGATTACGCTGGGCTGATCCGACAAACCAGAACTCAGCCCCTGGGCGCATATTCCAGCACATCGGAGAAAAATGCGGATGCCGGCAGGCCAGCGGCGATCAGGGCATCCATCAGCGTGTACACCATGGCCGGCGATCCGCTGGCGTGTACTTCCACATTCGCCCAGTCCATCCCGGAAGCCAGAACCGTCCGCACCAACTGGTCGTGATGACCAGCCCAGTCGTTATCTTCGTCATCACCCACCACCGGCATAAACGTAAAGGGCGGCCAGTCCTGGTCCCATTGCTGCGCCAGCGACCGCAGGTACATATCCTCGTGGCGGCGCACGCCCCAGTAGAGCTTGACCGGTTGCTCGTAACGGGTGGTTCTTAAGTAGTCCACCAGGCTTTTCATCTGGGCAAACCCGGTCCCCGCGGCCACTAACAGCAGCGGCTTCTCCGGTTCTGAGGCCAGGCAGGCCTTGCCATGGGGCAGCTCTACCGTCACCTCATCGCCGGAGGTCAGCGCGTCAATCACTTTCTGGGCCGATAGCCAATCGGGCGCGGCCTGAATATGCAGCTCAATATTCGATTCGGACGGGCTGCTGGCGATAGAGAAATAGCAGGGGTCGCTATCCGGCAAATTCACCGACAGGTACTGACCGGCGTGAAAAGACAGCTCGTCCCGGTGCGGCAACTGAAGCTCGACCCGATAGACGTCGTGGCTGATGGAGCGAACGTCCACCACCTTGGCCCTGCACTCGCGAGGCTGATTGGTTCCTGCTGCCATAATGGCGCTTATCTCCAGTTGCGGGATTTATAACGCTGTTCCTGTTACTCGGGGCGCGTAGGCGATGTTTCAATACCCAAGCTGTCCCAGAGCTCATCCACCCGCTGCTTGACCTCATCGGTCATGGTAATCGGGGTGCCCCATTCACGGCTGGTTTCGCCGGGCCATTTGTTGGTGGCGTCCATCCCCATTTTGGAGCCAAGGCCCGACACAGGCGAGGCAAAGTCCAGGTAATCAATGGGGGTATTTTCCACCAACAGGGTGTCGCGTGACGGGTCCATACGGGTGGTCATCGCCCAGATCACGTCTTTCCAGTCCCGCGCATTCACGTCATCGTCGGTCACAATCACGAACTTGGTGTACATGAACTGCCGCAGGAAGGACCATACGCCCATCATCACCCGTTTGGCATGACCAGGGTACTGTTTCTTCATGGTCACCACTGCCAGGCGGTAGGAACACCCCTCTGGTGGCAGGTAGAAGTCCACGATTTCCGGAAACTGCTTCTGCAGAATCGGAATAAACACTTCGTTCAGCGCAACACCGAGAATCGCAGGTTCATCGGGGGGCCGGCCGGTGTAGGTGCTGTGGTAAATCGGATCTTTGCGATGGGTAATGCGCTCGACGGTGAAGACCGGGAACTGATCCACTTCGTTATAGTAACCGGTGTGATCCCCGAACGGCCCTTCTGGCGCCATGTCGTCGGGATAGATAAACCCTTCCAGCACAATTTCGGCACTGGCCGGCACCTGCAAATCACTGAGACCACACTGAACCAGCTCAGTACGGCTGCCACGAAGCAGGCCGGCAAAGGCGTACTCGGACAGGCTATCCGGTACCGGTGTCACCGCGCCAAGGATGGTGGCGGGGTCAGCCCCCAGGGCCACCGCCACCGGGTAGGGTTTACCCGGGTTGGCTTTCTGGAATTCCTGAAAATCCAGCGCGCCACCGCGATGGCTGAGCCAGCGCATGATCAGCCGGTTACGGCCGATGACCTGCTGGCGGTAGATGCCCAGGTTCTGGCGTTCCTTGTGAGGACCGCGAGTGATCACCAACGGCCAGGTTACCAATGGAGCGGCATCCCCCGGCCAGCAGTGCTGCACCGGGATCTGATACAGATCCACCTGGTCTTTCTCGATCAACACATCCTGACAGGGTGCCGAGCGCAGTACCTTCGGGCTCATGCGCATGACCTGGCGGAACAGCGGCAGCTTCTCGATGGCATCCCGAAAACCCTTGGGGGGATCCGGCTCCTTCAGGAAAGCCAGCAATTTGCCAATGTCCCGCAGCGCGGTCACATCGTCCTGCCCCATGCCCATCGCGACCCGTTTCGGCGTACCGAACAGGTTGGCCAGTACCGGCATGTCGTAACCTTTCGGGTTCTCGAACAACAACGCCGGGCCGCCTGCCCGCAATGTGCGGTCGCAGATCTCGGTCATTTCCAGGTGGGGGTCGACTTCAACGGAAATACGTTTGAGCTCGCCGAGCTTTTCCAACTGGGCGATGAAGTCTCGCAGGTCGTTATATTTCATGGGATGCTCCGTTTTATGCCTAGGGTACTACGGAGATTGTGGTTCCCTGGACCTTTATCTTGGGGCGGAACCGGATACGGGGCAGGGGTCCAAAACGGGAAGCGTGGCTTCCCTGATTGTTTTGGACCCCTGCCCCGTATCCGGTTCTCAAGACGTCGGGTTAACTGCGCCCCGGATCAACGACGCTTCATGGACTGGAAGAATTCGTCGTTGGTCTTGGTTTCTTTCAGCTTGTCGAGCAGGAACTCGATGGAGGCGGTGTCGTCGTCCATGGAGTGCAGCAGCTTGCGCAGTATCCATATGCGCTGGATATCGGCCTCGCTCATCAACAGATCTTCGCGGCGGGTGCCGGAGCTGCGGATGTTGAGCGCCGGGTATACCCGCTTCTCGGCGATCTTGCGATCCAGGTGCACTTCCATGTTGCCGGTGCCCTTGAACTCTTCGTAGATCACCTCGTCCATCTTGGAACCGGTATTCACCAGCGCCGTGGCGAGGATGGTCAGGCTGCCGCCTTCTTCCACGTTACGGGCCGCGCCGAAGAACCGCTTGGGTTTCTCCAGAGCGTGGGCGTCAACGCCACCGGTCAACACCTTGCCCGAGGACGGGATGACGGTGTTGTAGGCACGGGCCAGACGGGTGATGGAATCCAGCAGAATCACCACGTCTTTCTTGTGCTCGACCAGGCGCTTGGCCTTTTCGATCACCATTTCCGCCACCTGAACGTGACGCGCCGGTGGCTCGTCGAAGGTGGAGGCGATGACTTCGCCGCGCACGGTGCGCTGCATTTCCGTCACTTCTTCCGGGCGCTCATCGATGAGCAGCACCATGACATGGCACTCCGGATTGTTACGGGTGATGGACTGGGCAATGCTCTGCATCAGCAGCGTCTTACCGGCCTTGGGCGGGGAGACGATCAGGCCGCGCTGGCCCTTGCCGATCGGAGCCACCAGGTCCAGAACCCGGGAAGACAGATCTTCGGTACTGCCGTTACCTGCTTCCAGAAACAGCCGTTGATCGGGAAACAGTGGCGTGAGATTCTCAAACAGAATCTTGTTACGGGCGTTGTCCGGCTTGTCGAAGTTAATTTCATTAACCTTCAACAGGGCGAAGTAACGCTCACCGTCTTTGGGTGGGCGGATCTTGCCCGCAACGGTATCACCGGTTCTCAGGTTGAAACGGCGAATCTGGCTGGGTGATACGTATATATCATCCGGGCCGGCAAGGTATGACGCGTCTGCGGATCGGAGGAAACCGAAACCATCCTGCAGAATTTCCAGTACGCCATCGCCGTATATGTCTTCGCCGCCCTTGGCATGCTTCTTGAGGATGGTGAAGATCACATCCTGCTTGCGCGAGCGGGCCAGGTTATCGAGGCCCATCTCTTGCGCAATATTGAGCAATTCGGGCATGGAGTTCTGCTTGAGTTCAGTAAGATTCATAGGTTGTTAGATAGTCAGGAATGGAAGTAAACGAATATTGGGGTGACAGGAATGCCCTTGAACGAGTTATTCAGGTAGTAGCTGAACTTGATGCTGGCCAGATGGAGCAACCGGTAGATAAAGAAAGCCGGAAAAGTTCTGAAACCAGAGACAGGATGAACAACCGTTCGCCGGACAACAGCGATAATCGGCCACCTGACCAGTGAATGTCAAGTGATCCTGTCCAATTTTGAACCGATCGCCCTCTTCCATTCCAGCCAGCCTACGGGGATACTGACCACAATCAGTCAGTTAACTTATGGGAGTGATGCCATGAACAGCCCAAAAAGCAGCGAATTCAAGCCCCTGAATATTGCCCTCCTGACGGTATCCGACAGCCGTGGAGTCGATGAAGACACCTCAGGGCAGTTCCTTGAAAACAGTGTTTTGGAAGCCGGCCATGCCCTGGTCGCCCGGCGCATTTTGCCGGACGACGTGTATCTGGTGCGCGCATTGATGGCGGGCTGGATTGCCGATCCGGACATCCACACCATTATCATCACCGGCGGCACTGGCTTTTATGAACGGGACAGCACCCCGGAAGCCGTGGCACCGCTGCTGGACAAAACCATTGATGGCTTTGGTGAGGAGTTTCGCCGGCTGTCGGTGGCTGAGATTGGCACCTCCACGGTTCAGTCCCGTGCCTTTGGCGGGCTTGCCAACCACACCGTGATTTTCTGCCTGCCCGGATCGACCGGAGCCTGCCGTACCGGTTGGAACGGCATTCTGAGCACTCAGTTGGACAGCCGTCATGAACCCTGTAATTTTTCCGCGCTGGTGCTGAGTAAACCGGCTTGCCCCTATGAACGGCTACACCAAAAGATTGGCAGCCGGGGGCAGCGATAGCCATGGCAGTCCCTCAACTGACACCGTTAGAGGAAGCCCTTGCCCAAATATTGGCGCAGGCAACGCCCGTCGCCGGATCGGAAACCGTGAACCTGACAGAGAGCCTTGGCCGGGTTCTGGCAGCAGACCATCACGTACCGGCGGATGTGCCGCCAGCTGACAACAGCGCAGTGGACGGTTACGCCCTGAGATATCAAGACGTTGCTCCCGACAAAGCCTTTCCTGTCTCCGCCCGCTTGCCTGCCGGGCAAGCGCCGGAACCGATAGAACCGGGAACAGTCGTTCGCATTTTTACCGGCTCGGAAATTCCCGAAGGGGCGAACGCCGTGGTGATGCAGGAGTGGACCGAGGTCACCGAAACCGGTGTGGTGATCCGGGCCGATGTCAATGACGGCCAGAACATACGCCGTCGTGGCCAGGACCTGGACCAAGGTGACCTGGCGCTGGCCCGGGGTACCCGCATCCGTCCACAGGAAATGGGGCTGCTGGCGTCGATGGGCATGGCCCGGGTACCGGTGTTGCGCCGCCTGAAAGTGGCGATCCTGAACACCGGTGATGAACTGGTGGAGCCCGGCACCGCGCTGAGCCCGGGGCAGATCTACAACACCAACCGCTTCACCCTTCTTGGCCTGCTGGCCAGAACCGGTTGCGAAGTGACGCTGTGCGAAACCCTCAGGGACACGCGGGAGACCACGCACGAAACGCTGAAACGAGCCGCCAGCATCTCGGACTTGATCATCACCACTGGCGGTGTATCGGTGGGCGAGGAGGACCATGTGCGGGCGGCGCTGGAAGAGTCCGGTGAGCTGTCGTTGTGGCGGTTGGCGATCAAACCGGGTAAGCCACTGGCGTTTGGCTCAATCAATGGCACGCCAATTCTGGGGCTGCCAGGCAACCCGGCGGCTGTGCTGGTGACGTTTCTGGTGATCTGTACTCCCTACATTCGCAAATGCCAGGGCGTCACGGATTATCGCGTTTTCGGTGAACAGCTGCCTGCGGCGTTCACGGTGGATACCACCTCCGTCCGCAAGGAGTATGTCCGGGCGAAGAAGGACATTCACGACGAGCACATGGCCGTAGCGGCATACCCGAACCAGGGTTCCGGCATGCTGAGTTCCGCCTGTTGGGCGGACGGTCTGGCCGTGGTACCGGAACATACTACCGTTACTCCCGGTGATATGATGACGTTTTATTCCTTCGCTGAGCTGCTGGGGTGACCATGGCTGACGACACCACACTGACCGTTCGTTTTTTTGCTCGTCTGCGGGAAGAACTGGGCACTGACAGCCTGACCCTGACCCTGCCACCGTCCACGACCACCACCGCCGGCCAGGTACTGTCTGAACTGGCGAAAAAGGGCGGTGCCTGGGCTCAACTGACTGGCGATCAGCCGGTGATGATTGCGGTCAACCAGGCCATGGCCAAGCCGGATACGTCTCTTGGAGGTGGAGATGAAGTGGCGTTTTTCCCACCGGTGACGGGAGGCTGAGATGAACTATTCGGTGTCTGTTCAGGAACAGGATTTCGACGCCGCGGGCGAATATCAGGCGCTGCGAGATAGCGGTGCCGGTACCGGCGCGATTGCGACCTTCAGCGGGCTGGTGCGAGACAGCGGCGACCTGCACGGTGTGACCGGGTTATTTCTGGAGCATTATCCGGGAATGACGGAGCAGGTTATCACCGGGCTGATTGCCCAGGCTTCGGCGCGGTGGGATGTACGCAAGGCGCGGGTGGTGCACCGGGTAGGTGAGCTGGCGCTGGGAGATCAGATTGTGTTTGTCGGGGTGTGCAGTGCCCACCGCGGGGATGCGTTCGCGGCCTGTTCGTTCATTATGGATGCTTTGAAGACGTCGGCACCGTTCTGGAAGAAGGAGCTGTCTGGCTCCTCGGGGCATTGGGTGGAGCAGAAAGATTCGGACTTGGCGCGCCACAAAGAGTGGGAGTAGTTGAACTAGTCTTAATGCCGGGAGCATCGCGTCCGCCCGTGAACCTTGGTTCAGGGGCGGCTTCAGGCGTCTGATCGTCAGCGATCAGAGATTGCTGTCGAGGAAGGCCGCGAGCTGGGATTTGGACAGCGCGCCGACTTTGGTCGCGTCCACGTTGCCATTCTTGAACAGCATCAGGGTGGGGATGCCGCGAATGTTGAACTTGGGCGGTGTCTGCTCGTTTTCGTCGATGTTGAGCTTGCAGATTTTCAGCTTGCCATCGTATTCATCGGCAATTTCTTCCAGTACCGGCGCAATCATTTTGCACGGACCGCACCACTCTGCCCAGTAATCCACCAGTACTGGTACGTCGGACTGCAGAACGTCCTGCTCAAAGGATGCGTCGGTTACGTATACGATATTTTCGCTCATTACCTATTCCCGATTCAGGCACCTGAATTGCCCCCGGCCCATGCCAGAAGCTCGGTGCTGTTGAACGTTGAGAAGGCTGACCCGGGGGTTCCGGCAGCCGTTCACCCGTGTTTCAGTGACTAATACTTTACGCGATTGGTCTGCCGTATGTGAAGCGGTTCCGCTGGCCTCTCGGTTTCTCACTACATGACAGGGGGGCAAAATCTCATGCCTGGCTTTACTGACAGGCCAGCTGGAATTCGCATATAGTAGCAACACCGGTAACACCTTAGAGGAATTCTCCACACGTGACGGCCACTCTCCCCGCCGAATCTGACACCACGCCGCCTGAACTGCTCGCGGCGATCGACATCGGCTCTAACAGCTTTCACATGGTGGTGGCCCGACTGGTCCACGGTGAAATACGCACCCTTGAGAAAATGGGCGAGAAAGTCCAGCTCGGTGCCGGCCTCGACGCGTCCAACCGGCTGACCGAAGACGCGCAGCAGCGAGCTCTGGCCTGCCTCAGCCGCTTTGCCCAGCGCCTGCACGGCATGCCTCAGGAGGCGGTCCAGATCGTCGGCACCAATGCGCTGAGAGTGGCCCGCAATGCCCAAGAGTTCATGGCCCGGGCCGAGGAGGTGTTGGGGTACCCGGTTGAAATCATCGCCGGACGTGAAGAAGCACGGCTGATTTATCTCGGCGTATCTCACACGCTGTCCGACGACAGCGGGCGTCGCCTGGTGATCGATATCGGCGGAGGCAGTACCGAGTTCATTATTGGCGAGCGTTTTGAGCCCCAGGAACTTGAAAGTCTTCACATGGGCTGTGTGTCTTTCCGCAACCGGTATTTTGCCGACGGCAAGATTTCCCGGCGGCAGATGGACAAGGCCGTCACCCACGCCCAGCAGGAACTATTGAACATTCGCCAGCGCTTTCGCAGTGTCGGCTGGCAAAGTTCCGTCGGCTCTTCCGGCTCCATCAAGGCCATCGCCAGCGTTCTGGCCAGCCTGAAGATTACCAATGGCACCATCACCCTGGACGCGATGAACGAGCTTCGTCAACGCCTGGTCAGCATGGGTAAGGTCGAAAAACTGGGGGATCTTGGCGTTCGGGCGGATCGGCAGAGTATTTTCCCCGCGGGGTTCGCCATTCTGATGGGCGCGTTCCAGTCCCTGCAGATCGAGGAAATGACGTTTGCCGAGGGTGCCCTGCGGGAAGGTCTGCTCTACGACATAGTCGGGCGCATCCGGCATGAGGACGTCCGCGAGCGCACGATAGCGGCCCTGCAGGAACGCTATCATGTCGACCAGGCTCACGGTCGCGCCGTTGAAAACACCGCCATTGCCGCCTGGGATCAGGTCGCGGACACCTGGTCTCTGCGAACCGCTCCTGACGAAGAAGTATTGCGCTGGGCCTGCCGGCTGCATGAAATCGGCCTCACCATTTCCCACAGCCAGTATCACAAACACGGTGCCTATTTGCTGCGCTATTCGGACCTGCCCGGTTTCAGCCAACAGTTCCAGCGCGACCTGGCTACCCTGGTCCGTGGGCACCGTCGCAAATTCTCGTCTGCGATTTTTGAGGGCCTCGACAGCGATGACGTTCCGCGCCTGACTTACCTCTGCGTGCTGGTGCGACTGGGCGTGCTGATCCAGCACCCGAGGAACCATCAAGAGCCCCCGGCGTTCCGCCTTCATGCCGACAAAAACCGCCTCACGCTTGAGTTCCCGGAAGGCTGGCTGGAACAGCGCCCACTGACGCTTGCCGATCTGGAGAATGAGGCCGATTACCTGGCGAAACAGGGGTTCACCCTGACAGTGACCGCCTAGGCGGTCAGTTCGGCCTCGAGCGTTTCCACAGTCTCGCTGATCTCCAGCCAGCCCGCCTCGACATCGTCCAGCCTGGCTTTCAGTTGCGCCTGCTCACCAAGACGTTCCTTGAGCAGGGTCTTGCCACTGTCCTGATACAGTTCCGGAGCAGACAGTGACTCTTCCAGCCCTTTGAGTTTCTGTTGCAGTTGCTCCATGTCTTTCTCCAGAGCCGCCTGCTGTTTGCGGTAAGGGCTCAGCTTCTGCCGCAGGGCCGCTTCCGCACGCTTACGCGCCTTGCGATCGTCCGCAGTGTCCTCGGGAGCTGGCCGCTCGGGCGGGCTGCCAGCCTGGGACTCCCGTTTTGGCGCTTCGGAATCGTCTTTGCGCCGGTCCGCGAGCCAGCGTTCGTAGTCTTCAAGATCGCCCTCGTAGTCGGTCACTCGGCCATCATTGACCAGCCAGAACTCATCCACCGTGTTGCGCAACAGGTGACGGTCGTGGGAGACCACCACAATGGCACCGGCAAAATTCTGCAGCGCCATGGTCAATGCCTGGCGCATTTCCAGATCCAGGTGGTTGGTCGGCTCATCCAGCAGCAACAGGTTTGGCTTTTGCCAGGCGATCACCGCCAGCGCGACGCGGGCTTTTTCGCCACCGGAGAACGAGCGGATGGCGCTTAACGCTTCGTTCCCGTGGAAGGCGAAACCACCGAGGAAGTTACGGATGCTCTGTTCCGATGCTTTCGGCGACAACCGCTGCAGGTGCAGGAACGGGCTGGCATCCAGATCCAGGGATTCGAGCTGATGCTGGGCAAAATAGCCGATGGCCAGATGCTCGCCCGTGGTGCGCTCCCCGGACAGCAATGTCGAGGCTCCCCGCAGGGCATCCATCAACGTCGACTTGCCCGCACCGTTAGGGCCCAAGAGCCCCACACGGCTGCCGGGCAACAGGCTACGATTGATGCCGTCCAGAATCAGGGTGTCGCCATAACCGCCCGAGCCGTTGCGGATAGACAGCAACGGATTGGACACTTTTTCCGCCACCGGAAACTCGAAATTGAAGGGTGAGTCGATGTGCGCCGGCGCAATTTTTTCCATTCGCTCGAGCGCTTTAACCCGGCTCTGGGCCTGACGGGCCTTGGTGGCCTGAGCCCTGAAGCGATCGATAAAGCGCTGAATTTCGGCGATCTGCGTCTGCTGCCGTTCAAACCCAGCCTGCTGCTGGGCCAACCGCTCGCTACGCTGACCTTCGAATGCTGAGTAATTACCCGTATAAATCTCGAGCTGGCGCTGATCGAAATGGACCAGATGGGTCGCTACCCGGTCCATGAAATCCCGGTCGTGAGAGATGAACAGCAGCGTCCCGGAGTACCGGTGCAGCCAGTTCTCAAGCCAGAGGCAGGCATCGAGATCCAGGTGGTTGGTGGGCTCATCCAGCAACAGCAGATCCGATGGCCTCATCAGGGCCTGAGCCAGGTTCAGGCGAATCCGCCAGCCGCCGGAAAAAGCCGACACCGGGCGCTGCGCATCCGTGTCTGTAAAACCCAGCCCCCGTAAAAGAGCGCCCGCGCGGCGCGGTGCTGACCAGGCTTCATGGATATCCAGCTCGCCGTGAATGTGGGCCATGGCGTGATCATCGCCGCGCTCTTCGGCCTTCGCGAGCGCCTTTTCCATACGGCGCAGATCGTGATCACCGTCGAGCACAAAATCGAGCGCACTACGCTCCGACGCCTCCACTTCCTGCGCCATATGAGCGATACGGCAACCACCGGGCAGCGCCACGCTGCCCTGCTCCGGCGACAGCTGCCCCAGCAAGAGCTGAAACAGGCTGGATTTGCCCGCGCCATTGGCACCGACAATGGCGACTCTCTGGCCAGGCTGGATGGTCAGGTTGACCGCGTCTAGCAACCAGAGGCCACCCCGTTGTAAACTGAGATCGGTTATCGTTAGCATGTTGTCATTTTATCAGGGTACGCTTTACAGGGAATACATAGGTTACAAGGAATATACAGGCACGATGCAGGACACCCCGGAACAGCTGCCAACGGATCTGCAAGCCGATAACCCGCTTTGGCATTTTGCCTTGGCATTCTGGAATTTTCCGGGCGTCGAATCGACGTGCCTGGAGTTACAACGCAAAGGCTGGAGTGTTACGCAGATTTTAAGCGCTTGCTGGCTTACCATTTCAGGCCAGAAATACATCGGTAATGAAAGCGATACGGTAACAGAGTGGCGAACACATGTAACCGGATCGCTGCGTTTGGCCCGACAATTTATCCCCCGGGACGACCCGGATACAGCCGAGCTGCGGGCCAGTATCGCCCGTAACGAACTGGAAGCAGAACGAATTGAACTGGCTTTGACGTATCAAAGCCTTGCCAACGCCCGACCCGACAATGCCAGTAGGCAGGGGTCGGAACACCTGGCCCGCACCAACCTTGGAGCGGCAGCCCCGGAGGCAACAATGGACATGGAAACCGGACAACTACTGGACGCCCTTGCCAAAGGCCTGGCGTCCTTCTCATCCGGGACATCGGGAGCATGATTATGAAATGGCTGATTCGGCTCGCCTTTCCCGCCCTCGGCGTCCTGTTAATGCTGATTTTTTTCGGTATTAACGAACCCAAACCGAGTACGAACAACAGCACTGCCAAGGCAGTGCCGGAAAAACCGGCAAAGGCCGACATCCCGTCATTTGAAGGTCTGGTTCCTTCTCCCGTGGCGATTGATGGCCCGGACATTGTATTCAAATGGCAGGATCACGACGGTAGCTGGCACTACGCTGACAAGCCACCGGAGAATGGTTCCTGGAACGCTTTGGCCATTGAGCGCCAAAGCAAGGGCAGAAGCGGCACCCGACGTGCGGAGCCCAATCCGGAAACAGACTGGCAATCGCCCTACAGCGCGCCATTCTCACTGGCCCCCATGCAACCGGCCAATAATGGCAGTTAATTCGGTCACATGGCTGGTTTCTTAACGGATATTCAGTGGCATCCAGCTACAGAACCCGCTACCTTTCCCTTTGCCAAATCAACACAATACGGGGCCTTACCGGCCCCGCTCCACAACACAGGACACTGCAATGAAAAAAACACTGCTCGCACTGGCAGTGACTGGCATCGTCGCCGGCTGCTCCACTCAATCCGATTCACCCAAAGACCCCAGCCTGGACTCAACTGACCAGAAAGTCAGTTACGGCATGGGGCTGGCACTCGGGGAGCGAATGAAGAACGACCTCCCCGACCTGCAAATGGATCAATTTCTTCAGGGCATCGAGCACGGCCATGGCGGCGACGAAGACGTCAGCCGCATGAGCCGTGAAGAGGTCCAGGAAGCGCTGATGGCTTACCAGCAGCAGCTACAGGAGCAGGAAACCTCTCAAAATGATGGCCTGGCTCAAAAGAACAGCGAAGCGGGTGAAGCGTTTCTTGCGGACAACGCCGAGCGGGATGGCGTTGAAACCACCGATTCCGGCCTGCAATACGAGGTTCTGGAGGAAGGTGACGGCGACAAGCCAAACGAAAGCGACCGCGTGAAGGTTCACTACACCGGGGAACTGCTGTCCGGCGAAGTGTTTGACAGCTCCCGCGAGCGTGGCGAACCGGTGACATTTGGCCTCGGCCAGGTCATCCCGGGCTGGACCGAAGGGCTTCAGCTGATGAACGAGGGTAGCCGGGTAAAGCTGTACATCCCTTCAGACCTGGCCTACGGCCCCGGCGGGAACCGGAGTATCGGACCGAATGAAACGTTGGTGTTTGATGTGGAGCTGATCGAGGTCAATCCCGAGTAAAACCCCAGTGGCAGGCTCCGCAATCTGTGGAGCCTGCTGCAATGACGGGTTGGGCCAGGAAACACACAAATCAGGCCGAGGACATCACCTTATCTGCGTGGGCGTTATGCAGGTGTTCGATCAGGTAGTCTTCCATTTCAAAGCGACTTTCCAGAATCTCCCCCAATTCCGAGAGCTCGGAAAACAGCTGCCTCACCTCCTCTTCCGTCAGCGTTTGACCATTCAGCCGATCATTGAAGTTGAGCGCGGTTTCGGTCGTCTCGGTGATTTTCGGATAAAGCCTGGCAGCGAGTTCCAACCCACCATCGTTGAATTCCCGGGCCTCCTGAGTCAGTTGCTCGTAGATTTCAAAGTGGCCAGCCGACACATAGTCCACCAGAACCTCACACAGTCTGACAAACTTTTCCCGCAGCGCTTCTGTCTCGGTGTAATCGCTCTCCCCTGACAGGTCGCAATAGTGCACCAGCAGCTCCTGCCGCTCTTTAAGCCAGCGATCAATCAGCTCGCTGACGCCACCCCAACGCTCCCTGGCATTACGGCAATTTTCCAACATGACGCCTTTCTCCAGTTACCTGACCTGCCCGGTATCGAGATCATTATTTTTCAGGTCGAAACTCAAGGTACCCCAAGCCTGCAGTTGGCCGCAACCGTTTCAGCCACCGACCCACTCAGACCTTTTTCCACTGCGAAAAAGCAGCACCAACCCGGTCACCACCAGCACGGAGAAAAACACCGCCGTCCACCCCGGAATGCTGAGCCCGAGGAACCGCCAGACCACTTCCGCACAATCACCGGTGCCCTTTAACGCGGTCGTCAGCACGTCCATCAGCGGCAGGACATCCAGCAGGTAATCGACCGACGGCCCACAGGCCGGCACCTGATCCGCCGGCAGGCTTTGCAGCCACAACTGCCGGCCGGCTACCGCCAGGCCCGCTCCAGACACGACAGCCAGTAGCAAGCCATAGAGGCGAACACCGAGACCTTTGGGGTTGTGAATCACCGCCAGCAGGCTCACCAATGCCGCGCCGATAAACCCGAAGCGTTGTAACCAGCACAGCGGGCAGGGTTCCAGCCCCATCACATGTTCCATGTAAAACGCCACACCCAGAAGGGCAGCACACACAACGGATATTACTGAAAACACCAGTCTGGACGTCAAGAGTTCACCTCGGAAAAGACATTCTGCCATCAAACCGCCGGGGCAACGCCGGCGTACAGGGGATGCTGCAAGCAGTCCTGGGGCCTGCTATTCTGCGAACAGTCGGGCGGTTATCGCCGCTGCCTCGCCACTAAACCCTAAACGATTGTGAACTTCAAGCCTATGACATTTCAGCTAAAGCGCTTTTCCCTGATTTTGCTGTGCCTGCTGTCGATCTTACCCGTGGCCACCGTTTTCGCCGAAGAAGAGGAGGAACCACAGGAAGAGAGCGAGGAAGCGCGAATCACCGATTACATCGAGCTGGACTCGCCCTTCGTCACCCATGTGGGCGAACCGGGTGAGAAACTGACGTACCTCAAAGCCTCGGTAACGATACGGGCATCAAAGGAAACCACACGACCGGCAGTGGAAGCCCACATGCCCCGACTGCGACATGAGCTGGTCATGCTGTTTGGCGAGCAAACCGATACCGATCAGCTATCAACAGGGGACGGTCAAGCCGCCCTGAGAGAGGAGGCCGCAAAACGCATCAATGCCGTACTGGAAGAACAGCAAACCGGAGAAACCATCACCGGGGTTCTGTTCACGGAATTTGTGGTGCAGCGGTAATAACAGACAGGACGACAGTGTCGCCGTCAGGACTGCAGATATTGCGCCAGGAACTCATCGAAAGGCTGGGTGTCGGCGGCTTCCATTGCTCGCTGATCAGACAGTGAACGCTCACTGATCTGCTCGAAGTCCGCCATGGAGGTGGCGGCAAAGGCTTCCTCGCGAAGGGTCTGTTGATGCTGGAGGGACATCGCCTGAACCCATTCCCGGTGACCCATGCCAGTCTCGGTCATTGCCTGGGTGACCCGGGCGGAAGGAATCAGCGACGGGGATGTAAGCTTGTCGCGCTGCGCCTGCAACGCGCTGCGGTAGGTGTTGTCACCGGCCCAGTCATCCAGGCGCTCGGCCAGGGGCAGCAGCCCATCTAACAACGCCGACGCAGCCTCACCAACGGCGGTTCCACGACCACCCTGACACAACGCCAGTTGCAAGTTACGACCGTGGGCCACCACGTCTTTGTAATTGTCATCCAGACGCTCACACTCGGCATCACCAATACGGGGGCTGTCGGACAGCAGGCAATCCAGTAGAAACAGGTCCAGAAAATCAACCTGGCTCTCGCTCACCCCGACCGGCGAAAACGGGTCCAGGTCCAGGCAGCGAACCTCAATGTACTCCACACCCCGCGTCTCGAGCGCCTGGATGGGCTTTTCTTCCCGTTCAGTAGTGCGTTTGGGCCGCACTGCGCTGTAATACTCGTTCTCAATCTGCAGCACGCTGGTGTTGATCTGGATAAATTCGCCATCCCGGCGCGTACCGATGGCTTCGTAGGCTGGCCAGGGCGTATGGATGGCGCGGTCCAGCGTTTGGGTATAAGTGCTCAGCTCGTTGAAGCAAATGTTCAGGGAGGACTGAGCGTTATTGTGATAGCCCAGGTCGCCCATTCGCAGTGACGTTGCGTCAGCGCCGTGCCAGGTATTCTGGTTAAAACGGGACAGATCATGCTTCATATCCGCCACAAAACTCGCATCCAACGCGGGCGAGGCACCAAAGAGCAACATCAGCAACCAGCTGCGACGGCGGAAATTGCGGATCAGCCAGAAATACTGGTCGGATTTGAAATCCTTCAGGCTTTGCCGGTCACCGAGGGCTGACTGCCAGTGCGTCCAGAAACCGTCGGGTAACGACAGGTTGTAATGCGCTCCGGCAATGCTCTGCATCATCCTGCCATAGCGCACCGACAGTCCCTGCCGGTAAACGTGCTTGAGGCGGCCGATATTCGAGCTGCCATACTCCGCAATGGGAATACTGGCGTCGCCATCCAGCTCACAGGGCATGCTGGCGGCCCAGAACACTTCGTCCCCGAGATGGCGCTGTACGAAGCGGTGAATATCGCGCAGGGAGTCCAGCATGGCACCGGTTGACGAGCACACCGGCGTGATCAGCTCCAACAACGATTCGGAGTAATCGGTAGTGATCGCCGGATGCGTCAGGGCCGAGCCAAGTGCACGCGGATGGGGCGTCTGGGCAATGAATCCGTCACGGTCCACTCGCAGGCCTTCTTTTTCGACGCCTTTGAGAAAACCGCCCCAGTCGCTGCCTGAAAACTGGTGAAAAATATGATGGCGGGACTCTGCCATGGATGACTCCTGCTACGGGGAGCTCCGCCTTATGAGCAGAGCCCGCCTGTGGAATGGGGGCTGCCGTCTGTTAACGGCTGTCCTTACGGGCCGACGCCAATGCCTGGGCCAGTGCCCCGGCCATGGCGCCTTTCTGCTGGTCCTGCTGGCCAGACTGAGCGCGACCATTACGACCGCCAGAGCGGTTCTCGGTCTTGCTACGTCCAGCGGGGCCGCCTGTTTGGCGGTCCGACGTTTCACCGGGCTGGTCATCCATGCGCATGGACAGGGCAATCCGTTTACGGGGAATGTCCACATCCATCACTTTGACCTTAACAATGTCTCCGGCTTTTACCACCTCACGGGGGTCTTTCACAAACGTGTTGGACAGCGCCGAGATGTGCACCAGGCCATCCTGATGCACGCCGATGTCCACAAACGCCCCGAAGTTGGTGACGTTGGTCACCGAACCTTCCAGCACCATGCCCGATTTGAGGTCGCTCAGGGTTTCCACCCCTTCCTCGAAGCTGGCAAAGCGGAATTCCGGGCGCGGATCACGGCCAGGCTTCTCCAGTTCGGCAATAATATCCTTAATCGTCGGCAGACCAAACTGTTCGGTGACGTAATCCTGCGGATTCAGGGTGCGCAGGAACGCGGCGTCACCGACGATGTTTTCCAGCTTGCGGTTGTTTTTCGCGGCAATGGCTTCAGCCACGCCGTAGGCCTCCGGATGCACCGATGACCGATCCAGCGGGTTCTCGCCGCCGGCGATGCGCAAGAAGCCTGCGGCCTGCTCGAAGGTTCGATCACCAAGGCGGGACACCTTCAGCAACTGCTTGCGATTTTTGAACACCCCGTTCTGGCTGCGGAATTCGACGATGTTCTGGGCAATGCTCTGGCTGAGACCGGACACCCTCGCCAGCAAGGGCACAGAAGCGGTATTGAGATCGACGCCCACGCCGTTAACGCAGTCTTCAACCACCGCATCCAGGCTGCGGGCCAGTTGCACCTGGGAAACATCATGCTGGTACTGCCCCACACCGATGGATTTGGGCTCGATCTTCACCATTTCTGCCAGCGGGTCCTGCAGGCGGCGTGCGATGGACACAGCCCCGCGGATGGTCACGTCCAGGTCGGGCAGCTCCCGGGAGGCGAACTCCGAGGCGGAATAGATCGACGCACCGGATTCACTCACCACAATTCTGGCCAGCTTCATCTCGGGGTGTTTTTTGCACAGGTCTGCCACCAACTTCTCGGTTTCCCGCGAGGCGGTGCCGTTGCCAATGGCAATCAACTCAATTTTGTACTCGCGGCACCAGGCCGCCAACTGCGCAATGGACTGATCCCACTGGTTGCGCGGTGCGTGGGGGAAAATACCGCCGTGGCCGACAACCTGCCCGGTACCATCGATAACGGCAACCTTAACGCCGGTACGCAGGCCCGGGTCCAGACCCAGCGTGGGCCGGGGGCCCGCCGGTGCCAGCAGCAACAGGTCTTTGAGGTTATTGGCGAATACGTTAATGGCTTCGGTTTCCGCCGCTTCCCGCACCTGGGCCATCAGATCGGTTTCAATCTGCGTGGACAGCTTTACCCGCCAGGTCCACCGCACGACGTCCGAGAGCCACTTGTCCGCCGCGCGACCGTTGTCGCGGATGTTCCAGCGTGCGCCAATACGATGTTCCGCCGGATGCGGCTGACGCCGGTCATCTTCGCCGTCCCCCACCACGATGGTATAGCCAAGCACACCCTCGTTACGGCCTCGCAGAATCGCCAGCGCCCGGTGCGACGGGACTTTTTTCAGTGGCTCGACGTGATCAAAGTAGTCGCGGAATTTAGCGCCTTCGTTTTCCTTGCTCTCAATCACCGTCACCTTGAGCCGACCTTCCTGCCAGATGAAGTTCCGCAAGTTGCCCAGCAACTCGGCGTCTTCGGCGAACCGCTCCATCAGGATGTAACGCGCGCCATCAAGGGCGGCTTTGGTATCGGCCACGCCGGTTTCCGCGTTGATGTAGCTGGCGGCGGTGGTTTCCGGTTCCAGGGTCGGGTCGTCGTATAGCGCATCGGCCAGCGGCTCGAGGCCTGCTTCTCTGGCAATCTGTGCCTTGGTGCGGCGCTTGGGCTTGTACGGCAGGTAGAGGTCTTCCAGGCGATTTTTGGCGTCCGCCGCGTTGATGCTGGCGCGCAATTCATCGGTCAGCTTGCCCTGTTCCTCAATGCTGTTAAGGATGGTGGACCGGCGATCTTCCAGCTCCCGCAGGTAACGCAGGCGCTCTTCCAGGCTGCGCAGCTGGATGTCATCCAGCGAGCCGGTGACCTCTTTGCGGTAACGGGCAATAAATGGAACGGTGGCACCCTCATCCAACAGGGCGACGGTGGCATTAACCTGTTGCTCGCGTACGCCGAGCTCGTCGGCGATGCGCCTGGAGATACTGTTCATGCAACCTCTGTGATGCGTTCTGGATCAAAGCGCAAAGGTACAGCGGCTTACTGCTGCAGGCAAGCAGCCTGGCCCCGGTTGTTCAGGAATCGCACAAGATCCTGCCAGGGCATGGGGCGGGCGTAATAATAACCCTGGATTTCGTCGCAATGTTGCTGGCGCAGAAACTCCAACTGACCTTCGGTCTCCACCCCTTCGGCCACCACACTGATCTGCAAGCTGTGAGCCAGGCTAATGATAGCGCGAATGATGTGCTCCGCATCTGCGGAATGCCCCAGTTCCTGCACAAACGACTTGTCGATCTTGACCAGCGAAATCGGCAGGTTCTGAAGGTTGCTCAATGAGGAAAATCCGGTGCCGAAATCGTCGAGGGCAAAGCTTATGCCCAACTGATTAAGCTCCCGCAAACAGCGCTTGGCGTATTCAGGGTCGTGCATCATGGCACTTTCCGTCAGCTCCAGCTCCAGCAGGCTGGTGTCCACATTGGCGTTGAAAATGATGCGGAAGATGGTTTCGGTCATCTTGCGGTCGTAGAACTGCCGGAACGACAGATTCACCGCAAACACCAGCCCCGGAAACCCGAGTTCAGCGGAGTCCTGCAGGCGCTTGCAGGCCTGCTCGATTACCCAGTAACCAATGGGTACGATCAGCCCGCTGCGCTCCGCCACCGGGATGAATTCGTCCGGGCCGACCAGGCCCCGTTCCGGATGGTTCCAGCGCAGCAGACACTCAACGCCGCGCACCTCTTCGGTCGCCAGGTCAATTCTCGGCTGGTAGTAAAGCTCAAGTTCCTTGCCTCGCAGGGCGTTGCGCAGATCGGCCTCCAGCCGGAGTTGGTAGCCAGCGGTGATGTGCAGCTGGCGGTCATAGAACCGGTAGCTGGTGCCCGGGTCGCGCTTGGCCTCGAACATGGCGCGATTGGCCCGGCGCATCAGATTTTCCGGGCTGTCTCCCGCCTCCGGGAAGGTCGCCACACCCAGGCTGGCACTGACAACAATGCTCTGGCCGTCCACCGTGATGGGGTCGTTCAGGGCACCGACAATCTTGCGAATGATATGGGTAATATCCAGCGAGTCTTCCACTTTTTCCACAATAATGGCGAGTTCATCCCCGCCAATCCGCATCAGCGAATCCACGCGGCGTAGGCCGTGGCGCAGTCGCTCCGCCAGGTTGAGAACCAGTTGGTCACTTTTCTGGTAGCCAAAGGATTCGTTGAAACTGCGAAAATCGTCCAGGTTCAGATGCAGCAACGCCAGCCGGTAACCACCCCGATCCGCCCGCAGCAGTGCCTGTTGCAGACGATCAAAAAACAGGTCCCGGTTAATAAACCCACTGGCGACTTCACGGCCAAGGTGACTGTGGGCAGAGCCCAACAACTGCTCCCGGTACCATAGGCACTTAACGGCGCGGACCAGCGACCAGCTATCGAGCATCTGCCGGCTCAGGTAATCCGCGGCACCGTCGGCCACCAATGCGGGCGCTCGGTCGGCACAGCGCTCCGCGCTCAACGCCAGCACCGGTCTGCTGTTACTGGCCACGTTCAGGTAATCCAGGAAAGCGGGTTCTGAATCGCCATGAAACACACAGTTCCAGAGAATGACATCAAAGTGGGTGTGGCGGATCAGGTCGTCGCAATCGATCAGGTCCGGGCACCAGACCATGTCAGGCAGCAGTTCACCGTCTGCGTCGAGCAGATTTTGCAACCATAGGAAGTCGGTGTATTCCGGTGTCAGCACCAGCAACCGCACCTGGCTGGAACTCATTGTTTCCATTGGCAGTGTCATTAAAAGAGCCTGATAATCCGTGAAAAACGGCATGCAGTCTCCCAAGGATAGCTGATAGATCGCCAAGGTACAGAAGCGGCTGCTGGTGTAGAATGCGCGGATGGATAAACTCAACCCCAGACAGAACGAAGCAGTGCGCTACGCCGAGGGCCCTCTGCTGGTTCTGGCCGGTGCCGGCAGCGGCAAAACCAGCGTCATCACCCGCAAAATCGCTTACCTGATTGAGCAACTGGGCATTCCCGGTCGTCACATTGCTGCGGTGACCTTCACCAACAAGGCCGCCCGCGAGATGAAAGAGCGCGTCGGCCGCATCGTGGATCGCAAGCAGACCCGCGGGCTGATCGTGTCCACCTTTCACAATCTTGGCCTGAACATGATCCGCGAGGAGCACCCGCATCTGGGCTATCACCCAGGTTTCTCGATCTTTGATGCCGAAGACGCCAAAGCCCTGTTACAGGATCTGATGATGCGGGAGGCCGGTGCCGACGCCGGTGATGAGCTGTCCGATGTGCAGATGACCATTTCGTCCTGGAAAAACGCCATACGCGGGCCGGAAGAGGCGTGGAGCAAAGCGGCGGACGAGCGGGAACAGCGTATCGCACTGATCTACAAACGCTACAACGAATACCTCAAAGCCTACAACGCGGTCGACTTCGACGACCTGATCCTGCTGCCGGTGCAATTGTTCCGCAGCCATCCGGACGTACTGGCCAAGTGGCGCCGCAAGATCCGCTACATGCTGGTGGACGAATACCAGGACACCAACGTGTGCCAGTACGAACTGGTCAAGTTATTGGTCGCCGAGCGAGCCGCCTTTACGGTTGTAGGCGACGACGACCAGTCGATCTACGCCTGGCGGGGCGCGCGCCCGGAGAATCTTGCCCAGCTCAAGGACGATTTCCCCAGCCTGAAAATCGTCAAACTGGAACAGAACTACCGCTCCACCGGGCGCATTCTGCGCAGCGCCAACACCGTCATCGCCAACAACCCCCACGTGTTTGAAAAAGCGCTGTGGAGCGACCACACCATCGGTGAGGAAATCCGCATCGTCCGTTGTCGCAGCGAGGACGCCGAAGCCGACCGGGTGGCCACCGAAATTCTCGACCAGAAGCTAAAAAAAGGGCTCGGCTTCAGTGACTTCGCCGTGCTCTACCGGGGCAACCACCAGGCCCGGCTGCTGGAAATGAAGCTGCAGGCCTACCAGATCCCTTATCGGATCTCCGGCGGACAGTCGTTCTTCTCGAAAAACGAGATCAAGGACGCCATGTCGTACCTGCGGCTGCTGATCAATCCCGATGACGACGCCGCCTTCCTGCGGGTGGTCAACGTGCCACGCCGGGAGATCGGGCCGCGCACGCTCGAGCAACTGAGCCACTACGCCCGCGCCCGTAATGTCAGCCTGTTCAAGGCTCTGGGTGACATGGGGGCGGAAACCCAGGTGACCGAAAAGGGCCTGGACCGGCTGCGACGCTTTGCCCACTGGGTCGACTACATCTGCGAACGGGTGCACAAAGAGGACCCGGTGCCCGTCATCAAACAGCTGTTTACCGACATTGAATACGAGGAATGGCTGCACCAGCACTCCGGCACGCCCAAGCAGGCGGAACGCCGCATGGACAACATCTGGTACCTGGTGGAATCGATCCGGCGCATGCTGGACGACGGCAAGGGCACCGCTGACGAGTTGGGCATCGAAGACGCCATCAGCAAACTGATCCTGCGGGACATGATGGAGCAGCGCGAGGAGGACGACGACAGCGACAAGGTCCAGCTGCTGACCCTGCACGCTTCCAAGGGCCTGGAATTCCCCCACGTCTTTATCCTGGGGCTGGAAGAAGAGATATTGCCCCACCGCGCCAGCATCGAGGAAGGCAATATCGAAGAAGAGCGACGACTGATGTACGTGGGCATCACCCGCGCCCGCGAGACCCTGACCCTCACCTACGCCGCCCAGCGCAAACAGTACGGCGAGAAAATCGAAACCATCCCCAGCCGGTTCCTCGATGAACTGCCGGAAGACGACCTGAAATGGGAAGGTCTGGGCGACCTGGATGTCGAGGCCAACCAGAAAAAAGGCAAAGCCACCCTGAGCGCACTGTTGGGGGATCTGGGCGCTTAATCCGCTTATCCTGTCTGACAATATTTCAAAAAACCGACGAACAACTGAAACCTTTTCTGCCTCCCAAACGTATGGTAAGTGGGACAGGCTACAAATGCCTCATCTCCCTTTACTGATAAAAACAATACCGAGGAGCACAGAATGAACTGGAACAAGACCCTTCTTTACCGCCACATGGTTCTGGCCATGGGCACCCTGGCCCTGTCCGCTTGCGGCGGCCCGTCGGAAGATGACGCCTCCTCCGAACCGTCAAGCCAGCAGGAGTCGGCAATTGCCGGGGATCAAGCGGAGGCCGAGCCAACCTTCCAGGACAACTACTCGCCCACTGGCGTGTTCAGCGATCCCTTTGCCGAGCCCACTATTATTGTGGATGGCGAGACCGTTGAAACCGACGAGAAATGCGTAACCAATGCCGAGGGGCTGCAAGAGTGCAAACCTTCGGCAGGTACCGTGGCACTACTTAACGACGGCCGCATCCTCTACATGAATGCACTGGAAGGCACCGAAAATGTGGAGATTTCCATAGTCGCGGAATTCGGTGAAGTGTCAGTTAATGACCAGACCCGGGTGCTGTCTCTGGACAACAATGACCAACCCGCATGGCTCAAGCCAGATCCGCTCCGTGCCGGTGCCAATCCTGATGGCAATGACAGTGAAACCATTTTTGACGACACCCTTCTGGATGGTGAGCTTGATACGGCGGATGACACCAACAAGAACGACGGTGCGCTCTTTTGTTCAGACGTCGTAGGCCTGGCGGATGGCAGTATCATGGCTGTCGGCGGCACCGACTATTACACCGAGGGCGGCATTGTGGAGCTGGAGGGTATCCGGAACTCCCGTATCTTTAACGCCGAAACCAACACCTGGAGTCAGAGCGGCGACATGAATTTCGGCCGTTGGTACCCGTCGCTGGTTACGCTACCGGGCAGCAAGATCTTTGTCGCCAGTGGCGTAACCAAGCTGCTCAAGCCGGTCTACCCGGAAGATCCGGTGAATTCCGGTCGTAACGTGGTGCAGACCGAAACCTACGACCCGTGCAACGGTACCTGGACTCAAAATCCGTCTACTGCAGACCGTTCGCTGCCGCTTTATCCGCGCATGCACCTGCTGCCTAATGGTCATGTGCTTTACAACGCGGGCGGTCAGGCTTTCAACCCGTTCGGCCAGGGCTATGACCAGGCACTATGGAACATAGTGGCCACATTCAACCCGGCAGAACAGAGCTGGACCGATATCGGCTACGCTGGCCTGCCGCTGCGGCTGGACGAGGCAGGCTTGGGTGAACTGAGCAGCACTCTTAACATCACCAATCTCACAGAGGAGCAGAGCTCTTCGCTGCTAGGAGACTTGCTTGAGTCAGGTGCGGACCTGCAGACCACCGCCAGCGAGCTGAATGTTGATGAGGAAACCCTGAAAACCGCCATCGGCGGCGGCATGCGCGGTTCCGCCTCGTCCACCATGCTGCCATTGAAGCCCAACGAAAACGGCGACTACACTGACGCGGAGTTTCTCACCGCCGGTGGCGTACCCAGTTATGCCCTCCTCACCAACCCGGGAGGTTATCTGCCGACCGATCAAAGCCGGATTGATACCGTCCGTACTAACGGTAATGACATTGACTATGAGTCCCGCCTGACCGGATCGCTGAATCAGCCACGCTGGTACGGCACCAATGTGGTCCTGCCCGACGGCACCGTCATGGTATTCAGCGGTGGCACCCGCGATGGCGTGGCCTCGCCCGGATTGGAAGGTCCGATCATGACCGCGGAGAAGTTTGAGCCAGAAACCGGCACCTGGACTGAAATGGCCTTGGGCAAACGCCCACGGACCTATCACAACACCGCCATTCTGCTTCCCGATGGCCGGGTACTTGTCGGCGGGCACGCGCCGATCAACACCGCCTACCTCTCCCACATCAACCTTGAAGATTTCGGTTTGTCCCCGAATGATGGCCGCGACCCCAGCTTCGAGATCTATAGTCCGCCTTACGCCCTGCGTAACGACCGTCCGGAGATTCTCTCCGCGCCGGAAACTCTCATGCCGGGTGATGAATTCACCATCCGGGTGGATCAGACCGCTGATATCGACAAGGTTCTGCTGATGCGTCGCACGGTCATGACTCACCTGATTGACGGGGATCAGCGCGCAATCGAACTGCCGGTGCAGAGCCGTGAAGGCCGCAACCTGCGCCTGAAAATGCCGGAAACCAGCAGTGTAGTACCTGCCGGCCAGTACATGCTATTCGCCAGCAAGAACACCGAAGAGGGCCGTGTGCCGTCGGTTTCCGTGCCGATCAACGTGCAGACAAACGAAGCGATGGAATGCAGCGCCGACACGCAGACAGCCGACGTCAGTCATAATTCCGGCACCCTGCTGGGACAGATCCGGGAGCAGTCATGAACGGAATGGAACAAAAACCGACGCCCTTGGTGGGGCTGGCTGCGGTCATTTTTGGTGCACTGTTAACCATGTCGGGGCCAGGGATGGCCCATCAGCCCCCGGGAGCCGAAAACGCCCCGGAGGGTATCGCCCGCGCTACCTTGGTCCATGAAGGTGGCGTCAGAGCGATGAGCGCCATGGTTATGGACGCACCGCAACCGGCCCTGATGGTCCGTTATCACGGTAAAGAGCCGGTGATCGTTTATGACAGCGACAACCAGCCGTTCCTGCGCTTCACGGACAACCGGGTGGACGCCAGCCCGAAGAGCCGCTACTGGCAGTATCTGCCGCAAAGCAAGAGTTACCGGGACAAAGGCGAAGAGCGCTGGGTGCAGGTATCCGGCTCAGGCAATTTCGGCTGGGTAGACCCCCGTTTGTCCATGCCGGAAGGAGGCCATGCGGGTAAAACTGCCCAATGGCGCATTCCGGTCAAACAGGGCGAACGGGCGGTTTCTGCTATTACCGGTCAGCTAGCTTGGCGGCCAATAGTGGCACAATCCTCAGAATAGCGTTTTGGTACTAACAAAAAACCCCGCCATCTGGCGGGGTTTTTTGTTTCAATGGCTGTTCAACAAACTGATCACTCGAGCTCTGTCAGCATGTACTCTACGGCCACTTCAATTTCTTCATCAGAGCAGTTGCTGCAACCACCTTTGGCCGGCATGGCATTGAAACCATTAATGGCATGATCCACCAATGTTTCCAGGCCTTTATCGGGCCGGTCACCCCAGGCGTCAGCGTCACCCAGCTTGGGTGCGCCAGCAGCGCCGGTGTTATGACATGCGGCGCACGCTGCATCATATACTTCGCTACCACCACGAGGCTCAGAACTAGCGCTCGCCACAGGAGCCGCTTCGGAGCCACAATCCTCACCCTGAACACAGACTTCGCCCACCGGCGCAATGCGTGCTCGAATTTCGTCTTCAACACTTGCCGTGACGGCACCCGCTGTCAGGCCGAAGCCAAGCAATACAGCAGCCAGGACTCTCTTCATCTTCACATTGCACCTCGTATCTGGGCGTTATAATAATCAGTGGACGCATTATAGCGACTGCGGGCAGGCAAAAAAACCAATGAGCAAAATCATCGGTTGTTTTCAACCGTTTTTATTGCCGTTTCGTAAACCTCTAAACCTTGAATCAACTTTACAGGTACCATGAGTACCAACCTGTTCCGGACTTAAAATCTATGCCCTCATCCGACAACACCCGCCACTCCCTTCGCAAACCGTTATTGATACTGGAATTTGGCTCACTTGCCATATTGCTGATATCCATGGGGTATTTTTCTGCGAACGCTGGATCCGGCGATCCGGTCAACCCAGTCTGGCTGCTTATTCCCGCGTTAGCCAGCCTCGCCGTGTTTTGCAGTTTCATTGGGTTGATGTACCTGCGCTGGGTCGCCGCCGCACACACCGGTGAGAAAACCCGCCATAAAATTATTTTTTCACTGCTCGCCGCAACTCTGATCGGCGTATGGCTGTACGGAATCGTTAACACCTGGGCCAGCTTCACCGCGTAACAAGGATCATCGAACATGGAAACATTCCGCGCAAAGCCCCTGCGCCTGATGCCGCCTGAACTCGCGCTTATCGCGGCCTGTCTGATTCCTTCTGTGGGTTACAGCCAGTCAGATGACGGGGCTCTGAAGGTGGCAGAGGAACTGATTCTGGAGGACTGCGCGCTGATCGAAGATGGCATTCAGCGACTGGCCTGCTATGACAGCATCAATGACCCGCGCGAAGCCCGGGAGCGCGCGGACGAGAGCGACACCCGCGAGGCAGAGGACGCGACCGACACACTGGAATATGAAGCTCTGAAGACAGCATCCGAGGATGAGAAGCTGGTTGAAGAGATCGCGGAGGACTCTGAGGATGAAGACACGGGCGTGATGGCGGCAATGGTTCAGCGCTACACTGCTGCGGAAAAAGCCATCTTTTCTTTTTCCGGCAGTTTCGTTGGTCACCAACCTACCTACATTCTGCCTGTCACCTGGGTGGACACCCCCAACAACACACCCACCAGCCCAAGGCTGGGAGCCGACCAATACGATCACTCGGTGGATAATGAAGAGGCGAAGTACCAGATCAGCTTCAAGGTGCCGCTGCTGACTGGCATGCTCGATGATCGAACAACCATGTGGTTTGGCTACACCCAGAAATCGTTCTGGCAGGTCTATAATACGGACGATTCCGCGCCATTCCGGGAGACCAACTACGAACCAGAGCTTTTTTTGCGGTACCAGGCAGACTACGACATTGGCCCTGGTACGCTAAGTGGTGTCACCCTGGGTTTTACCCACCAGTCCAACGGCCAATCAGAACCACGCTCCAGAAGCTGGAACCGCATCAAGGCATCCGCAGGCTACAGCTACGACCGCTGGTTGTTTATGGTGCAGCCTTGGTATCGGCTGCCTGAGGGCGACAGCAAGGATGACAACCCCGACATCGAGCGGTATCTGGGCCATGCGGATTATCTTGCGGTCTACAAGCTGAGCGAGGACCGGACGTTTTCGCTGAATCTGCGTAACAATCTGCGGTCGGAGGATAACAAGACGTCGGTGGAATTTGGCTACAGCTTTCCGATGGGAGATACCCTCAGGGGGTTCTTTCAGTACTACAACGGGTATGGGGAGAGCCTGGTCGATTACAATGAGAGGATTCAGCGGGTGGGTATCGGCATTATGCTGAATGACTGGCTGTAAGTTTTTTTTACAAGACCGAGCGAAACGGCATCCTTCTCTGAAACACGCTGTGAATACGTCCATGTACGCTTGGGCTCCGCCATCCATGGCTCCGCACAGTTTCAGAGAAGGATGCCGTTCCGCTCGGCCCCAGACTCTTCTGCCAACTCAGGTATTCAACCTGTCCATTTCCGCTAGCAGTTCCGCTGTTTTCGCTTTCATCAACGGGATGTCCGCTCGTGACTCGACGTTCAGACGGACAACCGGTTCGGTGTTGGACATCCGCAGGTTGAAGCGCCAGTCGTCGAATTCCACGCTCAGGCCGTCTACATAGCTGATGCTTTTGGCACCTGCGCCGTAGGCCGCTTCGATGGCGGCGATGACTTTGGCGGGGTCGGCGATGGTGCGGTTGATTTCGCCGCTGGCCGGGTAGGCTTCGATGCGGGCGTCGATCAACGAGGACAGGGTATGGCCGGACTGGCACAGGCGTTCGGCCACCAGCAACCAGGGGATCATGCCGCTGTCGCAGTAGGCGAAGTCGCGGAAGTAGTGGTGGGCGCTCATTTCGCCGCCGTAGACCGCGTCTTCGTCGCGCATGCGTTGTTTGATGAAGGCGTGGCCGGTTTTGCTTTCGATGGCTTCGCCGCCCGCGGCTTTGACCAGGTCCAGGGTGTTCCAGGTCAGGCGCGGGTCGTGGATGACTTTGCCGCCGCCGGTTTTGCGCAGGAACTGGTCCGCCAGCAAGCCGACGATGTAATAGCCTTCGATGAAACGGCCATTTTCGTCGAAGAAGAAGCAGCGGTCGTAGTCGCCATCCCAGGCAATGCCCATCGCCGCGCCACTGGCTCTGACCGCGTCTGCGGTTGCGGCGCGGTTTTCTTCCAGGATGGGGTTGGGCACGCCATTCGGGAAGTGCCCGTCCGGCTGGTGATGCACTTTGACGAACTCAAACGGCAGATGCTGTTCCAGTTGGTCGATCACCAGGCCGGCACCGCCGTTGCCGGCGTTGACGACGATTTTCATGGGCTTGAGGGTTGCGGCATTCACGTAACCCAGAAGGTGGTCCACATAGGCATTCATTACTTCCAGCGCTTCGTGACGGCCCTGCACCGGCGCATCGCCAAATGGCTCCAGTACCCGATCACGGATGTCGTTCAGCCCGTTGTCTGAGCTGATCGGGCGGGAATCCGGGCCCACCATTTTCATGCCGTTGTGGTCGCGGGGGTTGTGGCTGGCGGTCACCATAATGCCACCATCCATCTGATAGTGGCTGGTCGCAAAGTACACCTGCTCGGTGCCACACAGGCCGATATCGAGCACGTCGGCTCCGGCGGCCATCAGCCCGGAACTCAACGCTTCGGTAATTTCCGGGCTAGACAGGCGGATGTCGTAGCCGACAATGACTTTTTTCGCGCCGGTGATTTCCACGTAGGCGCGCCCGATACGCTCGGCCAGTGCAGGGTTCAGCTGATCCGGTACGCGACCTCGCAGGTCATAGGCCTTGAAGCAGGACAGATCCATTGTCGTTGGTTACTCCGCAGCAGCTGATTGCAGTTGAATGTAATTCTGAATGCCCATCTTAGACACCATATCCAGCTGGGTTTCCAGCCAATCGATGTGCTCTTCCTCACTGTCCAGAATGCTGCGGAACAGCTCACGGCTGGTGAAGTCCTGGACTTGCTCACAGTGAATAATGGCTTCTTTGAGGTCGGTGTGAGCGGTGTGCTCAAGCTTCAGGTCGCAGGCCAGCATCTCTTCAACATTCTCGCCGATCAGCAGCTTGTTGAGATCCTGAAGGTTCGGCAGGCCCTCGAGAAACAGAATGCGTTCGATCAGTTGATCGGCGTGTTTCATTTCATCAATGGACTCTTCGTATTCCTTGGCGGCCAGTTTGGTAATGCCCCAGTCCCGGTACATGCGGGAATGGAGAAAATACTGATTGATGGCGGTGAGCTCGTTGGCGAGCACCTTGTTCAGAAACTGGATGACTTTCTTGTCGCCTTTCATGACGGTTCTCCTTGCGTGGATAAGCTAACCCCACAAGGATAGCCCTTCACTCGGAGAGAAAAAATCACAAATGGGAATGGAACGCAGTAAAACCGGCTCAGGCAGGCTGAGCCAGCAGGTTTGCCATAGCCAGATAATCCGGCGTGCGGCTCTCGCGCAGTATTTCACGAGCGGTGCAGGCGCAGCGGCCACATTGAGTGCCCACGCCAAGTTCTTTGCCAAGCTGGCGCATGGAACTGATGCCGTTATCGGCAGCTTCACGGATTTCGCGGTCTGTTACGCCATGGCAAAGGCACACGTACATAAGGATCACTCACTGCAAATCGAAAGATAGTGATAATTATTGTTATTTGCATACCCGATTGCAAGCCCTGTGATCAAAAAATAACACTTCCTTACGCCAACCTGTTTCAGGCACCGATCCAGCGGAAGGCCAGCGGCAACATCAACGCCGTAAACACCCCGGTCAGCCCCATGCCAAGAGAGGCGAAGGCCCCGGCGGTCGAGCCCAGCTCGAATGCCCGCGCAGTGCCAATGGCGTGGCCGTTCAGCCCCAGCGCAAACCCGAGCACACGCTCATCGGAGACGGATAACCAGCGGGCCAGCAAGTCGACGAACAGTGTCGCGACCACACCGGTAATCAGCAGGCCGCCCATCATCAGTGACACAGACCCGCCTAGCTGCTCGGTAATGCCAATGGCGATGGGGGCTGTCACCGATTTGGGCGCAAGCGACGCCAGCACTTCCGGCGTTGCGCCCAACAAACCGGCAATCACCAACGCGTACACAGCGGCCAGAGTTGCCGCCAGCGGTAACGTGCACAAAATAGGCCGCCACAACGCGCGAATGTGATGCATCTGCTGATACAGCGGTACACCCAACGCGACGGTAGCCGGACCCAACAGGACCGTCAGCCACTGGGCTCCGGTGCGGTAGTCGCGAACATCAATCGGCAGCAGTGCCAGCGTTACGCTCAATAACATGGCGGACAACAACACCGGGGGTGCCCATATCGGCGATCCCATACGGCGAAAAATCCAGCTGCCGGATAAAAAGGCCCCCAGTGTCAGCGCAATCGCCAGCACCGGGCTGCTGGCAGGCGATTCCAGTAGCGTTTGCAGCACCGGCACATTATTCACGGTTCTGGTCCCCCGCCGACGGCTGAACAAACCGGTTCATCAGCCATAATGTGGTCAGCACACTGAGGAACGTACCGACCACCAACGCCAGCCCGATTGCGAGCCACTGCCCGGCGAAGGCGTCGCCCAGGAAAAACACACCCACCACTCCCGGCATGATCAACAGCACCAGCACCGAGATCAGCCCCTGGCTGGCCGCCGCGAGACTGTCACTGATGGTGCCGCGCAGCATCAATACCGCCGTTAGCAGAATCATACCGAGCACACCGCCACTGATCGGCAGCGAAAGGAGCAAGCGCAGGATTTCTCCCAGCACAAAAAAAGCCGATAAAACCAGAAAACCCCGTAACATTCCCATGGGCGATTTACTCTCTGTACACTGAATTGCATTACACTGTTGAACTGTCGCACGACCCGATACCGACCAGCCACACGAATACAGGAAGCCTCATGGCGCTTAAGGCCACTATTTTTAAAGCCACGCTAAACATCGCGGACATGGACCACCACTACTACGCGGACCACCAGCTCACCCTGGCCCGCCACCCGTCCGAAACCGATGAGCGGATGATGATCCGCCTGCTGGCGTTCGTGCTCAATGCCTCCGACAACCTGGAATTCACCAAGGGCCTGAGCACCGATGACGAACCAGAGCTGTGGCAGAAATCCCTGAGCGATAACATTGAGTTATGGATTGAGCTGGGACTGCCGGACGAAAGCCGGATACGCAAAGCCTGCAACCGCGCACGGCAGGTGATCCTTTATACCTATGGCGGCCGCGCTGTGCCACTGTGGTGGGACAAGTGCCGCAACAAACTGACCCGTTTCGACAACCTGACCATCATCAATCTGCCCCAGGCCCCGATCGAAGCCCTGGCCGGCATGGCCGAACGCGGCATGAATCTGCAGTGCTCCATCCAGGACGGTGAAATCAGCATAGGCAACGAACAAACCCTGGTGAACATCACCCCGGAGCCGCTGTACCCGACCTGAACAACAACCTGCCTCTGGGGCTGGACAGGCACCCCCTTCGCACGTAAGATTGCGCACTCGAAATCGACGCACCCATGCTCGATTTCATTCCGCCCGTAGCTCAGCTGGATAGAGCGCCGCCCTCCGGAGGCGGAGGTCAGAGGTTCGAATCCTCTCGGGCGGGCCATTATTGATTAATAATCAATGAGTTATGACTTTTAAAAGCCTTCCCCAGCTTCTATCACAACCGTATTCCCAACCGCACGAATCACCGCGATCGGTATTGGCAAGACCCCATAGATAACCTGCCGTAAAGAAGAAGCGTCCGTGTTATCGAAGCCCGGATGGTCCTGCAGCAATGCTATGCGATCGCCTCGCCTCAGTTATCGAATTGGCCATGTCGACCGGCTCCTTTGGCGAAACGGTCTGCACCAGCGATGGCTTCTTCGTAGACGATGGGGTAGCCCCGCTTCCCTTCGTTCTGAAGCGCGTCAGTCAGTGGGAGGTCCCATTGTCGATAAGCGGATGCTCGATCCGCCTTCATGCACTGCTGGGGAAATCCGGCAATCCTGGAGGCAAGCTCTTCGGCAGCACCCCGGGAAGATCCATCCGCCACCACCCGATTGGCAAGGCCGATCTGCAAGGCTTCCTGTGCGTACACGGGGCGCCCAGTGAGGATCATGTCCAGAGCGCGAGACTGCCCGACAACTCGTGGCAGACGAACGGTGCCTCCATCCACCAGAGGCACGCCCCAACGGCGACAGAACACCCCGAACACAGCAGACTCCTCGACGACCCGCATATCGCAAAGCAATGACAGCTCCAGCCCACCCGCGACGGCATAGCCGGACACCGCCGCGATGACCGGTTTGCTCAACATCATCCGGGTCGGTCCCATGGGGCCGGGTCCGTGGCCTTCGGGGTCGACCACATTACGAGTTTCCGGGTCACTCATCGCGCTGAGGTCGGCACCGGCACAGAAGGTGCCGTTTGCTCCCCAAAGTACCGCAACCCTCATCTGATCGTCGGCTTCAAATCGTTCAAACGCCTCACGCAATGCCTCGGCGGTTTGTTGGTCAACGGCATTTTTCTTGTCGGGTCGGTCAAGAATAATCGTGCAAACCTGACCATTTTTCTCTACTCGTACCGGGCGACTGTCCACGAGCTGCTCTCCCATTGTTACTTTTCAGGATTCGGCTCGTCACTATGCCGGCTCGAATCGTTCCTGCAGCCATGCCTTGATCTCGGCGGACTCGTACAGCCAGCGCTCACTGCCATCATCCTGAGGAATCCTCAGGCAAGGCACTTTGATGTGGCCGCCACCGGCCTCCAGCGCCGCACGGTGCTGCGAGTCATGCTGGGCATCGCGGGTTTCGATGTTCAGGCCAAGTCGAGCGATTTCCTTCCGCACCTTGATGCAGAACGGGCAGGCGCTGAACTGGTAAAGAGCGAGATGTTTGCTGGCCTCGTCGGCGAGGGCCTGTTCTTCAGTGGTGCGGGGCACGCTTTTAGGCGTGCTGAGCTTCTCGCTGAGCAACATGAAGGGTGTCAGAACGAGGCGCAGGGTGCGGAAAAAATAACGGATAATAACTCTCATGGAAACGGTTCAAACTCCGGATTGAGGGTGGCCTGCCAAGTGTCGGCATTCAGACTTGATTCAGGCATTGGATAGTGGCCCACAAGGGTATCACTTCATCCGGCCGAGCGCGCGCCGGCTTGACTCCACGCCCAGCCCTTGCGAATCTGCGGCAAACAGCGTTCAATCTCCGCTTCACTATCGCAGGACCGCACTAACAACAATGAGCGCTTTGGCCGAAGCATTCCGACTGATTATTACGCTTGACGCAGATCTATTCGAAATTCTCTGGCTGTCCATGCGCGTCAGCCTGATCGCACTGGCGATTGCCGCAGTCATCAGCTTACCGCTGGGGACCTGGCTGGCGATCACCCGGTTTCCGGGCCGTAAGTTCTGCATTCTTGTGCTGAATGCCCTGATGGGCATGCCGCCGGTGGTTGTCGGTTTGCTGGTGTATCTGCTGCTGTCGCGGTCCGGCCCACTAGGCTGGATGGGCCTGCTGTATACGCCCACGGCGATGATCATCGCCCAGGTGGTGTTGATCACGCCGATTATTGCGGCGCTTTCCAATCAGGTCATCGAGAACCTCCATCAGGAATACCACGATACCTTCTATTCAATGGGCATCACCGGACGCCGTGCAATCGTGGCCTATCTGGTCGACGCTCGCTATGCGCTGACCACCTGCATCCTGGCAGGCTTTGGCCGGGCCATCGCCGAGGTCGGTGCCGTGATCATCGTCGGCGGCAACATTGACCACCTCACCCGCGTGATGACCACCGCCATCGCGCTGGAAACGTCCAAGGGCAACCTGACCCTTGCTTTAGCCCTGGGCGCAGTACTGCTCGCGCTTTCCTTGCTGGTTAATGCACTGGTGATCGCCGTCCGTGAATACGCTGCGAAGCGCCAATATGCCTAGTTCACTTCTGCCCATAAAAATCAGCAACCTGCACCTGACCAAAGGTGATCGAGCCGTGCTGGCGAGTGTCAGCCTGATCATTGACGACCCCGGAATCACCGTGATCATGGGTCCCAATGGCGCGGGCAAAACCTTGCTGCTTCGCTGTTTGCACGGGCTGATCAAACCGGATCGGGGGCAAATCACATTGGCTGATCAGGGGGTAACTGGCAGCCGCGACCGGCAAGCCATGGTGTTCCAGCATCCGGTATTGCTGCGCCGGACGGCCCTCCAAAATCTGGCTTTTGCAGCCCCTGAGCTTGCCAAATCAAGGCCACAACAATTAATTGACGCGCTGGCGTCCGTGCACCTGGCTGATCGGGCGGACCAACCGGCGCGTATGTTATCAGGGGGAGAACAACAAAGACTTGCACTGGCGCGTGCCTTGCTAACCAAGCCCGATCTTCTGCTATTGGACGAGGCAACCGCCAGTCTTGACCCGGCATCGGTACTGTTGATTGAATCCCTGGTCAAATCCCAGAGCGCCAGCGGCACCAAAATCATTCTGGTCAGCCACGACCAAAGTCAGGCTCGACGGCTGGCCGACGATGTCGTATTTATGTCAGGTGGGCAGGTCGCCGAGCAGAGTCCGGCGAACCGGTTTTTTTCTGCTCCCGGAACCCCGGCCGCCAAGGCCTATCTGGCCGGCGAAATCCTGTTGTAAGGTTTGAGTAGGGGCAATTAAGGGATTTCCTGCAGGCAAGGTGGCCGAATCGATCTAAAAATCTATAAAAACTAAGAACCTATAAAAAAGAGTACGGCTATGAAGTACCTCATCGTTCTGGTTACGCTTACATTCAGTACTCACCTGATTGCCGACACCATTATTGTTCAGTCGACCACATCCACCCAGAACAGTGGCCTGTATGACTACCTGTTTCCGATCCTGAAGAAAGAAACCGGTGTTCAGGTCAACGTCGTCGCGGTGGGCACCGGGCAAGCCATTAAAAATACCATGCGCTGCGATGGTGATGTGCTACTGGTTCATGCCAAATCGGACGAAGAAATCTTTGTGGCCGAAGGCTATGGTAAATACCGTCAGGACCTGATGTACAACGACTTTATTATTATCGGGCCGAAAGCCGATCCGGCAAAGATTGCAGACGCCCCTGATGCCATTGAAGCCCTGCAGCGCATCCGGCAAGCGGGCGCGAAATTTGCCTCACGGGGCGATGATTCCGGCACCCACAAAACAGAACGCTCATTGTGGCAGGCGGCAGATATCGACCCTGAACCCGGATCCGGTCAATGGTATCTTGAAACTGGCAGCGGCATGGGATCAACCCTTAACACCGGCGTGGGCCTTGGTGCCTACGTGCTGACCGACAGGGCCACCTGGATTGCCTTTGCCAACAAACAGGACAGTGCTATTTTATTCGAGGGCAAGCCCGCACTCTTCAACCAATACGGCATCATTCCCGTAAATGCGGACAAGTGCCCCAGCACCAATCACAAAGCCGCAGAAACCTTTACGCAATGGTTGTTGTCTGAAACCGGGCAGGCTGCGATTGCCGCCTACCGGGTAAAAGGCCAGCAGCTGTTTTTTCCCAACGCCAACCAGGCGGAACAGGCACGGCTGAGTCAGAATAATGATTAACACTCTGCTACCCAACCCGACCGACCCCAGGCTGTCACGCACGGTCGAGGGCGTGGATGAAAACGGCCAATCGAAGGCGATCAGCGTCATCGAAGAGCGCCCCCTGACCATCTACCTGAACAGTCAGGAGATTGTCACCGCCATGACCATCGGCGACCACCCGGAATACCTGGCGCTCGGCTTCCTGCTGAACCAGGGCATGCTGGGCAAGGCCGACCAGGTCACCGGCATTGATTTCGACGAAGAGCTGGAAGTGGTGGTGGTCCGCACGGCCGGAACAACCAACGTCGAGGACAAACTGGAGAAAAAAACCCGCACCTCCGGCTGCGCCGTGGGAACCGTGTTCGGCGACATGATGGCCGGGCTGGATGGGCTGCAGCTGCCAGACACCCCGGTGCACACCAGCACTTTTTATGATCTGTCGTACCAGATTAACCACACCCCCAGCCTGTACATGGAAACCGGTGCCATTCACGGCACGGCCCTGTGCCAGGGGCTTGAGGTTCTGGCCTATATGGAGGACGTCGGGCGCCACAATGCGGTGGACAAAATCGCGGGCTGGATGCGCCTGAACGAGGTTTCGGCGGCCGACAAAGTGCTTTACACCACCGGCCGCCTGACTTCCGAAATGGTCATCAAAACCGCGCTGATGGGCATTCCCACCCTGATCAGCCGGTCCGGCTTCACCGCCTGGGGGGTCGATATCGCACAACAGGTGGGGCTGACTCTCATCGGGCGGATGCGGGGCAAGAAATTCACCTGCCTGAGCGGCCAGCACCGCCTGGTGTACGATCAGGACCTGTCGCAGATTCCGGATGACGACAAGAAAATGCGTCGCAAAGGAGCCCAGCATGACTGAATGCGCCGTGATTCTGGCCGGCGGCCAGGCGAACCGGATGGGCGGTGGTGACAAAGGCCGGTTGATGCTGGGTGATCAGTCGTTGATTCATCGGGTGATCGAGCGGATTTCGCCGCAGGTTGACTCTATCGTACTGAACGCCAACGGCGACCTGAGCCGTTTTGACGATCTGGGTCTGCCCGTAGTCGCAGATTCGGTCGCCGGTTTTCCCGGCCCGCTGGCAGGCGTGCTCGCGGGCATGGACTGGGCGGCGGAACAGGGGCATGAATGGCTGATCAGTGTGGCAGCCGATACCCCGTCCTTTCCCCTGGATCTGGCCGCGCGACTGGCCGAGGGCGATACCCCGGTCGTGCTGGCGGCCACACCCGATCCGGAACGGGGCCGACTGCCGCAGCCGACCTTTGGCCGCTGGCAGGTCGCTTTGCGGGACGATTTGAGAGCCGCCCTGAACGACGGCGTGCGCAAGATTCGCCAATGGACCCAGGCCAAAGGCGAGTCACTGGTGGTATTCGGCCCGGACGACTTTTTCAACATCAACACCCCGGAAGACCTGGCCTGGGCGGAGCAGCATTTACGATGAACGTAATCGGAATAGTCGGCTGGAAAAACTGTGGCAAAACCACCCTGGCCAGCGCCCTGATTCGCGAACTGTCCGGCCGTGGCCTGACCGTCAATTCCGTCAAACACGCCCATCATGGGGTGGATGTCGACCAGCCTGATACGGACAGTTTCAAACACCGTGAAGCCGGTGCCCGCGAGGTTATTCTGGCGGGTGGGCAACGGTTCGCCATCATGCACGAACTGCGCAGCGAAGAAGAGCCAGCGCTCGATGAGTTACTGGCCCGGCTGGGTCCCTGCGACTGGGTAGTGGTCGAGGGCTTCAAAGCCCACTCACACCCCAAGATCGAAGTGCACCGGCAGGCTTGCGAGCGAGCACCGTTATTTCCCAACGACGCCAGCATCGTTGCGGTAGTGGCTGACTACGATGCGGATTTCCCGGGCCCTGTTTTTACCCTGAACGATGTCTCCGGGATAGCTGACTTTGTGCTCAGCCCGGAAGAATTCCTGGTAGGCGAATCATGAAGGCGCTTCGCAACGACTGCTTTGCCCTGCCCCCCGGCGTGAACTGGACGCCGGTGGACGAAGCCCTGGAACGGTTGCGGTCACGATTGCATCCGGTGGTGGGCGTGGACCAGGGCGTGCCCTTATCACAGGCCAATGGCCGGATACTGGCGCGTGATGTCTACGCCCCCCGCGCCCATCCTCCAAGCAGCAATTCGGCAGTGGACGGCTACGCGTTCGCCGGGCCGGTGACTGACGTACCCTGCACCCTGCCGCTGGTTGATGGCCGCAGTGCCGCCGGGGAGCCTTACGTCGGGCAGGTGCCAGCCGGCCATGCCATCCGCATTCTGACCGGCGCGGTGATTCCCGCAGGAACGGATACAGTGGTCCTGGAAGAAGACTGTGACCTCATCGACGGTCAACTGCACCTGAACGGCACCCTGAAAGCGGGGGCCAACGCGCGGCAAGCCGGTGAGGATATTCAGGCGCAGGATCGAATCCTGACAGCGTCCACTCGCCTGACCCCCACCCAGATTTCGGTTCTCGCCAGTGTGGGTGTGGCATCGGTGGATGTTTACCAGCGGCTACGAGTTGGCGTGCTATCAACCGGCGATGAAGTGAAACCCGTCGGCTCTGCCGTCACCGACTGGCAGATCTACGACGCCAACCGCCCGATGCTCAGTGCCCTGGTGACACAGCTTGACTATGAACTGGTGGACCTCGGCCATGCGCTGGACCGGGCAGAAGACGTCAAGGCAGCGCTGGAGCGCGGTGCGGAACAATGCGACCTGGTCCTGACCAGCGGCGGTGTGTCTGCCGGCGACGAAGATCATGTCTCGAAAACCCTGAAAGCCCATGGGGACATCAGCAACTGGCGTATCGCCATCAAACCGGGCCGCCCTCTGGCGCTGGCCATGTTTCATGGAACCCCTGTCGTGGGCCTGCCGGGCAACCCCGTAGCCGCCTGGGTCTGCGCCCTGCGTTTTGGCGCGCCGGCCATGGCGCTGTTAGCCGGGGCCAAATGGTTCGAACCCCAGAGCTATGATGTGCCCGCCAACTTCACCAAGAACAAGAAACCCGGGCGCAGCGAAATGTTGCGGGCGCGGGTTCGTGATGGAAAGGTGGACGTCTTCGGCTCCGAAGGCTCGGGGCGGGTGACCGGTCTGGCCTGGTCCGAGGGTCTGGTGGAGCTGGATGAAAGTGCCCGGCAGATTGAGCCGGGCACTCCGGTGCGGTTTATTCCCTACGCCAGTTTCGGCCTCTGATTCCTGCGGGCAACGTTATTCAACGTGGCCATGGACGGCAAACGCTTCCAGCGAGGCATCCTGCGGGGCCCGGGAGCGGTAGGTTTCCTCGACCCCAAGATCACTCAGCGTGCGGCTGACCATCAGCAGCGTGTTCTCGTCAAAGTCTTCGCACATGGTGCGCATCTGGTCGATTTCTTCGCTGGCGACGGGGTAGGCGGCGTCCATATCCGGCGCGCCGTAATGCTCGACAAAGGTCTGCGCCAGTGTCTTGCGCAGCTGTTCCAGTTCGGCGTCGGTGATCTGGCAGACGCCCACAAAACTGGCGCGGCCGCCGGATTCTATGCTGTACCAACCGTTGGTGAAGGCTTGGCGGGCCTTGCCTTTCAGGCTTGCTTCGGTCCAGTTGGAAAACTCGAAACCCCCGGAAATGGCCCACTCGCCGCTGGGTGCCGGCAGGTTGTATACGTTCTCGTCGGATATATCCAGTCGCAGGGTACGAGCCAGTTTCATAGGTGCTCCTTCATAGGTGCTCTGCGAATTCGATCAGGCTAACGGTTTCGGTCATCACATCCTGGCGCAACAGCATTCTGCCTTTTTCGTCCAGCCCCACAAACACGCCCGGCCTGGGGTAGTCGAGCATTTTGCCCAAGGTGTCACAGCGTGGCCGCCATTCGTTGTGCACGCGCTGGAATCCGCTGTCCAGAAAATAAGTCAGCCACAGCAGCGTGTGCTTGGACCAGCTTTCCAGAAGCGCCATGGGTTCTATCTCGCCGCAACCTTCATCGAGCAGGCAGGTCTGATTCGGGTTGGTTCCCGGCTCGTCGCTCTCCGGTATAAAGGGAATATCAATACCAATAACCAGCCAGTTGGGCGTCGCCTTGGGGTCTGACACATCTGCAGCATAACGAACGCCGCCGCAGACTGCGCCATTCACCTTGATACGATCAGGCCATTGGAAATGCACGGGCACCTCGGGTGGTGCCAGTGCACCGAGACTCTCGGCCAGCCCAATCTGCGCCACATAAACCGCCAGAATCGCCTCTTCCAAGGGCGTTTCCGGTGCCAGCACCAGGGCCGCCCGCAAGGTGTCTCCAGCCTCAGAGTAGAAAATGGTACCGGAATCAACCCCGGCAATGGCCTGGCTGACGGCCTTGCTGAACGGGTCCGTGTTTCTAGGCACCACTTCGCCCGTCAGCAGCGGCGGAAATTGCGGTGACTGCATCATAGGATGGCCCGGGCGTAGGCGTCAGAGGCAACGATTTCATCAGCAATGCGCTGGAAAGACCGGGACTGGGGGCTGTCCGGCTTTGACACCACAATCGGAACACCACCGTCGGAACCGACACGGATATCCAGGTCCAGTGGAATCTCACCCAGGAAGGGGGCACCCAGTTTTTCGGCCTCGGCTTTGGCACCGCCGGAACCGAACGGGTGGTGTTGCTTGCCGCAGCCGTCGCAAACAAACGACGCCATGTTTTCAATAATCCCCATCAACGGAACGTCCATCCGGTTGAACATATCAATGCCCTTGCGGGCGTCCATCAGCGCAATATCCTGGGGTGTGGACACCACAATGGCACCGGCCACAAAAAACTTCTGGCTCAAGGTCATCTGAACGTCACCGGTGCCCGGGGGCAAATCCACCAGCAACACATCCAGCCGGCCCCAGTCGACCTGATTCATCATCTGCTCAAGCGCCCCCATCAGCATGGGCCCGCGCCAGACAATGGCTTCACCATCCGGGGCCATCAGCCCCAGCGACATCAGGGTGACGCCGTGATTGCGCAGGGGCAGGATGGTGTGTCCGTCGGGGCTGGACGGTCGCCCGGAAACCCCCATCATACGGGGCTGGCTGGGGCCGTAGACGTCGGCATCCAGCAGACCCACCTTGAGGCCTTTCGAGGCCAGCGCGACCGCCAGGTTCGACGACACCGTGGACTTGCCAACCCCGCCCTTGCCGGAGGCAATGGCAATAATACGATCAATGCCCTTGGGATTTTTATCCTGCGGCCGGGGCGCATCCGTGCCGATCAGATTGCTTTTATCGGCGTTTACATATTCAACCATGATTTATCCTGTTTAGATTTCAGCTGTCCAGGTAATCGTCACTGGTGCGCACCCGAGGCCGCTGCCCGCCTGCCATGGGCGCGTTATCCCCGTGAAACTGGGCTTTGACCCGGCAGTTGTCACACATCTTGATAAGCTGCACGTTATCAGAGTTGGTGTACATCCAGTGCTGGTTTTCCAGCTTTTCAACGATCCGGTTGATGGTGCTGGCAACACCGAAGGGGGTACCACACTGGACACATTCGAACGGTTCCTCGCCGTGCAGGGCCCGTGCACTCAGTGCGTCCTTGGACAGATCCAACTGGGGTTTGAGGGTAATGGCGGTCTCCGGACAGGTGCTTTCGCAGATGCCACACTGCACACAGGCGTTCTCGGTGAACTGAACTTCCGGCCGGTCCGGGTGATCGCCCAGGGCACCGGTGGGGCACAGTGACACGCAAGCCAGGCAGAGCGTGCATTTGTCGGAATCAATCTCAATGGCACCGTAGGGCGCGCCTGCTGGTAAGGGAATCGGCGCGTCGACGTTGTCCGCCATCGCCGTGGCCGTAACCCGGGTGATGTCCCGGCGGCCGCCAACCAGCAGAACTGGCTCGCTCACCCGGCCGGTGTTGTCGCCCGCGGCACTGAGCTGGTCGACCGAAATCACCCGCACCCGGTCAGGTGCGTTGTGGGTGCCCACGAGCATGGCCCGCGCCAGCTCTACTTCGGCGGTGAGGGCTTCCCGGTCAGTCTCGCTATCGGCCAGAATCAATACTTCGGCGTAACCCGCTCCAAACGCGGCCATGATCTCGGCGTGGCCGACACGGTCAACGTGATCCAGCCCCATCGGGATCAGGTCGTCTGCCAGGCCGTTGCCGTATCGCGCCAAATGGGAGATCGCATCGTAACCCTCTCCCAGGGTGTGAAAAACCAGGCGCGGCGATTCGCTGGTGTGCTCGCGATAGGTTTTCGCCATGACGTCTACCGCCTGGGTCAGGGACTCGTACGGGCTCTCGTTCATGGTTACCGCGGAGGTCGGGCAAACCGCCGCGCAGGAACCGCAGCCGGCGCAGATGTCGGAATCGATCTGCACATGTTCCCCGAACGAGAAAATCGCCTCGGTGGGGCAAACATCCAGGCAACGGGTACAGCCGGGTTTGTTGGCCCGGGAGTGGGCGCAAAGAGAAGGTTCAAGGTTAAAATAAACCGTTTTCTCAAACTCCCCCACCCGTTCCCGGGCGGTCAGGGCGATACGCTCCAACTCCCCGGGCTTGGACAGATCGGCCCAGAAATAGCCGTTGCGTTTCTGGTGGCTGGGAAACGCCGGTTCGCCGCCACGCAGGTCGATAAACACGTCGCACTCGCTGCTGACCGTGGGTTTGACCTCGCCATAACCAAGGGCACCACGACCAGTGGGATTCAGCGCCTGCAACTGGGCAAATTCCAGCTTGAAGTTGCCCAACGCGCCGTAAGCCGAGGTCAAACGTCCCCGCGCCACATCGTAGCTGGCAGAGGGAAGCTGTATGGGCCCCGCATCGTTGACAATACAAGTGACGCCCAGTTCGTCCTGCACCAGTTCGGCCATCCGGACGGCTTGATCGGTGGGGCCGACGATGCAACACACACCGCTGGACTGAATGACTTTGGCCGGCGTAATGGGTCCCGGCAATTGCGATGCAGCAAGCAGAGCGGCCTGTTTGGCGTGCAGGCCATCGGGCCTGGCATCCGGTGCACTCCAGCCCGCGCGATCGCGAATATCAATGGTATTCAGGGGCGCAGCATGCCCGGTTTCAGCAACCAGGTCCTCACCCAGGCGCTCAAACAAAGCCGCCTGCTGGCCGCAGGCAATCAGCACATCATCGCTGCCACTCAGGTGCTCCACGGCGGTTTTCATTTCCTTGCCGCACAGCTGGTCAACCGCGACCACCTGCTCCGCTGCCGCCGCAGCCTGCAGAGCTTCGGGGCTGAGCGACTGGGTTCTGTCGCAGGAACATATCAGTAGGGTCTTGGGTGCACTCATCAGGAAAATTACTCGTTTAATTGTATTTATACGTACGAATTTCCAATATTACTCACGGAGCATGCCACAGCCGTTTGCGGTTCGACAATTGGATAATTGGCTAAGAGCCCAAACCCTGCTAGCGTCAAATGACAAGAAAAAGAGAAACGCTATGAGCCGTCGTACAGAGAGTTGGAAACGCGAATTACAAATCGGTGCCGTCGTCCAGCGTTCCCCCGGCGTGACCCGGTGGGCACGGGATATCTGGAAGCCGGTGGCGGTGATACCCGGCGCACCGGATACCTTCTGGAAAGAGATGGTCCGCAATGGCGAGGTGGTCGAATACCACGCCGGTACGGTCACCATGGAGCTATTTCGCGCCGATGTCGAAGGCTATCTGGTATCCCTGAACATGGAAGTCCCCTCGGTATGGGTGATCATGGACAGGGACCAGGCGGGCCAATCGCCATCAGGCTGGATCGTCAGCGCCATTACCGCCAATGCCCACGAAGCGCTGGACTCTCTGGACAGTGGCGAGAGCATTGTCGAACCCGTACCAATTCCGGAGTCTCTGGCCGCCTGGATAAAAGAATTCATCGACATGCACTACATCGCAGAGCCCTTCAAGAAACGCCGCCGTGACAACGTCCATGTCGATGCCGTCGAGGACGGCAAAGGCGATGCCCGCATTCGCCAGCAGGCGGACGTATTCCGTTCGCCGTCCAGCATCAAAAAACCGAGGGTGCACTGATGGCTGAATCCCGCTTACAGCGCTGGGCGCGCAAAAAAACCGAAGTCCGTCAGGAAACCGATCCGGCTGTTTCTTCGCCTGTCGAAGCCGAGAAAAATCCCGAGGAGCCGCAACTCGCCATTGAGGAGCAAGAGCTCACCGTCAATGAAGCCCTACCCGAAGAAGCGCTGCTTGAAAAATACCACTTACCCGCCCCCGAAAGCATCGAACTGGGCACCGACATTACTGGGTTCATGCGTAAAGAGATTCCTGAATTCCTGCGCCGGAAAGCTCTGCGGGCCCTGTGGAGGTCCAACCCTGTTCTCGCCGTACTGGACGGCCTGAATGATTACGATGAAGATTTTACCAGCGCGGCCACGGCTACCACGGGAGTCAAGACTCTGTACAAGGTGGGCCAGGGTCTGATCGACAGATCGGCAAAAGCCGAGAAAGAGCCGGCCGACGCAGAGCCGACTGAAGCACAACCGGTGGAACAGACCGAAGCTACAGAAAAGCCCGGGCCTGACAATGCTCCTGAGTTTTTGAACAGAACCCAGGCCCCGGAACCAATCGAGACCGGCGCGGAGCCCACGCATGCTGAAACAGCACCGCGCTACCGCCCCAGAATGCGTTTTGATTATTGAGCCAGTAGTCAGAGTCTATGTTGCACTCAAGCTGAATCGCGACTATAAATTAAAGACTAAAAATTAAACAAAAATGAACTGAGAGAGAAAACCTTGGCCAACACTGCGGAAGTCCAGTGCCCCCGCTCGGTGAGTGATGAAGACCGTGCCCGGGCCCAGATGTATCAACTTCTGGCAGTCCTGCTAAGCAGCCCGCCTTCCAGTGAGCTGCTTCGCGGACTGGCCTCCCTACAGGGCGATGAAACGCCCATGGGAGCCGCCTCTAAAAACCTGGCGGCTCTCGCGGAACGCACCACGCCTGCCAATGCCGAACGGGAGTTCAACAACCTGTTCGTCGGAGTCGGCCGGGGCGAACTCCTACCCTATGCCAGTTACTACCTGACCGGTTTTCTGAATGAGAAGCCCTTGGCGGATCTGCGCGGCGATCTGATGGTGCGCGGCATAAAAGCCAGTGACGACGTAAAAGAACCGGAAGATCACGCTGGCACCCTTTGTGAAATCATGGCGGGCATCATTACCAGCGAATTCGTATGTGACAGTGACCTGCCTTCCCAGAAAGCGTTTTTTGAAGCGCATCTGGCGAAGTGGGCCATGTTATTTTTTACCGATTTGGAAAAAGCGCAGGCGTCGGTCTTCTATGGGCCGGTGGGGTCGCTGGGGCGAGCCTTCATGACCATAGAAGCGGAAGCGTTTGCAATTCAGTAACCGGGGTCTGCTCGACCCCGTAACTCAGGTGGAGGTACCCGATGGACAACCAGAAGGGTGAAAACAGTCGTCGTCGTTTCCTGCAGATGGCCGCAACCGCAATTCCGGCTGCCGCTGCCGTCGTCGTTGCACCAAACGCCGCAGCCGAGGCGGTACAGGACGTTCCGAAGAAAAGCCGTGGTCTGCGAGACACTGAGCACACACGCAAGTATTTCGAGTCGGCTCGCTTTTAAGGAAGTGTGAATCATTCAAGGTTGCGAAAGGCTCTTGAATGGATTTCACCTCCCGCAAAACGAGAATAAAAAAAGAGAGAGGTATTCGACATGTTAAGGAAGAAAACCAACGGGGTAGCGAAAGGCTCCCGTGCGGGATCTTTACTTTCATCCCTCGCTACAAAAACCATGGACCGTCGTGGGTTCCTGGCATCTTCGGGTGTCGCAGTGGGTGGTCTGGCCGCTTTATCGTTGCCGTCAACGCGAGTCAAGGCTGCGGCTACTGCAACAGGGGGAGGCGACGTTGTTGTCAAAAAATCAGTATGTACGCACTGCTCGGTAGGCTGCACGGTCGAGGCTGAAGTTCAGAATGGCGTTTGGACCGGCCAGGAGCCGGGCTGGGACAGTCCCTTCAATATGGGCGCGCACTGCGCCAAGGGCGCATCCGTACGCGAGCACGGCCACGGTGAACGTCGTCTGAAATACCCCATGAAAATGGTCAACGGCCAATGGCAGAAAATCCCCTGGGATCAGGCGATCAATGAGATCGGCGACAAGATGCTGCAGATCCGCGATGAGAGCGGCCCCGATTCGGTCTACTGGCTGGGAAGCGCGAAGTTCTCTAACGAAGGGTCTTACCTGTTCCGCAAATTTGCCGCCTACTGGGGCACCAACAACGTCGATCACCAGGCCCGTATCTGTCACTCCACAACAGTGGCCGGGGTAGCCAACACCTGGGGCTACGGTGCGATGACCAACTCGTACAACGACATGCACAACTCCAAGGCGATCTTCATCATCGGGGGTAATCCAGCTGAAGCTCACCCGGTGTCGCTGTTGCACATCCTGAAAGCCAAGGAAGAGAACAACGCACCACTGATCGTTTGTGATCCGCGCTTCACGCGCACGGCGGCCCATGCTGATGAGTATGTGCGCTTCCGTCCCGGTTCAGACGTTGCGCTGGTCTGGGGTATTCTTTGGCACATCTTTGAAAACGGATGGGAAGATAAAGAATTTATCCGTACCCGTGTGTACGGTATGGACGACATCCGTGAAGAAGTGAAGCGCTGGAACCCTGAAGAGGTTGAACGTGTAACCGGAACTCCTGGTGCCCAGCTCGAGCGGGTTGCCCGTACTCTAGCCAATAACCGCCCGGGCACTGTGGTCTGGTGCATGGGCGGAACCCAGCACAGCAACGGTAACAACAACACCCGCGCCTACTGCGTACTGCAGCTGGCACTGGGTAACGTGGGCGTCGCCGGCGGCGGCACCAACATCTTCCGTGGACACGACAACGTACAGGGTGCCACAGACCTGGGCGTGCTGGCCGATACCCTGCCTGGCTACTATGGCCTGACCGCCGGTTCCTGGGCTCACTGGGCCCGGGTCTGGGAAGAGGATCTGGATTACCTGAAGGGCCGTTTTGCCACCATGGACAAGGATGGCAAATCCCGGGCCATGATGAACGAAAAGGGCATCCCCGTATCCCGCTGGATTGACGGTGTTCTGGAGGCAAAGGAAAACCTCGAGCAGCCGGACAACACCCGGGCGATGGTTTTGTGGGGCCACGCGCCCAACTCGCAGACCCGTCAACTGGAAATGAAAGAGGCCATGGAGAAGCTCGACCTGCTGGTCGTGGTGGACCCCTACCCAACCGTATCGGCGGTACTGCACGACCGTAAAGACGGTGCCTACCTGCTGCCCGCAACCACCCAGTTCGAAACCAGCGGGTCAGTCACTGCGTCCAACCGGTCGCTGCAGTGGCGTGAGAAGGTCATCGAGCCACTGTTCGACTCCAAGGTCGATCATGAAATCATGAAGCTGTTCGCTGACAAGTTCGGTTTCACCGATCGCATGTTCCGTAACATTGCCATTGAAGGCGACGAGCCGGTGATTGAAGACATCACCCGTGAGTTCAACCGTGGCATGTGGACTATCGGCTACACCGGTCAATCGCCTGAGCGCCTGAAAAAGCATATGGCGAACCAGCACCACTTCGACAAGACCACGCTGCGTGCGGTGGGCGGCCCCTGCGATGGCGACATCTATGGTCTGCCCTGGCCAAGCTGGGGTACAGCCGAGATGAACCACCCCGGAACACCGAACTTGTACGACATGTCGGTGCCGGTGTCCAAGGGCGGTCTCACCTTCCGTGCCCGCTTTGGTGTTGAGCGCGACGGTGTAAACCTTCTGGCAGAAGGCGTTTACTCGAAGAACTCGGAAATCAAGGACGGGTATCCGGAGTTCACCATGCAGATGCTGATGGATCTGGGCTGGGATGGCGACCTGACGGCTGAAGAACGTGCCGCCATTGATGCTGTTGCGGGCCCCGAAACCAACTGGAAAACCGACCTGTCAGGCGGCATCCAGCGGGTTGCCATCAAGCACGAATGCGCGCCTTTTGGTAACGCCAAAGCCCGTACCGTTGTCTGGAACTTCCCTGACCCCGTGCCGCTTCACCGCGAGCCGCTCTACACCAACCGCCGTGATCTGGTGAAAGATTACCCGACCTACGCCGACAAAACCTTTTGGCGTGTCCCGACCCTGTATGAATCCATTCAGAAGAAGGATTTCAGCAACGACTTCCCCATCATTCTGACGTCTGGGCGACTGGTCGAGTACGAAGGTGGTGGTGACGAGAGCCGGTCAAATCCGTGGCTGGCGGAACTGCAGCAGGACATGTTCATCGAGGTGAATCCACGCGATGCGAACGACCTGAACCTGCGTGACGGCGAGGACGTCTGGGTTTCGGGGCCTGAGGGCGCGCAGATCAAAGTGAAAGCGATGGTCACCGAACGCGTTGGCGCAGGTGTGGCCTTTATGCCCTTCCACTTCGGCGGCCATCTGGAAGGCAAGGATCTGAGGGACAAGTACCCCAAAGGGGCCGATCCATACGTTCTGGGGGAATCCACTAACACGGTTCAGACATACGGGTACGACTCGGTCACACAGATGCAAGAGACCAAGTGCACCCTGTGTGCGATCAGGCCAGCATAATAAGAGGTACATAACATGGCACTTGAAGGACAAGCACGCGCAAAGTTCCTTTGCGATGCCGAACGCTGCATCGAATGCAATGCCTGCGTAACGGCCTGTAAAAATGAGCACGAAGTCCCCTGGGGCATCAACCGCCGACGTGTCGTCACCATCGATGATGGCAAACCCGGCGAACGCTCCATCTCGGTAGCTTGCATGCATTGTTCAGACGCGCCCTGCATGGCCGTCTGTCCAACGGATTGCTTCTACCAGACGGAGGACGGCGTGGTACTGCACTCCAAGGACCTTTGTATTGGTTGCGGATATTGCTTCTACGCTTGCCCATTCGGCGCGCCACAGTTCCCGCAAGCGGGCAACTTTGGCAGCCGGGGCAAGATGGACAAATGCACTTTCTGTGCAGGTGGTCCGGAAGAAGACAACTCCACGGCTGAATTCAACAAATACGGTCGCAACCGCATTGCAGAGGGCAAGTTACCGATCTGTGCGGAAATGTGCTCGACCAAAGCCCTGTTGGCCGGTGACGGCAACGAGGTAGCGGACATCTATCGCCAGCGTATCGTGAACCGTGGTTTCGGTTCCGGTGCCTGGGGGTGGGGCACAGCCTACGAGAAGAAGGGTGCCTGAGGCAGCCTGACGATTCCGGGGCCCTCTGGCCCCGGACGTCATTAAGGCAACGAATTCTTTTTGTTGATTCCGCTGGAGTGCTCTCATGAACGCTAAATTATTGGGTGCCGCCATCCTTGCGCTGGCGTCCCTGCTCGCTACCCCGGCCTGGGCGCAAGACGCCCCTGAAGTTGACCGGACGGCTACCGGGGGCGCTCAGACCCTGGAAGACATCATGGCTCGTCAGGAGCAAATGAACGTTGACGAGTCCTTTCGCTCAGAAAACCTCGGCGACCCGGCCAATGCGGCGGAAATCACCGAGCCACTGGGAACCCGGGGCGGCGTCTCTGACTCCGATACCTGGCGTGCCGTTCGTTATAACGAAGCTGACATTACAACCCAGGTCAGAGGACCGGCAACCGACGTTCTGATCCAGGATGGCGGCATGCCCTGGTACAAGCTGCGCGAAGGCCCGATGATAACCTATGGCGGCCTGGCCTTGCTGGGCATTATCGCTTTGCTGGCGGTGTTTTATTTCGTTCGGGGCAGAATCAAGATCGACGGTGGCCCTGCCGGCACCACAATTGAACGATTCAAGGCTGTCGAACGGTTTGGTCACTGGTTGCTCGCAGGCTCGTTTATCGCCCTGGGCATCACCGGCCTGTTCACGCTGATGGGGCGAAGTTTCCTGATTCCTGTCATCGGACACGACGCTTTTTCCACTCTGGCGGTTGGCTCCAAATGGGTTCATAACAACATTGCTTGGGCCTTTATGCTGGGGCTGGTGATGACCTTTGTCATGTGGGTGGCCCACAACATTCCCAACAAGCTCGACTGGCAATGGCTCAAGAAAGGCGGCGGGTTCATTGGCAAGGGTCATCCCTCGGCCAAGAAATTCAATGCCGGCCAGAAAATTGTTTTCTGGACCGTGATGTTGCTGGGTGTCTCCGTATCCCTTTCAGGCCTGTCGTTGCTGTTCCCGTTTGAAATCTTCATGTTTGCCGACACCTTCGCCTTCATCAACGGTATTCTGGGGACCGATTTCCCCACCGCTCTGGCACCCCACGAAGAGATGCAGCTGGCCAACATCTGGCATTCGATTGTGGCATTCGTGATGATGGTCGCCATCATCGCCCACATCTACATCGGCTCTGTCGGTATGGAAGGTGCGTTCGATGCCATGGGCAACGGCCAGGTGGATGTGGAATGGGCACGCCAGCACCACGATTTGTGGGTCGCTGAAGTGGAAGCCAAACAGGGCAAAGGAGAGTCATCGTGAAAGTCATGATTTCCGCGTTTGTCGCAGCCTTGATCATCGCCGCGATTGCACCGGCCGCTCTGAATCAGTTCGGCTGGTCCTCGGCTGAGCAGACCAGCAGCGAGAATGTTCGGCTTGACTGAGCTGTCAAACCAGAGTGACACCGAAGTGCACCAGATCGACGCCGTCGGCCTGGTGTGTCCTCTTCCTATCCTGCGGTTAAAAAAACGCACCCGCGACTTACCTGGCGGCACGCAGATCGAGTTTCTAACCGATGACCCCAGCGGCCGCAAGGATCTGGAGACCCTGTGTGAGCTAACCGGCCATCGGATCGAATCGATCCGGGAAGAGGGTGCTGGCGTCATTCGCTATCGTATCTGTCTCGCCTGCTCTCCCCGTGAGCGCCAACCCAACCCGCAATCTCCATAATCGTTCAGGTACCCCGGAACCCCTTGGCCACCAGGTAGACTTCACGGGAGCGTGCTCTTGAGGAATCCGGCTTGCGTATGACCACCTTGTCAAAGGATTCCCGCGCGGCTTTGACATACTCGTCGTAGCCTTCGCCGTGGAACACTTTGCCCACAAAGCTGCCTTTGGGCTTGAGCACCTGGCAGGCCATGTCCAGCGCCAGTTCCACCAGATACATGGACGCAGCCTGATCCGCCACGGTCACGCCACTGATGTTGGGTGCCATATCGGAGATGACCACGTCTGCACGAGCCCCGTCCAGCGTCGCCATGATCTGGTCAAACACCGCTTGCTCGGTGAAATCCCCCTGAATGAATTCAACCCCGGCGATGGCGTCCATGCCGAGGATATCCGACGCCACTACGCGGCCCTTATGGCCCACCAGTTTGGCCGCTACCTGAGACCAGCCCCCGGGAGCCGACCCCAGATCCACCACCAGCGCGTTAGGTTGGATCAGGCGATCCTTGTCATTGACTGCCAGCAGCTTGTAACTGGCACGGGAGCGGTAGCCATCCTGCTGTGCCTGCTTCACAAACGGATCGTTGACGTGCTCTTCGAGCCAGCGGTTACTGCTTTTGGAACGGGCCATGGGTGCCTTCTGTTCACTGCGGGAAAAGCCGCATTGTACGCCGCGCCCTGCCCTACCGCAAAAGCAGCCAGGCGGTCTGACAAGCGCCTGACAAGCACCGTGCACGGCAGTACAATGGGCCCACTTTTCCAATCGCAACCTGCCGGGTTATGGTCCGGCGGCCAGGAAATCTCATGATTCGCGTTACCGAACTGGCATTACCCCTTGATCACCCGGACGACGCCCTGCGGGCCGCTGTCCTGCAGCGCCTGCAACTCCGCGATGCGGACCTGCTGCATTTTACCGTGTTCAAGCGCAGCTACGACGCCCGCAAGAAGAACAGTGAGATCAAGTTCGTCTACATCATCGACATGGACGTAAAGAACGAATCCGCAGTGCTGGAGCGGTTTGCGGACGACGCCCATGTTCGCCCGGCACCGGACACGGCCTACTATCCGGTAGCCCAGGCACCCGCCAACCTGAGCGAGCGGCCCATCGTGGTTGGCCTGGGGCCTTGCGGGCTTTTCGCGGCTTTGCTGCTGGCCCAGATGGGCTTCCGGCCCATCGTGCTGGAGCGGGGCAAGGATGTGCGCCGCCGCACCAAGGACACCTGGGCTCTGTGGCGCAAAAAGCAGTTATCGCCGGAATCCAACGTCCAGTTTGGTGAGGGTGGTGCCGGCCTGTTCTCGGATGGCAAACTCTACAGCCAGATCAAGGACCCGAAATTTTACGGCCGCAAAGTCATGGCCGAGTTCGTCAAAGCCGGCGCGCCGGACGAAATCCTGTTCGTCAGCAAGCCCCACATCGGCACCTTCCGCCTGACCGGCGTGGTGTCTCGCATGCGCGAAGAGATTATCAGCCTCGGGGGTGACATCCGCTTCGAGCATAAAGTCACCGATCTGCTCGTGGATGGTGGGCAGGTATCGGGTGTCGAGCTTGCCAATGGCGAACAGCTGATGAGCCGCCATGTGGTCATGGCGCTGGGCCACAGCGCACGGGACAGCTTCCGCATGTTGCACAAGCGGGGTGTTTTCCTCGAAGCCAAACCCTTTGCCATCGGCTTTCGCATCGAACACCCGCAAAGCCTGATCGACCATGCCCGGCTGGGCAAATACGCCGGCCACCCCGCCCTGGGCGCAGCGGACTACAAGCTGGTGTATCACGCCAGCAACGGCCGCGCGGTGTACAGTTTCTGCATGTGCCCCGGCGGCACCGTGGTGGCCGCCACCTCCGAGGAAGGTCGGGTGGTCACCAACGGCATGAGCCAGTATTCCCGCAACGAGCGCAACGCGAACTCCGGCATTGTGGTCAGCATCCACCCCGAGCAGGACTACCCCGGCGACCCCATGGCAGGGGTGGAACTGCAGGAGCAGTTGGAAGCCAAAGCCTATGCTCTGGGGGGAAGTGACTACTGCGCGCCCGCGCAGCTGGTGGGCGACTTTATTGCAGGCAAACCGTCAGCAAAGCTGGGTAAGGTCGAGCCTTCCTACCAGCCCGGTATCTTATTGGGCGACCTTGCACCTTCCCTGCCGAATTACGCTATCGAAGCCATTCGCGAAGCCCTGCCGGCCTTCGGGCGACAGATTCGGGGCTATGACCGGCCGGATGCGCTGCTGACGGGTGTCGAGACCCGCACCTCTTCTCCGGTGCGCCTTACCCGAGACCGTGAGAGCCTGCAAAGCCTGAACACCCGCGGCCTGTACCCGGCCGGTGAAGGTGCCGGTTACGCCGGCGGCATCCTTTCCGCTGGTGTGGACGGCATCAAGGTCGCGGAGGCGGTGGCCAAAGCCATGTTGGCGGATCTTGAACCCACCCAGGAAATAAAGGCGGGCAACACACCGTGAAGCTGGATGACATCCGTAAGCTGCATCAGAAGAAATACCGCCAGGCCTTGGGGCACTTTCTGGTGGAAGGCGAGCACCTGGTGCTGGAACTGGAAAAGGCGGCAGCCCGCAACCCGCACTGGAAAAAGGCCGAACTGTTTGTCACCAGTGCCTATGAACACTGGCCTGGCCCCTGGCCCCGGCACTTGATCAGCGACCGTCAGATGGCACATCTGGCGGACACCAAATCCCCACAAGGCATACTCGCGGTTGTGCCCTTGCCGCCAGCGGCCAACGGTGTTCCGGAAGAGATTGAAAAAGCCGTTTATCTGAACGAAGTGCAGGACCCCGGCAACCTCGGCACTATTTTGCGCACCCTGGCCTGGTTTGGCGGCTTTCGCTGCCTGCTCAGCCCCGGCAGTGTGGATCCCTACAATCCAAAAGTGGTGCGCGCAAGCATGGGGGCCATCTTCCATGTGCCAGTAGAAACCGACGTCAGCCTTGATACCCTCGCCAGCCGCTACCCTCGCATTGCCTGCCTGGATATTGGCGGCGATGCCATTACCAACCCAGATTTCCAGGCCCATGACTGCTACCTGTTCGGCAACGAAGCCCGGGGTGTACCCAGCGAAGCCTTGACCCAGCTCAGCGCCCAACGCTTCACCATCCCCGGTGCCGCCGCAGTTGAATCCCTGAATCTCGCCTCTGCGGTCAATATGGCGGTGTATGAGCTGAACCGGGGTCAGACCCGCTAAAGGGCCGGGCAGGTGCCTAGCTCAGGCATACAGAGACTCAATCACCTCATCGTACTTCTCATAAATCTTACTACGCCGCACCTTCATGGTGGCCGTCACTTCGTCATCGTCGTGGTCCAGTTCTTTGGTCAGCAGGTGGAAACGTTTGATCTGAGCGACCTGGGGCAGTTGATCGTTGCCCCGGTTGACTTCCGTCTGAATCAGCTCATTCACCTCGTCAAGCTCGGTCAGGCTGCGGAAGGTGGTGTAGGCAATTCGCTCCTGCTCGGCCCACTTGGCGACGGTTTCGTAGTCGATCTGAATCAGCGCAGATACGAACTTGCGGGCCTCGCCGATGACAATGCACTCCTTGATGTAGGGGCTGGCCTTGATGGTGTTTTCAATTTCCGTGGGCGACAGGTTCTTGCCGCCAGCGGTGATCATGATGTCTTTCAGGCGGTCCACGATTTTCAGCTGATCGCCCCGCCACTCACCCACGTCACCGGTGTGCAGCCAGCCGTCTTTCAGGGTGGCGGCGGTGGCTTCGTCATTCTTGTAGTAGCCCTTGAACATGCTGCCGCCGCGCATGATGATTTCGTTGTGCTCCCCCAATTTCACCTCAACGCCGGAGATCGCCGCGCCCACGGTGCCCAGGTGAACATTGTCCACCCGTTGAGCGGTAGCGACGCCGGTAGTTTCGGTCTGGCCGTATACCTCCACCAGCGGGATACCGATGGTACGGAAGAACTCAAGAATGCCGGTCGAAATTGGTGCCGCACCCGTCAGCGCCACAGTGCAGCGTCGAAGGCCGATGAAATTCTGCAACGCACGAAATACCATCCAGTAGCTGAACCCGAATACCCACCGCTCCTTCAGGCTCCACTGTGCCCTTGGTTTGGTCGCCAGCGGCTCACAGGCACGCATCGCCCGGTGGAAAAGGCGTTGACGGAAACGACCGGTTTCCTGAATCTTGATGTAGATGGAAGAGTGCAGTTTCTCCCAGATCCGTGGCACCCCAAGGAAGAAAGTCGGTGCGATTTCCCGCAAATCTTCCTGAACGGTTCGCAGGCTCTCGCCGAAACTGACGGGGCTGCCCACATAAATGGGTGCGATGTTGGTGAAAGCCTGTTCCGCGATATGACACAGCGGCAGATAGGACAGGCTGGACCCGTGTTTATCTGCCCCCAGCAGGTCAATCAGGCCCGGGGCGGCAGCATGGAGGTTGCGCCAACTGACCATGGCACCCTTGGGGCGACCGGTGGAACCGGAGGTGTAAACCATCAGCGCGGTGTCTTCCATCGGCTGATGGTCCAGAAGCTCGTCGATCAGGTCCGGATGCTGTTGTTCGAATGCCCGCCCCTGCGCTTCAATGTCGTCAAACGACGATGGCGGCTGCGGATAATGGCGCAGCCCTTTCATGTCGATCACGATGTTGTGTTTCAGCTTCGGCAGTTGCGGCCAGGCTTCAAGCACCTTGTCGGTCTGCTCCTGATCTTCACAGACCACCATTTCGGCATCGCTGTGTTCCAACACATAGGCCACTTCGTTCCAGGGGCTGGTCGGGTACACACCCACACAAATGCCGCGGACCAGGCCGATGCCCATCTGGGCGATCACCCATTCCACCCGGTTCTCCGCGATGATCGCCACGTGGCCGCCTTCCGGGAGCCCCAGGGCCCGCAGTCCCAAGCCGAAATGGCGGGCACGCTGATAAAAATCCTGCCAGGAGAAGGCCTGCCAGATGCCAAAGTCTTTCTGCCGAAGCGCGAGATCCTCCGGCCGCTCCCGGGCATGGGCCCGAAGCATCTGGGTCAGCGTCAGATCAGGAATTGCAGGTGTTGTCATGAAAGCCACCGTTTACGGCGTTTGTAGTGCTTGATGTCGCGGTAACTGCGGGCCTCGCCTCCGGCACCGCCGACGCCGAGGTAGAACTCCTGCACGTCTTCGTTGGCGGTGAGTTTGTCAGCAGGGCCGTCGATCACGATCTTGCCGTTCTCCATGATGTAGCCATAGGAGGCAATCGCGAGGGAGACCGCCGCATTTTGCTCCACCAGCAGGATAGCGGTGCCCTGCTCCCGGTTGATGCGGGCCACGATGGTGAAGATTTCCTCCACCAGCAGCGGGGCCAGCCCGAGGGAAGGCTCATCCAGCATGATCAGATCGGGTTGGGCAATCAGTGCCCGCCCCAAAGCGAGCATCTGTTGCTCCCCACCGGACAGATACCCCGCCAGCTGTTTGCGACGATCTCTCAGACGGGGGAAATAGTTGTAAACCAGCTCGTAACTGTCGGCCAGGGAAGGCTTGCGGCCACTGAGGGCGTAGGTGGCCGCCACCAGGTTTTCCTCTACGGTCAGATCCTCGAACACGCGCCGACCTTCCATCACGTGGAACAGGCCATTGCGGACCAGCTTCTCGGGCGCGCTGGCTTTCACGTCACGGCCGCGGAAGCGCACCTCGCCGGCGGTCACCTCGCCGTCTTCCAGAGACAACAAGCCAGACACGCTTTTCAGGGTGGTGGATTTGCCAGCGCCGTTGGAGCCCAGCAGCGCCACAATCCCGCCCTTGGGCACCCGCAGTGACAGGCCCCGGAGGACCTGCACCGACTTGTTGTAGACCACCTCGATGTTATCGATTTCCAGTAAGGCTTCCATACTGCCCCTCAGTCGAGGTGAATCCACTCGGATACCGGCTCGTACTTGCCCTCGGCGGCGTTAACCCGCCAGATACGGCCCACCGGGAAGGACATGTCATGGACCGTCACCGGAATACCGATAATGCCGCCGGTATCCCAATCCTCGATGGAGGCCAGCGATGCTGCCATGTTCTCCGCCGTCAGTTCCTTATCAGCGTCCAGCGTGCGCTTGATGACTTCGGTCCAGACCATGGCGTTGAACCAGCCCTGCATGTAGCCAGTAGGTCGATAACCCGCCTCCGGATCGCTCTTCTCGGCCTGGGCACGCAGCGCATCCAACATTGGGCCGCTTTCATCGCTGTCGTAATAGTTGTAGGGCATCACGCCCATGTAACCGTCCGCGTCTTCACCCATCTTGTCGACGATCAGCTTGTCGGACGACCAGAAGGTACCCATGAACTTGGTGTCCAGCCCCATCTGACGCATCTGCACCATGAACTCGTTGATGGGTGACAGCACGTAGCCGTGGAACACCACGTAATCGGGACGAACGCGGCGCAGCTTCAGTACTTCCGCCGACACATCCACACTGCCCGGCTTGGTGACGATTTCCTCGACCACCTCGATACCCATTTCCGCAGCACGGGCCTTGCCGTTCTCTATGGGGTCCTTGCCGAACTCGGTATCGCTGTAGACAAAGGCCACCGTGGGCGTGTCACCTTCCGCTGCCTCGGAGTTGATGTACTCCAGGATGATGCCGAACATCTGGGAGTAGTTGGGACCCGGAATGAACTGGAACGGGTACTTTTCATTATCAGTCAACGCCGTGGCAAACGAGGCACCGCTCATCAATGTGTTGCCCTGGTTGTTCAGCTCTGAGGCAATGGCCTTCATGAACCCGGTGCTGTCACCGTAATACACTGCAGGCTTATCGCTGCCGGATATTTTCTTGAACGCCGCCACCGAACGGTCCACCTCATAGGCGGTATCTTCCATGACGTATTCCACCTCATGTCCATTGATACCCCCTTCGCTGTTGATCCAGCTGGTGTAATCCGTCAGGCCGTCATGGATGTGGATACCGGCGAAGGCAAACACCCCGGATAGCGGAATGGAACCACCGAAGACGATGGGCTCCTTGTCCTCGGCGAGTGCCGGTGTGGCAAATGCCAGCGCCGCCATCAGACTGCCCGCGCCTGCGATTCGGCGGCTTTGTTGCATCATGCTGTTGAACATGAGATGTCTCCTTGCTTTTTGTTGTTAATACCGGTTCAGAATGAATACACCGCTAGTTGCGAAATGGCCACAGGTGGAAGAACCGGCGGACACGACGCCAGATTTCCGCCAACCCGTGTGGTTCAAAGATCAGGAAGCCGACGATCAGGGCCCCGAAAATAATTTCCAGCATCGGTGACATGAACACCGGGGCATTCGGGAAAAACGGCGTCAACGCCGACGTCAGCAACTTTAGCGCCTCCGGTACCAGGGTCATGAACGCTGCACCGAGCACGCCACCCAGCAGGTTGCCCATGCCCCCGACGATGACGGCGGCCAGGTAGAAAATCGACATAGACAGCGGAAAACTCTCCGGCGTGACCACCCGATAGAAGTAGGCAAACAGACCACCCGCCACACCGGCGTAAAACGAGCTGAGGGCGAACGACATAAGCTTGTATTTTAACAGCGAGATGCCGAGGATTTCCGCCGAGATATCCCGGTCACGGATGGCAATAAACGCGCGACCAACCCGGGTGCGAAACAGGTTTCTTGCGGCAAACAGCGCCAGCACAGCGACTGACAGGATGATGAAATACATCGCAAAATCGCTGCGGAAAGTAAATCCGAACATGTGCGCCGGCGCAAAGCTCATGCCCTCCATGCCACCGGTAACGCTTTCCCACTCCGCGAATATAAAGTGCAGGAACACACTGGCCGCCAGCGTGGCGATGGCCAGGTACAGACCTTTGACCCGCAGCGATGGCAACCCCACAAGAATACCCACCGCGGCGGCGGCCAGGCCGGCCAACACCAGCACCAGTGGAAACGGCAATGCGGTGTGCGTTGACATCACCGCCACGGTGTAGGCACCCACCCCCATAAAGCCCGCCTGGCCCAGGGAAATCAGGCCGGTAAACCCGGTGAGAATGTTAAGCCCGGTGGTGCTGATCACGGCAATACCCACCAGGCATCCCAGGTACAGCAGATAGGAATTGGCCAGGAACGGGAATACCAGCAGCACTGCCATCAGCAGGGCAAACCAGAACGTCTGTGTCGGGCTGGTCCAGATGGCCTCGTCGGCCACGTAGGTTTCTTTTGCGTCACCAATGCGCATCTTACACTCGCTCTATTTCGTGGGTGCCAAAGAGGCCATAGGGTCGAATCACCAGAATCACTGCCAACACCAGAAAGGTCGCCGGCATTCGGTACTCACCGCCCAGGTAGGCCCCTGCCACGGTTTCCAGCCAACCAATGAACACGCCAGCCACCAGGGCACCCAGAATGCTGTCCAGACCACCGACAATAACCACCACCAGAACACTCAGCCCGACGATCCCGAACTGGGGGCTGAGACCACCGGTGGCTGCCACCAGCACACCCGCCAGCGACGCCGCCAAAGACCCAAACACCCAGGCGAGGTTGAACACCCGGCGCACATTGATACCCATGGAATAGGCCGCCGCCTGATCGGACGCGGTCGCACGCAGCGCCACGCCACCCCGGGAGAAACGGAAATAGAGCAGATAGATAATCAACAGCGAAAAGCCGATCAGGAACCCATAGGCAAGTTTCGGAGCCAGATAAAGCTCACCGATAAACACCGGTTCCCGGGGCAGGAAGCTGGGGAGTAGTTGCGGGTCTGCGGTCCAGATAAACTCCACCAGCCCCACCAGAATGCTGGCAAGCCCAATGGTAACCATCACCACCGCGATGGGCGACTCCCCCAGCATCGGCCGGATCATGGTTTTCTCGATCACCCCGCCGAGCACCGCGCCCCCCAGCACCGCCAGCGGCAGCGCGATCCAGGCAGACAGCTCCATGCCCCCGGCAAACGCCAGGAACAGGTAGGCGGCGAACATCATGATTTCGCCAATGGCAAAGTTGATGACCCGGGTTGCCTTGTAGATGATGACAAAGCCCAGGGCGATCAGCGCGTAAAGCCCACCCATGGCAAGGCCGGCCAGACTGATTTCACCGAAGAACAGCCAATCCATCAAGCAGCCTCCGCATCGGAATTCAGTTTCCTGCGAAGACTGTCGATATCGCTGTTGCCCAGGTACGCCTTGATCACCTCGGGGTTGTTCTGAACGTCTGCCGGCAGGCCCTCGGTGATCACCTGGCCGAAGTTGAGTACGGCGATGTGGTCGGAAATATCCATCACCATGCCCATATCATGCTCCACCATCAGCACTGTGATACCCCATTCTTCGCGAATATCAAGAATGAACCGGGCCATGTCCTCCTTCTCCTCCCGGTTCATGCCGGCCACCGGCTCATCCAGCATCAGCACGGTCGGGCGCATGGCCAGGGCACGGGCCAGTTCCACCCGTTTTTGTAAGCCGTAGGAAAGGCTGGCCACCGGCTGACGGCGAATGTGGTCGATTTCCAGAAAGTCGATGATGCGATGCTCCACTTCCCGGCGAATCGACATTTCCTCCCGGCGGGCCGGCCCGAAATACGCCAGCGAACTCAGCAGGCCGCTTTTCATGTGCACGTGGGCACCGAGCTTGATGTTATCAAGCACCGTCATGCCCCGGAACAGGGCGATGTTCTGAAAGGTACGGGCCAGGCCCATGGCCGCCCGGGCCGGGGGGCGAATGCCTTTAAGCAGCTCACCCTGGTAACGGATGGTCCCCTGTTGGGGCTTGTAGAACCCGGAGATGCAATTAAACAGCGACGTTTTGCCGGCACCGTTCGGGCCAATGATGGTGGTAATGGTGTTTTCCGGCACGCGGAAGCTGACATCCTGCAATGCCTTCACACCACCAAAAGACAGAGACAGGTTACTGATTTCAAGGATACTCACATCGTGTCCCGCTTAACCAGAATTATGATTGTTGTTATCGTCAGGTCAGTTACCTGAGCCACGTTTAAAGTAGTCTATTCCTGTGACAATAGCCAAGCCGATATGGCCTATGATGAAACGGATGCGACCGACAAAAAGTTGCAGCACAGCAAACATTTTTCGGCCAGGAGAAAACAACAATGACAACAGACACGGTTCTTTCCGGGTTCGATGAGACCCGCGGGATTGCAACCCTGACGTTCAACCGCCCTGAGGCTCTGAACACGATCAACGTGGCCATGGCGCGGGCGTTTCTGGACGCGGTGACAGACCTGAAAGCCCGGGATGGGCTGCGCGCTATCGTGCTGACCGGCAGCGGACGGGCGTTCATGGCCGGCGGCGATATTGCCAGCATGAGCGGGACACCGGAACAGGCGCGCCAGGTTATCCAACACATGCTGGAGGCGCTGAACCCGGCCATTACACAGCTACGCAGCATCGACGCGCCGGTGATCGCCGCCGTCAGAGGCGCGGCCGCCGGTGCCGGGCTCAGCCTGGCGTTGTCGGCGGATCTGATCATTGCCGAAGAAAACGCGCGCTTTTTGATCGGCTACAACGGTATTGGCGCGGTGCCCGACTGTGGCGGAAGCTGGTTTCTTCCTCACCGCATCGGGGCGACCCGCGCCGCGGAGATGATGATTCTGGGGCGAACCCTGACCGCATCCGAAGCGCTCGAGTGGGGGCTGATCAACAAAGCCGTAGCGGCAGCGGAATTCGATGACACGGTGGCCCGGACGGTGGATCAGGTAGCCGCCGGACCCACCCGATCATTCGGAGCGTTTCGTCGGCTGATGGACCACGCCGACGGCAACACCCTGGCCTCGCATCTTGAATACGAGCGGCAGGCGTTTCTCGACATCACGGAAACCGCCGATTTTCAGGAGGGTGTGGCCGCCTTTCTAGCCAAGCGGCCAGCGCGCTTCCAGGGGCGCTAAAGTCAGGCGTCTTCCAGCACCAGCACAATCAGTTCCTTCGGCCCATGGGCACCATAAGCCAGAATCTGTTCAATGTCGGCGGTCTTGGATGGGCCAGACACCAGCAGTGCGTTGGTGGGCATGCCCGCAGCCCAGTTGTGTGCGGTGATCAGATCGTAGAAATTGTCATGGATCTCGCTGGCCCTCAACAAAGCGATATGCACCGGCGGCACCAGGCTCATCAGCCGGGGTTCGTGGCGGTCCGGCCAGAGCACCAGTGAGCCGGTGGCGGCGATAGCGCCAACGGTGCCGGTCAGGCTCGCTGGCACGTCGTTGAACAACTCGGCTTTCCACTGTTCGATGGGGCGGTCATAGGCTCGCAGCTGCGGGGTGTCGGCGCGATCTTGCCAGGCCTGATTCAGCATCTGCCCGTGAGGCGTGGCGGGAGCGTACAGCAAGCTGGCAATATCGCGCTGGGCCAGCAACTGCGCCACAACGTCAGGCCAGTCGGCCTCCGCTATTTCATGCACGTCGGTATGAACCGCTTCCATCAGGGTGCGTAACTGGGCCACCCGCTCCTGTGGCGGATAACGCCAAGGGCCGGTCACCAGGGCTTCGTCAAACTCATCCGGGCGCGGAACGGTGCCTTCCAGACTGGTTCTGAGCTTGTTGAGAATGTTGCTACGGGCGCTCATGACTTCCGGCCTCCGGTAGATGATTTGCGCAGATGGTCCCTGGCGAGATCGTGGAGGGAGCGGGCGGCGGGCACCGGGGCACTGTGATTTTCAGTCCACGGCCCCACCCGTTTCGGCGCGAGGGCACGGAAGCGTGTGGCGGCCCACAGGAACAGTTTGTAGAACGCCGGGCGTGTGTTCAGCATGACCCAGCCCCGCCACATGGCGTGTTCCTTACGGGAATATTTGCTGCCCGCTCCTTTGACCGCTTTCGGCTCGTGGTCCGGCGACTGAACATTCTCCTGCCGCAACCGTTGCAGCAAGTCGGGAATGGGAATCTTGACCGGGCACACTTCCCCGCAGGCCCCGCACAGGGACGATGCACTGGGGTGATCCGGCACCTTGTCCAATCCCACCATATGAGGGGTGATGATTTTCCCGATCGGCCCCGGATACACCTCGCCATAGGTGTGACCACCCACCCGGGTATACACCGGGCAATGGTTCATGCAGGCACCGCAGCGGATGCAGTTCAAAGTCTCGCGCATCTGGGCATCGGCGAATGCGCCGGTGCGACCGTTGTCCAGCAGTACCAGGTGCACTTCCTCCGGGCCGTCCAGCTCATCGGGTTTGCGCGGGCCGGAGATCATATTGACGTAAGTGGTGATGGGCTGGCCGAGTGCCGAGCGGGTCAACAGGGACAGCAACGGCACCACATCCCGCAGGTTCGACACCACTTTCTCAATGCCCGTCACGGCAATGTGTACCGGGGGCGACGTGGTGCTCATGCGGCCATTGCCCTCGTTTTCCACCAACAGCAGCGTGCCCGTTTCGGCGATGGCAAAGTTGACGCCAGACACCCCCACGTCAGCGTCCAGAAACTTACGGCGCAGAATACGGCGGCCGGTCTGGATCAATTCGTCCACATCGTCTGACACTTGCTCTCCCAGCTTGTCACTGAACAACTGGGATACCTGCTGCGCGTTCTTGTGAATCGCGGGCATGATGATGTGAGACGGCTTTTCACCGTCGAGCTGAACGATGTACTCGCCCATGTCGGATTCCAGGCATTCGATATCCCGGTCAGCGAGGTAGTCGTTCATCTCCATCTCTTCGCTGACCATGGACTTGCCCTTCACCACCTGGCGACCATTGCGGGCATCGATAATGCCGTGCACGATCTCGTTCGCCTGCTCGGTGGTTTCCGCCCAGTGCACTTTCACGCCATTGGCGGTGAGTTTGGTTTCCAGTTCTTCAAGCAAATCCGGCAGGTTTGACAGTGATCGCGCGCGAATGCGGTTACCCAACTCCCGCAGACCTTCCCGCTCCGCCTCATCGGTGAACGCGTCTGCACGTTTGCGCATCAGCGAGTCCATGGCGGTGCGGAAGTTCTTTCGCAGCCGCGAATCCGCCAGCGCCTCATGAGCGCGGCCTTTAAAATCAGTGGCCAGTTCGGTGACCGGAATGCGTCGATTCATGAGTTACCTCCACCCGCTTGTGGTCCACGACGCTTCTGTTCACCCACTTGTGGTCCACAACGCTCCCACAGGAAACTGGCCAGATGGCGGCCACGAAAGGGCTGTTGCTGCTTTTCCAGAGCGCCGTTGATGTTCATCAGGCAGCCACCGTCAGCACTGATGGCTTCGACCGCCCCTGATTGCCGCAGCGCGGTGGTCTTGTCCAGCACCATCGCACCGGAAATATCCGGCATGCGCACAGAAAACGTGCCGCCAAAGCCGCAACATTCGCTTTCATGGTCGTGGTCGATCCGCTCTACCTGGTCAAGCTGGGCCAGCAACTCCCGCGCATGCAGATGGGTGTTCATTTCCCGGCGGGCCGTGCAGGAGGTGTGCAGAGCAATTTTATGCGGCTCCCCACCGTCAACGAGCTGCACCTTGCAAACCTTGAGCAGAAACTCGGTGAGCTCGAACGTGCGCTCGGCCAGATCGTCGACCCGCTTAAGGTTGTGCGGTTCGCCGGCAAACAGTTCCCGGTAGTGGTGGCGGAACATACCGGCACAGGAACCCGAGGGCACCACCACCGGACGACCGTCGTCCAGGAGATCAAGCTGCGCCAGCGCCACCGCTCTGGCCTCGTCACGGTAACCGGAGGTCCAGGCTGGCTGGCCACAACAACTCTGCTGTTGCGGGAAATGCACACCAATGCCCTGCTGTTCCAGCAGGCGAATGGCGTCCAGGCCGGCTTCGGGGAAAAACAGATCCACCACGCAGGTGCCAAACAGCGACACCTCCGCCGGCTTGTCGGGATAGTGCCGCTCCGTTTCCCGGGCTGGGGCTACCCGGGTAGCGTTCGGGGCTGCATCGTAGAACTGCGCGGTCATTGGCTGGCGTCCTCCGGAACGGATGAAGTCTTCGACACCTACCAATTTACACAATCAGCCCGTTAAAGAAACCTTTCCCGGAGGACACGCTGAACCGTGGCTTACAGAAGGGCCTCACAACAGATCAACCGGCAATGCTAAGGTAGGAACAGGGAAAGTCCCCTTACCACAACCTATACCATGACACGGATACCGCAACATGAGGCTGGTCTGCATTTCCGACACCCACAGCATGCACCGTCAGATCCAGGTGCCCGAAGGCGACATCCTGATCCACGCCGGTGACTGCCTTGGCGTGGGTACGCTCGAAGAGCTGGAAGATCTCGATAGCTGGTTTGCCGAGCAACCCCACCGCCACAAAATTCTCATCGCCGGCAATCACGACTGGTGCTTTCAGGATGAACCCCAGGACGCACGTGCCCTGGTTCAGAATGCCCACTACCTGCAGGACAGCAGCTTTGAGCTGGAAGGCCTGACCTTCTGGGGCAGCCCATGGACACCGGTGTTCTTTAACTGGGCGTTTAACCTTGAGCGCGGCGAGCGAATGGCCGAGCGATGGGCACAAATTGCGGCAGGCACCGATGTGCTGATCACCCACGGACCACCGGCTGGCATTCTCGATGCGGTCCCCACCGCCACTGGCTTCCTCAACGTTGGCTGTGAAGATCTCACAAGGGCGGTTGAAACTCTCGCTCCCAAGCTCCATATCTTTGGGCACATCCATGAGGGTTATGGCCAGCAACAGATTGGCCAGTGCCGGTATATCAATGCAAGCACCTGTACCGGCTGCTTCCAACCCCTGAATCCACCCATCGTGATCGATCTTTAACCCGACCGTCCGATGCAGCCGGAGTACCACATGCCATCACGCCCGCCTTTCTCGCTATTGGAGCTGGCTTCCGTTCGCGAAGGAGATTCCGTCGGTGCCACGCTCGCCAATAGCGTGGCCTACGCCCAACACGCTGAGGAACTGGGTTTCAAACGGTTCTGGCTAGCGGAACATCACAACATGGAAGGCATCAGCAGTTCCGCCACCTCCGTGCTGATCGGCCATATTGCCGGCCAAACCAACACCCTGCGTGTCGGCTCCGGGGGCGTGATGCTGCCAAACCACCCGCCGCTGGTGATTGCCGAGCAATTCGGCACGCTGGCAAGCCTGTACCCGGGCCGGATTGATCTGGGGCTGGGTCGCGCGCCCGGTACCGACCCCATCACCAGCCGTGCTCTGAGGCGCGACGGCCTGGGCGCGGAGCAGTTTCCGGAGGACGTAGCCCGCCTGCAGACACTGCTGGGGCCGTTGCAGCCCGGGCAACCCGTCAAGGCCATTCCTGGTGCCGGCACCAACGTACCGATCTGGCTTCTGGGGTCCAGCCTTTACAGCGCTCAACTGGCGGCTATGCGTGGTCTGCCCTACGCTTTCGCCGGTCATTTTGCCCCCCGGCTCTACCGTGAAGCGCTGAAGGTGTATCGCGACCATTTCCAGCCATCAGAGCAGCTACAGTCACCCTACGCCATGCTGGCGGTACCCGCGGTTGCCGCGGACACCGACGAAGAGGCTCAGTGGCTGGCCACTACCAGCTACCAACGCATCCTGGCGTTGTTCCGCGGGCAACCGCTGTGGATGAAACCGCCCGTGGATACCATGGACGGCCTGTGGAATGCCGGTGAAGAGGCCAGTGTGCGGGATTTCCTGGGGCTGCAGGTCCTTGGCGGCCCGGAAGTTGTCAGGGATCAACTGGACCGGCTGATAGACACCGTCGACGTGGACGAAATCATGTTCACGGTCGATATTTACGATCCGCAAAAGCGCCGCCGCGCGCTGAACATACTCAGCCAGACATGAGCACAGAAACGACCCACGTGTTTCTTTCCCATGGCCTCGAAAGCGGCCCGGGAAGCACCAAGATCCAGGCCATGAAAGCGGCGGCGGAGGCCTTTCCCGGCGTCACCGCCGTGGCGGTTGATCATCGCAGCACGAAAGACCCGGCCACCCGCCTGGCGCAGATGCACAGCGCCATGGAACAGGCCGGAGCGGTGCCTCAGCGCACTATTCTCGCCGGGTCCAGCATGGGTGGCTGGGTGTGCGCACAAACCAGTGCCGAACGGCCTGTGCTCGGCTGCTTCCTGCTCGCCCCGGCACTGGCGCTGTCCCTCTACCCGCAGTCCAGCCCGATCGTTCAGGCCGAGCACGTTCAGATCATCCACGGCTGGCACGACGACGTGGTTCCGGCCATGCCGGTGCTCTCGCTGGCAGACCAACAGGCTTTACCGATCCTGATGCTGCCCGACGGCCATCGCCTCGAAAACAGCCTGACGCGGGTGGTGGCTGAATTCCGCCAGTTTCTGATCAGGGCTGGTTTATAGCCTCAAATTCGGCGAGTTCATCACCGTCGGCATCGAGCAGTTGCAACCGATACCCGTCCATCTGCACACCGGCGGTGTTTTTCATTGCCTCGAACAGGGCCTGTTCCAGATCACCCTCACCCTGACACGCCCGCCGCGTGCTGCCCATGCGGCTGAACACCAGATTGCGGTGATCGATGACCTCGTATTCACCGCGAAACGCATTGCAGCCACCAAACCCATTGGCCACGCCATCGTCCCGGAGGATCAGGTGGGCTTCGCTGGCAGCGCCGGTTTCCGACACCCGGTCACCCGCCACTTCCTGCAGTTTCCAATAGGTATTGGTCAGCGGCACAGCGGATTCCAGCCCGCCCTCCTCCGGTAACGGCTGGGATACACAGCCGGTGAGTATCGCCAGCATCGCCACCCCAATGCCAGCCAGAATTAATCGCCAGCCTCGCCAAAACCTGTCCATGGGTTCATCCTTTTCCGTTTGCACGAGTGTCTCACCGTCACCCCAGGTATCCCCGGGACGCGATCATGAGCCTTCGCTATCATTTTAACCTGTACCTTGCCAGATATGTAAATTAGCCATTTTCTTGCGAAAACTGCTTTGTTTTGCCAGTCTTGAATAATGTAACAACAGTTTGCAGCAAAAAAATCAAACGGAGACAACACGATGAATAGCTTGAGCAAGTTCAGAAAACTGGCCGGTATATCAGCGATGGCCTTCGCAGCAATGACTGCAGCCAACTCCATTTCTGCGGCAGAGTGGCGTTACGCGCACGAAGAATACGAGGGTGATGTCCAGGATGTGTTTGCCTACAAGTTCAAGGAATACGTGGAAGAGAATTCCGAACACAGCGTGAAAGTATACCGCTTTGGTGAGCTCGGCGAATCCGATGACATCATGGAGCAGACCCAGGCGGGGATCCTGAATTTCGTCAACCAGTCTCCCGGCTTCACCGGTTCGCTGATTCCGGAAGCGCAAATTTTCTTCATTCCGTACCTGTTGCCAACGGACATGGACACCGTCGTCAAGTTCTTTAACCAGAGCAAGGCCATCAACGAAGACTTTCCGGAGCTCTACTCCGAGAACGGCCTTGAGCTGCTGAAGATGTACCCGGAAGGGGAGATGGTGGTCACGCTCGACGAGAAAGCCACGTCGCCGGAAGATTTCAACAACAAGAAGATCCGGGTTATGACCAACCCGCTTCTGTCAGAAACCTACGATGCGTTCGGTGCCACACCGACCCCGCTGCCCTGGGGTGAAGTGTATGGCGCACTGCAGACCAACATGATTCAGGGTCAGGAAAACCCGATCTTCTGGATTGAATCCGGTGGTCTGTACGAAGTATCTCCGAACCTGATCTTCACCGGTCACGGCTGGTTCACCACCGCCATGATGGCCAACCAGGACTTCTACAACGGTCTGTCAGATGATGACAAGCAACTGGTTCGGGATGCGTCTGATCACGCCTACGAGGAAATCCTGGAGCACATCGACGGTCTTGCCGACGAAGCACTGGCGAAAATCCAAGAGGGCAGCGATGAAGTCACCGTCACCCGTCTGAACGAAGAACAGATCGAAACCTTCCGCCAGCGTGCGCCACAGGTTGAAGCCAAGTTCATCGAAATGACCGGGGACCGTGGCAAGGAACTGCTCGAACAGTTCAAGGCCGACCTCGAAGCCGTTCAGGGCGAATAAAACGGCAACCGCCGGCGAACTGCCAGGTTCGTCGGCGCGTTATTACCCCGCCCCGCCGGGGACTCAACCCCGCCGGGCGCGACATGTTCTGGAGCACATACCATGTCCGACGCATCCCCGGATCTCGAAGACGATACCGGTACCTACAAATCTGGCCTGCCCGGCATTCTGGGCACTATTGATGAATGGATTGCCAAAACCGAGGCCGTCATGCTGGCCGTTGGCGTCATTCTCATGGCCGTTAACACCTGCGTTAATGTCATCGGCCGCTTTGTGTTTGGCTCGGGGTTGTTTTTTTCCGGTGAAGTTAACCGCATCCTCATCATACTGATCACTTTTGCCGGCATTGGTTACGCCGCTCGGCACGGTCGGCATATCCGCATGTCGGCTTTCTACGATGTGTTGCCAACCATGGGCCGAAAAGTGCTGATGATCATCATTGCGCTGTTTACCTCGGCGGTGATGTTTTTCCTGTGCTATCACTCCTACGGCTACATCGAAACGCTGTATGGTCGCGGCAGGATCCTTCCTGCGCTCAGTCTGCCGATCTGGATTATCTACGTGTGGGTTCCCATCGGTTTTGCAGTTACCGGCATTCAGTACCTGCTGACTGCGGTTAAAAATTTCACCAGCAAAGACGTTTATCTCTCCACGGGTGTGGTGGACGGCTACGCTGATACCGAATCGGAAGTCTGATCTGGCCTTAGGCTGGAACAAGAAAGGAAGGACACGCTCATGACAACGATACTCATGCTGATCATGATCGGGCTACTGCTGCTGGGCTTCCCGATGATGATCCCCCTGACCACTGCGGCCGTGGTCGGGTTCGTAATGATGTTTGATGGCTTCAGCCAGATGGGAACCTTTATCCAGCAGATGATGGGCGGTATCCGACCCGCCTCACTGATTGCTGTGCCCATGTTTATTCTGGCGGCGGACATCATGACCCGCGGCCATTCTGCCGACCGCCTGATTAACATGGTGATGGCGTTTATCGGCCACATCAAAGGCGGCCTGGCAATCAGTACCGCCACCTCCTGCACCCTGTTTGGTGCGGTCTCCGGATCAACCCAGGCCACTGTGGTTGCCGTCGGCTCGCCGTTACGCCCGAAACTGCTGAAAGCCGGCTATTCCGACTCGTTTTCGCTGGCACTGATCATCAACTCCAGTGACATTGCCTTCCTGATTCCGCCAAGCATCGGCATGATTATCTACGGCGTTATTTCCGAGACCTCCATCGCCGAGCTGTTCATCGCCGGCATTGGTCCCGGAATCATGATTCTGTTCATGTTCTCACTCTACTGCCTGGTCTACGCCTACAAGAACAATGTCCCCACCGAAGCGAAAGCAACCTGGGGCGAGCGTGGGCGCTCCATACGGGAAGCCTTATGGCCACTGTTTTTCCCGGTGATCATTGTCGGTGGTATCTACGGCGGCATTTTCAGCCCGACCGAGGCCGCCGCCGTGTGCGTGCTCTATGCATTCCTGCTCGAGTTCGTTATTTTCCGCTCACTCAAGCTGGCCGATATTTACCGCATCGCCAAGTCCACCGGTCTCATTACCGCCGTGGTGTTCATCCTGGTGGCGGTCGGCAATGGCTTCTCCTGGATCATCTCATTTGCGCAGATCCCGCAGGCGATTCTGGAGTCCGTGGGGGTCAATGAAGCCGGCCCGGTCGGTGTGCTGATTGCAATCTGTGTTGCCTTTTTCGTGGCCTGCATGTTCGTTGACCCCATTGTGGTCATACTGGTGCTGACGCCGATCTTTGCCCCCGCCATCCAGGCCACGGGGCTCGACCCGGTACTCGTCGGTGTGCTGATAACGCTGCAGGTGGCCATCGGCTCCGCCACACCGCCATTCGGTTGTGACATCTTCACGGCCATTGCGATCTTCAAGCGGCCATACTGGGAAGTCATCCGGGGAACACCGCCGTTCATCTTCATGTTGGTGGCGGCAGCCGGCCTGCTCATAGCCTTCCCGCAGATCGCCTTGTTCCTTCGCGACCTGGCGTATCCGGGCTGACGGACGAAACGGGACAACACAGCGCTCAGGAGATCACAGATGTTCAAGCGAATTCTGGTGGCAGTTGACGGCTCCAAGGCCTCATTAAAGGCTTTGGATAAGGCAATAGAGCTGCAGAAGCTGATGGTGGGCACGGAGATTGTTATTCTTTGTGTTTACAAGCACCACAGCCTGTTTGAAGCATCGCTCTCCATGGGCCGGCCGGTCGACATCGATATTCCCGACAAAGCCCTCTCCGAGTATGCCAAAGGCGTGGTCAACCACGCCAAAGACCTCGCGAAGGAGCACGGGGCCACCAAAGTTCGAGGGTTTGTGAAGGGGGGCAGACCCTCCAAGGTGATCGTCAAATTCGCCCAGGACAAGGAAGCCGACCTGATCGTCGTAGGTAGCCGCGGCACTCACAGCGATAAAGACGGCATGCTGCTGGGCAGCGTGTCGCACCGGGTAGCCAGCATGGCGAAGTGCCCCACACTGGTCGTCTGAACCGCCTTCAACCCAGCCCGGCGGGTAAGTCTGCCGGGCAGCCTTCGATGCGGTCCCGGCCACCTTCCTTGGCTTTGTACAATGCCCGATCCGCAAGCCCGAGCAGGGTTTCCGTGTCGTCTGTGCATTCAGGCCATGCGGCCACGCCCACTGACAGAGTGATAAACCCAAGGTCCTGATTGCCATGGTGAAGGGGCGTAGCGCGCATGCGCCGGCACAGGTCTTCGGCTTTCTCCCGAGCACCGGAGAGGCTGGCCCCGGGCATGATGACCACAAACTCCTCGCCACCAAAACGACAGACCACGTCACTATCCCGGAACTGCTGCGACAATACCCTTGCCACGGACTGAAGCGCGCTGTCGCCCGCTTCGTGACCATGGTTGTCGTTAAACCGCTTGAAATGATCTATATCCACGATCAGCAGGGCAAGAGGCACTTTACTGCGCTCGGCCACTGCGTTTTCGTGTTCCAGTAACTGATTAAAATAACGTCGATTTTTAAGGCCGGTCAGAGCATCTTCGTAAGAGTATTTCTGGAGGTCTTCTTGCAGGCTGATGCTGGACAGGGTAATCCCAATGCGTTGCAAGCCCTGATCCAGGGCATGAAACAGGCGCGCGGCCCCGTAATCACTGCCCTGGAGCGCAAAATTTTCCGGAATTTCCACCATCAACAGTCCCAAGGTCAGCATGCCCTCGCTGGCTGATTGCACATCAATGTGAAAGCACACAGTGCCTTCGACCCCGGCTTCCTCGTCAGCGGGGTCACTGTCAGGCAAGGCACGATAACGGGACGGAAGCGGGGTTGGCTGGGGGATGTCTCCCGAGGTGTCGAGGGTTGGCGAAAAACCCGGCACCTCTCCGGCATACCCCCAGTAGGCCAGGCGGTCATACGCCCTGCCGTCATCAACGCGTTGATACAGCGCCCCTCGCAGGGGGCTGCACAAATCGGGCATCACCCGGGCAAGATAATTAAGGGCCTGGCTGAGGCTCAGGCAATCCTGGAGGCCGGCAATGATGTCATTGAGGATACGGCTCTTTTCATTTTCGAACGTGAGCAGTCTCACCCGCGCCTGCTCACGCCGCACCAGCGATTCGGCCTTTCGCGTGCGCTCGGTTACCTGCTGTTCGAGGGACAGGTTTAACACATGGAGTGCCTGCTGGTTGTGGGCGTAATGCCACAGCGAAATCAGCACCACGGAGAGCGAGAACAACAACGTGCCCCAGCTCACCGGCACTCTGCCCCAGGGCAAGATGCCATGGGCAACGCCCATATCCACCACCAGCAACGCACAGAAAAACCCATACGTCAGCAAGATAACCCGCTGTTCCATAATCAGGTTACGGAAGCTTCGAATCACCACCAGGATGATGGTCACCAAAGTGATCAGAAACAGCCCATCGAATAGTGGAAAGGTTGAAGACAGGTCAATAGCCCCGATGGCCGCTAACCCTAGTGCCGCTGTCGCATAAAGCAGGTGAAATTTCCAGATCAGATTAATCACCCACGGACGCTGATCCGTGAGCCACTGCTCCAGTAACAGCGCCATCGCCACCGGCAACAGATAATAAGACCCCGCCGACACGTAATCCCAGATCAGTGGTGCGTGCCATAACAACTGGCTCGCCTGACTTTCAGCCAGCAGCATGGTAGCCGACGAGAAAGCAAACAGGGCAATACTGCCAAAGCTCTTTTTCTCGGTTTGCAAAGACGCGAAAATAAGCGCAAGTAACCCGATCAGCGCCGAAAACCCGGCAATAACTAACGCTTCCAGGGAGTTTTTCAGGATATAGAGCACCAGATCCGGCCGATCCATGATCGACACTTCGCCCCAGAGGCCGATATCGGTGTAATTGGAGAACACGCGGAAATACAGCGGCTTACCCTCAAACCCCTGAGGCAGCGCGACTTCGTGCCAAGGCCAGCCTTCAAACCGGCCACGCCCCGCATCGTCAAAGGTGCCGTATTGGTAGATCGGCTCACCTTCAAAGTACACCTGAAAGATCAAGTCCACGCTGAAGATGTACAGCACCGGCTCACGCCACTCTCCGCCTGGCAGCGTGATACGGAACCAGACATGCTCGCGGCCCTGCCGGTTGGGCGGGCCCGAAGGAAAGCCGATGGTGTGCCAGTCGCCATCCGCGGCGTCAGCGAGGGCCCATTCCGGACGGCCGCTTTCGGTGAAAGGAGAATCGCCCCAGCGGTATTCCCAACCTTCAGACAGCGGCAGGGGCGCGGCGGAGGCGCTACCGAACAGAGCAAAAGAGGCGGTTATGACACACAGCCTGATGAATAAAAGAGTTACAGAGCCCATCCTGAACACGACCTTCCGGATTGATCTGCCCTGATTATAGGCCGCGCCGGGTTTTTATCGATACCCGCGCGTGCCCTTCTTCGACATTGCCTGATCAGTCAGTGGCAATACTGTTCAGATACGCCTTGTCAGAAATGTTGGTCCATTTACGAACCTTGCGCAGATAATCACGTTGGGAGGTGATGATTTCCTTCGCCAACGGATCCTTTTCCGCTTCCTGCTCCAGCAGTTTGTTGGTGGCATCCCGCAGGGCATCAATGACTTCCGGCGGGAAGGTTTTGTGGGTCACGTTCGGGTAATCTTCTTTCATGCGGTCCCAGGCTTCGGCACTCATGTGCGTGCTCTGGCTGTACATGTCATAGGCGGCGGTGCGCATGGACACGCGCAGAATTTCCTGCAGGTCTTCCGGCAGGCTGTCCCAGACTTCCTGATTGATCAAAAACTGCACTTCCGCGCCCGGTTCCTGCCAGCCGGAATAGTAGTAATCGGCAATCTGGTGAAAGCCCATCGGCAGATCCAGCGCCGGGCCGACCCATTCCAGGGCGTCGATGGTGCCACGTTCCAGGGCGGTATAGAGCTCACCCGGTGGAATGTTGGTCACCGCCACGCCGATTTCCGACATGACTTCGCCGGCAAAGCCCGGTGTGCGCATTTTCAGACCTTGCAGGTCCTCCAGGGAGTTGATTTCCTCGCGGAACCAACCGCCCATCTGGTTGCCGGTATTGCCACCCGGGAACGATAGCAATCCATGGGGTTGGTAGACCTTTTCCATTAACTCCATGCCACCACCGTAATAGAACCAGGCGTACTGCTCCGGAGCCAGCATGCCGAACGGCACGGTGGTGAAGTACATGGCGTTGGGAATCGTGCCCTTGTAGTAATAGGACGCGGTATGGCCCATGTCATACTGGCCCTGGCGCACCATATCGAAAATCCCGAACGGAGCCTTGTGCTTGTTGGAGGAATCAATACGGAACTTCAGACGCCCGTTGGACATCTTTTCAGCCATGGCGGCCATACTGCGGGGAGTTTCCCCCAGAATGGGCGACCCCGGCCCCCAGGTTTCCGCCAGTCGAATCGTGTAGGTTTTTTCGGCCATCAGCGAAGTGCTCACGAGAGACAGCATCAGCGCAAAAGCCGCAAGGATAGAGTTGCGAATTGTCATTGTTGGCATCGTATTACCTATTACCGGTTATTTTCTGATAATCCCGACAATAGTAGCGTGCCAAATACCGCTTAGCCAATGCCGCGGGCGCTAATCCCCGCGCCCGCGGCCTGGTCACTTCAATCAGTCGCGTTCCAGTTCCACCAAGCGATAACGCACCAATTCCGGATCGGCTTCAATCTCATCCTGTTGATAGGGGAAACGAATCCATTGCTTGCCGGAATAGGCTTCCGTCATATCGCTGAACCAGGGCGATGCCGGGTCGGTCGACTGGGAATAGGTCACAAACCCCTCCGCCACCGGCTGCCCCGCTTCATCCCAGGTGACGGTCTGGATGTAACTGTTGCCGTAGTTCACATCGTACCGGCCATCGCTAAGATCGTTTGGCCGTGAACTGGCAATGGTAAAGGCACCCTCAAACCCTTCTCCGCCAAACAGAGGGATCACGGAATCGTGAATGCCGGACACCTGGAGTTTGCCCATGGCGGATGTCATGGCCATTGGTGAGTCCTGTATGGCTTTGACACCGTCCGCAAAGGCCGCCTGAATCAGCGGGCTGGCCACATTCAGCATCGCCGGCGTATTGACCGGATCCGCGGGATCGAAGGGCGTCAGCCATTTGTCGAGGGACTCCACAGGTAACGGATCCACATTGCGCCAGAACTCTCGCCAGATGTGCCCGCCGACAGAATCGAGATTGTGGGTACCATCCCAGCGCTGCAAAACAGAGCAGGCACCGGATATATCCACAGGCTGGCCATCACTGCCCGGCAGCACGCCGATCGGGCAGTAGGCACTCAGCACATCTTCCCGTGCCAATTGCTCGGACTGAAGCGAGCTGTCGAGCACCATATCCTGCAGGTTGGCGACATCAAACCCGGTGCTGCCGGGGCGACCATCCGAACCGTCCAGGCGCTGAATCACCTGTTCCATGCATTTACGGGTGCGCAGCGTGCGTGGCGTTTCCTCATCACCAATGATGGCGGAAAATCCGGTCAGCGGCTCCGCCGGGTTAGAGACCCAGTGGCTGTCGTTACAGTTATGCACCCAGTCGTCCCGCTGCAATGCCGGAAGATTCGAGGGCCCGAAAATGCCCTTTGCCGGAGCGTCCGCATCCGTGTCCCACTGGCAATCGGCACGGCCGCCGTCCATCAGCGGCAGGCCCGGGGCAAGCAGGTCGAACACCGGTGACAGCGCCGTGGCGCAGGTTTGCGCCTTGGTGTCCGGTACGTTGGGCACCACTGTCAAGTCGCCATAGTAAGCCGGCTTGCCCGGTCCCGTAGCCACGGTATTTACCCAGGGCACGCCAAGTACGCTGCCGTGGAGTTCCACGAACTCCTCGAAACTGTCAGCCTGGTTCCAGCGGAAAAACTGGTTCAGTAAGCGGTCGTTCTCGGCATTGGCATCACGCAGGGTGTACGCTTTGGCATTCGACCAGTTCAGAATTGGCACGCCAGCCGCTTCAAAGATCAGCAGCGGCCCGTAGCGGGAGCGGTAGAGCGTACGGGTTACGTCACTCACCTCGCCATTGTCATCCATCGCCTGCACGGTGATGTCGGTGGCGTCCATATCCACAAACTCGCCTTCATACAGGTACTGGGTCGGGTCGGCAGGGTTCAGGGTCAGTTCGTAGAAACTGAAACGGTACGCCGTGGAAACGGTGTGGCTCCAGGCAAAGTGTTCGTTGAAGCCTATCAGCACCGCAGGCAGGCCATAGAGAGCCGCGCCCATGATCTCGGCCTGGTCCCCGACCTTGAGATGAGCCAGGTAGAGACGTTCGGTTTTTTCCCAGGGAAAATGGGGATTTCCGAATAACATGGACTCACCAGAACGACTGGCTCCGGCCGACAATCCATACATGTTGCTGCCAATGGGAAGTTCGTCCGCAAAGGGGAACGGCAGGTCCCCGTTATCCTCAACACCGGCAGCGGCCAGCGCATCGAGAATCTCGTCGGCGGAAAGCTCTGGCACGTCCATCGCCGGTGGCCGGGCTGTTGCTACCCCGTCCACAAATACCGATGAAGACGCCAGTACCGCAAGGCGAAGATAACGTCGGTACATGTCATCCTCTGCCATCGGCATCAGCCAGGGTTCGCCACGGCAGGCTTCGTGGCGGCCGGGGTGTTCACCGTTGCGCAGCTCCCGCAGGTAGCGATTGAACCCGGCAACGAACCCACGGGAAGCTTCGCCAACCTCCGGATCGCTGCCGGTTTTCAGGGGCTGTATGGCCTCATCCGTTACCGTGGCCCGCCAGAAGAAGTCAGCATTGAGGTTGGTGGTCGTCGCACCGTTGGAAGGAATCCGGTAGGTTCCGCCGGCACCCAGGAACCGGGCACGGAGCCCACGGATGGTCAGGGTGTCTTCAGCCAACAGGCAGAGATTGTCTTCCGCCTGGGCGTAGCCGTAGGCGTAGCCCATGCTCGCGAAGTCATCGGCTTCAATATGGGGGATACCGAAGGCCGTTCGCCTGAGGGTTGCCTTGAAGACCTGTTGATCACCCCCGACGACAGGTGCCGGGGCATTCGAGTTGTCATCACCACCGCTGCTGCTCAGGCAGCCGGAAAGCAGGATTGCCGCCAAAGCAATCCCGCCCAGTTTTATTGTAGGTGTCATGGTCTCATCCGTCCTTGTTATTGTTGGTCACAAAGCTGACGCCCTGTCATCAATAAACGAACGACGGAGAGAAAGGGTTCCCTTTCCGGATCAATCTATACCTTGAACTGCCCCACCAGATCGCGCAGATTCTCACCCAGGCGGGCCAGTTCCTGGCTGGCTTCGTTAGTCTGGGTAACCCCGGTGTCGCTGCGCTGGGCGGCGTCCACGATGCGCACCACATTCTGATTGACCTCTTCGGCCACTTGGCTTTGCTGCTCCGCCGCCGCTGCGATCTGCGTTACCTGATCGTGGATCTGGCCCACGGATGTTTCGATGGTACCCAGCGCGGTGGTGGCGTGATTGATGCGCTCAACGGTGTCCGTGGAGTGATCACGGGAGGCGTTCATCCGATCAACCGCTGACCGCGATTCGGTTACAAAGCCACTGATCATTTCACGAATCTGATCGGCGGATTCCGCACTGCGCTTGGCCAACTGGCGAACTTCATCCGCCACGACCGAGAAGCCACGGCCATGCTCACCGGCGCGGGCGGCCTCAATGGCAGCGTTCAGCGCCAGCAGGTTGGTCTGTTCAGTAACGGCGTGGATAACGTCAAGCACCTGCTGAATGTCATCCGATTTTTCCGCCAGGGTATTAATGCTGCGAGCAGTTTCCTCAATTTCGCCAGACAGTTTATTGACCGCCGCCTGGGCGTTGGTAATCGTCTCGCCACCATCCCGCGCCATGCGATCGGCGTCCGAAGCGGCACTTTCCACCTCATTGGCGTTACCGGAAATCTGCTGAATGGTGGCAGCCATCTCATTGATGGCGGACGCAATCTGATCCGTTTCCGAGCCTTGTTCCTGAACCGAGGCGCGGGTCTCGTTCGCCACCCGGCTGAGTTCTTCCGCAGCAGACGCCACCTGATCGGTGGTGGAGCCCACCTCGCGGATGGTGGTCTGGATCTTGACCACGAACCCATTGAAACGCCGGCCCAGTTCGGCGAGCTCATCGGTGCCTTCATCTGGCAGGCGCTGGCGCAGGTCACCATCACCGTCGGCGATTTCCTGCATGATGTTGCTGACGTTTTTCAGCGGTGTCGTGACCGTGCGGCCAACCAATAGGCCGATAACCAGCGCAATAACCACCACAACCAGCGTTACCAGCAGGATAAAGCCCAATGTAGCGGCCATGTTTTCCTCGATTTCCTGTCGGGCAGCCGCCACCTCTTCCTGAATGTCGGTGATATAGACACCCGCACCAACCATCCAGTCCCAGTCCGGAATGATGGTGGAATAAGACATTTTCGGCTCGTCATTGCCGGAGGCGGGGTTCACCCATTCGTAGCCATAGAATCCGTCCCCCTCACCGGCGTCAAAGAGATCCCCCACCAGCCCTCTCAGGGTTGGGTTGGTGGTCGGGCCTTCTTTGGACGGGTCTGGCGCGTAGGCCAGGTTGTTAACGTCCCGGGTGTAGGCGAACACGTAATTGGTTTGATCGAAACGTATGGATCGCACACGTTTTGCAGCCGCTTCTTTCGCTTCCCGCTCACTGAGCGCCGGGTCGTTCTTGGCCTCCATAACAACCGCCCTGGCGGCATCCACCAGATTTTTGAGGCCGCCCTTTCGTGCTTCCAGCAGGCTGCTTTCAAGGCGCTTGAGCTCTTCCTCGCCATTCGCCTGAATTTGGCTGGCAGTGATCCAGGCAAGGGTTGCCGCTGTAAGCAGAACCGGCACCAATACGGCTACTAGTAAACGCGTTCTTATTTTTAATTGACTCAGAATTTTCATCGTGCCCGGCTCCAACAGAATTATTCTTTTGACGCATTATCTACAGACCGTGCAGACCAGACAGTTCCAGAATGTTAACCAAAGTTTCAGCACACCAGCAGAACAGCCTGACCCGCTCCTGAATGAAGTAAATACAGAAAGCTTTTCAGATAAATAGCGTATCGGCAGTCATGTAACTGACTTGAGGTAAGGGTAGACTAAAGGATCAATATAGACCGCCGGTCAAGGCTTTACGCTGCGATGTCGCCCACACCACGCTGACCAGGAGTAAACCCCCAAAGCCACCCAGATCATCACAAAACTGATCAGCTTCTCGTTGCTTAGCGGTTCGTGAAACACCAATAATGCAATCAGGAACTGAATTGTTGGGTTGATGTACATGAGGAAGCCCACGGTGGCCAGGCGCAGCCTACGAGCCGCGCCAGCAAAAGCCAGTAATGGGATGGCGGTGACGACACCGCTGGAAATTAACAGCCATGTGAGTGCCGGCTCATCGGCAAAATGGGAAGTGCCATTAGCGCTGAGTGTCGCCAATGCCAGCAGGCTGAGGGGTAACAGCAACAGCGTTTCCACGAATAGTCCGGAAAGGCCGTCCAGCTCAACCTGTTTGCGGAGCAAGCCATAAGTACCGAAACTGAAGGCCAGCACCAGGGTTATCCAGGGCACTACGCCCAGCAGGAACAACTGGTACAGGATGGCAACGGTCGCCAACGCCACCGCGACAATCTGCAACCGTGTAATGCTCTCCCGCAACACCAGCATGCCCAACCCCACGTTCACCAATGGCGTAAGAAAGTAGCCAAGGCTGGCCTGCAGAACATGGCGAGTCTCTACCGCGTAGATATACACCCCCCAGTTAACGGCAATGAACACCGCGCAACCGAACACCACCCCCAGTTTTTTCGGGTGAGCCAGTGCCGCTCTGATGGGCTGCCAGCGTTTGAGAAAGCTCACTACCACGGCAAGAAACACGCACGACCAGATCACCCGATGAACCAGCACCTCAAAGGCTGGCACACCCGAAAACAGGGCAAAATACAAAGGGAAACAGCCCCACATGGTGTAGGCGGCGAGGCCATAGAGCACACCCTTGGCGGCTTCAGGATCAGTATTTTTCATAGCTTCCTCATCATCCGGACGTTTCAATTTAGCACAGGATGAATGAGAAGCACGGGCCCAATGACACTTGAAGGGATCTAGCGGATATAGAGAGAGGAGAAGCAAAAAGAGAAGTGGAAAGACCGCCAGGCTTCCAGAGCACAGGCCAGCGCTCGAGAAGCCTGGACGACCGACGTCAGTTCAGCGCGCAGCCATCACCACTGAACGTACCACTTACGCCTTCATCGCTGTTATCCCAGCTGCCAGACAGGCTGCCCGAGTCCAGATCCAGCGTACCGTTAATGCTACCGGCATTACCGCTGAAGGAAGCAGTCAGCGTGCTGCCTGCCACGCTCCCGGAGATGTCATACAGCTCATCCTCGGAGACGCTATAAGCCACACCGGTAACATCGTTGGAGCCATTCACGTCAAAGGCGAACAGGCCGCCATCACCACCGGAGAAGCTGCCCGTAAACCGGAACTTCGCATCAGCATCACCGCCGACCCGGCGACCGGAAAAACTGCCGCTGTCTGCCGTAGAAGGGTTCTCCCAGCTCCCCGATAGCGCGTTCACCGAATCGAATGCACCTCTGAAGCTGGCTCCACTGCTGGCACTGCCACTGACAAACGCTCCCTCGGTATCCAGGGCGACCGATTGCGTGGCATCCAGCGAGAAGAAATCTTCACTTATCTCGCTCATTGCCACCCCTGTGGCATCGCCCGTCCGGGCACTCACCAACAGCCCAAACGGTCCCGCGTCGGAGCCTCTGTAGCTACCCCTATACGCACCCGCCCTGACACAACGCTGGGTTTGTTCAATATGATCCCGGGCCTGCCCTGCGGTTGGTAAGGTGGCACCGGTAATCTCGGCTTCCACATCGTCCTCAATCGCTGCCACATCGGCCTCGAAGGCGGCACTGTCAGAAAAGTCAGAAATGGCCCAGTCAGCCGCAGCATCTCTCAGTGCCGCCGGGATACGGATGCCATCAGCGGTGTCCTGGTTGGCGTCGAGGTATTGCAACAGCCGGGCCCGGTTAATCACCGCGTTCTGATCCGTGGCACCGTCGTCAATTAACTGCACCAGGGTAATGATTTCATCCCCACTCACGGTACCCAGCTCCACATTGCCAAGGGAGAAGGTGATGGCGTCGCCACTGACGTACTCAAACGAACCATCGGCAGCAGTCGTTCTGGACTCGCCATCAATGGTGTAGGTGAGGCCCTGCACGTTACTGTCTTTGAATTGCCCGCTTTGGGTGCTTGTGTCGCCACCGCTGGGGGAGGAACTCGAGCCTCCGCCGCCACAGCCAGCGATCACCAGGCTGACCGCTGCCGCCAGCGCCAGTTTTCCGGTTACAAATCCCGCGTTGTTTTTGTGATTCATACATCCACTCCGTCAGTTTTACATCCGCAGCCGGCCTTTCAATCGGGGTCGGCCAAAGCATCAGACGGAGCATCTCACTGGCCGGTGGCGACTACATCCCCTATTTAGGGTATTCGCGCAGACCCCAGTCTGGGTCATGAGTCCACACCACCCCAGGCTTAACCGGCCCATAACCGAATTCGAAATCGGCTCTTACGCCACAAAATGGCCAACCAGAGCGCATGCGCGTTGATTAAAAGCGCCAGAATCCATTCAAAGGCATCGTCCTTACGGCTGTAAAACTCAGGTGCCACGCCGTTAAGAATTACCGATAGAATCCCCACGCCGAGGGTCAACTGACACAGATTCAGCAGCCGGTTACCGGTGGATTTCCAGAGCGGGTGGCTACGTAGCCCAGCACTGACAAGGAGCTCACAAATATAGGTCAGCGAGAAATACAGCACCACCCCGATGCGCCGGATCAGGTTAAAGCCCTCTCCGGCATGCCCCAGCGCCAGAGTGTAAGCGCCCAGTGCCACGCAGGCGATCAACCCGAGCCAAGGCACGCAGGCAACACCCCGTGAGTGAACGCCCAATTGTTGAAGCCAGCGGCTGTTGAACCACCAGAACAGCACCCCTAAAACCGCCGCAGGGAGCATCGTGCCTTTGAAAATGAAATAGGAAAAGCCATAACGACCGGTGCGGCTGATGCTGGTGCAGCTGTCCCAATAGGGGATACAGAACGGAATATGCCCTTCCAGCACAGACACCAGAAAGGTGGCATGAATGGTCAATAACGGCACCAGTCCGGCGGCAAGCGCCAGGTACCAGAGCGAAACACTGCGGTGGTCAGCCATGGCAACGCTCCCAAGTACGAGCAATGGTCCCGTTTTACCACACGCCCGAAGCCGGAGATACTCCTGGGCTGACCGCAATCGTCCGGGTTTTACGGGCGCTTGGTGACTGCCATGGTGAGGCGCGAAATGCAGGTGATTTTGCCGTCCTCGTTTTCCAGACGAATCTCCCACACCTGGGTCGCGCTGCCAATGTGCATGGCTTTGGCGGTGCCATAGACCCAACCCTTCATGGCCGGCCGGATGTGGTTGGCGTTAATATCCAGCCCCACGGCTACCGTGTTCGGGTCTTTCAGGCAGCAGTTGGCCGCCATGCTCCCCAGGGTTTCGGCCAGCAGAACCGAGGCACCGCCGTGCAGGATGCCAAAAGGCTGGACGGTTCGCTCATCCACCGGCATACGCCCTTTCACGAAGTCTTCTCCCACCTCCAGGTATTCAATGCCCAAGTGGTGCACCGCCGTGTTCTGGCTGGCTTTCATCATCTGCTCAAGATTGGGTGTTTGGGTCCAGATTGCCATTTTTCCGTACTCTCCAGTCAATTCCAGTCATTTCCTAAGCCGAAAGGCTAACCATTCACTTCTCCGGATTTTATACAGATAGGAAGCGAACCACCATTGCCATTTGGTCTATCCGCGTGGACCAATGAGAGAGCGCAATAACGGGACTTCTGAAAACCACTTCACAATTTATACGTTATAACATAACATTTAAGGCGGAGATAATAGAAACGTTATAACGTCACAAAGGAGAATATCTGTGCACCACCGTTATCTAGCTCTATGGTCAGCGGTCATACTTCCCTTGCCAACCCTCGCCAACGAACTGAACCCGGATCTCAGCGTGGTTCTGGATGGCTATTACAAACAGAACGCCACCGCGCTGTCGCACCGTGAGGAAGGCTTCGGGCTCGGCCATACCGAGCTGTCGCTTTCTTCACCCATCGACGACCTGTTTGAAGGCAGGTTGACCGCAGTGGTGGAAGATCACGAAGGCGAAACCGAACTGGAACTGGAGGAAGCTTTCCTGCAGACCACCGGCCTGCCCTACAACGTCAGCGTTCGCGGGGGCCGGTTTCTTTCCCAAGTCGGTTACCTGAACAGCCGTCACCTGCATGAGGACGACTTTGTCGAGCGGCCTGCCGCCTACCGCGCGCTGCTTGGCAGCCACTATTTTGACGATGGGCTGCGCGTGAACCTGCTGTTGCCCACGCCATTCTACTGGCAGGTGGGTGCTGAGGCCTTTGACGGTAACCGGCTGTCGGAGGGCGAAGAGGACATCGGCGTGTATACCGTCAATACCCGGTTCGGTGGTGATCTCTCCCGATCACAAAGCTGGCAGGCAGGCCTGTCTTACCTGAACAATCGCCAGATTCATGGCAGCCATGAGGAAGAGCCTGGCCATGATGACGAGCACGGCGGCCATTCCCACGGTGCCGAATACACGGGTGAGAATCTCTACATGGCAGACCTGGTGTGGAAATGGGCACCGGGCGGCAATAACCGCCAGCAGCAACTGACGCTCAGTGGCGAGTATCTTTACGTGGATGACCTGGACGAACATGCGACATCCGATGACGTGCACGAAGGCTGGTACGCCTCAGCGGTTTATCAGTTTGCGCCCCAGTGGTCTGCCGGTGTTCGATACGGCGAGGTAGATCTGAAAGAAGCCCACGGCGATCACTTCCACGACCAGGAACTGAAAGAGACCGATGTGATGCTGGCCTGGTCCCACTCGCACTTTTCCACCGTACGCCTGCAATACACCCACCAGGAAGCGCACGGGTTTGATGAGGCTGACAACACCGTCATGCTGCAATACGTCATGAGCTTTGGAGCGCACGGTGCCCATGGTTTCTAAGCGTTTCGTTCTGACACTGACACTTGGGCTGACATCACTGCCGGCCCAGGCGTCCCTATCCATTTTCGCCTGTGAACCGGAGTGGGCAAGCCTGACGGAAGTTCTGATGCCAGACGCCGACATCACGGTAGCCACCTCCGCGTTCCAGGACCCGCATTACATTGAAGCCCGGCCAAGCCTGATCGCCGCCATGCGCACGGCCGACCTCGCGGTATGCACCGGTGCTTCCCTGGAATCGGGTTGGTTGCCGTCACTGATTCGCCAGGCATCCAACCGCGACATTCAGGAGGGCAAACCGGGGCTGTTCTATGCCGCCGAGCAGGTGCCACTTTACCAGCCCCATGACCACGTGGACCGGAGTATGGGTGACGTTCACCCAGAAGGTAATCCGCACGTCCACCTTGATCCGGATGCCCTGCCAAAGATCGCCACAGCGCTGGCCGACAGGCTCGCGACGATTGCGCCTGATCAGGCAGTCGACGTGCGCAGGCGGCTGCTGCAATGGCAGGTTCGCTGGAACCTGAGCAAAGGCGAATGGCGCGAAAAGGCCCGGGATCTGGAAGGCATGACTGTGGGTGTTCAGCACAGCAACTTCGACTACCTGCTGCGCTGGCTTGGCGTCGACGTGGCCTTTGATCTCGAGCCAAAACCGGGCCTGCCACCCAGTGCATCCCATCTGAACACTGTGCTGCAGGACCCGGCTCTCGCCACTGCCTCCGGTATCATCGTTGCACAGTATCAGGACAGCCGCCCGGCAGACTGGCTCGCCCAACGAACCGGCCTGCCGGTTCGGGTTTTGCCAGGCACAGTCACGGAGGACGGCCCGGTCATCAGCCTGGAACACCTGCTGTCCTATCTGGTGGAGGAACTGCACCAGCTCGCCAACGCCACGGCCGCGGTGCGTGATGACTGACTGGTTCTGGTTGCTGCTGCCCATCGCAGCGAGTCTGTTGATGGCAACATCGCTGGTACCCCTGGGCCAACGGGTGCTGGAGCGAAACGTGGTTTTTGCGGACCTGGCCATTGCCCAATGGGCCGCACTGGGTGCCATTGCCGGCGGGCAACTGCTGCCGAACGCCTGGTCACGGTTCGAGCCGGCGGCCGCCCTCGGCTTTGCGATGGTTGCCGTGGTTCTGGTGCAGGGCGCGATTCGTATTGCACCGGATCGCCGGGAAGCAATGATCGGCCTGTTGTACGTGCTCGGTGCCTGCGCTGCAACGCTGCTGGTCAGTCGCGACCCTCACGGAGCCCAGCGCCTGAACGATGCCTTCAACGGCGACCTGCTTTGGGTGACTGGCTCCAGCCTGATTCCTCTGGCCCTCGTCGCCGGGCTGGTTTGGGCCTGGCACGTTCGGCTCGCAGGGCTCATGCAGGAGCGGCTCTTTCTCCCACTGTTTGCGCTCGCCGTCACGGTTTGCGTCAACCAGGCCGGCATCTACGTCGTCTTTGCCTCCCTGATTGCCACGCCGCTGCTGATTGGTTGCATGCGGGGGCGCTCCACGGCAGCCACGGTGCTGACCTGCTTCGCAGGACACACGACCGGACTGCTGCTATCAGCGGGTTACGACCTGCCTGCGGGGCCAACTATTGTAGTGTCGGTTATCGCCGGCGGCCTCGTTGCCATGTTGTTACTTCGAGCACCCGACGGTTGAATTTGACGGCACGGGCCACAAGGTCTTACACCAGGGCAGTTAACGAAAGTACGAAGTCCCATTCATCCATCACGCACAAGGACAGATTCTATGAAAGTTCTGATGGTTCTGACTTCTCACGACCAAATGGGTGACTCCGGTCATAAAACCGGTTTCTGGCTGGAAGAGTTCACCGCTCCTTACTATGTCTTTAAAAACGCCGGCGCGGAGTTAACCCTGGCGACGCCCAAGGGTGGCCAGCCGCCGATAGACCCTAACAGCGAAACCGAAGACGCACTGACGGAAACCACCCGGCGCTTCCAGCAGGACGCCCACGCCAAGGAAGCCCTCGCCAGCACCAAAAAACTGGCGGATGTGGACATGAACCAGTTCGATGCCGTTTTCTATCCTGGCGGCCACGGCCCGCTCTGGGATCTGGTCAACGACGAGAAAAGCATCGCGCTGATCAAAGCCGCTTACGAGCAGGACAAAGTCATCGGTGCGGTATGCCACGCCCCGGCAGTGTTCAAGAATGTGGAAGTAAAACCGGGGCAGAACATTGTCGGCGGCCGCGAAGTCACCGGTTTCAGCAACAGCGAAGAAGAGGCTGTAGGGCTGAGCGGTATCGTGCCCTTCCTGCTGGAAGACATGCTGAAGGAAAACACCGCCACCTACTCCAAAGGTGACGACTGGGCTCCCCACATTGTGGTCGACGGCAAGCTGATCACCGGCCAGAACCCGGCGTCGTCAGAAGGTGCCGCCAAGGCAGTGGTTCAGGCGCTTCAGGACGGCTGAACCAAAGCCTGAAGGACCCTATTCCCCGGCGTGGCTAATCATCACGCCGGGGGCTCCCACCTCTAGCTTTTCCCGGATCGATGCCGGGACGGGTGTCTTCGCCATTTCAGAGGGCTGGATCAGCACGTAGGTAATATCCGCCTCTGCCACGAGCTGCTCATCCCCATAGCGAACAAACTCCAGATGCAGGGTGAATGAGGTGTTGCCGAGCCTCCCCGCCTTGATCCGCGCTTCCAGAACCTCATCAAACCGCGCCGGTGCCCGGTAGTTCACCGTCAGGCTCACCACCTGAATGTCGAGATCCTGGTCCAGCAGGTTCTGGTAATCCCCGAACAGGGTGCGGATGTATTCGTTGACGGAGATGTCCACGTAGTCCGCGTAGCGCGCGTTGAACACCACGCTCTGGGCGTCACACTCGCCGTAGCGGACGCGGAAACGGAAGCGGAAGGGCTGGTTGGTCGATTCAGTCATGGCCACTCAATCTGCAAAATGGGTAAGCCATCAGCCTAACCCATCCAACCATCATTTTCTGCCGGCACTGCCGTTCAATACGAGATAGCAGCCATAGCCAATGACCACCCCCCAGAATGCCGACGACAACCCAAACAATGACATGCCAGAGGCAGTCACAACAAAGGTGATCAGCGATGCTTCCCGGTGGCTGGCGTCTTCCAGTGCCGCAGACAGGTTTCCGCCGATAGCCCCCAACAACGCCAGGCCCGCCAGCACCGCCACGAACGCCGCAGGCAATGAGGTAAACAGGCTGACAATGGTGCCCGCAAACAGGCCACCCACCAGGTAGAAAACCCCGTTAAACACACCCGCCACATAACGCCGGGACGGATCTTCATGGGCGTCCTTGCTGGTGCAGATTGCCGCCGTGATCGCTGCCACCACCGTGGTGATACCGCCAAAAAACGCCATGGGCAGCGACACCAGACTGGTAACCCCAATAATGGGCTTGGCTTTGACCGGATAACCGGCCCCCTGAATGATGGCCATGCCTGGCAGGAATTGCCCTGTCAGGCTGACCAGAACCAGTGGGATCGCCAGGCTCAGGGTCGATCCCAGCGTCCACTCTGGTTCGATAAATTGCGGTACGGCCAGGCTCCAGCGAACACCGGATAACGACGCTCCTTCAAGCACCACGGCCAAGACCACACCGGCAATCAGTAAAAGCACCAGGGTGTATTTAGGAAACAGTCGACGGAACACCACATAAGAGAGCAGCATGCCAATGGCCAGGGCCGGGGTGGATTCAATAGCAGTAAACGCACCCACACCAAACTGGAACAAAATGCCCGCCATCATGCCGGCGGCTATGCCTTTGGGGATAGCACGCACAAAGGCATCGAAGGTGCCGGATACGCCGATGATAAAGATAATAATCGCAGCGGTGATGTAGGCACCGATGGCTTCATTCAGGGACAATTCCGGGAACAGCGTCACCAGCAGCGCAGTACCCGGCGCGGACCAGGCGGTAACCACCGGTGCTTTCAGCCAGATAGACAGGATGATGCCGGAGATCGCCGCGCCCATGGAAATGGCCCAGACCCAGGACGTCATCATCTCGGTGGAGATACCGGCGCTGGACCCCGCCTGGAAAAAGATCGCCAGTGGGCCGGAATAAGACACCAGTACCGCCAGAAACCCGGCGACGATGGCGGGCACGGAAAGGTCTTTCAGAAATCTCGACATAAGCATGAATCCATTATTGATTTTATGATTCGTCTTAACGAAAAAGGGCCCCAGACGCTTGTGCGCCGGGGCCAAGAAGGGTCAGACTGACTGTCTACCCGTGGGTCGCATCAACGCTCCAATTCGTTACTGACTGCCCGTTGCCATACCGGCGTTTTGCATCGCGGGCTCCGTATCAAGGCCAAGACCACGACGGCCAACAAGTGCAATGGCCACCGTGGCGATGGCACCCGGCACCGCCAGTGCCAGGAAGTTCATCTGGTGTGGCAGCGCCATGGTCAGCAGCGCACCGCCCAGCAGTGGCCCGACAATAGCGCCGTTACGGCCGATGCCGGAGGCCCAGCCCAGCCCCGTGGAACGGATGCTGGTGGGATAATACTGGGCCACGTAAGCGTACAGCAGGATCTGAGAACCGATGGTGGTGGCACCGGCAATACCCACCAGCGTATACAGCACCCACATCGGGTTCTCATACCCCAGCAGCACCAGTGACCCCGAGCCCAGAATAAAGAACGCCACCAGCACCGAGCGGAGTGACAGGCGGTCCGCCAGCCAGCCGCCACCAACCGCACCAACAATCGCACCGATGTTCAGTACCATCAGGAACATCAGGCTGGAGGTCAGGGCATAGCCGGCGTTGGACATCAGTTTCGGCAACCAGGATCCCAGGGCATAGACCATCAGCAGGCAGCAAAAGAACGCTACCCAGAACATCAGCGTGCTCATGGCCCGGCCATCGCGAAACAATTCCAGCACCGGTGCCTTGCTGTTCGTGGTCGGTGGAACGGTCAATACATCCTGCTCTGTGATGTGCTTGAACGGAGCTACTTGCGTAAGAATCTTCCGGGCCTCGCCCTCACGCTTCTGGGCCATCAGGAAAGCGACCGATTCCGGCAGGAATTTAAGCATGAATGGCAGCATCGCCATCGGCACGACCGCCAGATAGAACATGATCTCCCAACCAAAGTTGGGCACAATCCAGATTCCCAGGCCAGCGGACACCATGCCGCCCACCGCGTAGCCACTGAACATCAGGGCCACCAGAGTACTCCGACGCTTCGCCGGTGAGTATTCACTCATCAGCGAGACCACGTTCGGCATGACGCCGCCAATGCCCAGCCCGGCAATAAAGCGCAGAATGCCGAACTGCCAGGGCGTGGTGGCAAAGCCATTGATCACCGTGGTGACGCTGAACAGCACCACACAGCCGATAATGACTTTCTTCCGTCCCAGCCGGTCCGACAGCATGCCGAAGCCCATGGCACCGAACATCATGCCAAACAGAGCGCTACTTCCGAGCAGGCCGGCCACGTATGGGCTCAGCTCCCACTGATCCATCAGGATGGGAAGCACGACGCCGTAGATTACCAGATCGTAGCCGTCGAAGATGATGATCAGGGTGCACCAGAAGAGCACCTTCCAGTGAAACTTGTTGAATGCGGCGTTATCAATAACGTCGTTTACGTCGATGTTTCTCATGATCTCTCACTTCCGCGTTTGTTGTTGTGCGGAGTTATGTGATTGGCTAACCCAAGTCGCCGCCTGCCACTGGCAGGACAGTACCGGTCATGTAGGAAGACGCATCCGATGCCAGGAACAGGATGGGTTCGGCCTGTTCATCCAGGGTTCCATAGCGGTGCATGAGGCTGTTGTCCGTGGTCTGGTCAATCAGCGTCTGGTACCACGCTTTTTCCTGCTCACTCTGCTCTTTGGCATTGCGTGGCGTCAGTCGCGGGGGTGCCTCGGTGCCACCGGGAGCCGCGGCATTCACACGGATATTGTGCGGTGCGTACTCATACGCCATATTCACCGTCAGCGCGTTCACGCCGCCCTTGGCCGCGCCATAGGGCACCCGCATCAAACCCCGCGTTGCCACCGACGACACGTTCACAATCACACCGCCTTTTTGCCCCAGCATGTAAGGCAGCACCGCGCGGCAACACCACAGGGTGGTGAACAGCGAGCGCTGGATTTCCTTTTCAATCTGCTCCGGCGTGTAGTGCTCGAACGGCTGCGCCCAGATGGTGCCGCCCACGTTGTTGATCAGGATGTCGATGCGGCCGAACTGCTTTTGCGCTTCCGCCATGGTGGTTTCGGCACCAGCCCAGGTTTCCAGGTTGGCCTGAACGGCGACGGCCTCGGCACCCTGGTCGCGCAACTCTGCGGCGAACCCCTGTACATAATCCGCGATATCAACCAGCAACAGCCTGGCACCTTCTGCGGCGGCCAACTGGGCCACACGTTTGCCGATGCCTTGGGCAGCGCCGGTAATCACCACGACCTTATCGGTGAAGCGATTTTTCATGCGACTTTCTCCTCCGCCCCGGGCACACTCGGGGTGAATTTCTCATAATGGAACGAGTGCGGCTGGATGTCCTTCTCACGGAAGAAGCTCAGCACGGAATCGACCATCGGCGGCGGCCCACACAGATAAACGTCCACATCGCCTTCATTCAGCGGCGCTTCCTCCATGTGATGAGTCACATAGCCCTTGCGTGGATGGTTGCTGTCTTTACCGGAGACACAGGTGACGTAGCTGAAGTTGTCCAGCTCTTCGGTGAAGCGGTCAAGAATGTCCAGACACACCAGATCATCCTCACTGCTGACGCCGTACACCAGATGGGTCGGCAGGTCGCAGCCGTTGGCTTTCATGTGCTCCAGCTTCGCCAGGAACGGTGCCAGACCGGTGCCACCGGCCAGCATCAGCACCGGGCGCTCGATCGGACGCAGGTAGAAGCTACCCATGGGGCCGGTCAGTTTGACCCTGTCACCGGTGCGGGCTTTGCCCACCAGCCAGGAGCTCATCAGCCCCCCCGGCACGTTGCGGATCAGAAAACTGAGTTCCCGGCTACCAGGCTTCGAGCTGAACGAATAGGAACGGGTTTCCTCGGTCTCGGGCACGCCGATATTGACGTACTGACCCGGCAGGAACGCGAGATCGTCGTCGGCGGTGATCTTCAGTTCAATGGACGTTGCCGAGATCAGATTGACCTCGGCAACGGTGCCACTGACTTCGGCGTTCCCGGTCTTGCACATGGAAGACGCAACCGGCACTTCCACCACACAATCACCGGACGGCACCATCTGGCAGGTAAGGACCATACCCTGCGCCACTTCTTCGTCGGACAGCGCCTCTTCCAGGTACTCATCACCCATGTCGAATTCGCCCTGGCGACAGGCACCCTTGCAGGTGCCGCAGACGCCATCGGAGCAATCCATGGGCAGGTTGATCTGTGACCGGAATGCGGCGTCCAGAACGGTTTCACCCTCGTTACAGGCGATGAAACGCGTCACGCCGTCTTCGAAGTTCAGTGCGATGTTGTAACTCATATTTGGCTCCCCACCAATCGGCCGTGATGTCCGGGCTTGGTATCAAAGGTGATAGATATCCATAACCTGATTGATGTAATCGTTGTTCAACACCATCTTCTTGTAAGTAATCAGTGGCTGTTCGCCGCTGACATCCAGGGTGTAGAAAGAGGTGCCAAAAAAGCTCGAGGTCTCGTTGTAACGCTGGTTCAGCGTGTGCCAGTTGAACCGGATTTCCATGGTGTCACCGTCCTGTGACAGGATTTCCAGGTTGCTGGTGATGTGCGTCGTACGGGGCTCCGGAAGGGAGCTGGCACCGGAACGCTCGGTCTTGATCCGGTGCACCCGATCTTCCAGGCCGTTGCGATTCGGGTAATAGATCAGCGAAATCTCACTCTGCGGATCTTCGGTGAGCTCATCGTTGTCATCCCACGCTGGCATCCAGTAGACGACGTCTTCGCTGTAACAGGTCAGCCAATCATCCCACTGGCGGTCGTCCAGTAATCTGGCCTCACGGAAAATAAACGCCTGAATGTCCTGGTAGCTAAAGCTCATGCTGAGGCCTCCTCTGACGTTACTGCGATGAAACGGGCACGCTCTGACTGAATGGCACGAGTCATCTCTTCCACCCAATGCTGGTGATGGTTGACATAGATGCCTTCGTCTTCCGGCTTGGCACCGCTCATGATCGGCTTCATGCCCAGCTGGTTAGCGTGGTCATCGGGGCCGTCAATCCAGTGCTTGGCACCACGACTCATATCGTTCCACTTGAGGCCTTCGGCTTCGTAGCCTTTCTGGCAGGCCCGGAACTCTTCCAGATCGTCAGGCGTGCCCATGCCGGTCACGTTGAAGAAATCTTCGTACTGGCGAATGCGTTTGGTGCGGTCCGCCGCCGGCTCACCCTTTGGTGCCCAGCAATAGATGGTGACCTCGGTCTTGTTGACCGAAATCGGCCGCAACACCCGGATCTGCGTGGAGAACTGGTCCATCAGGTACACATTCGGGTACAGACACAGGTTTTTGGTGGTGCGCACAATCGAGTCAGCGCGGGCCTCACCGAAGCGCTCCTCCAGCCGCTCCAGGTGACCGAACACCGGACGTACTTCCGGGTTGGTCAGGCGGGTCCACAGCATGATGTGGCCATTGTCGAAGGTGTAAAAGCCGCCTTCGGCCGACCAGCTCTTGGCGTCCACGGCTTCGGTGCCGCCTTTGTCGTAGTTGCGCTGGCCCATGGTGGACAGGTAGTTCCAATGCACGGTACCCACGTGGTAGCCATCGGCACCGTTTTCGGCGGTGAGCTTCCAGTTGCCCTCATAGGTATAGGTGGACGCGCCGCGCAGCACTTCCAGACCGTCTTCCGCCTGGTCGACGATGTTGTCGATGATCTTGGTGGTTTCCCCAAGGTGCTCATCCAGCGGCAGTACATCGCTATTCAGGCTGCCAAACAGGAAGCCGCGATAGGATTCGAACTTCGGCAGATGCTTCAGATCATGGGAGCCATCGGTATTGAAGTTGTCCGGATAGCCGCCTTTTTTCTGGTCCTTGGCTTTCAGCAAGGTACCGTCGTTACGGAAGGTCCAGCCGTGGAACGGGCAGGTGAAGGAGGTTTTGTTGCCCCGCTTCTTGCGGCACAGGGTCGCACCCCGATGTGAGCAGGTGTTCAGGATGGCCTGAAGCTCGCCATCTTTGGTGCGGGTGACCACCACCGGCTGACGGCCAACGGTGGTTGTGTAGTAGTCGCCCGGCTCGGGGATCTGGCTCTCGTGGGCCAGGTATACCCAGTTGCCTTCGAAGATGTGTTTCATCTCCAGGTCGAACAGTTCCTGGTCGGTGAAGATGCCGCGATCACACTGATAGCGGCCGGTTTCCGGGTCGGCCACTACGGCGTTGCGGACCTTGTCTGCGAGTTTTTCGAGTTTGCTGGTCATGTCGTTCACTCCGTCTTGTTCTTGGGTGGCGCTTACGCCGCGTCTGTTTCCAGCGCGCGTTGACGTGCATGGCGCTCCTGGAGCTCGGGCTTGTCGGTGGCCACCAGGGTCACGTTGAACTCAACCTCGGTAATCGGGCCGGTGACACCGTGCTTCGCACCGATTTCGGACTGATCCACTTTCTTGGCTTCCACCACCAGTTCTTCGCGGGTGGCGAAGGCGAAATCGCTGTAGGTGTATTCGTCGCCGGCAATGTTGATCTGGGTGGTCAGGTGCTTGTGGCCGGGTTTGGACACGAAATAATGGATATGTGCAGGGCGCTGGCCGTGGCGACCAAGCTGGTCAAGCAACTGCTGTGTGGAACCCTCCGGCGGGCAGCCGTAGCCAGACGGCATGATGCTCTGGGCAGCGTAACGACCCTCGCCATCGGTCTTGATGCGACGGCGCAGGTTGTACTCGCTCTGGGACTGGTCGAAGTAGGAGTAAGCACCGTTGGTGTCGGCGTGCCAGATGTCGACAATGGCGTTGGCCAATGGCTCGCCGTTCTCGTCGGTAACCTGACCTTTGATCAGAATCACTTCCGCGTCGTTGTCGGAGCCATCGTCCATACGGGCAAAACCATCGCTGATGGGCGCACCGGCAACGTACAGCGGGCCCTCGATGGTGCGGGGCGTGCCGCCGGTCAGTCCGGCCTGTTCGTCTTCGGCATCCTGACGGATGTCCAGGTAACGGTCCATGCCCAGGCCTGGAGCCAGCAGGGCCGCTTCACCGTTGGCACCCAGCTCGCCTACGTAGTAAACGGCGCTCCAGAATTCTTCAGGGGTGACGTCGAAATCCTCAACAATCTGGAAGATATCGTGCATCACGCGGTGAACAATCTTCTTCATTCGCTGGTTACCACCGTCCTGATCAAATCCGGCTACTTTTTCCAGCAGCTCCTTCACATCAGCGGTTTGCATGGTTTTAACGGTCATTGTTGGTCTCCTCGGTCTTTTGTTTTTGTTGCTCAAGACATCCCATCAGTTGGCAACAACGTGCTCTTCGGTCGTCGGTAGTGACGAATACGGGGTTAACGATCATCCTCATGAATCGAGGACGGATGACGGCATAGCGGCGCCACGGTAATGTCCATATAGGGGAACAGCGGAAGGTTGCTGACCAGATCCTGTAATTCAGTGTTATCTTCCACATCAAAGATGCTGACGTTGGCGTAGCTGCCTGCCACCCGCCAAAGGTGACGCCACTTCCCTTGCTCTTGCAGAGCCTGGGCGTACGCCTTTTCCCGAGCCTTGATGTCAGCCACAACGTCAGCTGGCATGTCGTGCGGGATGTTCACCTTCATTTCAACTTTGAACAGCATGTGCGTTTCTCCGTTTATTGGTCTTTGCGGCGATAGAAAGCGAGTTTGTCTTCGTCAATGTCGATGCCCAGGCCCGGGCCTTTGGGCAGGTCCACGCCGTTGTTATGGAAGTTCAGCGGCTTGACCACGATGTCGTCTTTCATCAGCAGCGGGCCGAACATTTCGGTGCCCCAGCGCAGGGTTTCCAGAGTGGACCAGGCGTGCAGGGCGGCAACCGTGCCGATCGTGCCCTCCAACAGGGTGCCGCCATAGAGGCCGATACCCGCCGCTTGCGCAACGGCCGCCTGTTCCAGGGCCCGCACCGGGCCACCGGCCTTGGCGATCTTGAGGGCGACGGCACCGGAAAAACCGGCGGCGGCAAGGCTGTACATTTCGCTGGCATCGGCAACCGCCTCGTCGGCCAGAATGGGGAGATGAAACTTCTGAGCCAGACGTACCAACGCGGCATAATCTTTCATCGGTGTGGGCTGCTCCACCAGATCAATGCCTGCAGCCTGTAATTCCGCCATGCCCCTGGCGGCGGTGGCTTCATCCCACGCCTGGTTCACATCAACACGGACACTGGCGGTTTCACCAACGGCGGCCTTGATCGCAGCCACATGCCGAACGTCGTCCATCAGCGCTCGTGAGCCGATCTTGAGTTTGAAATCACAGTGGCGCCCGGTTTCGATCAGGCCGAGAGCTTCTTCGATATCTTTTTCCGTGTCACCACTGGCCAGGGTCCAAAGCACTGGAATGTGCCCATGCACGGCACCGCCAAATAGATCGGACACCGAACAGTTCAGCCGCTTGCCCTGAAAATCCAGCAGCGCGGTTTCAATCGCGGACTTGGCCAGGTTGTTGCCACGGGTTGAGCGGTTTAACATTACCCTCAGGGTATTGATGTTATCCGAGGGCTGCCCGATCAGTTGCGGTTTGAAATAGGTGTCAATGGTAAGCTTCACGCTTTCGGGGCTTTCCGGGCCGTAGGCCAGGCCGCCGATGGTGGTGGCCTCACCCAGCCCCTCGATGCCGTCGGAATCCCTCAGGCGCACAATAACCATGGTCTGAACGCCCATGGTTGTCATCGAAAGCTTGTGTGGCCGGATGGTCGGAATATCGACCAGTATGGCTTCGATGGACTGAATGGTTGCGGACATGGGCTCTCCGAATCGCAAGTTAAAAAGGCTGTGATTCGAACAGTACGAAGTTTCACGGATATGAACCAATATTGATTAAGTACTAACCGATACCCTGGAGGTATGGATGGAACTGAGACACCTGCGGTACTTCGTGGCGGTGGCAGAGGAACTGAACCTGACCCGCGCCGCTGAAAAGCTGTTTATTGCGCAGCCACCGCTGACCCGTGCCATCAAACAACTGGAGGAGGAGGTGGGTGCCGATTTGTTCATCCGTAAACCCCGGGGCCTGGAGCTGACCACCGGCGGCGAGTATTTCCTGGAACAGGCACGACAGGTTCTCGACAAGGTGGCCGCGACCGTGAACGACACCCGTCGAATTGCCCAGCATCGCAAGACGGTGTTCTCCATCGGGTTCGTGCCCTCGGTGTTCTACGGGCAACTACCACTGATGGTCAGGCGGCTACGGCGTAACAAAAACCTGGAAATCATCCTCCACGAACTGAAGACCCGGGAACAGGTGGATGCGCTGAAAGCGGGCAAGATCGACATCGGTTTTGGCCGGGTGCGCATTGAGGACCCGGATGTGGACCAGGAGCTACTGTTTGATGAGCCCATGATTGCCGCCATCCCCGCCGGCAGCCCGCTGACCCGGCATCCACCATCCATGAAAGAGCTGTCTGAATGGCCGATGATCACCTTCCCCTCCGGCCCCGGCCCCAACTTCGCCGACCTGACCCAGGGCCTGTTCCACCGGCGGGGCTTACGCGTCAACGTGATCCAGCAAGTAAATGATGTGCAGACGGCGCTATCGCTGGTGGCGTCGGATATGGGTTTTACCCTGGTGCCGGAGCAGGTCCGGCGTTTGCAACGGGAGGGGGTGGACTACATGCCTCTGGAAGACGACAACATTACTGTGCCGGTGATCGCATCGCGGCGGCAGGGAGAGAATCCAAACGCGGTGATGCGGCTGGCCAATACCATTCTGGATGAATTGGTGGAGAACCGGCTAACGGGGCGGTATCCGTGAGAGAGGTGCGCCCTATACGTGGGCGGCGTGTCGGTTTACGAACCGCTTTGCGGTTCTAATCCAACCTACGGGGGACGTTGCGGATATGGTGTCGGATTACGGCTTCGCCTAATCCGACCTACGCCGGAATATGCAAACCTGTAGGTCGGATTAGCAAAGCGTAATCCGACAACGGAGCTAACCGGACACCGAAACTTTCCCACCTACTGCGTCGTCCGCCGCACCGCCTCGGCCGCCCTCTGCAAGCGCGGCAAATACACCCCCATCAGCGTTGCCATATCCACCCGCGCCGCGTTGGTGCTGATGTTGATCGCCCCCAGCAACTCGCCGTTACCCGCAAACACCGGCACCGCCACGGAGCGAAGCCCGGAATCCAGCTCCTGGTCCACAATGGAATAGCCCTGCTCACGGACTTTGATGATTTCATCCTTCAACACACCTGCACTGGTCACAGACGAAGCCGTAAACGCCTCAAGCTTTACCCTCGCCAGAAAGGCCTCCCGCTCAGCTTCCGACAATTGCGCCAGCAGCACTCTCCCCATGGACGTATAGGCCGCCGGTAACCGCGTTCCTACCGAAAGAGTAATAGCCATCAAGCGATGCCGGGCAGATGAACGCACCACGTACACCACATCATCACCGTCCAGCACCGCCAGCGAGGACGACTCCCCCAATTCGGCGGTGATGTCTTCCAGATATTGCTGGATCACCGCCCGGTACTGGTTCGATGCCTGGTAGGCGTAGCCGAGCTGCAATACCCGTGGAGTGAGCTCGAACTGCCGTCCGGTGCGCTTCACGAACCCCAGCGCATGGAGCGTGAGCAGAAAACGCCGCGCCTTGGCCCGGTCCATGTCCGTCCGTGCCGCCACCTCGCTCAGGGTCATGCGGGGATGCTCAGCGTCGAAGGCCTGCAACACGTCCAGCCCTGAAGCCAGGGCACCCACATAATCCCGGTCACCCGGCTTGAGAATCTGTTCGTCCATTCCGGCTCCTTCAGCGCCTTCGGAATTCCATATCAGCGCATGGTATCAGTTGGTTCGCACTCCGAACATCCGTGCAATTTTGCCAACTGGTGAATATTTGTACTTGACGACATCAAACCAATCACGCCATTATGTTCGCATATTAAACATATGTTCGTATATCGAACTTATCAAGCAAAGCACAATGGAGACACTTAAATGGCTGAATTCCTCTCCCTTCAGGAGGCCGTGAGCCGCCATATCAACAACGGCGACACGGTCTGCATGGAAGGCTTCACGCACCTGATTCCGTTCGCGGCGGGTCACGAAATCATCCGTCAGGAAACGCGTAACCTGACCCTGATCCGCATGACCCCGGACCTGATCTATGACCAGATGATCGGTGCCGGCTGCGCAAAGAAACTGATCTTCTCCTGGGGCGGCAACCCCGGCGTGGGTTCCCTGCACCGTCTGCGGGACGCGGTTGAAAAAGGCTGGCCCAACAAACTGGAGATTCTGGAACACAGCCACGCCGCCATGGCCTGTGCCTACGAGGCCGGTGCCGCCGGACTGCCATTTGCGGTCCTGCGTGGTTACGTCGGCAGCGATCTGCCAAAAGTAAATGACCAGATCAAATTCATCGACTGCCCGTTTACCGGTGAGCGATTGGCTGCCGTGCCCTCCGTGCGCCCGGATGTATCAGTGATTCATGCCCAGCGCGCCGACCGCAAGGGCAACGTGCTGATCGAAGGCATCGTTGGCATCCAGAAGGAAGTGGTGCTGGCCGCCAAGCGCAGCATCGTGACGGTGGAAGAAATCGTCGACGACCTGGACGCTGGCGTGAACGCCTGCGTACTGCCGTCCTGGGCTATCACCGCCATTGCCGAAGCACCGAAAGGCGCGAGCCCGTCCTACGCCCTGGGTTATTACGACCGTGATAACGCCTTCTACAAAGAATGGGACGGCATCGCCCGTGACCGGGACACTTTCCAGGCCTGGCTGACAGACAACGTATTCGAAAAAGGAGCTGCGTGATGAGTCTTGAATTTACCTCTTCGGAAATGATGAGCGTCACTGCCGCCCGCGCACTGACCAGCGACATGACCTGCTTCGTCGGCATTGGCCTGCCCAGCGAGGCGGCCAACCTGGCCCGACTCACCCACGCGCCCGATGTCACCCTGATCTACGAATCCGGTACTCTGCAGACCAAGCCGGACGTACTGCCGCTGTCCATCGGCGACGGCGAGTTGTGTGAATCCGCCCTGACCACGGTCGCCGTGCCGGAAATGTTCCGCTACTGGCTGCAGGGCGGGCACATCAGTGTGGGCTTCCTGGGCACCGCCCAGATCGACCGTTTCGCCAACCTTAATACCACCCTGATTGGCGATTACCGCGAGCCCAAGGTTCGACTGCCCGGTGGCGGCGGCGCGCCGGAGATTGCCACCAACGCGAAGGAAGTATTCGTTACCGTCAAGCACTCCAAACGCACCTTCGTGAAAGATGTGGACTTCGTGACCACCGTCGGCTTCGGCCGTGACGGCAAGGCCCGGGATAACGTGCCCAACATTGGCCGGGGCCCCACCGTGGTTATTACCGACCTGTGCATACTCAAGCCGGACCCGGACACCAAAGAACTGGTCGTCACCTCCCTGCATCCGAACGTGAGCCGGGAACAGGTGATTGAGGCTACCGGCTGGGAGATCCGCTTTGCCGATCAGTTGGCAACCACGCCCGAGCCGACCGCGAAAGAGCTGGACGTTCTGCGTGACTTAAAAGCAAGAACCGACGCCCACCACTCTTCATCGCAATCCGGCCAATAGTGAGGACTACCATGACTGACGTTTATCTCTGCCATCCCCGCCGCTCGGCCATCGGTCGTTTCGGCGGCACTCTGGCCGCCGTTCGCCCGGACGACCTCGCCGCTCACATATTTAAAGCGGTGCTGGAGCAAGCCCCGGAACTGGACCCGGCAGCCATTGACGAAGTGATGATGGGCTGCGCCAACCAGGGCGGTGAAGACAACCGCAATGTCGCCCGCATGTCTGCCCTGCTGGCCGGTTTGCCAACTTCCGTACCCGGCACCACCCTCAACCGACTTTGCGGCTCAGGTATGGACGCCGTCGGTACCGCTTTTCGCGCCATCCGCGCCGGTGAAATGGATCTGGTGCTGGCTGGCGGCGTGGAGTCCATGTCCCGCGCGCCCTATGTCATGGGCAAGGCTGACTCAGCCTTCTCCCGAAGCCAGAAGATTGAAGACACCACCATCGGCTGGCGCTTCGTGAACCCGCTGATGAAGAAGCAGTACGGCATCGATTCCATGCCGGAAACGGCGGAAAATGTCGCCGAGCAGTACAAGGTCTCGCGGGAAGACCAGGATCTGTTTGCCTTCCGCTCCCAGGAAAAAACCGCACGCGCCCAGAGGGAAGGTCGCTTCGCCGAGGAAATCGTGCCGGTGTCCATTCCGCGCCGCAAGCAGGACCCTTTGGTATTCGATACCGACGAACACCCTCGTGAAAGCACGCTGGAGAAACTCGCCACTCTGCCCACCCCATTTCGCGAGAACGGCAGCGTCACCGCTGGCAACGCCTCCGGCGTGAACGACGGTGCGGCTGCCATGTTGGTGGCCAGCGACAGCGCCGTGAAAACCCACGGCCTGAAACCGATGGCTAAAATCCTCGGTATGGCCACCGCCGGTGTGGAACCGCGCGTCATGGGCATCGGCCCGGTACCCGCAGTGCGCAAACTGCTGGCAAAACAGAGCATCAGTATTGATGATATTGACGTGATCGAGCTCAACGAAGCTTTTGCCGCACAGGGCCTGGCGGTTCTGCGTGACTTGGGCGTGGCCGACGACGATCCCCGGGTGAATCCCAACGGCGGTGCCATCGCCCTGGGCCATCCTCTGGGCATGTCCGGCGCACGACTGCTGCAGACCGCTGCCCACCAGCTGCAACGCAGCGGCGGCCGCTACGCCCTATGCACCATGTG
>NZ_JBBDSR010000067.1:0-28206 GCF_040904845.1 Marinobacter sp. | reverse complement strand
GTTTGAAAATAATCAATTTTAACGAAGCGCAGTAAACCCGTATCTTTACCCCCGACTTGTTCACTAACCCCCGAATCCATCCATCAGGAGTTATCTTATATGGGTATTGTTAATAGCGAGATCAAACCGTTCAACGCCACGGCCTTCAAGAGCGGCGAATTCGTTGAAATCAGCGACGCAGATGTAAAAGGTAAATGGTCTGTCTTTTTCTTCTACCCGGCCGACTTCACTTTCGTATGCCCGACTGAGCTGGGTGACGTTGCCGATAAGTACGAAGAGCTGCAAAAACTGGGCGTTGAAGTGTTCTCTGTGTCTACCGACACCCACTTCACCCACAAAGCATGGCACGACAGCTCCGAGACCATTGGTAAGATCAACTACTACATGGTTGGCGACCAGACTGGCACCATCACCAATAACTTTGGTGTGATGCGTGAAGGCCAGGGCCTGGCAGACCGCGGTACCTTCTTGATCGATCCGGATGGCGTGATCCAGGCGATGGAAATCACCGCTGAAGGCATCGGCCGTGACGCTGACGATCTGCTGCGCAAGGTAAAAGCCGCGCAGTACGTTCGTAACAATCCTGGCGAAGTATGCCCAGCCAAGTGGAAAGAAGGCGAAGCCACCCTGGCACCGTCTCTGGACCTGGTTGGCAAGATCTAAGCAGCCCTTTCGGGACGCTTATGGAAGAGGCCCGCATTGCGGGCCTTTTTTATGATTGCCAGGAATATAAATAGGTACTGGCTATCAAACATTTAAGACCAATTAATTTGAGCATTGGCATGGCCGCCCGTATCTTAGTCACCATCTGATGAATCGAAACATTCACATTACCTGACTTTTTAAGAGGAATGCCCCTATGCTGGATGCCAGTATCAAGGAACAACTGAACGCCTACATGGACAAGCTGCAGCAGCCGATCGAGCTGGTGGCGGCCTATGATGACAGCGCGAAATCCCAGGAGCTGCGTGAGCTGCTGGACGAGCTGGAGCCGATGTCCGCGAAGATCAGCCTGCGCACCGAGGAAGATCCGGATGTGCGCCGGCCATCTTTTGCCATTAATCGTGTAGGCACCGATATTGGCGTTCGTTTCGCCGGCATTCCCATGGGCCACGAATTCACCTCGCTGGTGCTGGCGTTGCTGCAGGTTGGTGGTCATCCCTCGAAGGCCGGGCAGGATGTGATCGAGCAGGTACAGGCGCTGGACGGCGAATACCAGTTCGAGACCTATTTTTCCCTGTCGTGCCAGAATTGCCCGGACGTGGTTCAGGCGCTGAACCTGATGAGCGTGCTGAACCCGAAAATCAAGCACACCGCCATCGACGGTGCCCTGTTCCAGGACGAAGTCGAGCAGCGCGAAGTCATGGCGGTACCGAGTGTGTATCTGAACGGCGAAAGTTTCGGCCAGGGCCGGATGACGCTGGAGGAGATCGCCGCCAAGCTGGACACCAACTCCGACGCCCGTGAAGCCGAGAAGATCAACAGCAGAGACGCCTTCGAAGTGCTGGTCATCGGTGGTGGCCCTGCAGGTTCGTCCGCCGCTATCTACGCGGCCCGTAAGGGTATCTCCACCGGTATTGCTGCCGAGCGCTTTGGTGGTCAGGTGGCAGACACCCTGGGCATCGAAAACCTGATCTCCGTGCCTTACACCGAAGGCCCCAAACTGGTGGCGGCCATGGAGCAGCACGTCAACGAATACGACGTGGACATCATGAACATGCAGCGTGCCGAGAAGCTGATTCCGGCGGCCACCAGGGGCGGCCTGCATGAGGTGCGCCTGGCGAACGGTGCCTCGCTGAAATCCCGCACCCTGGTGCTGTCTACCGGTGCGCGCTGGCGCCAGATGGGCGTGCCCGGTGAAGAGGAATACCGCAACAAAGGCGTGGCCTACTGCCCACACTGTGACGGCCCGCTGTTCAAGGGCAAGCGTGTGGCGGTCATCGGCGGTGGCAACTCCGGCGTGGAAGCGGCCATCGATCTGGCCGGTATCGTCGGCCACGTGACGCTGATTGAATTTGGTGCCGAAATGCGCGCGGACGACGTACTACAGAAGAAACTGCGCAGCCTGAAGAACGTGGAAATTATCACCTCAGGGCAGACCACCGAAATCACCGGTGAGAACGGTAAGGTGAATGGCCTGCAGTACACCGACCGTAATAGTGGTGAAAGCCACCACGTAGCGCTGGAAGGTGTGTTTGTTCAGATCGGCCTGGTGCCCAACACCGAGTGGCTCAAGGGTGATATCGAACTCAGCCAGCACAGTGAAATCATCGTGAACGAGCGTGGCGAAACCTCCCTGCCGGGTGTGTTCGCCGCCGGGGATGTCACCACTGTGCCCTACAAGCAGATCGTGATCTCCATGGGTGAGGGCTCCAAGGCGGCACTGAGCGCCTTTGACTTCCTGATTCGCAACTCTGCCGATACCGAAGATAGCGAGGCGGCCTGATCTGGAGGTGGAGACTCAGGTCCCCGTTTGGGGGTTTACTGGTTTGCCCTGGCATCGTCCGCCAGGCTACCTGAAAACGCCGCACTGATATCGTTCTCGGAAAACAGGTGGCCATAGGCCGCCTGAATGCCCCGCACGATAAAATCATGGGGAACGTCGTCGAACACGCCGTGATCGTTCACGTACTCCATGTGTGCTTCGCCGGAATCCGTATACTCCTGGAAGATCGAGTCATTGACGCCGTCAAACTCAAGCGGTTCGACATGCATCAGCTCGCACAGGCTGGCGTTGAAGGCGGGCGTTGCCTTCACCCAGCGCCCGTTCAGGTAGAGCTCGATAAAGCCATGCATGCGGAAAATGTCAGACTGCAGATAGTCGATCAGCTTCTGGCTGGACAGGTGATTGCGCACATCCGCTAGGCCCAGCCGGCTGGGAATGCCGATGGAGCGGGCCGCCGCCCCCAGCAGGACCGCCTTGGGAATACAGTAGGTTTCGCCGCTTTTCAGGGCATAGCTGGCGCTGAAGGTGGCCGGATCGGTGCGGAACACGTAGGGGTTGTAGTTGATGCTGTCCCGGGTCGCGAGATAAAGCGCTTTTACCTGTTCCACCGGATCGTTCGGTACGCCTTCCAACTGATGGGCAATCCAGGCTTTGAGATCTGGCTGGTCGTAATCGAAGAAGGCGGTGGGTTGGAGATAGCGTTCCATAACAAATGATCCGGTTTTTAGGCATCGAGCCCTCATCCTGACCAATTAGCAAGCTACGGGCAATAGCCAATTTCGCCCGCGAGGGTTTCTCGTGGGGCTCAGATCACTTTCGCACAGTCGCATAGGCCGTGGCATGGCTCAATTCCTGGCATTATGGCAGTGTGGGTAAGGTTTCAGGGAAAGAGGGTTGCCGAGATGACGCTGCAAACACTTTTTGGAATTGAATTGCCGATTATTCAGGCCCCGATGGCGGGGGTGCAGGGCAGTGAGCTGGCCCTGGCTGTTTCCAAGGCTGGCGGTCTTGGATCCTTGCCCTGTGCCATGCTGAGTCAGGATGCCCTGCGCGCCGAGTTAGAGACGCTGACTGCGGGTACTGCCAAGCCCTTCAACGTGAACTTCTTCGCGCATCAGCCACCGGAGCCTGACGATGCCCGGGAACAGGTTTGGCGGGACGCACTGGCACCCTATTACTCGGAATACGGGATCGATCCGGAGTCGGTGCCGGCGGGTGCTGGCCGCACGCCTTTTAACGAAGACGCTGCCGACCTGGTGGAAAGGTATAAGCCTGCGGTGGTCAGCTTTCATTTCGGATTGCCCGACCCGGCGCTTTTGGCCCGGGTCAAAGCCACCGGTGCCAAAATCGTTTCCACCGCCACCACGGTGGAAGAGGCGATCTGGCTCGACGAGCGAGGGGTTGATGCGATCATTGCCCAGGGCCTTGAGGCCGGCGGGCACAGGGGCATTTTTCTGACCCGGGATCTGTCCACCCAGATGGGAACTCTGGCGTTGCTGCCTCAGGTCATCCGGGCGGTCGGCTGCCCGGTCATTGCAGCGGGTGGCATCGCGGATGCCGCAGGTATTCGGGCAGCTATGGAACTGGGCGCTGCCGGTGTTCAATTGGGCACGGCGTTCATGCTGTGCCCGGAAGCCACCACGCGACCCATCCATCGGGAGGCGCTGAAGAGCCCGCAAGCCCGCCATACCGCCCTGACCAATCTGTTCTCCGGTGGCCCGGCCCGGGGCATCGTCAACCGGGTGATGCGAGAACTGGGTCCGATATCCTCCGTGGCCCCGGCATTTCCCCTGGCGACGTCCGCCATTGCACCTCTGCGGGCGAAGGCGGAAGCGGCGGGCTCCGGTGATTTCTCTCCTCTGTGGTCCGGGCAGAACGCGTCGGGATGCCGGGAAATTCCGGCCGGAGAACTGGTTCGCCAGTTGGCTGCGGGAGTATGACCGAGCTGCTTGCGAACATGACGCTGGCGGCCGCCCTGGGACAAGTTTGTGGCCTGATTGCCCTGGGCTTCTGCATCGCCGGTTTTGCTAATAAGAACGACGATCGGCTGATGGTGCTGCTGATTTCCGCCAATGTGGCCTTTGCCCTGATGTTTGCGTTCTTTGAGAGCTGGACGGCGGCGGCATTAACGGTGATCGTGATTCTGCGCATTGCCCTGGCACGCAAATTTCAGGGCAGTTGGCGGATCATGGCAGTGATTCTGGCCATTAACCTCCTGGTGGCGGCGGTGACCTGGCGGGTACCCACCGATGTGTTTCCGTTGACAGCGGCAATTCTGGGCACTGTGGGTATGTTTATGCTGCGGGGCATATCGCTGCGGATCGTGCTCGGGCTGGCGGCACTGGCGTGGATGCTTAATAACATCGTGATTGGCTCGGTCGGAGGTATGCTGGCGGAAGGCATGGTGTTGGTGACCAATATCATCACCATCGTTCGTCTGTATCGGCTGAAACGCAAGTACCCGGGTGTGCTCGCGCCCCTTGAAGGCGAATCGACGCCCGGTCGCGAGCGTCCGGACTGACCCGCTGAACGGTCAATGACCGGGAGCCTGGCCAATCCCCCGGGTGCATTTCCTCGTTAACGTTCGGGCCAATGAGAATCGACAAGGAGCGAGGCCGCTACCATGAGCCAACAACATTTTGACGTACTGATCATCGGTGCCGGCGTGTCCGGTATCGGCATGGCATGCCACCTGACGCGTGAGTGCCCGGGCAAGTCGTTTGCCATTCTCGAACGCCGTCAGTCTCTCGGCGGCACCTGGGACCTGTTCCGCTATCCGGGTATCCGCTCCGATTCCGACATGTTCACCTTCGGCTACAATTTCCGCCCCTGGACCGGCGGAAAGGTGCTGGCCGATGGCGCGTCCATCAAGAATTACGTCAGGGAGACGGCGAAAGAAAACGGCGTCGACAAACACATTCAGTATGGGCTGGCGGTAAAAACCGCGGAATGGTCCAGTGCCGATAAGTGCTGGACGGTGACCGCCAAGCGCGAAGAAACCGGCGTAACGGAAACCTTCACCGCGAACTTCATGGTGGGTTGTACCGGGTACTACAATTACGACAAGGGCTACAAGCCCGACTTCCCCGGCGAGGAGAACTTCAGGGGCGAGGTGGTTCACCCGCAGCACTGGCCCGAGAACCTGAATTACACCGGCAAGAAGGTCGTGGTGATTGGCAGTGGTGCCACCGCGATTACCCTGGTGCCCACCATGGCGGAGAAAGCCGCGCACGTCACCATGCTGCAACGCTCGCCCACCTACCTGATGCCATTGCCATCCACCGACATGGTCACGCTTGGCCTGCAGAAAGTGTTACCGGCCAAAGTGGCCTACAAGCTGACCCGTGCCCGCAACATTTCCATTGCGCGCCTGCTCTATGAACGTTCCCGCAAGAGCCCGAAGGCCATGCGCCGGCTGTTCCTGGGCGTGATCAAACGGCAGGTGAACGGCAAGGCGGACATGCGCCACTTCACCCCGGACTACAACCCCTGGGATCAGCGACTGTGCGTGGTTAAGGACGGCGACCTGTTCAAGGCGCTGAAAGCGGGCAAGGCGTCGATTGCCACCGATCACATTGAGCGGTTCACGGAAACCGGCATTCGTCTCAAGTCTGGCGAAGAACTGAAAGCGGATATTATCATCCCGGCTACCGGCCTTGAGATTCAGATGCTCGGCGGTATCGAACCGGTGGTGGACGGCACGCCGGTGGTGATGAAGGACAAGGTCATTTACAAGAATGTATTGGTCGAAGGTGTCCCCAACGCCGGCATGATCTTTGGCTACACCAACATCTCCTGGACCCTGAAAGCGGATATCGCCAGTGAGTATCTGTGCCGCCTGATCAACCATATGGATCGGAAGGGCAGCCGGGTGGTGGTGTCCAGAGACAATGAGAACAGTCTTGGTGAGGACACCATTCTCGGTGCCCTGAACTCGGGCTACATCAAGCGCGCGGAAGACCGCCTGCCCAAGCAGGGCACCCACGGGCCCTGGAAAGCCTCGCAGAATTATCTGGAAGACGTGAAAGTGCTGCGCTTCGAGCCCATTGAAGACGGTTACCTGGAGTTCGACGGCACCCGTTCCCGCGATCAATCGGAGCACCGCGCCACCGGCTTTCTGAAACCACTGCGATCGGCGTTGTTCGGGTCCTAGGCTCTCCCAAGGGCGGCCGGCCGGTTACGATATGCAACTATGAGTCTGAGCACGAGTGTGTCAGGATTTGCGGCCAGTCCATTCTATGCAAAGGCTCACGAAGTATGGCGAAATCGGCCAAGAAGAAAAGTCGCCCCCTGTGGCACCCCGTTCACTGGTCGTCCTGGCTCATTGTTTTCACGCTGTATCTGCTGTCGCTTCTGCCAATGGCGGCCAAGCAGCGTGTCGGGCGACGTCTGGGCTGTTTTCTGGAACGCAAACTGAAATCCCGCTCCAAGGTGGCCCACGCCAATCTCGCCGCCTGTTTGCCGGAGCTGGACAAGGATGGCCGAGAGCAACTGGTGCAGGATAACTTTATTGCCTGTACCCGGGGCTTCCTGGAAAGCACTCACGCCTGGTGGCGGGATATGTCTCATTATTGTGAGACCACCGAAACCCATGGCCTGGAACATCTGGAAGAAGCAACGTCGCAAAATCGTGGGGTACTTCTGATCGGGGCCCACTACAGTATTTTCGATTTTGCGCTGCCGCTCATCGCCTGCAAACTGGACAAGCCCGGGTACATGTATCGCCCCAACAACAACCCTGTCATCGACCGCATGATCGAAAACGGCCGCCGTCGTCATTTCAATATTCGCCCGTTCTCCAAGCGTCAATTGCCGAAAATGATGAAGTTCCTGAAGGAGGGCGGCCAGGTGTGGTTTGCCTGCGACCAGGACTTTGGCCGCAAGACCGAGCTGTTCGTGCCGTTTTTTGGTGTCGATGCGGGTTGTATAACCTCGCCCAGTTACATCGCGCGCAAATCTGGAGCGGCCGTGCTTTGTGTCAGCCACCTGCGGCTACCTGACGGCCGCTATCGCGTGGAGTTTTCGCCTATTCAGGACGACTTTGGTGAAGATATGGCTCGAGATGCCGAAATCTGGAACGGGTTTATCGAATCCACCGTGCGGGAGTTTCCGGACCAGTACCTGTGGCTGCACAAGCGCTTCAAGAGCCGGCCAGAGGGAGCCGAAAAGATCTACTAAGTGGCGGGTTTTATATAGCTTCCTTACAATAGGGCTTCTACGTTCGGTGGACGTCTTATGCACGCCATTTTCAGTTCTCTTCTTGCCTACACCGCGCTACTTGCCGGCGTACTGGCATTTGTTCCCGGTGCCGGGTTGCTGGGTGCCTTGGCCGTCAGCCTGGCTGTGGTGCTGGGCTGGCGATCCATGCGAGTCGTTCCCAGGGGAGTGTTCGTGGTGGCTGGGTTGGCGCTGGTGTTTGCCCTGGGGCGTGATCCGGCGCTGATTGCCGGTGCCGCGACCAACATGACCCGTCTGGCCGGATTGATTCTTGCGGTGCTGCTGCTTTCCTCTGTGCTTGCCCGCTCCCGGGATCTGCAAAAAATCTCGTCTAGCCTCTTTAGTGGCAACTCCCGTGCCCGTTATGCCAGCGTTACTTTTGGCACTGCTCTGGTGTCGGTGCCCCTCAATTTTGGATCGGTTGCCGTGGTTGGCAGCCTGGTGGCGGAGCGTATCCGCAAAGACGGCGATTCCGCCGCTACCCGCAACGGCACACGTGCGGTGCTGCGGGGATTTGGCGTATCGCCGATCTGGTCACCGCTGTCGATATCGGTTGCCTTGACGTTAACCCTCGTGCCCGGGCTGAGCAGCGCCCAGCTGCTGTCGGTTGCCATGCCTTTTGCGCTGTTGGTTCTGCTGGCCGGTTTCTTCTGGCTTGAGCGGGAGCCGGTTGCCGGCCCCACCGTACCGGGTGACCGCGCCAGTTGGACCAGCTGGTTTCGGTTCGGCAGCATTATTGCGGCCATCTGTGCCGGCGTGTTTATTTTCAGTCACTGGTATGACCTGAGCTATGCCCGCTCGGTGACGCTGAGTTGCCTTTGTGTTGTGGCGCTTGGTTGGCTGCTGTCCTGGTTTGGCGGCAACAGTCCGAGACTGCCGAATATGGCCAACGTCAGCAACGAACTGGCGATTGTGGGCGGATCGGCGTTTATCGGGTCGATTATCAGCGCCGTGGTGCTGGGCGAGATGGGGGGCGCGGTGAATCTGCCGGGGTGGTCCTGGCCGTTGCTAGCGGCACTGGTGCCCTGGGGCTTTTTCCTCGCCGGGTTGGCGGGGGTTAATCCGATTGTCATGGGCACGCTCGCGGGTGGCATTCTGGGCTCGGTTTGGCCTGCCAGCGCCGTACTGGGGCTGGGTTTTGCGATGGTCAGTGGCTGGGGGGTTACCGCATTCGGCACCCCGTTTGCGGCCAACGCACTGATTATGGAGCGGCTGACCGGCTACCCGGCACGGGACGCGTCGTTGCGATGGAGCCTGGCGCTGTCGTTGTCCGCACTCACCGCCGCAAGCCTTGTGGCCGCGGCTCTCACACTCTGGCTTGCTGGGTGGGGCTAGAGGTCGAAGCGCTCAAGACCCCGGTCCAGATTAGCCCGAAGTTCCTTTTTGGGGAAATCCGAACGAACAGCCTGCCAAAACCACCTATGGCTATTTGCCAGGCCCTCTGTTAACGTGCGCGCATCCTGCCTCTAAGGATTTCCGCAGTTTCTGGCTCAAAGCCGCTTTGCGACCCATCCGATACGACCTGTCAGAGGACGTCACCCCGAAAACGGCGTGTGACCGTAGTCGTTTTTTATTCCATGAATGATCATGGCCTCTGCCCGCATTCGCCGAGAACGGTGTTCGTGGAGGCAGAATAATCAAGAGTTGATCCAATATGAGTTTTTCTTCACTCGGTTTGTCCGAGCAGCTGGTCCGTGCTACTAACGATCAGGGTTATGATATCCCGTCTCCCATTCAGGCCCAGGCGATTCCTGCAGTGCTTTCCGGCCGCGATGTTATGGCTGCGGCCCAGACGGGTACCGGCAAAACCGCCGGCTTTACATTGCCTATCCTGCAGCGATTGGGTGAAAACCCGAGCACTGGCAAAGGCCCCCGCGCGTTGATTCTGACGCCAACACGGGAGCTGGCAGCCCAGGTTCACGACAGTGTGAATCTGTACAGCAAATACGTTCCCACTAAGGCCGCTGTAGTCTTTGGTGGCGTGAAAATCAATCCGCAGATGATGAAACTGCGTAAAGGCGTCGACGTTCTGGTTGCTACGCCGGGCCGTTTGATGGACCTGTACCAGCAGAACGCCGTGCGTTTCAACGAAGTGGAGTTTCTGGTGCTGGATGAAGCCGACCGCATGCTGGACATGGGCTTTATCCGCGACATCCGCAAGATTCTTGCGCTGTTGCCGGCCAAACGCCAGAACCTGCTGTTCTCTGCGACCTTCTCAAGCGAGATCCGGGGTTTGGCGGAAGGCCTGCTGAATAACCCGGTGCAGGTCGAAGTCGCTGCCCGCAACACGTCTGCGGATAACATCAAGCAGTCGGTATACCCGGTAGACCAGAGCCAGAAAACTGCCCTGCTGAGCAAGCTGGTGCGTGACAACAGCTGGGAACAGGTGCTGGTGTTTACCCGTACCAAGCACGGTGCCAACCGCCTGACCCAGAAGCTGGAAAAAGACGGTATTACGGCTGCGGCGATCCATGGCAACAAGTCTCAGGGTGCCCGCACCCGTGCACTGGCCGACTTTAAAGCCGGCGAAGTACGCGTGCTGGTCGCCACGGACATCGCCGCCCGTGGTCTGGACATCAAGCAATTGCCCCAGGTGGTCAACTTCGAGTTGCCCAACGTGCCGGAAGATTATGTTCATCGCATCGGCCGTACTGGCCGTGCCGGCGAAAGCGGTCATGCGTTGTCACTGGTGAGCGCCGATGAAGGTAAGATGCTGGCGGGCATCGAAAGACTGATCAAGAAACAACTGCCGCGCAAATCGGTAGATGGCTTTGAGCCGACCAATAACCTGCCGTTAAAACCCAAAGCCAAGGCCGATCCCAGCCGTGCACGCAATCGCAACGGTAATGCTGGTGGTAATGGCAAGCCGGCTGGCAATGGCCGCAGCTTTGGCGGCAAGCCAGGTGGTCGCAGTGGTGGCCGCAGCCAGAATGGCAACGGCGGACAGGCCAGGCGTTCGCCCCAGCGCGAAAACGCCTGAGCGGCGAAAATGCTCGCTTGGGACGGCGCTGTGCTGGTCAGCCGGCTTTGGTCCGGCTGATTGGCACAAACACCTCGCGTACCGTCAGTGCTTTGCCATCGGCGTCCTGAACTTCCACCGGGCGAATCGCCCTTTCGGTTTTGCGGTCACGCAGATCCAGCGGTTGCTGGTCCGGGGCGGGGTTCCATTTGTCACCCCACTGGCGCAGGGCTATCACTACCGGGAAAAGCTCCCGGCCTTTCTCAGAGAGACGATACTCAAAGCGGGAGCCATGCTCTCCTACCTCCACCTTGCGCAACACGTCGTTGTCCACCAGGCGGGCCAGGCGATCACACAGAATGTTCTTGGCAATGCCCAGTTCCTGCTGAAAGTCCACAAATCGGCGTGTGCCGTACATGGCTTGCAGCACGATCAGAAGGGACCACCAGTCACCCACTTCGTTCAGGGCGCGGGCGACGGAGCATTGGGAGTCGTCAAAACGTTTTCTGGCCATGTCCGCGAGTGTACCTAATAGGGTTGCATTTTAAAACCAGATTCAATAAGGTTGCTTAAAGAAACCAAATTAGTGAGGTTGCGAAGTACCATGAGCATGAATCTTGGCCCAATGTTTGAACCGTTTGAAATTCATAACCTGACGCTGCGCAACCGTGTGGCCATGGCACCGATGACTCGCAATTTCTCCCCGGGTAATGTGCCCAGTGATGACGTGGTGGCCTATTACCGCCGTCGCGCGGAGAATGGGGTCGGCCTGCTGATCACCGAAGGCACCACCGTGAACCATCCGGGTGCCAATGGTTATCCGAACGTACCCTTCTTCCACGGTGATGATTCTCTCGCCGGCTGGAAAAACGTGGTGGATGCCGTTCACGAAGCCGGCGGTGCGATTTTCCCGCAGCTCTGGCACGTCGGCGCAGTGCGTAAAGAAGGTATCGAACCGGACCCGTCGGTTCCCGGTTATAGCCCGTCCGGCCTGTTTGCACCGGACAAGCCCAACGGCAAAGCCATGAGCAAGGGCGATATTGATGACGTGATCACCGCCTTCGCCGACGCCGCCCAAGACGCCAAAGCCCTCGGTTTTGACGGTGTCGAGATTCACGGTGCCCACGGTTACCTGCTGGACCAGTTCCTGTGGGAAGGCACCAACCAGCGTGACGATGAATACGGCGGCAGCATGGAAAACCGCCTGCGTTTCGTGGTGGAAATTGTTGAAGCCGTGCGCCATCGTGTCGGCCCGGATTACCCCATCATGCTGCGGTTCTCGCAATGGAAGCAGCAGGATTACGAGGCGAAACTGGTCAACACCCCGCAAGAACTGGAGCAGTTCCTCAAGCCGTTAGTGGACGCCGGTGTGGATATTTTCCATGCCTCTACCCGTCGGTTCTGGGAGCCGGAGTTTGAAGGCTCCAACCTCAACCTTGCAGGCTGGACCCAGAAGCTCACCGGCAAACCGACCATGTCCGTCGGCAGCGTGGGCCTCACAGAAGACTTCATCAGCGGCACCTTTGCCAGCAAGAAAGACGCCGTGGAACAGTCCGGTATCGACGAATTGGTTGAGCGCATGAATAACCATGAGTTCGAGCTGATTGCCGTTGGCCGCGCTCTGTTGCAGGACCCGGAATGGCTGGTGAAAGTGAAGGAAGGCCGGCTCAACGACGTGGAAGCGTTTGCCAAGAAGTCATTGGCGAAACTGTACTGATTCTGGATAGAACCTTTGACGCCGATGGCACCGTCGAGTTGTACAACGACAACTCGACGGAGTAAGTAAGTGGCCGTCAGCCTCTTAGCCCGCTGACCAGTTTGTCGATGCTGTCCTTGGCATCGCCAAACAGCATGCGGGTGTTGTCCTTGAAGAACAGCGGGTTTTCGACACCGGAATACCCGGTGGCCATGCCCCGCTTAAGGACAACCACCTGCCGTGCTTTCCACACTTCCAGTACTGGCATGCCGGCAATCGGGCTGGCCGGGTCTTCGGCGGCAGCCGGGTTGACGGTATCGTTGGCACCAATGACCAGCACCACGTCCGTTGTCGGGAAATCATCATTGATTTCGTCCATTTCCAGCACGATGTCGTAGGGCACATGGGCTTCGGCCAACAGCACATTCATGTGGCCAGGCAGGCGTCCGGCCACGGGATGGATACCAAAACGCACGTTCACCCCCCGTTCCCGCAGCAGTTTCGTCATGTCGCTGACACCATTCTGGGCCTGGGCCACGGCCATGCCGTAACCGGGCACAATGATCACTGAGTCGGCGTTGCGCAGTTCCTCACACACATCATCCGCGCTGGATTCGTACACCGTTTGGTCGGAATCCGCTGCGGCAGAGCTACTACTACTAGTCTGGCCGAAGCCGCCAAGAATCACGCTGATGAATGAGCGGTTCATGGCCTTGCACATGATGTAGCTGAGGATGGCACCGCTACTGCCCACCAGGGCACCCACCACAATCAGCAGGTCGTTGCCCAGCATGAAGCCGATGGACGCTGCGGCCCACCCGGAGTAGCTGTTGAGCATGGATACCACGACGGGCATGTCGGCACCGCCGATGGCCATGATCAGGTGAATGCCGAGCACCGCAGCGATAACCGTCATCAGCACCAGGGCGATGATGCCCAGTGCCATGCTGTGGGTGTTCAGGAACCAGGCCCCCAGCACTACGCAGGCGATGATCGCCAACAGATTCATCAGGTGGCGGCCGGGCAGGGTCAGGGCCTTGCTGTCGATGCGGCCATCCAGCTTGCCGCAGGCCACCAGGGACCCGGTGAAGGTCACCGCACCGATAAAGATACCCACAAACACTTCCACCAGTTTGATGGTGTGCTCTGCGCCGACCGTTGCAATCAACGGTTCGATGTAGCCGGAAAAGCCCACCAGCACCGCGGCCAGGCCCACAAAACTGTGCAGCAGGGCCACCAGTTGTGGCATTTGGGTCATTTCCACCTTGTTGGCGATGGGGATACCGATGCCGGCACCCAGCAGCACCGCAATCACGATGGTGATGATGCCGCTGTCACCCACACTGGCGAGGGTGGCCCCCACCGCAATGATGATGCCCGCGACGCCGTAAAGGTTACCGCGCCGGGCCGATTCCTGGTGGCTAAGGCCGCCCAGGCTGAGGATAAAACAGATACTTGCGACCACGTAGGCCACGCTCACCAGTCCTGTACTCATATCGGGCGTCTCCTACCTGCGGAACATTTTGAGCATGCGATGGGTGACCCGAAAGCCGCCCCCAACGTTGATGCTGGCTATCAGCACCGCGACAAACGCCATAATGCCCACGGCCAGGTTCTCCGCCTGAGCCAGGTGCAGAATGGCACCAATGACAATGATGCCGCTAATGGCATTGGTCACGCTCATCAGGGGCGTGTGCAGTGATGGCGATACATTCCAGATCACCTGCCAACCAATAAAACAGGCCAGCACGAACACCGTGAAATGCTGCAGAAAGCTTTCCGGCGCGTGGGCACCAACGCCATAGAGCGCCAGGGCTGTGACAATCAGCAGCGCGGCCTTGCCAACCCGGCCCTTGCGCACTGCGTCCTGCCTGGCCGCCTCTTTGTCGGCTGCAGACGGTTCCTCAGTGCCCGGTGCCGGCTTGGGACTGACCGGCGCTTCCGGTTGCGGTGGTGGCCAGGTGATATCGTTTTCCCGGACAACGGTCAGGCCACGGATCACATCGTCTTCCATGTTCACCTGGGGTTGGCCGTTCTTCTCCGGGGTCAGTTCGGTAAGCAGGTGTACCAGGTTGGTGGCATAAAGGTCACTGGACACTTTCGCCATGCGGCTTGGAAGGTCGGTGTAGCCAATCAGCGTGACACCGTGGTGATGGGCGACCTTCCCCGGCTCGGTCAACTCGCAGTTACCGCCGCGCTCTGAGGCCAGGTCGACAATCACACTGCCGGGCTTCATCGATTTCACCATGTCGGCGGTGATCAGTTTCGGCGCGGGCTTGCCGGGGATCAGGGCGGTGGTAATGATGATATCCACCTCTTTCGCCTGCTCCGCAAACAGCGCCATTTCCGCCTTGATGAACTCATCGCTCATCTGCTTGGCGTAGCCACCGCCGCCACTGCCGTCCTCGTCGTCGAAATCCAGCTCCAGAAACTCGGCACCCATGCTCTCGACCTGCTCCTTTACCTCGAGCCGGGTATCGAAAGCCCGCACAATGGCACCCATGCTGTTGGCAGCCCCAATGGCCGCAAGCCCGGCCACCCCGGCCCCGATTACCATGATCTTCGCGGGCGGCACCTTACCAGCGGCCGTTACCTGACCGGTAAAGAAACGCCCGAAGTGATTGGCCGCCTCAATGACCGATCGATAGCCGGCGATATTGGCCATGGCACTGAGCGCATCCATCTTCTGGGCACGGCTAATCCGGGGCAGGCTGTCGATGGCAAACGAGGTGATCTTTTTGGCGGCCAGTTTTTTCAGCAACTCGGGGTTCTGCGCCGGCCAGATATAACTGACCAGGAACGCGCCGTCCTTCATCAGATCCACTTCGTGCTTGCCCAGCGTGGGATTGTCGATGGGCGCGCGGACTTTCAGGATAACGTCTGCCTGCTGCCATAAAGAGGCCGTGTCCTTGGCAATGGCCGCCTCCACTTTCTCGTAAGCGTCATCGGAATAATGGGACGCCTCGCCAGCCCCGGCCTCCACGATTACCTCATAACCGAGGCCGATGAGCTTGTGGACCGATGGCGGCGTCGCCGCCACCCTGTGCTCATCCGTAAAAATTTCTTTCGGGATACCGATCTTCATGATGAATGCGACCTCCGGATTGCCTGATGAACCAGATGGTTGGATAACCCAATACTAGTTCAAACTGCCGGATCTGCTCGGAAGGTTGCTGAAATCAGAAGACAATGCCGTGGTTCAGACGTACTTCCGAGCAAGCGCTTCAACCTCGGTTTGCGACAGATTGTCCAGCATGGCACCCCGGAACTGGCGATTGATAAACCGCTCGGTTTCCTGCTGAATGGCTTCCCGCTGCTCCGGCTTTTCATTGTAATCCATGGCCCGGAACAGAATGTAACGAATGGTCATGCGGGAGATTTCGTGAATAGTCTCCGGCGGTACCGCACTGACCAGTTGCCGCTCGATGATGTCTTCCGCCATTTCACGGGCACTGGCGTGCAATTGGGCTTCAAGGGCCCTGCGCAGCAACGGTGAGGGTCCATGAAGTTCCCTGACGGCGACGGTAGTTGCAGCGGGGTTGGATTGAAAATAGCGGTACACGAAGGCAACGGTGTCATGGGAGGCCTGCTCGGAGCTTTCCGCCATACGGCGCAACTCGCGCACTCCAGATTTCATGTCCTCAGCGATGTACCCCAGAACCTGTAGCCCGAATTCGTCCAGGTTTTTGAAGTGGCGATAAAAGGTATTCGGGTTCAATCCCGCCTCACGCGCGAGCTCCCGAAGCCCAAGAGACGTCAGGCTGCGACTCTCGGTGATCAGCCGCAGTGCCGCCTGTACGAGTTTCAGCTTTCCGCCGGTTAATACATTCATGGACATTCAACTTTCGGTGTTGGGCCTATGTGGGCATTCGAACTTGGTTCGGGGAGTCGGGACAGACCTTTGTCTCCTTGGGCCAAACAGAGACCCTCTTCGCTTCAAAAGTATACAGTTGTCTACATCTGCGTGTATACATGTGTATACCGCCAATCTTCATGGCGAATCATACAACAACAGGCAAGGCCGGGTGGCCAGCGAACAACGGAGTAGTGTTATGAATCAGTCAGCACAGATCGCCATTATTGGTACCGGATTTTCCGGGCTGGGCATGGGTATCAAACTCAAGGAAGCGGGTTACGACAACTTCGTCATCCTGGAACAGAGCGATGACATTGGCGGCACCTGGCATGAGAACCATTACCCGGGTTGCGCCTGTGATGTGCAATCCGCGCTCTACTCCTTCTCGTTTGAACAGAACCCTGACTGGAGCCGCATGTACGCCCAGCAGAAAGAAATCAAAGCCTACCTCAAGCGCTGCGCGGAAAAGTACGAGCTGACCAAACACATCAAACTGAACACCCACGTGGCCGGTGCCCGCTTTGACGAGAAAACCCAAAGCTGGACCGTCGAAACCTGCGACAGCCCAACACTCTGGGCCTACATGCAGGACAAAGGCCTGAACCCCGGTGACAAACTGGACCGCAAGGACAAAGAGCTGCCGGCGTTCAGTTCCTTCAAAGCCGACGTGGTCGTTTCCGGTATGGGAGGCCTGAGCACCCCGGCGTACCCGAACGTCAAAGGCATCGAAACCTTCACCGGGAAGAGCTTCCACTCCCAGGACTGGGACCATAGCTACGACTTCAAAGGCAAGCGTGTGGCGGTAATCGGCACCGGCGCGTCGGCCATCCAGTTCGTGCCGGAAGTGGCTAAAGAGGCTGGCCACCTGGACCTGTACCAGCGCACCCCGCCGTGGATCGTGCCCAAGCCGGACCGCGAGATCCGTCCGCTGGAAAAACGGATGTTCCGCAGGTTCCCGCAGACCCTCAACGCCTTCCGCCAGAGCATCTACTGGATGCTGGAGGCCCGGGTACTGGGCTTTGTCGGCAACCCGCGCATCCTCAAGATCGGTGAGTTGCAGGCCCGCCGCCACATCCGCAACCAGATCAAGGACAAGGCGTTGCGCAAGAAAGTGACCCCGGAGTTTCACTTCGGCTGCAAGCGGGTACTGATTTCCAACAACTACTATCCGGCGCTGGCCCAGGACAACGTGGACGTGCTGACCGACGGCATCCGCGAAGTGCGCGGCAACGTGATTGTCGATAACCACGGCCACGAGCGGGAAGTGGATTGCATCGTCTACGGCACCGGCTTCAAGGCCCAGGACCCGATTCCCGCTGGCATGGTCTATGGCCGTAACGGTCAGGACCTGCTGGACGCCTGGAAAGACGGTGCCGAGGCCTATAAGGGTACCGCCGTCGCGGGTTTCCCCAATTTCTTCACGCTGATGGGCCCCAATACCGGCCTCGGTCACAGCTCGATGGTCTACATGATCGAAAGCCAGATTCAGTACGTGCTGGACGCCCTAAAGAAAATGGACAAGCACGGCTGGAAGAGTGTGGAAGTGAAGGAAGACGCGCTGAGCCAATACAACGACTCCATTCACGCCAAGCTCGGCGACTCGGTCTGGCAGACCGGCTGCAAGAGCTGGTACGTGAATGAAAACGGCAAGAATACCACCCTGTGGCCGGGCTTCACCTGGCAGTTCCGCCAGCAGACGCGGCGGTTTGATGCTGGGCAGTATGTGTGTGTGGAGGGCATTTCGGCAGTAGACGAAACGGCCGCTGTAACTGCTTAGCAATCAAGGGAGGGAGGCCAATGATTGGCCTCCCTGATTGTAAAATATCGTAAAATAATTAAAAAACATTAACCTGTTCAGGGAAAGCTGACAGGCACTTCCTATACTGCCCCCTTAAATCGGTAGTTGTGCACACACTGTGTATATAATGGGACAAGGAAGTTGTGATGTATAAGCGCGTTTTGGGGCTAGCGTTCGCCTGGGTAGTTACGTCTTTCAGTGCTGTAAATGCAGAGTCTTTCCGTGAGACAAGCGACATAGTCATCAGCCCTGACTTCTGCTCCCTCTATCCCATCGCCGTTTCCGGTTCGTTGCTGGTCTCAGCAACACCAGGCCAGACCTTCCAGAACATTCCGACAGGCACGGGCCCCGGCAACTACAGTTGGTTGTCCTGGCAAGGTAAGAATAACGCCAATACCCTCGCCGATGCCCTCGTTCCTCCCGGCACCAGTAATAACTACCGTAATCCGCTCAATGCTTCCGACACGCAACTGAACGTTGGTGACTGGGTCGAAGGTGGCCCTGGCGTCAAGAACAGCAAAGCTATTCGCTCAAACCTTGATGCGCTCCTGGACTACAACATTATTGTTCCGGTTTGGAGTGGCGTCGACGGTCAGGGCGCACGCTTTAACTATGAGACCGTGCGCTTTGCCGTCATTCGAATCAACGACTATGCCCTCAACGGCAAGGGCTACATCAGCTTTACCTTTGAACGATACACCCGATGTTATAACCATCGCCCGGAATCCCTCGACAGCCACATCACCACGCCGGAAGACACGCCGGTCGACTTCGAATTACAGGCCCAGGATGCGGACAATGACGGGCTGACCTACGAAATACTGGACCAGCCCCAGCACGGTCAGATCTCCCAGTCGGGTTCCCGGGTTACCTATACACCCGATGCCAATTTTTATGGGAACGACAGCCTGAAGTTCCGGGTACACGACGGCGAACAACTCTCCGATACGGCAACCGTCAGCATTGAGGTGCTGCCCGTAAACGATGCCCCGATGGCCAACCCAGGCTCGGCATCCGGCCCGGAAGACATGGCCATTCCACTGCATTTTTCCGGCAGTGATATAGAAAACTCTCCCCTGACGTATACCGTGGTAACGCCTCCCGCTCACGGCGCTGTCATTGAAACCGGCGACGGCCCGGTGTACATGCCGGAGGCCAATTACTTCGGGCCGGACGTACTGGAATATGTGGCCAACGACGGGGAGCTGGACTCTGCGCCGGCCAGCTACAACCTGACCGTGACCCCGGTAAATGACGCGCCGACAGCTCAGGATGTCTTTGCCGAAACCGAGGGTGGAGACTCTGTAGCGGTTACCCTAGTGGGTCAGGACATCGACAGCGAGACCCTGGAATACCGGCTGCTCGAAGAACCCACCCACGGTCAGTTCACCGGGGAAGCACCGGAACTGGTGTATACCCCGGATCCCAGATTCGAGGGTTTGGAAGTACTGACTTACGCGGTTTCCGACGGCGAGCTGCAGGCTACGGCAACCATCACCATCAATGTCATCCAGCCGAACCTGCCACCAGTGATTACCAGCCCACCGGTGGTCACCACGCCGGAGAAAACGGACTACAGCTATCCCGTAGCCGCGGAAGATCCCAACGAAGATGAACTGACACATACCCTGGACCGTGGTCCGCAAGGGATGACCATCGACGCGGCTTCCGGGGTGATTCACTGGCTCCCCCAGGCGGAATTCACGCAATCGGTACCGACCTTCAACCAGCAGTGCTATGTGGTGCCAAGCGGTAGCGTGAAAGTCTATGAAGAGGGCGATGATGCCTCGGGTGTAAGCTACATCGCACCACTGTTCCACCGTGTGAAGACCGCAGTCGCCGATGCCAGCAGCTATGTAGCTCCGCAGTCGGTGGCCTGGCACAAGAGGAATCGTTGCCTGGGCTGTCACATTCAGACGCAAAGCCTGCTCGGAATGCAGTCCTCGAAAGCCAAGGCAGATGTCGATGAAGAGGCCGCGGAATATCTGCTGACGGAGATTCTCTCCAGTCAGTTGAGCGATGGCTCCATTCGCCGGTCGCATCCCAATTACGCAAAAAACCAGACGGCGTTTGCATTGTGGGCGCTTAACGCGGTACCCGAGCGGGAGCGGACGTTACAGATTCGCCAGAACGGATTGGACTTCTTCGCCAATCGCGTCACGGTCAGTGGCAACAGGGCGTACTGGACCACAGACCATAACAGCGGGTGGCTAAGGGAATCCCTTGGAATCACAGCCTTGGTCAGTCAGGCTGCAGCGGGTTTCATCAATGATCTCGATGAGTTGGAAACCCAGTCAACGGGTCAGCTTGAGGTCGCTGATACCTACCGGATGCTGATGCCGGCATTGGCGGAACATCTGCTGGCAGGTTTGAACTCGAATGAAAACGACAGCTTGCGACGCGTATTCCGCCTTGTGGGTCTGGCTGAAATTGAACCCTTCATTAGCGGTGACGAACTACGGTCTCGAATTTCCGCCGCCATTGTCCTGCTCGATCAGCAACTTCGCGAACGCCAGCGTGAAGACGGTGGCTGGTCGCGCTACCACTCCGGCAGCCAGAGTGATCCGCTAACCTCGGCCTGGGTGGGCCTGGCGCTGGACTATCAGGATCCTGCGCTGACCGATCCGGTGGTTCTGGGTAATATCGAATACCTGCTGGAAAGCCAGCAGGCCGGCGGTACCTGGGACACAACCAGTGGCCTGTTCAGCACCAAACTAGCCACCACAAGCCTGGTCATGGCTTACCTGCCCGTCGCCCTGGACCATCTGGGCAATCCGGATGTCCGCCTGGGTCATGTCTCCCTGGCCGAAGGTGACAGCGGTGTACATGAACTGAGTGTTGAGCTCTCCAACCTCGGTCTCGCAGACATTCGCGTACCGCTGGATGTGTCCTTCTACACAGGCCAGCCTGAGGATGGCCAGTTCCTTGGCTCGGCACAGGTAGCCAACCTGACCAGTGACACCCGCAGTACTCCAACGATCCTTGTTAGCGACGATGAGCTGACCGACGACATTTCTGTCGTGCTCAACCCGAGCGCGGCGATCGAAGAATGTCAGATCAACAACAACACCACCCGCACCGCCCTGGTGCGCCACCACGTGGCCGACCCGGACGGTTTGACGGATGCCCAGCTCTATACGCTGAATGTTGAGGATGTGAATGAAGCGCCCGCTATAGACAGTGAACCGCAGACGGTACTGCAGGGCGGCCAGTCCTTTGAGTACCAGGTTGAGGTCTCCGATACCGATGTGGGCGATGCCCATACCTTCGAAATCGTCTCCGGACCGGAAGGCCTCTATCTGGATGAGCGGACGGGGCGCTTTACCTCGGCGCCGGGTGGTATTGAGCCGGGCGAGTATGAGGTGGTTGTTCTGGTTACCGACCTGCGCGGCGCGACGAGTGAGCAGACGTTTACCCTGGTTATCCATGAAAACCTTCCGCCGGAAATCGTCAGCCCCGCTGTACTGGCCGGTGTTGAGGATTCGGGGTACGACTACGATCTCGAGGCTATTGACCCGAACGAAGGGGATATTCTGTCCTATGGGTTAGAGCTTGCGCCGGATGGGATGAGTGTTGCTCAGGATACGGGCTTGATCTCCTGGAGCGGTGCCTCCAATTGGGTGGATAACCGGACTGATCGGAACGAAATGTGTATCGGGGAACCACAATCAGACCTCGGTTCACTGAATCCAGTTGAGAAATGGCGCTGGAATGCGTCAGGGCAGCCTGCATCCCACTACAATCAAGTTATGCATGCGCCCATTGCCGTTCCTTTAAATGACACAAATGGTGATGGTCGTGTTAATGAAAAAGATGACATTGCAATAATTTTTCAGACTTTCTATAGCTCTCGTTACAAAAATCCGGGGTATTTGAGGGCCGTATGGGCAAAAAACGGTGAGCCTATTTGGACCTCAGCGTCAGCATCTATTTTGCCTGTCAGTTCGCCGGCAGCTGCAGACATAGATGGTGACGGGAACGTTGAAATCATCACTGGTCGTCATGGCGGCGGGATCATCGCTTTCGCTCATGACGGAAGTGTTAAGTGGCAGTCGAGCAGCCGGATCAATGTCAATTGGGGTGGGCCGAGCATTGCTGATCTCGATGGGGATGGTATTCCGGAGATTATTGTAGGGAACACCGTCTTCGACAATCTGGGGCAGGTTCGCTGGAGAGTATCTGGCCCATCTGGAGACAATGGTGCCGGGCCCCTTTCTTTTGCGGCAGATCTCGATGGCGACGGTTTCCAGGAGGTCATAGCAGGCAGAGGAGCATACAGTCACGACGGGAAACTGTTATTTAACCATGGGGATGGTTTCTCAGCCGTTGGTGACATGGACGCTGATGGATTGGCAGAGATAGCTGCGGTACACAGCGGGTATGTAAGCCTCCTGAGTCACGACGGTTCGATAATCTGGAACAACAAGACCATTCCGGGAGGAGGGCGAGGCGGTCCCCCGACCATTGCAGATCTGACCGGCGATGGGATCCCTGAAATTGGTGTTGCCGGTGCCAACCGATATGTTGTTTTCAACGCGGACGGAAACATCGTTTGGCAATCTCCGACCCGTGATAATTCATCTCATAAAACAGGGTCATCGGTATTCGACTTTAATGGGGACGGGCGTGCAGAGGTCGTCTACGCGGATGAGTACTACCTCCGAATTTATGACGGTCCCACAGGGCAGGTAATCTACGAAATTGAGAATACCAGTGGAACGACTTACGAACTCCCCGTTGTCGCCGATGTAGACAATGACGGCCACGCCGAAATTGTGGTCATATCTAATAGTTACAGTAGAGGAAGCTACGCGGGAGTTCGGGTTTTTGAGGACGAGAGCGATTCCTGGGCCCCAACCCGCTCTATCTGGAACCAGCACGCTTACAGCATCAACAACATCAACGATGACCTGACGGTACCGGCGCACCCGGCCGCAAGTTGGCTGACCCACAATACTTTCCGTCTGAACACGTTCCCGGACAGGGATGCCTTGTCGTTACCGGATATCACCGTCAGCGGTATCGAATACGACCAGGCAACAAGCACAGTTTCCGTCAAGGTGCTGAATCGGGGCCTGGCGCCGGTGGAAGGGCCACTGACTGTCAGCTTTGTACATGATCATTCCTGGACCGGAGAAACCGCTTTGGGGCAGGTATCCATTGGCGGGCTTGAACCCGGGGAGCAAGTCGTCGCCAGCCTGGCGGTTGACGATGAAATCCTCGTTCAGGCGCTAAAAGCCAAAGTCGTATTGCCGGATAATGTGGTGGAATGCGCGGTGGACAACAATGAAGCCATTGCCGCCGTGGTCGATGCCCGTGTCTACGATGAAGCGGGGCTGTTTGATACCCAGAAGTTTGCCGTATCCATGGTGGACTCGAACGACGCGCCGGCATTTGCCAGCGCAGCGTCCAGTACTGGTGTTGCCGGTGAGATTTACGGCTTTGAATTTGAGGTCACCGACCCGGATAAAGGGGATGCCCACCGCTTCGAACTGGTGGATGCACCGGATGGTTTCGAGCTGAACGAGCGTACCGGCAAGGTGGTAGCCGAGGGGCTCCCAGAGGGCGTTTACACCGTCAATGTCCAGGCCACGGACCTGTCAGGAGCGGTAGCAGAGCAGACCCACGTCGTGACCGTGACACCGCCGGATAATCTGCCGCCGGTGTTCGAATCGCAGGCCCCGGAAACCGTTCAGGCGGGGCAGACCTACAGCTATGACGCTGTAGCCACGGACCCGGATGGCGACGAGGTTGTCTACCTGCTCAGCCGCTCCCAGCCTGGCATGACCATCGACGGTGTCAGCGGCCAGATCAGCTGGACGCCATCTTTGGACCAGTCCGGCGTGTTCTCTGCAGAAGTAACCGCGCTGGATACACGGGGTGCCTCGAGCAAGCAGTACTTCCTGATCGAGGTACAGGACCCCAACGCCGATAACCAACCGCCCACCATCACCAGTACTCCCGATGGCGCCGTCTATGCCGGCCAGCGGTTCGATTATCAGGTCACCGCCAATGACCCGGATGGGGACACGCTGTCCTATTCTCTTGTCGCGTCAGAATCCGGCATGACGATGACCGCCGACGGCCTGTTCACCTGGCTGCCAGGGTCGGAATGGATCGGCGACACCGCCATTGTTGAAATCCTCGTCAGTAACGGCCGTGGTGGCGAAGCACGACAGAAACTCACGCTGCCGGTCAACGAGAGCGCCAACCATCCGCCACAGTTCACCAGCACGCCGGAAACCCAGGCACTGGCGGGCTCAGCTTACGGCTATTCAATCGCCGCCACCGACAGCGACGGCGATACCTTTACCTTCAGCCTCGACCAGGCCCCCAATGGCATGACTCTGTCCGGCTCCCAGGTGAACTGGACGCCAGCGGGCACCCAGGCTGGTAGCGTCCACGATGTGGTCATCCGGGTTACTGACGCCCGTGGCGCAGCATCGACCCAGAGCTTCGGTATCGCAGTCAACGCGCCTGCGGAATCCAACGAGGCTCCGGAGATCAGCAGTATCCCCACATCCCCGGCCTTTGTGGGTGAAGAGTACCAGTATGACGTGATCGCCCGGGATGCCGACGGCGATGCGCTGACCTACACACTGGAAGCAGCGCCGTCAGGTATGACGCTCAACTCGACCGGCCAGGTTCGCTGGACGCCGACAAGCGACCAGGTGGCCGCCCATGCCGTGCGCATCCGGGTCTCCGACGGCAAGGCCTACGCCACCCAGAGCTTCACCCTGGATGCGGTTGAAGCCAGTGATAACAGTTACCCGGACATCACCAGCCGGCCGAACACGCAGGCCGTGGCAGGTGAAATCTATCAATACCAGCTTGTAGCGACAGACGCTGACGGTGACGAGCTGACCTACGGCACCATGGTCCAGCCGGACGGTATGCAGGTGGACGCCTCCGGGCTGGTCACCTGGACGCCGACCCTGGACCAGATCGGTATTCACGACGTGTCCTACTTCGCCGATGACGGTAAGGGCCGCACGCTTCAGAACACCAGCATCCGGGTCCAGGAAGAGCCCTTACCGCTGTCGGCCACCCTGCTGGTCACGCCGGACAGCGTGGACGCCGGTAACACGGTGACCATCGATATCTTCACGGACGGCGGCCGTGGTGAAATCAGCCAAACCGCGGATGTTGACGGCCAGCCCCTGACACTGAATCCCTATGGCCGCGCCACCTGGACGGCCAGCGGCACCGGGCGCCATACCATCACTGCTACGGTGTCCGATGCCGAGACCACGGTGACCGAGGTGGCCTACGTCACTATCCGTGATGACAGCGATACCGTGGCACCGGTCGTGACCCTGGAAGGGCCGGAGGACGGCTCCATCGTTACCGCGCCGACGGACATCATCGCCACCATTCAGGACGACAACCTCGCCATCTATGAAGTGCTGATCAGCCCGGCGGGCAAGAGCAATTGGCAGACCATCGCGGAAGGCTCTACCAGCCAGATCTCTGCTCGGGTGGCTACCCTTGATCCCAGCCTGCTGATGAACGGCCAGTACGACCTGGCGATCCTGGCCGTAGACGTCAACGGTCTGTCCGGCTCGGACATGATGTCTTTGCAGGTGGAAGGCGATCTCAAGGTCGGCAACTTCAGCATCACCCTGGAAGACCTGTCGATTCCGGTGGCGGGTATCCCGATCCGGGTGAGCCGTACCTACGACAGCCGTCAGCGTTTCGAAGCGTTGGACTTCGGGCAGGGCTGGAGCATCGGCTATCAGGATGCCAAGGTGGAAGAGTCCCGTACGCTGGGCAGTTACTGGACCGTTAACCAGTACAAGCGCGGGCCGCTGAACCTGATCACCGATTTCTGTATCGAACCCCTGGGCGCGCCGGTGGTCACCGTCACCTTGCCGACCGGCGATGTGGAGCGCTTCGAAGTGGGTGCCTCACCAAGCTGCAATACCTATCAGGTCATCAAGGACGTCACCCTGGACTTCCAGCCCGTGGGCGATACCCAGTCCACCCTGAAGGCGCTGGACGACAGCTCGGCACGTTACGAAGGCGGCACCCTGCTGGAAACCGGCACCTTCTCCGGCCCGGTGGACCCGACCCGCTACTTGCTCACCACTCAGGCTGGGTATGCCTATACCCTCAACCAGGATTTCGGCATCGAGAAGGTAGTGGACCCCAACGGCCATACCCTGAGGTATACCAACGACGGCATCTTCCACTCCAGTGGCAAGGCGGTGACCTTCCAGCGTGACAGCAATGGCCGCATCAAGGCCATTACCACGCCCAACGGCGACCAGCTGACCTATCTGTACAATGCTGACAACAACCTGATCAGCAGTGCTGATGCCCAGGGCAACGCCACTGAATATACCTACAACCGAAACCACGGCTTGCTGGACATCATCGACCCACTCGGCCGCACCCTGGTCCGCAATATCTATGACGAGAGTGGCCGCCTGGTTGCCCAGGAAGACAACGACGGTAACCGCACGGACTTCAATCACGACATTGAAGGCCGCCAGTCTGTGGTCACCGACCGCAACGGCAACACCACGCTGTATTACTACGACGATCGGGGCAACGTCACCACCAAGGTGGACGCGGCCGGCCATAGCTGGAGCTACAGCTACGACGAGCGCGGCAACCAGCTAGGTCAGATGGACCCATTGGGCAACGTCACCACCGCCAGCTTCGACGAGCGAAACAACCAGCTCACCCAGACCGACGCCCTGGGTAACACGGTAGCGTTTACCTACAACGCCCGTGGCCAGGAACTGACCATTGCCGATGCCCGTGGCAACCTTTACCAGAACAGCTACGACAGCGTGGGCAACCTGCTGACCGTGACCGATCCGGACGGCAACGTGGCGGGCAACAACATCAACGCCGAGGGGCAGGTGTCCAAGACCGTGGATGTGGCAGGCAACGCCACCACCTACTCCTACGACGGGGACGGCAACAAGCTCACCGAGACCAATCCTCTCGGCGAGACCACCCACTACACCTACGATGCCAACGGCAACGTACTGACCGAGACCCGGTCCCGTACGGCGAACGGCAGTGCGGTGGAGGAAACCACCGAGTATGTATACGACGCCAATAACCGCGTTGTCGAAACCCGCTATCCGGATGGCAGTACCAACGCCACGGAATACGATGTGGCTGGCAACCAGGTGGCCAGTATCGACGCCCTGGGGCAGCGTACCGAATACCGCTACGACGCCTATGGCCGGTTGACGGAAACCTACCACCCGGACGGTACGGTCGAGTACAAGACCTACGACGGTGAAGGCAACCTGCTCACCGAAACCGACCGGCTGGGCCGGACCACCCGCTACACCTACGATGCGTTGAACCGGGTAGTCCGCACCGATTACCCGGACGGCAGCCACACCGCGACCACTTACGATGCAGCGGGCCGTGTCACCGGTGAAACTGACGCTAACGGCAATACCACCACCTACGAGTACGATGCCGCAGGCCGCCGCACCGCCGTGGTGGATGCCCTGGGCAATCGCCACAGCTATGCCTATGACGCCGACGGCAACCTGATCCGCGAGACCGACGCCAACAGTCATACCACCGAGTACACCTACAATGCCCTCGACCAGCGGACCCAGACCCGCTTCCACGACGGCACCACGGTAACGGAAACCTTCGATGGCCTGGGCCGCCGCACGTCCCGCACCGACCAGAACGGCCGTACCACCGAGTACGAATACGATGCCCCCGGCCGCCTGACCAAAGTGACCGATGTACTCGACGGTGTTACCACTTACAGCTACGACGAAGCCGGCAACAAACTGACCCAGACGGACGCCGAAGGCCGCACTACCCGCTGGACCTACGACAGCCAGGGCCGGGTGTTGAGCCGGACCCTGCCGATGGGGCAGACCGAGAGCTTCAGCTACGATGCGGCGGGTAACCGCCTGAGCCATACCGACTTCAATGGTCAGACCACCAGCTACAGCTACGACCTCAGCCAGCGGTTGACCCGGGTAACCTACGGCGACGGCACCACGGAGCGCTATACTTACGACGCCATCGGCAACCGCCTGACCGCCACCAACCCGGAAGGCACCACCCGTTATCGCTACGATGCCCTGAACCGCCTGGTTGAAGAGATCCAGCCCAACGGCTCGGTGCTGACCTACGGCTACGACGCCGCTGGCAACCGGAACCAGCTGGACGTCTCCGCCGGTAGTAGCACCACCTCCACCAGCTACAGCTTCGACGCCCTGAACCGCCTGGAAGTGGTGGA
>NZ_JBBDSR010000066.1:0-5065 GCF_040904845.1 Marinobacter sp. | reverse complement strand
GTGGAGGCTTCTTCTGCCGAGGATTGGATCTGGGAGGCATTTTGAGCTCCCCAGGAGGCCGTCAGCTGATCTTTATTCGCCTGGGAGAAGCTGTCGGTCAGGCCTTGGGTCAATTCAGAACGGTTTTGCTCGGAGAATCCGGCCTTATTCAGGAAGCTGTCAACCTGGTCCTGAGACATGGTGTAGCTGTTGGTATCAGCATCTTTTGTCATGCCAGTGGTTTGAATACCGGCTTTGAATATCCCGGCAGGGAGCGACAGCCCGCCACCACCTGAGGCACTGGCTGCAAAGGCGCCCTCAATGGCCCGCTGGTGTTTAGCGTCGATACCATACTGCTGACGGAAGTCAGCAGCAGCTTCGCTAACGGCTGTTGATGACTGCCCCCCCATGCTCGAGACTTGGCTGCCCAGTGAGGACATTCGCTCATAGGACTGGGTCTGATTGCCGCCGGCAGTGATGGCGTTCGATAGGGAAGTACCGAACTTTTGCTGAGCGGACTCCATGTGTTGCTCGGCCGACTGCAGATTGGAGCTGAGCTGAGAGCCGATTTTTAGTGACCCCACCGCCTGATCGGCTCCAGTAGACCTTAGGCCGCTGGTCGGGTCCTGTGTGGCGCTTGGCATATTGGCCATCACGGCGCCGTTGGTCATCGCATCTGGCGTCGACTGCTGCTCGTTGATATGATCGGCGCCGTGCATCCTGCCCGCCAGGCTGGTCATGGCATAGGAGGAACCGGTGACCAGCACCAAGGTAAGGATCGGCGTAGCCGCGGCGAGCATACCACCGGTGGCGATCCAGCTTTCCAGGATATCGCTGGAACGGTCCAGGGCGTAGAAGGAGTAGAGGCCCAGGGTATCCATTCCGTAGGACGCCATCTCATTGGATGCCGACATGTAGAGGAAGAGATTGACGATAGAGAGCACGGGCATCCAGAGCTGGGTCCAGAGCAGCATCTGGCCGTATTTTGAAACCAGTTGGATGCCAAACCCGCCCAGCACGATCAGGAACGCCATGAAGGGCGTGATGGCATAGACGAAGCCCTCGATGAACGTCAGCATTGGCCTAACAATGGACATGAACATTGACTGTTCAGCCGCCCACTGGGTGTTCCGCTGCTGGATGGCCTGGTTGACCATGATCGCTGAGGTATAGTCGCGCATCTCCTGATATTTTGCAGAGGCCGCGTCGTAGTAAAGGGGTTCGATGATCGCGGTTTTCATGTAGTTCTGTGCCGAACTGGCAGCGATACCCAAGGCCTGCATGGCATCTGTGATTTGGCCGCTGGCTGAGAGATACGTGGGATCTCGACTTAGGACAGTGGCCACTGCCTGCTGAACTTGACCGTCGCTCGTTTGGTCCAGCATCGCCTCAAGCGCCATGTGGCCATCACTGCAGTTGTAGTAGGAGCCGTTGGGATTGCCGGGTGTGTCGTAGATCTGGGTGCCATATACGGCAGAGGTGAAGCGCATGGCGGGGATGATGTGAGTACGCATCAGCTCGTCGATGGTCACCTCGCCGCGATCGATCTTGAGAAGAGTGCACTCCTGGATGTAGTTCATGATCGATTGCCGCACATTGACGTGGCCGCCGCCGTTGGCCTCGTTGATGGCCTGGAAGACTTCGGGGTCTGCCAGGGTGCGACGGACATCATTGAGCAGCTTCAAAGCATCCGCGAAATAGGTCGTCGTGATGCCCGGTGCTAGGGCGCCATAGCCAGTCTCAAACATGCGGGTGATGGAGTAGCCCACGTTCGAGATGATCCCCCCGGCTGCGCCAACCCCGACGGGCACATTGGCTACCACCCTCGCGTCACCGGTGTAGGCGTCCTCGACCACCACCGTGGTCGAGGGGCCAAAGGCACAGGCATAGATGATCCAGCAGACCAGGATCTGTTGGAAGGGGATCTTCTGACCGCCTTGGAATAGCGACTGGAAGGCCATGATCAGCACCCCGATCAGCAGTCCGACCGCTACCATCTGTTCGAAATCACCGGTGCCTGTGATCATCGAGATGGCGATGAGGATCTGCTCGAGGAAGGCGGAGTCACCGATGGAGTAGATCGTGAACATGTTACTGGCCTCCGCCCTTCGACATCTCCCGCAGGGTGTAGCGTGCGACACGGGTGTTCTCGATGAGAGATGAGTAGTCCCTGACCAGGTCGTTCATGGTCCCGTACTCGTTGGCCAACATGGTGTATTCCTGGCTGAGCCGTGAAGAGGACTGATGAAGGGATGTCACGGCCTTGGCCGCCCAGTCGTTGTTACTGGAACCAATGGCTTGTTCTGCCGACCTCAGCATCTCGGAAGCGATGCTGTAGGTGATGTTAAGCGCAAGGGCCTTGGAGCTTTCTTCGGCAAATAGCCGAGCCGTGCTGGGGTTGGCGATCACCAGGTTGCGAAGGAAGGTGGCTGCACTGCCGGGCAGGTTGGCCATGAAGGCTTCTTCTTCGTTGGTGAGTGCACCCGTGTTGACGCTCATTTTGCCGATGATGCCTGGACTCGAGGCATTGCCGAGGAGCATGTCCTGGATGTGTTGTCCAAAGCCCTTGATGTTGACGCTGCTGGTCGTGGAGCCAGAGTCCATCTTGCATTCGTTGGTATCCCCACCGCATGAGTACATTTCCACCGTGCCGCCGTCGATCAAATCGGAGAGGGTCAACCTGTTGCCGGCAATCGTGGTGATCGGGGTTTCGCCCTCATCGGTGGCCTCCCCCACAATGATGGTGCCGCTGATTGACATGATGGCCTCCAGCAGCTTCACGTCACCACCGTGGAACCAGCTCTGAACACCATGTCGACGGAGCTCTTTCCAAACCACATTCCCGAGCATTTCCTTACGGCGCGGGGCATCCACTTCCTCGAGCAGTTTGACCGTGGGTTTGCCGCTGGACTCGTTGAAGCCGCTAAAGAAGTCATCGACCATGCCGGTTGCCGAGGCTTCGGTCATGCCTTTGACCTCAGAGCTGAAACCCATCGCCGAGATCGTGTCGTTCACCACCCCCTGTGCGGTCTCGCAGGAGTTGAGCATGGCGCGGTTTAGCGCTTGGATCTTCTTCTGGAAGTTCTCGATCCATTTCGCCCCCTGTGGGAACACGTTATCGAGAGCCAGCTGGAACACGTAGCCCTGTGCGTTGGCGGCCACCGAGCGGAGCAACTGAACCATCTGCTCACTGTTGATGTAGCTGAAACTTCCAAGATGCATGTCCACGCCACCACAAGAGCCTTTCCAAGAAGGAGGCGTAACGCGCACCAGGGATTCTGTCATGATGGGTGCTTTGGCGGTGATCCGGCCGCCGGTGATCACGCCGCGGCGTTGGGATTCCCATACACCGGGAGGAGTGACGTTGCTCATGCCGTCGAAAACACGGTCCAGTTGGTTCTGAAGGCCACTGGCCGACACCGGCAGGGCAGCCCCCAACATCGAAACGCTGATGCAAGTCGCCAGGAGGGTTTTCTTGAGAGTGATAGGTCTGGTCATTGCTGCATCCCTCGCTGTGCGTTGGACATGTACTGGAGTAGAACTTCGGGTGGTATGAAGCCGGTGTCGTCAGAGATCCCCAAACCCTCAAGCGCCGAGAGGGGTGCGGAGTTTGCCAGGCTCATATCGGCGTTCGTGATCGGACGTGTCCTGTTGAAGTCTCCAGGAGTGATCCAGCCCTGCTGGAGGGCCCCAAGAACAATTCGCTCCTGGAGGTCGGTGAGTGAGACGGCGCCCTGGGCAACCGGGACGAATTCCCCTTCCGGTGAGGCGAGATACACAGCAGGCAGCACCTGGACGCCTAGCTGTTCAGCATGCCCTGCATCAGGCCGCATGTTGGGGAAGGGGTCTCCGGGCAGGTCCTTTCCATCCATGCTGATGGGGGTAGTGACGAACTGGCGGTTCAGCTGGGCCAAGATGGGTGACATGGTGCGACACAGACCGCAATCGCTTTTGTAGAAGAAGAAGACACCTATCCGCTCTGCCAGGCTGGCGAGTATCTCGGATCGAGCCTGTCCCGCTTGCCTATCCAGGTCCTGCGCGGCGAACGTCGCCAGAGGGCGCCGAGTGGTCTCATCGAGCATCGGATTGCCCAGACGGGCCCGTTCTGCCACCTGGGCAAACTCGGCGCTCTGGTCCATGGCGTAGCGCTGGAGGTAAAGGAAGGCCTGGACGTTTTCGACGGTGGGGTTGTCGAAGGCAATATCCATGTACTTCTGCATATTCTCCCTGAGCCACTTTGCGGAAAGCGGTGCCGGTGGGGCGGGTTCTGCAGACTCCGAGGGTTCTGGTGATCTGGATTGCGGAGGTGGCGTCGAGGTGGTGACGTTCTGTGGCGGCTCGACAGGCTCTGGCTCGGGTTGCTCCTCTGGTTCCTTCTCGAGCTCTTCGTTGTAGAAGAACCATCCCTCCGCCTTGCGCTCGATGAAGCGTTCCTGCTGCTCTGCCAAGACATGTGTTCCAATCGCTGCCAGTGAGGCAGCGATAAGCGCTACAGCGATAGGTTTAAGGGTAGTGTTCATGGGCGACTCGCACGGATTGTCCGATTTGAGCCAAGGTAGACCGGTATGGCGCTATCACCCCTGCGCCGACGTGCCCATGAAGGGCACAACCAGTCAATGGGTGTTCCGCATGCGGAACACCCATGAGCGTGGCTGCTTTGGGGAGGGGAGGTCGAATTAGGTCGGGCGACGTCGGCGCTGGGGGAGGTGATCGCCCAGGGCCGCAGCCTCAACCTCGCCATGGTTGAGGCAGGGCAGGCCACCGTGTACGACAGGTACTGCGATGAGAGGCGCTACAGTCATGCCGAGCAGGCTGCCAGGCAAGAGGGGCAGGGGGTGAGGGCCGTGCTCGGGATGTAGCGAAGGCCGTGGAAGTGGCGGTAGTGAGTCCTTGTGATCCTGGATTCAAGCGGCTCGAATTTCATACCGGTGGGTTATTAGGCTAGCCTGATAGTCTGTCATATTCGGAGATGTGGTGAGCCAATTAGCTACGTGTAGCTAGAATCAGAAAAAACGGAAGGGAACTCTACCTTGGAGATCATCGACAACGTTAGCCGGCTGCTCGGCGACGACATGAAGGACACCTT
>NZ_JBBDSR010000065.1:91279-112515 GCF_040904845.1 Marinobacter sp. | reverse complement strand
ACTCGCGACCTCAACCTTGGCAAGGTTGCGCTCTACCAACTGAGCTATTCCCGCTTGGTCAACGAGGGCGTATTCTACGGATTCGGCCGAATGCGTCAACCTCTTTTTTCAACTTTTTGTTTTATCAGCTTTTTATGGGTAATATTTAGACAACAGCAAGGAGCAGCATGGCGCAGTCACCGGATCAGATAGACACCGCAGCCACCCCTCCCCCGCCCAGCCGGGGGGAGGTTGTCACCCATGCCAATCGCCTCAGCATACGTGGAGACTGGTTGCTCAGCGGTTATTCCGAACTCAGGGCCGTCGTCGACGGCCTTCCCGACAACCTTCACGACAGCACCGATATTTCTGAGCTTGGCCGGGTCGATACCGCGGGTGCGGCCCTGCTGGTGGAACTGCTTGGGGCGCAGGTGCTGGCAGAACGGGCAAACGGCACAGATTTGCCCGGAGAAAAACGCGCCTTGCTACTGGCCGTCGCCAGTGCCATGAGCAACCGGAACGATCCCAAGCGCCCGGCAACCAACCCGTTTGTGGCTTTTCTGGCCGCTGCGGGCCAGCGCACCGAGGCACTGTTCGAGCTGCTCCGGCTGCTTTTGGGCTTTATCGGTCAGACACTCGCCGCACTGGCCTTCAACCTGCCCCGCCCGTCGCGTTGGCGAGTTACCTCGTTTGTCGCCGCTGTTCAGGACACCGGGCTCAATGCCCTGCCCATCGTGGCGCTGCTCACGTTTCTTGTTGGCGCGGTGGTGGCTTTTCTGGGCGCAACGGTGCTCAGTGACTTCGGTGCCACCATTTATACCGTCAACCTGGTGGCGTTCTCGTTTCTGCGGGAGTTTGGTGTGCTGCTGGCGGCGATTCTGCTCGCAGGCCGAACCGCGAGCTCCTTTACGGCTCACATCGGTGCCATGAAGGTGAATGAAGAGCTTGATGCCATCCGCACCCTTGGCATGAACCCTATCGAACTACTGGTGCTGCCCCGGGTGTTGGCGATGATGGTCAGCCTGCCGATTCTGACGTTCGTGGGAATGATGTCCGGAATGATCGGCGGTGCCGCGGTATGCGCGCTGGTGCTAGACATTTCACCCACCCAGTTCATCGCCATTGTCGAGCGGGATATTGGTCTCAAACACCTGCTGGTAGGGCTTGCGAAAGCACCGGTGTTTGCCTTTCTGATTGCCGTCATTGGTTGCCTTGAGGGCTTCAAAGTCAGCGGCAGCGCCCAATCTGTTGGTGAGCACACCACATCCAGCGTGGTTCAGTCTATATTCATGGTGATTTTGTTGGATTCTGTCGCTGCGTTATTTTTCATGGAAATGGGATGGTAAGCATGCACCGCCAGGTACTCGTTGAGGTTCAGAGGCTGACCAATCGTTTCGGCCCCCACCTTGTCCATGAAGACCTGAATCTGGATATCCGCAGGGGGGAAATTCTCGGGGTGGTTGGTGGCTCCGGCTCTGGCAAGTCGGTACTGCTTCGCAGCATTGTTGGCCTGCACGAGCCCACTGCCGGTCATATACGGGTGTTCGGCGAGGACCTGCGGGCGCTTGCACCCCGCCAACGGTCTCAAACCGAGCAGCGGTTCGGGGTACTGTTTCAGGGGGGCGCGCTGTTTACCTCTCTCAACCTCCTGGAAAATATCGCAGTGCCCTTGATGGAACACGCCGGGCTCAAACGGAGCGAGGCAGAGCACCTTGCGCACATGAAACTGGCCCTGGCTGGACTACCTTCGGAGGCCTCATTGCAGTACCCGACGGAGCTGTCTGGCGGTATGGTTAAGCGCGCGGCACTGGCCAGAGCCCTGGCACTCGACCCTGAAATCCTGTTTCTCGACGAGCCAACCGCCGGCCTTGATCCCATTGGCGCTGCCGCTTTCGACCGTTTAATCAAAACGCTCCGGGATGCCCTCGATCTCACCGTTTTCATGGTCACCCACGACCTGGACACCCTCTACACAACGTGCGACCGGGTTGCGGTGCTGTCACAGAAAAAGGTCCTGGTCGCTGATACTCTGGACGCAGTCGGGAGCACCGACGACGGCTGGATACAGGACTATTTTCACGGGCCGCGCGGCCGTGCTGCCGCCTACTCGGCCTCAGCCCTAAAGCAGGAGCAGTAACCATGGAGCCCAGGGCCCACCACATTATTATCGGTCTGTTTACCATCGTGGTCACGGCTGCGGCGCTGGTGTTTGCACTCTGGCTTGGAAAATCCGCTACCGACCGGGATTGGGCGTGGTATGAAATCGGCTTCGATCATGCCGTCAGCGGTCTGTCCGAAGGCAACCCGGTTCAGTACAGCGGGGTGGAAGTCGGCGATGTTGTCGATCTTTACCTGGACCCCGAAGACCCCAGCCATGTGCGGGCCCTGATCCGCGTGGATGAAAATGTCAAGATCCGCGAGGACGCCCGTGCCGGGCTGGTGCTTGCCAATATCACCGGCAGTATGAGCATTCGTTTCCAGGGCGGTACTGCGGATAGCCCGGTTATTGAGGGCAACCGCGAAAACCCGCCGCTGATCATGGCGGAGCCCTCGGTGCTTAACTCTATTCTCGATAACGGGGAAGCTCTGGTGAGCAAAGCCGATCGCCTGATGACCAATGCCAACACGCTGTTCTCCGAGCAAAACAGCGAAAACCTGACTGCCATCCTCCACAATACCCGGGTCGCAACTGAGGCGCTGATGGCTCATGGCGGTGACATTGAGCGGTTGATGGAGAGGATGAATGCGGCCAGCGTTCGCGCCGAACAGGCCGCGGCCGAAGTGACCGGATTTGCCGATAACGCCGACCGCTTCTTGAAAAATCAGGGGCAGGAAACGTTCACCGCGCTCAATACCGCCATCGCGTCGATCCAGACCACGGCCACCCGAATAGAATTACTGACCGCCAATAATGAGGGGTCTCTCAACGAGGGGCTACAAGGGCTGGGTGAACTCACTCCGGCACTTCGGGAACTGCGCAGCACCCTCCGCAACCTTAACCATTTCACACGCCGTCTGGAGGACAACCCCGCCAGCGTAATCTGGGATCGCGGCACGATTCAGGAGGCACCGCAATGACTGTCAGGACCCACACGATGGCCGCCCTGGCCCTGATAATAGCAATGATGACCGGCTGCACCGTTTTTCCTGACCGAGAGCCGCCCAGAGTGATGGACATTCCCTTGCTCGATACGACTGGCACCACGGACCAGCGGATCGATAAAACGCTCAGGGTAGACACACCCTACGCTGCCGATCCCTTTGACAGCTCCGGAATCCTGACCAAGCCCAGCCCCACTGAATATCAGGTATACGGCGGCGTGCGCTGGCGAGATACGGCACCGGTATTGATCCGTGAAGTGATGATTGGTGCGTTAAGACAGGATGGGCGTTTTGCCGGCGTCGTCAATGAGACCAGCCCTTCCACCAGCGATCTGACACTGACCAGTGACCTTTACGGCTTTCACAGCGAAACCGATGCCGACGGGGATCGCGTTGTGATCAACCTGTACGGACAGTTGCTGGATAACCAAACGCGGAAAACGCTCTGCACCGGCAATTTCCAGGCCACCAGCCCTGCGGCTGATGGCGAAATCAGTGCCGTCGTCACCGCCTTTGGTGACGCCAGTGCCGATTTGCTGCAACAGATGCAGCACTGGCTCGCTGACTGCCTCGACTGATCAGGAGGGGTGTTTCGGGAACAGGTCTGGCCACGCAGCTTTTAGGTACAGAATCATCGACCAGAACGTCAGGCCGGCGGCGAGGTACAGTAGCGCGGTGCCCACCCAGGCCCACAGGACGCCCGGCGGAAAGGCCAATAGCATGATGATGGACACCATCTGAGCGGTGGTTTTGATCTTGCCAATATAGGACACTGCGACACTTGCCCGGCTGCCGATCTCTGCCATCCATTCCCGCAACGCCGAGATGACAATTTCACGGCCGATAATGACGGTGGCCGGGATAGTGAGAATCAGGCTGGCGTGCTCTTCAATCAGCACGGTCAGCGCCACAGCCACCATCAGTTTATCTGCGACAGGGTCAAGGAAGGCACCGAATGGCGTGCTCTGGTTCAACTTTCTGGCGAGATAACCATCCAGCCAGTCTGTGGCACCCGCCAGCGCGAAAATCGCAGCGCTGACCAGATAGCTCCATTGCACCGGAAGATAGAAAATTCCCACAAAGACCGGAATCATGACTATGCGGGATAGCGTCAGTATGTTGGGTAAATTCATGCTGTCCTTACTCGTCGTGCAACGCTGCGTATATATTTTCAGCCAGTGATTTACTGATGCCCTGCACCTTGGTCATCTCGTCAATACTGGCTTTGCGTAGTTCCTGTATGCCGCCGAAATAGCGAATCAGATCCCGCCGCCGTTTCGGCCCCACACCCTCAATGCCTTCGAGGGTGGATTGCCGCCGTTTTTTGTCCCGCCTGGCGCGATGACCGGTAATCGCAAAACGGTGGGATTCATCCCTAATATGCTGAATCAGGTGTAACGCGGGCGAGTCCGCCGGCGCACGGTACACATCACCTGTCATCGCATCGATCAGTTGCTCCATGCCGGCGCGACGGGTAACGCCCTTGGCAACGCCGATTAATGGAATATCGAAAACCCCAAGTTCATCAAACACTTCCCGGGCAATGTTCAACTGCCCCTTACCACCGTCGATGAATACCAGGTCCGGGCGCTTACCCTCGCCCGCTACCATGCGTTTGTATCGGCGGGTCAACACCTGGCGCATGGCGGCGTAATCGTCTCCCGCAGTGACACCTTCAATATTATAGAGCCGGTAATCGCTTTTCAGTGGACCATTCTCATCGAAAACCACACAGGATGCGACCGTGTTTTCACCATGGCTATGGCTGATGTCGAAGCATTCCATCCGTTCGGGCGTTTCTGCCAGCTCCAACAGGTCCCGAAGAGCCAGCAAACGGCGGTAAACCGTTTCCTTGCTTGCCAGGTGGCTGAGCAATGTTTGCCGCGCGTTCGTCATCGCCAGTTCCAGCCATTTGCGGCGCTCTCCCCGCACGTTCCGGCGAACCCGGGTGTCTCGCCCTGCAGATTCGCTCAGCGCCTGTGCCAGTATTTCCTGGCCTTCAACATCCACCGGCACCAGAATGTCCTGGGGAATTTCCCGCCGCGCGCTGCCGCCGAAATAGTACTGGCCGAGGAAGGCGCTTAACAGCTCACCCTCCGATTGTTCGATGGAAAAACGGGGGAAATAATCTTTCGTGCCCAGTACCCGGCCCCCACGGACAATAATCACCACCACGCACACCACACCCGCATCCTGCGCGATGGCGATCACATCCGCATCGCCGCCCTCTCCGTCCACAGACTGCTGTTCCTGCACATGGCGAAGATGGTTGATCTGGTCCCGGTATCCGGCCGCTTTCTCAAATTCCAGATTGTTGGAGGCAGTCTCCATGGCCGCCATCAGGTCGTGGATAATGACGGGGTTTTTTCCCTCCAGAAACATGGACGCGTGACGGATGTCCTGCTGATACTCCTCAGGACTTATGTACCCAACACAGGGCGCTGTGCAACGATTAATCTGGTACTGCAGGCACGGTCGCGTTCTGTTTCGAAAATAGCTTTCACTACAAGATCTTATACGGAATACCTTCTGGAGAACATTAAGGCTTTCCTTGACGGCGCCCGAGCTCGGAAACGGACCGAACCAGGTGCCACCGCCCTTTTTTGTTCGCCCACGGCGAAAGGTCAGCGATGGATAATCCGAGTGCGAAGACAGGTAAATGTAGGGATAGGATTTATCATCCCGAAGCAGGATGTTGTAGGGAGGCCTCAGGGACTTGATCAGATTCTGTTCCAGCAGCAACGCCTCGGTTTCGCTGCCGGTAATCGTCACCTCAATGGACGCAATTTTCGCAACCAGGGCTTCGGTTTTCGGTGCCAGGCCGGATTGCCGGAAGTAACTCCCTACCCGCTTCTTGAGATTCCGGGCTTTCCCGACATACAGCACCGACCCACCCTCGTCGTACATGCGGTACACGCCGGGCCGTTCAGTCAGTTGCTTGAGGAAGCTTCGGGAATGGAAATCAGACCTTGTCGGCATCGAGCAACCCGAGCCGTACCGCCATCAACGCAAGCTCAACGTCACTGGAAATATCCAGTTTCTCGAATATTCGATAACGGTAACTATTGACGGTTTTGGGGCTGAGGCAGAGTTTGTCTGAGATGTCCTGAACTTTCTGACAATCAACCACCATCATGGCAATCTGCATTTCCCGCTCGGACAAGCGATCAAACATCGACAGATCGCCATCCTCGCCATTGAGATCGCCCCCCAGCTGCTTCAGCGCCATTTTCTGAGCGATTTCAGGACTGATGTAGCGTTGGCCGGAATGGGCCATACGGATGGCCCGGACCATCTCTTTGATATCGGCACCCTTGGTGATATAGGCGGAGGCACCGCTTTGCATGACCCGGGCTGGGTAGGGGTCGTCGGCACAGGCGGTCACCACAATCACCCGTATCGCGTCGTCGATTCTCAGGATTCGACGGGTAGCCTCGAGGCCGCCAATGCCCGGCATGCGAATATCCATGAGGACAATGTCTGGTGATTGCTTGCGAACAAACTCGATAGCCTCTTCACCGGAGGGGGCTTGTCCGATGACGTCAATGTCGGGGTTATCCGCCAGCATCCGGGTTATGCCCGAACGCACCAGCTCATGGTCATCAACAACCAATACCCTGATCAAAACTCACCTCGCACACGGCTTCTGGTAAAAACAGAGCGATTGTATCGTCTATGACGACCCCGGGGTAGGTATCTGCCCGGATTCATCCAAACTAAATCCGCACTCAAGCGCGCAGGCCCAGCCCGGCGGTGTTCTCCACAGGATCAAACCAAACCACCAGATCACCACGTTTGACCGCCGCCATCACCCGACTGCGCTCTGCCATCGGTTGCTCGGTATCGTTCAGGCCGTGGTATCGCGTGCAGTACTCATCCACAAGCCCGTCAAGCTGGTCATCCGAGAGCAGCCCGCTGTCGACGACAAACTTCTCTTCCCGTGGATCAGGCTGGGCCTCTTGGCTGTATTCTTCGTTCATGCGCCCTCAAAAAAACCATGACAAGTTAACGAGTTACTGGCAGGTCTGGCCTTAACTCTCAAGATTGGCAACCAGCCGCGAATCCTCCACCGCAGCAGTCCTGTGCCGCACCACACCTTTGTAGTCCGGGCTCTCGATCATGGCCATGAAGGCGTTGATCGACGGGTATCTGACGAGCAGCACCTGATCCCAGGATTCATCGGGAGGGGCAATAAGGGCACCCACGGAACGACCTGACCAGATCACCTCCGCCCCGACGGCACGAACACAGGCCGCCGCTTCTTTCATGTAGAGGGAGTAGGCTTCCCGACCTGAACGGTCAGCCGTTTCATCTTTATACTGCGCACGCTCCCGGAACCGGAGCAGGTTCAGCATGACAACCGGGTGATCTTTCGGGGTATCCGCGAGGACTTTCTGGAGCTGTTCCGGAGTGGGATTAACGGTTTCCATGAGTTTCCTTGATTGGTCAGGCTCTGAGCTGTCTGATCGGTATCGTAATATCTTGTAACTATACCTTAGCACGGCGCGGCGTCATCGGATTCAACCAATTTATTTCAGTCTGCCGGTGAAGCTAGAGTAATCTAAGCTTATAAGACCCCATACCGTTAAGGGAAAATTCATGCCACAAAAACGATGGACCATGCTGATTTCAGGAAAGGTTCAGGGGGTCAGCTACCGGGCGTCCACCCAGCAGATTGCCAAACAGCTGGGCGTGACCGGTTACGCTCGCAACTTGCCCGACGGCCGAGTCGAGGTGGTGGCCCAAGGAGCGGTCGAGAATTTGCAGGCGTTCAGGATCTGGTGCGCCAAGGGACCATCGGCTGCTGAGGTAACAGGCATTACCGTGTCGGAGGACGATGCAGAGAACGAGGAATTCAGAGATTTCCTGACCCAATAAAAAACCCCAGCATTGCTGGGGTCTTGTATTGGCGGAGAGGGAGGGATTCGAACCCTCGAAACGCTATTAACGTTTACACACTTTCCAGGCGTGCGCCTTCAGCCACTCGGCCACCTCTCCAAAAACGTTTCAAATCAGCGACGTTGTCAGTGATTTGAGGGCGCAAACTTTAATGAATTTTCAGTTGTTTGGCAACTCCCAATGCGAAAAACCGTAAAAAATAGTCCGCTATAAGCAAAACCATGACGATGATCCGCCAGCCCGGTATCATCAACATGTAATTCTTCAGAGGCTCTCCCCCATGTTAATGAAAGCAGAACAGTCCATTCTCTTATTGGTCGACCTGCAAGAAAAACTTATGCCCTCGATCAGTCATGGCGGGGAGGTGATTCACCAATGCCTCACACTGGCGACCATGGCCGGACTGCTTGAGGTTCCGGTTGTTGGTACCGAACAATTACCTGAAAAACTGGGCCCGAATGTCGCGGAAGTTCGGGAGCTGTGCAATCAGACCTTTAGTAAATACCATTTCGACGCCTGCCCTGACGGTTTGGTGGATGTCTTGCCGGAAGGTCGTCAGCACATTGTCATTGGCGGATGCGAGACGCATGTCTGCATGATGCAGACTGCCCTGAGCTTGCTGGATGCCGGCTACAAGGTCTGGGTCGTGGCGGATGCAACCGGTTCCCGCAACGAATTCGACCGTGATGTGGCGCTGGATCGCCTCCACCAGAGCGGGGCCAAGGTCGTCACCACTGAGATGGTGGCCTTTGAGTGGTTGCGTCATTGCCGACACCCTCGGTTTCGGGACATTCAGCATCTGATCAAGTGATGGTGGCCGTCCAGATCAGAATGTGCAGGAATTACTTTTTCCGGTAAATAATACCCGGGTGGCATTGAACCATCTCATACAGGTGAGGCAAGCCGTTCAGGGATTCCGAGGCCCCGAGGATCAGGTAGCCTCCAGGGTTCAACGTGGCGTGAATGCGCGTCAGGATGTCTTTTTTCAGTTCGGCTGAGAAGTAAATCAACACGTTCCGGCACATCACGATGTCAAACTTCCCCAGCATGTATCGCTCAAGCAGGTTCAACTCCTTGAACTCAACCATACTTTTGATCTGAGGCCGGATCTGCCAGCCGCCACTGGGGGATGGGGTGAAAAACTGCTTTTGCCGTTCCGGGGACAACCCGCGACCAATGGCGATCATCTCATACTCGCCCCGGCGGGCCACTTCCAGAACACTCTTTGAAATATCCGTGGCGGTAATCTTTACATCCCGCAATTTCCCGGGGCGTTGACGCCGGAATTCCTCAGTAATCATTGCCACCGAGTAGGGTTCCTGCCCGGTAGAACTGGCGGCAGACCAAACTTTCAACGGCTGCAGTGATTTGCGTTCGGAAAACTCGGGCAGGAGTTTTTCCTGAAGAATACGAAACGGATGGTTGTCACGAAACCACAAGGTCTCATTGGTGGTCATGGCATCAATCACCACTTCCCTGAGATTGCTGCGACCGGAGCGCCTGAGGCGGTCCAGGAGTTCTCCGAGGGTGGCAAGCTGGTTTTCCTCCAGAATGCGACGCAGGCGACTTTTTACCAGGTACTGCTTGTTGTCACCAAGCAGAATGCCACACGCATCCTGCAGGAACCTCTGAAAAGCTTCGTATTCCTGTGGCGTAATGTCCGCTTTCATCGAGTCTCTTCATTAGGTGGATCATGGATCATAGCGAGGTAGCTCACTCCCTGTCGATAATCTCCATCACTTTCTCGACCAGCTCGTCGGCACTGAACTTCGCCATAAATTCATCGGCCCCCACCTTCTTCACCATCGCGGTGTTGAACACGCCGCTAAGAGACGTATGCAGCATGATATAGGTGTCCCGAAGAGCGGGATCGCTTTTGCAACGGGTAACCAGTGTATAGCCGTCCATCTCCGGCATTTCCACATCGGAAATGATCAATGACAGGTGATCATTCGCCGTTGAGCCGTCGCTGGTAATCTCTTTCAGGTAGTCCAGCGCCTGCTTGCCATCCTCTTTTGTGACAACCTCCATCCCGATCGCACTCAGGCAACGCTCAATCTGCCGCCGGGCCACCGAGGAGTCATCCACCACCAGCACTGGGAGATGCCCAGGCGCACGTTCGGCACTTTTGGCACGAAGCTCGTCGGTGACATCATCTCTAAGCGGAGAAACTTCTGCAAGAATCTTTTCTACATCGATGATTTCAACCAGCTTGTCGTCAATATTTGTGACGGCTGTCAGATACAATTCATTGCCTGCGCCTTTGGGCGGCGGCAGGATATCTTCCCAGTTCATATTAACGATCCGGTCCACCCCGGCCACCAGGAAGCCCTGAGTTTTCCGGTTGTATTCAGCGATAATGACAAAGCTGGTAGCCAGCTCTTCCTGAGTTATGCCGGGAAGCCGGATCGACATGGCAAGGTCGATGATGGGAATCGTTTCCCCTCTTATATGCGCGACGCCACGCACCATGCTCCGGCTGTTAGGAATCGATGACAGTTTCGGGCACTGCAAGACCTCTTTGACCTTGAACACATTGATGCCATACATCTGACGACCACGAAGACGAAACAGCAACAACTCCAGCCGGTTCTGCCCGACCAACTGAGTTCGCTGATTAACATTATCGAGTACCCCTGCCATTACGCCTCTCCCGAATCTGCCCGCTTATGCCGGCACACATTTTGCTTTTTACTGCAAGTATTGGCAGAAATACTATTTTCCGCCGACTTTTTGACTCGCTAAACACGGTTAACGGCTGAATCCCGGAATCTTTAGGCGCTCCGGGGATTTTCGCCTCGTTACCGACAGCATAGGATAAACGGCTGCGTATGCGCACCACGATTTTAGTTGCTACATTACTCATGACCGGCTCCCCGCTCCTGCAGGGGGCGGAATCCACGGCTGCACAGATCGAGCACGCAGCGGGGTTGTTTCTCGATGATTTCGCCAGCCAGCAGGCAGATCGTGGCTTTGAGGTCTCCCACAAAACCGGCCCGCTCGACAGCCGTCTCGCCCTTGCCGCGTGTAACACGCCGCTGGCCGTCAGTTTCAGTGGCGACCCCTGGAAAACCACCCAGCCGACACTGGAGGTGTCGTGCAGCGGTGAGCGACCCTGGCGGATGTTCCTCGGTGCCTCGGTGACCATTACGGGTGATGGTATGGTTGCCGCTCGCGCCCTGACCCGGGGCGAACGGATAACCGGGGGTATGATCAAAGCGGAATCGGTAACCGTCAATGCCACTCGTCGCGGGGTGATCACAGACCCCGAGCAGTTGATCGGCATGGAAATGCGCCGTGGCATCAACGCCGGCACCATGATGACCCCCAACCTGTTAACAGCACCGGCAGCGGTGGCCCGGGGCGACCATGTTATTATTACCGCGCGCAGGGGCAGCTTTGCCGTCAATTCCCGTGGCAAGGCCATGGCCGACGCTGCCGTGGGGGATCAGGTACTGATTGAAAATCTGTCCTCATCACGCACCGTCAAAGCGCGGGTCACCGCGCCCGGGCAAGTGGAAATACCGATGTAACCGTCGAAATCGGCAACACGGCGGCGCGCTTTTACCGCACCCGGCAATGCATTGCCGGCCAATAAAGAAATCTGACAGATTTGTCATTATTGGTCTGTAAAAAATTGCTAAAGCTTTTAGCCCGCCCGCCGTTATACAGGTATAAAATTCGCGAACACTGTCGTTGTACAGTTAACCAGGTAAGCAGGTATCGTTATGTCAGTTGACTTAAATGGAATTGGCCCCGGCCAGGTCAACACCCAGAAAACCACGGGCGACAAGTCTGCGGCAACGCAGCCCAGCCAGTCCGCGGCCCCCGAACAGGCCAAGGCCCAGAGTCCCCGCGGAGACAACGTGAATCTGAGCAATCAGGCCAAAAACCTGAAGCAGCTTGAGCAAAAACTGGGTGATTACCCTGAAATGGACGATGACAGAATTGAACAGATCCGCACGGCGCTTGCCGACGGTTCCTACAAAATTGATGCTGAGAAACTGGCCCAGAAAATGCTTGATATGGATGAAAGCATATTCGGGTGAGTAAATCATGGCCGCAATTGATGAACTGAAAGACCTTCTTTCCGAGGATATCCGCCAGCTCCATACCCTGGCGGATATTCTGGAGCAGGAAAAATCCTGCCTTGCCTCCTCAGACATGCACGCGCTTCAAACCCTGACTGCGGATAAAAACACCCTCCTGGATCAGATCCGTGGCCGGGCCAAGCAGAAGATTCACCAGCTCGTTGCCATGGGCTATCGCCCTGAAAGCGGTGCGGCTTCACGGTTTATTCGCAGCGCCGGGTTGGCCGAACTGTCCGGGCTGTGGGCGGAAGCCAACGAACGCCTGACCTTCTGCCAGGAGCTGAACCGCAACAATGGTCGCGTTATCAGCCACCTGCAAAAACGCCTCTCCAGGCTGACCGATATCTTTCGGGGTGCCAGCCGCCAGCAAAAACTGTACGGGGCCCACGGAGAGCAGACCGGCGCATCGGACCGCACGATCCTTGCTAGCGCCTGAACAATCCGCGTTATCGGCGTGATTTCTGCTAACATCCCGACTGACCCTTTACCCCACTGCAGTATTGCAGGGATTACCCATGGAGCTAACACGGTGCACCCGATTCAAATGACAAATACCGTAAAACGGTGGGTTTCTGTGATTCAGGTCTTCCTGTTACTGCTGGTGTCGCTCATTGCCATCCAGCCAGCGAGTGCGGATGAATCCAACAGGGAACTGCCGCAGGTGCGCATGGAAACCACCGAAGGTGTTATCGAATTGCGCCTCAGGCCCGATGTTGCCCCTGAGACCGTTGAAAACTTTCTTGACTACGTCCGCAATGGTTTCTATGACGGGACCGTTTTTCACCGGGTTATTGCCGGCTTCATGATTCAGACCGGCGGATTTGACCGGGATCTTGAACGCAAGGACACCAGCGCATCCATCCCCAACGAGGGCAGCTCCACCCTGAAGAATCTCCGCGGCAGCATCGCCATGGCCAGGACTAGCCAGCCCCACTCCGCAACGTCCCAGTTTTTCATCAACCTGGTTGATAACAGCTACCTCGACACCACAGATAACCCGAAGAAATGGGGCTACGCGGTGTTCGGCCAGGTCACATCAGGGATGGGCGTGGTGGACGCCATCGCGGCCAAACCGACCGGTTACTCCGGTGGCATGGGCGATGTTCCGCAGCAACCCGTCATCGTCGAGCGCATGCGCATTATTGAACCCAACGGCCAGACCGCCGATTGATGACTCGCCGAAATAACGCCCCTGCTGTTGAACCTGCCGACCTTGTCTGGCGCGACGGGGTTCCCGAATCAAAGGCCTTCGGCGAGGTGTATTTTAGCCGGGAGAACGGGCTGGATGAGTCCCGCTCTGTCTTTATCCGGCCCAACCGCCTGCCCGAGCGCTTCGCCGCGCTCGCTGAGGATGCGTCTTTCGTTATTGGCGAAACCGGTTTTGGCACCGGGCTGAACTTCCTGGCGGCCTGGCAGACGTGGCGTAACAACAGCCGGAACAACAACAGCCGAATGCATTTCGTCTCCGTGGAGCCTCATCCGCTGACTCGTAACGACCTCCAACGCGCGTTAGCGGTCTGGCCCGAGCTTTCCGAGCTCGCCGAACAGTTACTTGCACACTACCCTCCCCTGGTCTCCGGCGCTCACCGTATTCTTCTTGATGAGGGTCGAGTCCGGCTGACGCTCTATTTTGGCGAGGTGCTTGATGCCCGGAGGGAGCTGACGTTCAAGGCCGATGCCTGGTCCCTTGCCAGCTTGGGTGCCACAGGGGGCACGCTCCGGGGGGAGCTGCCCCCATCAACTGCCCCCTGCCCGGCTCAGTCAGTTCCCGCCCAACCGGCCTCCGTTACGATCATCGGTGCCGGTGTCGCAGGCTGCCTGCTTGCAAGGAACCTCGCGGAACGAGGCGTTCAGGTCACGCTCATTGACAGCGCTGACGGCCCGGCAGCCGGGGCATCGGGGAATCTTCAGGGCGCGCTCTACGCCAAGCTCGGCATTGAATTCAACGCCCAGACCCAGTTAGCGCTATCGGCCTTGCTGTTCAGCCAGCGATTCTACGGTCGGTTCCAGGGTGACGCCTGGCATCCGACGGGTCTGTTGCAAGTCGCCAGTGAGGAAAAAGAACGTAACCGACAGCAGCGCTTTGTGCAGCGAACCCGGTACCCGCATGAAATCGTGGAGCCAGTGGATGCAGCCACCGCAAGCCGGCTGGTCGGCATCCGTGTTGAACACGGCGGCCTGTGGTTTTCACGCTGCGGCTGGCTGCAGCCTTCTGCTCTGTGTCACACCCTGACTCGGCATCCGCGGATCACCACCCTGTATTCCACCCGGGTGGACCGCCTCAGCCAGTCCGGTGAAAGCTGGCAAATAGTGGCAGAGCAGCGATCGATAGAAGCGGACCGGGTCGTCCTCTGTGGTGGCCATCAGACGCCGACCCTGATCCCCATTGCCGGAGAACACGGGCATTTCCGCTTCAAAACCATTCGCGGCCAGGTCAGCCACCTTCCTGACAACCTGGTGAATTCGCCGTCAGCGGTGGTGTGCGGCCTGCGCTACATCAACCCAGTCTGCAACGGCTTGGCAGTGACAGGGGCCACCTTTGACCTGCATGACGACTCACCCGATGTAAGCCTGCAAAGCCACCAGGAAAACGTGAAAGAGCTCAATGCCATGGTTCCTGCTATCTGGCGCAGGCCCGATGAGCACGAAAGCCACCCGAACACGCTGAACGGGCGGGTCTGTTTCCGCTGCACAACCTACGATTACCAGCCCGTGGCCGGCGAGCTGCCTGACATAGCCAATTCCAGCCTCAACAACCTGTTCCTGCTGACCGGGCTGGGAAGCAAGGGGCTAACCTACGCGCCATTGCTTGCCGAGTATCTTGCAGACATCCTCACGGACGAGCCAGCCTGTCTGCCGGCGTCACTGGTGCGGCGGGTTCAGCCCGGCCGGTGTTTCAAACCCGCACTCACCAGCACGGATTGATAATTAAACTGAAGAAGGCGGATTTGCTGCCGATACCCTCTGAAGGACGATCAGATTCTGGAGTCAATCGATGGCTATTTTTGTCAGTGAGCCCGGCAGACCTGTCGGCACGCGGCTACCGGAAATATTCCGGGGTCGGCGGGTGGGTGATGTGACTGAAATGAGCGAGTCGCAACGAATCAACACCGGGCACAGTGATGTGACAGACGCCGAGTATCAGCAAGCCGGCTATTCCTCAAGCCATCAACGGGCGTTGGAAGAGTATGGCGCGACTGCCTCGGTAGAACCCAGGGAAGAACGCAGCTATTTGCCAGTTTCCACCCTGTGCACGCCGGCGCTTTACTCATTACCGGCGATTTCGACCATTGCAGAGGCACTGTCCACAATGGATGAACATGGCGTGCATCATCTGGTGATCACCGCGCAGGACAATGTCGCCGGGCTGATTGACCTGCGCTGGCTGTTAAGCTGGCTGCACGCCCATAAAGCCAACCCGGAAAGCCAGAGCATGACCCACATCGAGCTTCCGGCTTTCCTGACCGCGTCTCCGGAAACAGACGCCCACCAGCTTGCCCGCTTAATGCTCGCCCATCAGCTGAACGCCGCGTTGGTGATCGACAAGAAAGGCCAACCCACGGGCGTGGTCACCAGCACCGACTATCTCAAGTTGTACGCCAACGCGGGCCGCCAACAGGGGTCGGTCTAGTTTAGCTGGGAGCCCTCGGCGGAAAACAGAAGGATTGTCCACTCCTCGTTCCCGCCAACTTCGTCCCGCACCAGCGTCACGATTTCATCATCCCGGTAGTTGGCCAGAGCGCGAATTTCCGCACCGCCCATATCCGCCTGGACACGCCATAGTTCACTGACAATCTCGATCTCTCTGCTTTCACCGTCCTCGTCGTCCTCTGCCTCGATGTTCTTCGCCGGGTCCAGCCGCCCCAGAACTGGTTGTGTGGTGCCGCTGTTCTCGGACGCCTGCGCAAAGGCCCCCTGGCTCCACCCGCCGGCCACCAGACCATCGTCAAAGGCCAGTAAAGACGTGAACGTATCCGGGTGGTTGCGATCATCACTACCAAAGGAAAACGCTTTGTTAATCTTCCCGGAAAACGAATAGCCCAGTAGGAAGCCGCTCTTGTGGGTCAGCGAGTCAGACTCCAGCGTATTATCTTCGTCATCCTTCCGGCCGACCGAATAACGCTGGTTGCTGTTACCCAAGAGCCAGATATTGCTAAAAGCAAACAGGCCGTCGGTAACAGTTTCGTCGCTGTCGGTACCGCGTTGATAAACGGTCAGGGTGCTGTCCGCGCTGGAGGCGTTGTAGAAGAAAGCATCGTCACCTCCAAGCTGGGCATTGCCACCAATAGCTCCGGTTGTGCGTCCAAACAGGTAGGGGCTGGCACTGCTCGTGCTACCAGACACTACCGAGTCATTTTCACTTGAACCTACCTGGCGTGTCCACGCAATCTCCGGCACCCTGTCATTGGCATCCCGTGTTGTGTCTATCCTTTGAAGGAAGCTGTCAGATTCACCGCCACGCGTGGTGCCCGGCCAGCTGCCGGAGGTTTCACCGGCCACAATCACCGCGCCACTGTCACTGTTGACACCCACCCAGCGGGGAATGTCATCCCCGGACGTGCCGGTGCGGAGTGTCCAGACTTCAACGTATTCGTTTCCCGCAGGCTGGGCCTCGTCAAACCAGTACAGCCCTGCCACCACGTCCTCGCCGCCGTTGGACGTCTGGTCCGGGATTTCTTCGGTGGCGGTGTAGGCGACCGCAAACTCGAAACGATCCACCCGGTTGCTGCCCTCGGTTTCCTCCCGCTGAACAAAATCGATCACCGGGTCCGGGTTCTGCAATTCTACAGCGCTGTCAGACACGGCAACTTCCTGCAGCAAGTTGCCTTTCTGGTCAAAGATCCTCACCAACACCTGATCATTGGCCTGCCCGTCATAACCCGCAACAAACAACCGGCCCTCATGCCCCAGCGAGATGTCGGTGGCAACAAAACCATCGCCGTCATTCAGCACCAGGGGCGTCACGAGTTCATTGATGTTGACCCTCAGATCCCCATCCGCTGCGGTGCCGGCATAATTCTCACGCCCAGCCTGGAACTGTTGATCCGGTTCGAGCAGCAGGAAGCGGTCGTCCAGCTCAGGGTTGGTGTAGTCGTCGGGAATCGCGACGCGAAAGCGTACTCGGTTGGTTCCCTCGGGGAACGCCAGTGTGCTGTTCTCTTCCCAGTTATCCTCACCGACCGGGGTCTCGATGACGTAATCCCCTTCCTTTGCCACAGAGTCCTCGCCGTCAGCCAGGCGGGCAAGAATGGTCTGGCGGCCACGATCTCCGCTCAAAACGGCGACAAATTCCCGGGCTTCGCCAACGCTCACGGCATCGCGCTGGCGGCCCTCGAGAGTTTCAAGCCGGACAACCGGTTCATTGTCGTCGATAACCAGGGTGGCACGGACCTCGGTATCGGAAGGCCCGAGGGCCGCAAGACCACTACGGATCTCCGTCAGCGTTATGCGGAGCGATTCTGAAGGCTCCGGGATGGTGTCATCCACCACTTCCAGGCGGATGTAACATTCGGTGATACCCGGCTCAAGGGTCACGACGCCCTGGGAGACGACTCCGTCCTCGTCCTCCTGATACTCCAGGTAGTCTGGCACCCCCAACCACTGCTCACTGTTACTGCCGAACGCAACGATATCCCGGCCAATGATCGCGTCGTCGCGATTGGAATCGCCCTCTTCACACCGCTGGTGCTCAGGAGTAAAGCCTTGATCACAGCCATTCGGATCAAAGTCCGAAGACAGCTCAAAGGCAACGGCGATGCGCGTAACCGACGGCTGCTCCAGCAACACTTTCACCAGCACCGGGGTGGTCTGTGATGTTCGCGTTTCGGTACCGCTGACCGTGCCGTCTTCCGCGAATTCGTTGGCTTCGTAGGTATGTTCCCCTTCGGCATTCAGTGTGGGGGCTTCACAACGGTTATCACCGGATTCCGGATCGTCCGACGCCTTGCCTTCGGCAAAATCGTCAGCATCGAGTGACAGTGGATTACGCTCCACTTCAATATCGAACGACAGAACCCCGGCACTACTGCCATCGGTTGTCAGCAGGTTGATGTTTTCACTCTGGCCCAGGTCGGCATCACCACGGCCGCCGCCACTCAGGCCCGGAACACCCCGCATGATAATGCCCGGCCGGGCCTTGTTGCTGGTGCCTTCCAGTCCCAGCCACGACGGCGCATTGGTCAGTGAGAAGTCCAGAAGGTCTTCCCCGCCATAGGCACCGAAGTTGTAATAATATTCAACGCCGAGATAGGCCTCAGAAGGGGGATCACCGAGAACCGTCGGATCATCTGGCCCGGTGTCGGTCTTGCATCCGGAAGCGGTCAGGGCGACTACAACCAGCAGACTGTAAAAACCGTATCGGGAAGCAATACGTGGTAGCGAATCGGCGCGCATGGAAAAGTCCGTTTCAAAGCGTTGTTATTATTGGTGAGCAAGCAACTGATAGGGAGGGCTTTACACACCGTTACAGAACAACGCCATGGTAATCAATTTATCCATGGGGGGATCTGCGCGAGTTCTCAGATTCGCAGGCCGGCTAAGCTACCACCGCTACCCGGCCCGATTGGCAATCCTCAGTGGGATTCGAGAAACGCTTTAAAGCCGGCGTCGTCCAAAACCCGAACGCCGAGGGATTCCGCTTTGGTCAGTTTTGACCCGGCCGCTTCGCCGGCGACCACGCAGCTTGTTTTTTTGGAAACGCTGCCAGCCACTTTGGCACCAAGCTGTTCCAGCCGTGCTTTTGCCTCATCCCGGGTCATACTGGAGAGCGCCCCGGTAAGCACCCAGGTCTCATCTTTTAAAGGTCTGGCGGCGGCTGTGATTTCTTCGGCTTGCCACTCAACACCTTCCAGGCGGAGAGCTTCCAGGGTTTCCTGATTGTGGGGCTGCTCAAAAAAACTGCGAATATGGCCAGCGACTATGGGCCCGACATCCGGCACTTGCTGAAGGGTCTCTTCATCGGCCTCTGCGATGGCTTCCAATGTTCCGAAATTGCTTGCCAGCGCCTTGGCGGTTGCTTCACCCACTTCACGGATCCCCAGCGCATAAATGAAGCGCCAGAGTACTGGACGCCGAGACTTATCAATCGCGGCAATCAGGTTGCTCGCAGACTTGTCCCCCATGCGCTCAAGCCCGATCAGATCCTCTCGGGTCAGGCGATACAGGTCGGCCACGGTGTGCACCATTTCCCGGTCCACCAGAATATCGATCCACTTATCCCCGAGGCCTTCGATATCCAGAGCCTTACGAGAGCCATAATGACGAATGGCTTCTTTGCGTTGGGCTGGGCAGAACAGGCCGCCGGAACAACGCGCCGCGACTTCGCCCTCAATCTGCACCACATCGGAATCGCACACCGGGCAGGTGTTCGGAAGCAGAATTTCCCGGGCATTGCCCGGGCGCTTTTCGAGCACCACTTTGATGACCTGAGGAATCACATCGCCGGCCCGGCGGATGAACACGGTATCGCCAATGCGCACATCCAGCCGGTGAATCTCATCCATATTGTGCAAAGTGGCATTGCTGACTGTGACGCCGCCGACAAAAACGGGCTTAAGACGCGCCACCGGAGTCACCGCGCCGGTGCGACCCACCTGAAACTCCACGTCTTCGACAACTGTCAATTCTTCCTGCGCCGGGAACTTGTGCGCGATGGCCCAGCGCGGAGCCCGCGACACGAACCCGAGCGCCTGCTGCAACTCGAGCCGGTTTACCTTGAAAACAATACCGTCTATCTCGTAGGGCAGCTCCCCACGTTTCTCCATCAGATCCTGATACGCCTGGAGGCAGGCATCGACCCCCCCGGCCTTGCGCATTTCAGGGTTAATCCGGAACCCCCACTCTTGCACCTGCTGAAGGCAATCCCAGTGGGTATCGGGCAGTTGGGTGTCGTCGGTGAGCGCGACGCTGTAGGCACACATTTCCAGCGGCCGGCGAGCGGTCACTGTCGGCTTTTTCTGCCTGAGGCTTCCGGCAGCGGCGTTGCGCGGGTTTACGAAGGTTTTATCGCCTTTATTGGCGAGGGTCTGATTCAGTTTTTCAAAGCCGGCACGGAGCATGTACACCTCCCCCCGCACCTCGACCAGGTCGGGCACATCCTCACCACGGAGCTTCAGTGGAACTGACGGTATGGTGCGGATATTGGCGGTGATGTCCTCTCCGGCATAGCCGTCGCCACGGGTTGCGGCGCGGGTCAGTACACCCTGTTCGTAGTGTAGGCTGACCGCCAGCCCATCGAGCTTCGGCTCGCACACGTACTCAACAGGATCGTCCGCTTTCAGGCGATCGTGTATGCGGCGATCAAAGTCGCGCAACTCGTCTTCACTGAAGGCGTTGTCCAGCGACAGCATGGGAATGCGGTGAATCACTTCCGCAAAACTGGTTTCGGCGTAGGCCCCTACCCGACGGGTCGGTGATTCATCGGTAACCAGGTCTGGGTGGCTGGTCTCCAGGTCCTGCAGTTCCCGGAATAGCCGGTCATATTCCGCGTCCGGCACTTGCGGCTCATCAAGAACGTAGTACCGGTAGTTGTGATCGTCGATGACCTGTCGTAATTCCTGAATCCGCTCGGCTGCGGATCGGTCTGTTTTACTCATGGGGCCGTTTCGACCGCTGCTTACGGTCGAATTCCCGGATGCGCTGCCGGCAATGTTCAACCGTTTGAGGCGTCATCACGCTGCGGCGTTCGTCTTTGAGTTCACCGCCCAGATTGCGCACCACACATTGCGCGGTTTCCACCATAAACTCGAACGCCTGAAGCGCATTGGACGGCCCCGGCAGACTCATGAAAAAGCTGATGCCCGGCGTTGACAGCTTGGGCATATCCTGGGGGCGAAAGGTGCCGGGTTCCACCGCACTGGCCACACTGAACTGCACTGGGCTGCTGGTGTCTGACTGTTCGTGGCGATGGTAGATGTCCATATCGCCCTGTTCGAGCCCGCAGGCTTCAAACAGGTCTTTCAGGGCCGTACCCTTGAAATCTTCACCCTTGCGAGCCAACACATTGATCACGATCACTTCCCGCGCTTCGGGGCGATTAGCACCCGCGAGCGGTTGCCCGGTGCCTTTGGGAGCACTTTCCCGCCGCGCGGTATCTTCCTCAACTTCACTGGTGACCAACGGTGGTGCCGACGCCTTCGCTCCGGGGCGACCGGATGGCTCTGGCTG